>NZ_SJPI01000001.1:2789405-3389405 GCF_007859865.1 Rubripirellula amarantea | reverse complement strand
GTATCGAAACTGCATCTTAGGCGTAGGCCCCAACCACCGATCCCAATCGAGTCCTTCTGGGACTTCCGCGGTGGGGATCTCGGGACTCCAACCGCCTGCGTCAATGCCGACTGTGATTTTCTTTAGCTTTCCGATTCGCCCATCGGAAATCACGGCCAACGCTTTGTTGAATAGGTTGAAACTACTTCGCTGCTGAGTTCCGACCTGAACGACGCGTCCCGTTTCCTGTTGCACCTTGCGAATCATCTTGCCTTCGTCGATCGTGAGCGTTAAAGGCTTTTCGCAGTAGGCGTCTTTGCCGGCACGCATGGCTTCGATCAAGATTTTGGTGTGCCAATGATCCGGCGTTGAAATTTGCACGAGGTCGATGTCATCGCGATCGAGCACTTCGCGATAATCGGCGTACAAGTCTGCCTTTCCATCGCATAGCAATTCATTGCCATCGGCCAAGTGGTTTGCATCGACGTCACAAAGCGCAACCAAGTCCGCAAATTTCTTTCCAACGGGCGATGTCCGGGTACCATTTCCACCGACGCCAATCAGCGCAAAACGAAGCGGCTTGGCACTTGATTGCGCCGATGCTCGTGAAGCGGTGAACGTATAGGGAACGGAGGCAGCCATAGTCGCGGCGGCAGTTGTCGCCAGGAATTGACGGCGAGAGGACAATGCGCGGGGAGCGTCGCTCATTAATTGGACCTATGATTGAGAAAGAAAAACGATGTCGCGTCAGGGTCGGCATTGACGAGAAACGCTACTCGAACGTGCTCGTCACACGAACGTGCCCGATACGCAAACTTGCCCGAAACGCAAATTTGACCGAAACGCAAATTTGACCGAAACCCACTGTGCACGCAAATCATTGGAATGGAACAAACGTTCGTGGGTAGGTAATCGCTGCTCACCATCGTTTTTGGACGCATTTATTGAAAGTTTTGAACTTAAAACCGAATACTTTGTGAATCTCGGGAAATCTGCGTCCAATCTACGGCTCTCGATGCGATTCCCTATGGCCTCGTACGCTTGACCATGCAAAATCCGCTATCAGCAGAATGGCAACCTCGTAAGCAAGTGTCGAGCAAGAATTGATTGCTTTTGGAAGGACACGATGAGCGAACCCGATCAAAGAATTGACGTCGACAAAGAAGAAGCCTTCATGCGGTCGTTCTTACAATCAGAACGCCGAATCCTGGGCTTCATCTTGTCTCTTGTGCCGCACATGTCCGATGCGGAAGATTTGTTGCAAGAGACTTGTTCAACGATGTGGCGCAAGCACGATGAATTTGAAGCAGGTACGAACTTCACCGCGTGGGGAATCTCAATCGCTCGGTACAAGGTACTTAGCTACCGTCGAAAAATGCATTCCAGCAAAGTCATGTTCAGCGAACCGATGATGGTTCAAATTGCCGAAACCACTGAACGACTTTCCCCTTCAAGTTCAGCCAGAGCGGAAGCACTACAGGGGTGTCTGAAAAAGCTCCGAGAGAATGATCGTGAGATCATTCGGTTGCGATACTACGCCGAAAATTCGCCCAAAGAAACCGCTCGTCAACTCGATCGCAGCGTCGACTCGATCTACAAGTCTCTTAATCGTATTCGTCAGCACCTGCTTTCGTGCATTCGTCAATCACTGCAGACTGAAGGAAGTCTCGGATGAACAGTCCTGAACCATATGGTCGACTCAACGAATTGATCGGCCGAGTCTGCGACGATGAAATTGATCCGGACGAATTGCGAGAACTCGAATCGATTCTAAGCAACGAACCGGCTGCTCTCGCGAAATACGTAGAGACGGTGGACCTGCACACGATGCTGCACCGGCAACAAGGTGCAACCGAACTGAGCTCGCCATCCCTCATGCTTTCACCGACCGAAACAAGCACTCGATTTTGGCCTGCCGATGCAATGGCGTGGTTAGCGACGGCTGTTTGTATCAGCCTGATCGTGGGAACGTTTGCTGGCATGGGGCTATCACGATCAAGTTATTCCACGAGAGCAAAGTTAGCATCTGTCACGGGAATTAAATCGCACGCGATCGCAACGCTGAGTTCCGCAGTGAACTGTCGCTGGTCGTCTCGGCGTGCGTCGCACTTCGAGGGTCAGCGATTGTCCAATGATTCGTTGGACTTAGAATCTGGGATCGCAGTCATCCGATTTGACAGCGACGTAAGTTTGACGGTCGAAGGCCCTGCTCGCCTTGATTTATTGGGTGTGGATCGAGCGATGCTACATGCGGGCAAAGTCGTATTCAGTGGAATGACCGATCTCGATAGTTTCACGCTCGAAACGCCCCTTTCCAAGATCCAAGACTATGGCACCGAGTACGCCGTCGTTGTTGATTCCAATGGGCACGCGATGGAAGTGCATGTCTTTGATGGCAGCATCGAATGCAGAACTAAGCAGCCCGGCGATGCTTCAACCCACCTGGAAGCTGGTCAAGCGAGACGAATCCTTGCGAACGGCGATGACCAAATCATCCCGCTTGCTTCAGATCGCTTTGCTCGTAAGGCCGTTCAATCGGCAAGTCAGGACCAGAGCTTGATGTACTCGGAGTCGTTTGACGACCAAACTGAATCGCTAAGTCTCAACAGCGGCGAGATCGGCTGGGTTGCTCCCTGGCAAGACCGCAGACTTGGCGAATCAACCAAGTCTGGTTACACACTGACACCGAACTCGATGAAATGGAATTCAACTATCGAGAGCCAAAGCGGGAACCGCTTGATCATTAGCGGTGATGTAGCGCTAAGCCGAACATTAAGTGAGCCGATTCGCATGGATGCCGACGCTGCATATTACGTCAGCATGCTGGTCCGCCAACTTCCTTTTGCTGAACCGGAATCGCCAAGAAATTGGACATTCGTAACACTGCGAGACTCCCATGGACACAAGATTGCGATTTCGCCCAAGGGAATGCGAGGTCCTCCCAAGGTGATCCACAACGGTAGCACCGCCAACCTGTCAAAGAAACTTACGAACGACATCGCCTACTTATTCGTTGCCAAGATCTTGGCTCAACAAGAATCGGAAGACCAGGTGTTCGTCCAGATTTACGGTCCCGAAGATTCGCTCGGAACTGTGGAACCCTTGACTTGGCTTTTTTCAACACCGCCCATGTATGACGACAGCCGTTTCGACGAAATTCGAATCGTTGCCAAAGACACCACGCCTATCGAGATAGACTCAATTCGTATTGGCAAAACGTGGAGTTCAGTGACAGCAGGGCACCTGCAAAGCGGTGAACCAAATGCAGGATCGGATGCCTCTATTGCCCGAATCACGAAACCTCGCGACTTGAAGGTTTTCGCAGCGGATCCTTTACACGACGATACTTTCAAGTAACCCCAACGTTCTGCTTGACGACGGTGATGTTGAGGTCCTGACGCTAGCGTCTGCGTGAATGAGAGCGTCTGGAGGATGCACAGCGTCCGGACCAACAAGAACGCCGCGACAATTCAGCCCGTCCGAATGACTACGGTCTGCTACCTTGAATGTACAATGCGATGCAGCGGCGGGTGCCGAGGCGTGCGGAAACTCAAGTGAAGGCGAGCGATGGGAATTACGAGTCGAGTCATCTGGGTCGGTTTTTTACTTGCAACGGCGTCTCTAGGGTCCGCCAGCGGATCGGCTGAACCCTCCCTTGGCAAGCGAATCGAATCGTTCACGCTCGATAACTGCTACGGCAAACCGGTGACGTTAAGCGACTTTGAATCGTCCTCGGCGATCGTAATCGTATTCCTGGGGACGGAATGCCCACTCGCAAAGCTGTATGGACCGCGACTCAATGAGATCCAGAGGCAATATGCTGATCGCGGTTTGCAAGTCATAGGGATCAATTCCAACAAGCAAGACAGTTTGTCCGAAGTGGTGGCGTACGTGCATCGACATGAGATCACGTTTCCCATGCTCAAGGATCCGGCCAACCGTGTTGCTGATGCCATGAACGCTCAGCGAACTCCGGAAGCATTTCTTCTCGATCGCGACTATACAGTCCGCTACCACGGACGCATCGACGATCAATACGGAGTCGGCTACTCAAAAGAACGTGCACCAGAACCCGAACTATCACTCGCAATCGAAGCGCTACTAGCTGGATCCCCAATCGCTACACCGACAACCGAGGTGGTCGGTTGTCATATCGGACGAGTCAAAGATGTTGAACCGATCGGCGATGTGACATTCACCAAAGACATCGCCCCTATCTTCAATGCGAAGTGTGTCAACTGCCATCGAGAAGGCGAGATCGCACCGTTCGTTCTGTCACGGTACGAGGATGTGCTCGGCTGGGAAGACACTATTTTGGAGGTCATCGCGGATAACCGCATGCCGCCATGGTACGCCGATCCGGCACATGGATCGTTCGCCAATGACGCGAGACTGACCGACCACCAACGTGAACTCATTACCACTTGGGTCGACAACGGAATGCCCGAAGGCGATGTCGAGGACCTACCGGCATCGCCACGGTTTGCGGTTGGTTGGCAAATGCCACAACCTGATCAAATTATAAAAATGAATGACAAGCCGTTTTCGGTCCCGGCGGAAGGCGTTGTCGACTACCAGCACTTCGTTGTTGATCCAGGCTGGACCGAAGACAAGTACATCGTGGCTTCGGAAGCTCGTCCTGACCAGCAGAGCGTCGTGCACCACATCTTGGTTTACGTGATCCCACCTGGTGACAACCGACGCGACTTCCAACAAGTACTGGCTGGCTATGCTCCCGGCACTCCTCCACTTGATTTGCATGATGGAATAGCAATGGAGGTGAAAGCTGGCAGCAAGCTAATGTTCGAAATGCACTACACGCCCAACGGTTCTCAGGTGGACGACCTCAGCTACATCGGGATTCGATTCACCGAAAAGTCAAAGGTCCGAAAGCGTCTTCAAGGGCGAGCGGCACTCAATCACGAGTTTGAAATCCCGGCTGGAGCAGTCAACCACACGGTGACGGCTAGCTACGTCTCGAAGGCCAATGAGAGTTTGATCAGCATGTCACCCCACATGCATTTACGAGGAAAGTCATTCCGGTTCGATGCTCTGTTTCCCGATGGACGCGAAGAAACGCTTTTGAATGTCCCCCAGTACGATTTCAATTGGCAGTTGAAATACATCCTCGAACAACCAATCACGTTGCCGAAGGGCACCAAGGTCATGTGTACCGCGGTGTTCGACAACAGTCTTGGGAATGTGACGAATCCTGACCCGACCGTCCCGGTTCGCTGGGGCGATCAAAGTTTTGAAGAGATGATGATCGGCTTCATGGAAACCGTGCCTGTTGAAGATGAATTTTAAGCTGACCGATCGACTCCCTCTTGGATCACAACGATGCGTTTCTATTTCGTTCTGCTCGCTTTGATTTCGCCTACGGTGTTGGCAGTCGCTGACGACTTCACTCGCTTTCGTGGAGCGGACGCGACCGGCGTCGTGGCCGACCATCCCCGCCTACCGACGCAGTGGGACGAATCCAAAAATGTCGCCTGGGTAGCAGATGTTCCTGGTCAAGGCTGGGGCAGCCCCATTGTTGTGGGCAATCGTTTGTTCGTCTCTTCCGTTGTCGCTGACGAAGCGAACATCAAACCTCAAGGCGGCCTCTATCTTGGCGAAGGTGTTCGCGATCCTGCGAAGGGGATTCATCACTGGATGGTTTACTGTCTTGATATCGATAGCGGTGAAACGATTTGGAAGCACGAAGCTCACACCGGTCGCCCCGTCGTGCCGCGGCACCCCAAGAGTTCATACGCAGCGGAAACACCAACGACTGATGGTGAACGATTGTTTGTGCTGTTTGGCGATTTGGGTTTGTATGCCTACCGCCTGGATGGCGAACTGCTTTGGTCACAGATGATCGATCCGAAAAAGACGAATATGGACTACGGTGCAGCCGCTTCACCGGTGGTGCATGACGGGCAAGTAATCGTGGTCTATGACAATAAAGAGGAATCCTGGATTGCATCATTTGACGCAGAATCCGGTCATCCTCGCTGGCGAACGCCACGCGATGAGGTGATGTCCTGGGCAACACCCTTTGTTTGGGAAAACGACCAACGAACCGAGATCGTCGTCCCGGGACAACGACTCAATCGCAGCTACTCACTTGACGGTAAGGAACTATGGAACTTCGACGGTGACATGTCGGTTCTCGTAATTCCATCGCCCTTTGCCGCTCACGGCATGCTGTACATGTCGTCGGGATACGTCGGCGACGCTCACCGACCGACGTTCGCACTTCGTCCTGGTGCGTCGGGAAAGCTTGACACCGAAAGCGGATTTCAACAAAACAAATTCATCGAGTGGTACCAACCGACTGCCTCGCCGTACAACACAACGCCACTTGTGTATGGCGATTACTTGTACACGCTCTACGACCAAGGATTCATGACCTGCCACAATGCGTTGACCGGCGATGTGGTCTATGGCAAACAACGTTTTTCGCCTAAGGGTTCATTCACTGCGTCACCTTGGGCGTACGACGGCAAGGTATTTTGCCTCAGCGAAGACGGCCTGACCTATGTCATCGAAGCGGGCGAGAAATTTAACATCCTAGCGACCAATCCACTCGACGAACTTTGCATCGCGACACCCAGCGTCGCCGACGGCAAGTTGTTCATCCGCACGCTAACCAAAGTTTACTGCATCACTCAACCGTAACCGTTAGGCGCAGTAGAAGTAGGCTTGGTGAATTCTAAGCCAACTGCAAACCGCGGAACGTTCCCGTGCTGGTGGCAAACTTATCGGTTTCAATACCAAATCGTTGGAGCATCGAGACGAATAAATTTGGCAGCGGGTAGTTGTTTTCGGTATCAAATGCCAAGTGGCTGCCATGGCGAAATCCGCCACCGGCAAGCAGCACTGGCAGATTCGTGGTGACGTGAGTATTGGCGTTTCCGAGGTTGCTTCCATAAACAATCATGGTTCGATCCAATAACGAATCCGAACCTTCTTCCACGTTCTTGAGCTTCGTAAATAGCTCGTCTAACAATCGCATGTGCCAAACATCGATGGCTTCTAGTTGTTTGATCTTGGCTTCGTTCTTTCCATGGTGCGAAAGGTTATGATAACCATCGGTGATCTGAATTCCATCGACATCAATCGCCGGTGAATTGACGCTATCGAGCATCAACGTGACCGCTCTGGTTGAATCGGTTTCAAAAGCAAGTCTTGCCATGTCATACATCAAGCGGACCTTGTCCATGTATGCTTTGGGATCTTCCGGGTTCAGCGGCGTTTCACCTCGAGGTTTGGGTTTGGGCACATGCTCCCATTCTTTTGCCGCCTCGAGACGTTGTTCCAATTCTCGAACACCGGTCAAGTATTGGTCCACGCGATTGCGGTCCTTCTTCCCTAACTTTCGCTGCAACGCTTTGGTCTGACCTGCAACCGCATCCATGATACTCTGCCCGACACTTAGCTTTGCGACTTGGGCGTTGACCTCATCGGGTGACCCTTGAAGAAACAATTGCTCATAGACCGTACGAGGATTCTCTTCGCACGGAATCAACACCCCCGCCCCCGTCCATGACAAACTGCGCAGCCCTCTTTGAACATTCACGCCAAGGGTCATCGATGGAAACCGCGTGAGATGCCCGACGTGTTCGGCAATGTGCTGGTCCAGCGATATCGTGTTTCGAAACCCACCACTTCCTGGATGAGGCGCGGCGGTTAAGAAACAATTATCAGCCGGGTGCCCTCCGTCGACGTCAGGATGCCAAACACCGCTGAAGACGCTAAAGTCGTCTCGGTGCTTTTCCAGGTTCTTCAGGTACGGCGACAACGTATAGTTCGCACCGGAATCCGTGGGGAAAAACTTTTCGGGCAGCAAACCCAAATTGTTACAGACGCCCAGCATACGTCGTGGAACGGTTTCAGCCGCTGATCGCTCAGCGGCGGACAACACGGCGGGACGCATTGCATCAAGCAACGGAAGCGACAAGCCTACGCCTAATCCACGAAGAAACGTCCGACGAGGAAGTGCATTGTTTTTTAGCAGGATGGGCATCTTGATTTACTTGTTCAAGAACAATGGATTGGTTGCAATAGCAACGATGATCGATCGAATGGGATATCCCTGATCGGCATAACGGTCAAGAATCGTTTCAATAGCTTCTCGGTCACTGAAGCGAGGGGAAGCGCCTGTCGCATAGGTCAACAGCTTGACCACTAGGTTCCTGGCTACCGAACGTTCGTCGGCCAGCAGCCATTGCTTTAACTCGTTCACGTCCGCGAAGGTGCGACCATTGGGGAGTTCGCCTGAGGCATCGACACTGGGCCCTTGGGTGAACGTGAAGGGCTGGCCGTTTTTCCCATAGCCCGCGATCGGTTCACCCTCTTTGAAGCTGCGATAGCTATCACGCCATCCACCAGCGACATCAAAACTTTCGAGCGCAAACCCGGCCGGGTCAATGATTTTGTGACAAACATTGCAACTATCATCGGCGCGGTGTCGCTGCAGTTGGTCTCGGATAGTGACCGCCCCGCGTGTATCCGGCTCGATCGCAGGCACACTTGCCGGTGGCGGAGGAATTTCGACACCAAGGATTCGTTCATTCACCCATGCGCCTCGAACCACCGGCGAAGTTGTGGTCCCATTCGCGGTGACTTTCAATACGCTGGCTTGAGTCAACAATCCTCCTCGAACACTGTCGCTCGGAAGCTCTACCCGTCGCAATTGCGAGCTTTCAAACGGTGGCAACCCGTAGTGCTTGGCTAGGCGTTCATTCACAAACGTGAAATCAGATTCGATCAAATTCTTTGCGGGAAGATTCTCACGGATCAGTTCGGCAAAGAACAATCGCGTTTCTTCAAGCGCAGCATCAACCAATGCATCGTCCAGGTAGTAATCCGGATACAGCAATTCATCCGGAGAAGTGTCTGAGATCTTTCGCAGATCTAGCCAATAGTCCAGGAACGCATTGACGAACCGCTGTGAATTTGGATCGTCGAGCAGACGATCGACTTGCTGACTGAGTACTTCGGGATGGTGCAGCTCGTGCTTACTCGCAAGGGTGCGAAGCTTCGCGTCGGGTGACGTATTCCAGAGGAACAGACTAAGGCGATTCGCTAGAGCGTCGTCATCAAGGTTTCCGGGTTGTTCTTCCAGACAAATGAAACCAGGCGAACACAAAACGGCGGTGTAGCCAGCGATCATGGCATCCGCGAATGCCATTCCTTCTTGCAATGCCGCCTCGACCACGCTGACAAAGCGATCCACATCGTCGGTTTGATGAGGCCGTGGGTAGGCCGTTTGCAAAAACCGCTGCATCAATCTTCGCGCATCGTGCAACGGTCGCTCCGATTCCACGACAACCGTCTTTCCTTCTTGACGCAACGGCAGATCATCGAACAAGAGTTGATGCCCCCGTGACGGCCATTGAGCCGTGAAGGGACCTTCGACCTCCATCCATTGAAACGCTACTCCCGGCATTCCGTCTTTCTCTGCCAATGGATTGTGCCACGCGGGAGGTCGCGACCGAAACAAACGAACCGCGTCCGGCTGAATCGTTTCACCCTCAAGCAGCCAAACATCAAGCTCTTGCACACTCGGTTCAATCTGAAAATCAAAATCGCCAAGCCGTCGCAATTGCCGTGGTTCAGCTCGCGAATAGATCGCAACCGGTTCGGATCGCCTTCCGCGTGAAGTCTTTTCACGATCAGGACGCCACCAGTTCTTTTCTTCGCCCGCGGCCCAAAATGTATACCCGCGAAACCTTAGTTTGTAGCGACCGGACGTCTTGGCCTTGAAAGATCCGAATCGAATCTCGATCGGTTCGTAACTGCTAGCGACCACGCCAAACGCTTCTTGTTCACGCTTCACAGGATCGTTTTCGCCCACCGTAAACGGATGCTTTGGATCGCGAAGCACATCGACATCAGCGTCGTATCCGATTAAAGGAAACGTTGCCCGCTCTGGGCTGCGGTTGAACTCGGTGTAGTGAACGCGTCGATACATGTCACCTTGCTCGCGCGCATAGTAGCGAACGATTTTCTGCTTCGGCCGATCAGTGGTTCTCGCCACAACTTCACGCAACGCATAGTCGGCGGCATTCATGTATCGCGCGAGGTTCACATGCGAGACATCAAGAGCGTCGCCCAACTTGTTGAACCGATGCAATTCTCCATCTTCGGGCAACATGTTTGCTAACTGCAACCATGGTGCGTGAAGTAAATCCCTGACGCTGTTCTCGTATTCAAAGCGGTTCATTCGTCGCCACACCGCCCGTCCTTCGACATCGATATGGCTTCGGTCGAGTTGTATCAATCGCTGATGCAATGGCTTAAGAAATGATCGCTTCGCCTCTTCGTCCAAACCTTCCTCGGGCGGCATTTCACCAGCCTTAACACGGTCGTGGACTTTGATCCAAGTTGCCATGTCCGACTCGGCGGGCTCGCTCTTTTCGACAAGTTTTTCCACTAGCGGCGACAAATCGAGTCCACCCTCGGGGTCGGTCCCGCTATGGCAATCGATGCAGCTTTCTTGCAAACGAGAAAGCAGCAGGGATGAGTCACCGGCCCTCAATGCGTGAGGCAGCAAGAAACAAAGGCCGCTCATCAGAAGCGCGCGTAAACAGACGAGTTTGCTCATGTAGGGTGGGATTTTTAGGTGGAGCAATAGGAGGGACACCCATTATAACAGCTAGCTCGCGGCGCTACATGACTTAAATTGGCCTGGCTAAGAACGCGATCAAATCCCGAAACTCAGTCACAGACATCGTTTTCTCTAGGCCCGTAGGCATAATCGACTGGTCTACCGGTTGTTGCGTTTCAATGTCTTCAAGGGCAATTTCAAACGTCTTGCCATCAGCGGCTTGATACTTGATTCGGCCCCCAACACCCGACTCGTTCATTTTCAATCCGACGTGAACCGTGCCGTCGATCGTTAACACTTTCCACGGCACGTAGAGCGGTCCCACTTCCTTGCTGGGTAACAGGATCGATTCAATGATGCGTTGCCGAGTCATTGTTCCGCCCAACGTCGTCAGGTCAGGCCCCGTTCTTGAACCTCGCCCCGAGTGAACGTGGCACGAAACGCATTGAGTTCGATAGAAGACTCGGCGCCCCGCGTCCGCGTTCCCCTGATCGCCAACCAATGTCGTCCAAGCTGACAAATCTTCGCTGGACGGAATCGATTCGTCACTTCGCGAGGAACTAGCATCGAGTCGATCCAACTCAGTTTTCAACACTTCGCTCGAAGAATTGGCGAGTTGCTTTGCAACGAGCTCAAACGCCTGACGATCAACCGAAAGCGCCGACAATGCGTCCGCTCGCGTCTGCTCTTCCCTTGATTGATTCAGCGCGATTTCGGCTAACGCAGCCATGGCCGGTTGATCTCCTCGAGCAGACAAAAATCGCACAACTTCGGAAGCGAAATCACGATCCTCGTTCGAATCGAGCCACGAATTCAGCTTCGCTGAATCAAGCGATTCGATATTAGGAGGTAAACGGCGGATCGCAAGGCTACGCAACTTACTGGATCGCATAGGATCACTGGCAAAGCCAACAAGCAGTTTTTCAGTAGCGGGATCTCGATCGCGGCCCGACGCCGATCCCGTCTCGATATAGGCTATCGCCGCAATCACCGCGGCAAAGGTTCGAGGCGACAAGTCATCTTTCCGCAGCAAAGCTTCGATCGCCGGTAGTAAAGTCTTGCACTCTCGCTCGGCCGACCAGCGCAGTGCCGTCAATTGCACTGATTCGGCAGGGTGCTTTAACGCCCAAGCGAGTACAAGGTCGCGATCAACTTCGGCAACCGAATCCGGAGACGTAAGTTCTTGCCACCTCATTGCCGTCAAGACTCCCACGATTTGGTCAGCCGATGACAACCGGAGGACATCAATCGCTTGAACTTGATTGTCGTGAACCAACCCGGCGATCGCCGCCTGTCGAATGAAGGGGTCGGCATCTTGCAGCGACGCGAGCCGCTGCCTGCTCGATGCACCTGAACTTCTGGCAAGCGTTTGAGCCTCAATTTCTTGTGGCGTCAGGTCACTCGATGGATAGCGTTCTTGAGGACCCGAATTCTTTTGGGTGAGTCGCCACAATCGACCTTTGCCGTGCACCGGATAACTTCGATCCACCCAGTCGGTAACATAAATGGAACCATCGGGCGCAGTCGCCATTCCAACGGGACGAAAATTAGCGTTGCCCTGGACGATGACCTGAGTTTGACTCGTCCACGATGCCCCGCGCGGCTGCAAGTCGTATCGCTCGATTCGATTGTCGCCCCAACTCGTTGCCAGCAGATGGTCGTTATTGACGATCACCGCGCAAACCGCTTCCCCTGTACCCGCGACCATTGGCAAGGTTCCCGGCAGTTCCCCGTTCCAACACAACAAGGGGTGTGTACCAGCACGACCAAACCGAAACTGGAATCCGAAATCGGCTGTGTCCACTACATGCATCAAACGATTAGGCGGCATGGAATCTGGATCGTTGCCAACCGCCCAAAGACGCTTCGCCGCATCGAAGCACAAGCCAAACGGATTCCAGAAACCGGTGGCGACGCGACTGACCTGCGAACCATCAGGCCGACATCGAAACACGTTGCCTCCTTCACCGCCCCCCCTTTGTTGCGAGCCGTCAGTCCCTATCAATTGATAGGGCTCGCCGAAATTTTCGCCTTGCCCCACGTACAACCAACCGTCTGGCCCCAACGTTAAACCGGCCAACCCGTTGTGGGGATACGACGCACTCGTTTCGTGCTTTAGAAGAACGGACTTCGTTTCTGCGGTTCCATCGTCATCCGAATCCGCCAAGCGATACACTTCGCTGCGTGTAGCAACTGCAAACGCACCGTCACCCAGATGGACCATGTTCATTGTCGCCGTTCCACCTTCGTAGAACAAACTCTGGCGATCCAGAACCCCATCCCCATCGCTATCGTCAAAGCGGTAGATCCGATCTGTTTTGGGACCGCTGTAATCGTCCGGCGGAAAGTGAGTGTGACACTCGATTACCAGCAAGCGACCTTGATCATCAAAACAACATCCAGTCGGTGTGACCAAACCCGGTTCCGAAGCAATCAACTCAATCTGCCAATCGTGATCGAGCACCGAAGGAGGCTCAACGGCGATGGTGGTACTGCACAACGCTAACGCGCTGAACATTGCAATAACGCAGAACATTGCAAAACACTTGGTCATGCTGATTCGCGATGACTTGGTGAAATTGGTAAACACATTCATCAAAGCAGTGCCTTCACGAGATTGCGCGAACATCAACAAGCGTTGGCTTTCGCCAAACACCTACACTCGCAAGAAGATTCGGTGACGATAAAGGAAGTACAGTAAGCCCCATTTCAACGCGATGACGCCTAGCAGAAGTACCAAGGTAGATGACGAGCCTGACAAGCGGGCGATGCCACCGAAGAAAAAGTTTGAGATCTCACCGAAATCGACGATCCTTTGGCCCACATAAATCGTGATGGCATTCATTCCAATCACCACCCAAAAGAACGCCAGTCGGTGCAGTCCCAGAACATCCACGATTGCATAGAACAAGCTTAGCAGCAGAAGGCTCCATCCTCCGGCGACCAAAACAAAACTGCTTGTCCAGAGATTCTTAATGATCGGGAACGACAATCCCCATAGGTTCCCCACGACCAAGCACACCAATCCTGCTGACGCTAGCCAAAACACCTTTCGCCACGGCTTGGCGGTCGACTGCAAGAACGTACCTGCCAGCAAGCCTAATAAGGCGGTCGCAGGCGCAGGGATCGTGGACAGATAGCCTTCGTTGTCACCGTATCCGTAGTACTTTTCCAAGATGATTCCCGGCAAATAGTTTCGGTCAATGTATCCCGCCAAATTCCCTTCGATGGAATAGTCGCCCGCGACGCCTCCCGGCGGTGGAATGAATTCAAAGATCGCCCAATAGCCCAGCAGGATCGCAGCGGCCGCGACAGCTTGTCCTCGCCAAGTCGTGTGCAAGTACAACAGCGCCGCGACCACGTAAGCGATCCCAATTCGCTCGAGCACATGAGCGAAACGCATGTTGGCAAAATCAAATTGCAACACACCGTTGACCAGTAAGCCCAGCAGCACCAGGAACAAACCGCGACGGATAATGCGACCGTAAACAACCCTTGGATTCCCCGCATACTTCCGTAGCGAATACGGCAATACGCATCCCACAAGAAAAATGAACAAGGGAAAGATCAGGTCGTAAAACCGAAACCCTTCCCACGCCACATGTTCAAACTGCTCGGCCACCCGATTGGTCCAACGCTGTGGGTCATCACTCGCAAACAACTCGCGAGCAATCGCGTCACCACCGATGATCCAAAACATATCGAACCCACGAAGTGCATCAATCGATAGCACACGCTCTGTCTTTGCTGGAACTTCCGTTGACGACTCGGTGGGCGACTCTGTTGACGACTCGGTGGGCGACGACGCGATTGTCTTTTCGTTCAATGTGATTCACGAGTGTTGGGAAAGGCGGCCAGTGGCTGTCCATACAGCCTCACGACGAGACCGCACTTCGCACCGTTCATGGGTGCATCAATGGTAGAACTCAGGCGAGGTATTTCTTGAACCAAGCAATGGTTCTTTCCCAAGCAAGTTTGGCAGCGGGCTCATCGTAGCGAGGCGTTGTGTCGTTGTGAAAACCGTGATTGACGTTGGGATACACATGCGCTTCAAAAGGAACATTGTTTTCTTTCAAAGCTTTCTCGAACGCGGGAGCTCCCGCAAGGATTCGTCGATCTAGCTCGGCGTTTTGAATCAATAGCGGTGCTTTGATTTTCGCCACATCTTCCGAATCTGGTTGGCTGCCATAGAACGGTACTCCCGCGTCAATCACTTCGGGAATTCGTACGGCAAGTTGATTGACAACTCCGCCACCGAAACAAAACCCAACCACGCCAACTTTGCCCGTGGATCGTGGATGAGTATCAAGCAGCTTTGCTGCGGCGATGAAATCCTCAGTCATTTCTTCACGGTCGCGTTTCGATTGCATGGCCCGACCTTCATCATCGTTGCCCGGATAACCACCAAGCGGTGTCAAGGCATCTGGAGCCAAAGCAACGAAACCGTCTACTGCCAAACGTCGAGCGACATCGGCGATGTAAGGATTGAGCCCACGGTTTTCATGGACGACCAACACCGCCGGAAATTTCTCACCCTCAGCAGGCCAAGCGAGCAGGCCTTTCATTTCGCCCGCACCCTGCGGCGACGAATAAGTAATTGTTTCGGTCTTGATGCGAGGATCTGATGGCTCGACTTGCTGGGCCCATGCGTAGTTGGGGCTCAGATTTTCAAGTAGCGTTTCGACGGTCACCCCGCCGACCGCAAAGGCCGCAAGCCGGGTCACGTAATCACGACGATTGAGACGACCGTGCGCATAGTCGTCGTAAAGATCGAGGACTTCTTGTTTGAATTCGTTTGCTTGTTTTCGATTCATGGTCCGTGCCTAAACTCTCACGCGGGTTAGTAAGAAATACGTCCACGCCATTTGGATAGCGTGGACGTATTCTAAACCCTTTTTGCGATCGCAGTTCGCTCTAGGCACCGGAGTATTTGTTCACCTCAACCCAAGTCCTTAGACCATTGCTTCAGGTGTGACATCCTTTTTGGGAGCCTTGGACAACTTCAGCAATCGCAACCCAATGTCGCTGCGGACAAAGCCGTAAAGCATGAGTGTCAACAAGCCCAAGACACTTGCGGCTAGCAACTTGCTGTAATCCACCGCTTCAAACACTGCCGCGTCGCCGGGGGTAGGTGGTGTGAGCGGCGGGACTGGCAAACCATTTTGTTCGGCAATGTCGGCGATCTGAGCGAAGTGAATCACCGGTACGCCTCTTAGAATGAAGCGCGGCATGATCCCGTCGGTCTGGCGAATTCGATCAGGCGGCTGCAAGTTGAGGCCTGGCGAAAACATCGTTTTGCCGAGCGTTCGCCCCACTGACACGGTGCCCGCACCAACGTTGATGTACGCTTTGATAGGTTTGCCGCCGGCCTTCTTGTCGTACAACGCCATGCGTTCTTCCACGGCATCTTCAAACGATTCGGCCTTCAATTTCGATAGCCCATTTCGTTTGATCCCTTCGTCAATCGCTTTAAGCCCCGCTTCGGAAAGTCCCAACCCACGGTCTTCGAAGCCGCCAATCGACGCCGCGATGGCTCGCGTTTTGAACAGGTTTTCCTCCACCAAAATGCGTTCCATGTCGAGCCACAACAAGTCGGGCAAGTTGGCACCCCACTGAGACGCCGCACCGCTGCCGATCACAATGGGCTCAAGCCCCATTGTTTCCGCGGCCGCGTAAACGCATGTGTTGATGCCGGGGAATGAACCGCTGACGCCGATCGCAACCACGTCACCTTTTTCGACTCCAGCGTCGTAAAGCATTTGCACGGTGACGGCCGCAAAATTCGGATTGATCGCGGTACGTTTCGCGGTAACATCGCCCGCCAAACTGGTCACATCCGACATCGCCACGCCCAGCACTCCGCTAAGCGTAAGGTCCATTGTCTCGTCGACTTCGTAACCAAGCCGCATCCGCGCATCACTGATCGCATCGTAAGCCTCCGCCGCTAATTCGGTCGCGGCTAACTTCTCTTCGTAGTGAGGTTGCAGTCGTTTGACCTTCACGGATTCCACCATGATCAAACCAACCAAGGCGGTAAACGCAATCAGAACGAGGCCGGTGCGTGAGACAGCCTTGGGACGCCAGTAAACTTTTTTCATTTGATGAGTGCCATTCCGTAAATGATGACCAGGATCATGCGGATTGCCACCGATGCAGTAAGCAAGGCGCACATGGTTTCGAGCCAGCCTTGCCGGTCCATCCAAATTGCGATCAATCCCGGAATGATGTATCCGATGACCATGAAGTTTGCCTCGCCCGTTGCTAAGAATTCAATCGAGCCTAGCTCGGAAAATGGAATGAAGTCCATCAACAGACGTATCAGGTATCCGACCAAAATCATCAGGACCGTTCGACGACGGCCGTAGATGATGATAAAGGTGCCCAATGCATGAACGATGAGGTACGTGATCCCCGCGGCAAAGAGAGTCAGCAAAACATCGAACGGACGACCGAGATTCAAGGCGATGAATCCGGGCACGACCATCCCGCCCGCCGCTAGGCCGAAGAGTTCCGAAAAGATGAGACTGATGACCAGCCCCACGCCGACGGCGACCATCATTTGGTCCGCCATGTCCGTTGGGTTCATGTCATTTCCTTGAGAGTTAGATGAGAGATTTTTGTTGGGTAGCTGCGTGACTCGACCCGAGCCACAGCGGTTGGTTTGGGTAAAGCACCAGAAACAACTAAAGTGAATGGTGTTTGCCGTCGGTTACTTGAACGCGCGACGGCGACTTCGATTGGCGAAATAGCGAACGAGATCCAGTCCGACTCCAGCAATGTTGGCCATGCCCATGACCAAGCTGCTGCCTTCGGAAAGCTCGACGATCATTTCAAAAATTTGATCAACGCTTTGCTCTTCGGCGAACACCAACTTCAACGGGTCGATCCCAGCGTTCGTGGCCGCACGAGCAAAAATGTACGTTCCGGTTCCGATCAACAGGTAGCTATCCGCTTCCGGCCAATCTTTAATCACGCCGCCGAGTTGATCGCTGCGGTCTGGACGGTCAGCGCGACAATTGAAGATCGCGATCTTCTTTTCGACATCCGGATAGCGTTCTAACGCCATCTTCCATATTCGTTGAGTCGATTCGGGATCATTCGCGGCAAAGCCGTTGACGAAGTTGATTTGTCGATGAAAGAAATCCATCTCATAAGCGACCATCGCGCCCGGGTCCGGCTTGGCCTCCCACATCCCTCGCAGTGCCACGCTACGTTCCACGCCGACGTCCGAGCAAACTCGCAGTGCAAGAGCAACGTTCTCGGCATGTTCCACGTACGAGAACCCGGCTAGGTCGAGTGGCGTCACCTTTCCAACGTCTGCTTCGGTAATCGCAATCATCTCAGAACCGCGATCCTTAACGGCGTGATCGAATACGTCGATGTGATCTCGTTCGGCCGTAAAGAACTTCCCATTGACCGGAACCATACCGGCTAGTGCCCAAGCGACGTCCCGCTCACTAGGTCCCATCACATCAAGGTGATCTTCGCGGGCATTCGTGATGACGCCATGAGTCGCTCGGACGAGCTTGTCTTCACAAAGCCACTGCAGATAAGGAATCAACGCCATGCACTCAAGCACCAATGCTTCGGATTCAAATTCGACTGCTGTCTTTACGATCCGAACTTGTTCGATCACGTTTGCTCGGGAAGGCCGAAAGACCGGATACTCAGTACCGTCGGGCAAGATCATCCGAGGCAGCGTTCCGGTGGTCTTGCAACAGGTGCGAATTCCGCCTGCACGCATTCCCGCAGCAATCAAGCGAGCGACGCTAGACTTTCCACGTGTGCCATTGACGTGGATCCGAATCGGAATCTTTTCCAAACGTCGACGGTGTGATAGTGATTCCATCAATCCACCGGCGATCACCGCGCCAGCGGTCCCAAGAAGGGCAAGTTCTGCGGTCATGCAGTATGGAGGGGTTGAGTTAGATTGCGAAACGCAAGCGAGAAGTTCAGAAGAGTAGATCCGAAGTGTGAACTGATGCCCAGCACTTTGCCAAGGGGGGATCAAGGGTCTCTCGTTGAAGCAACCCTCACCTCATCATTGGCAGCTCTCCTCGATCGCCCTCTCGCATCCTTGCCCCGCACCTGTCACCTGTCACCTGTCACCTGTCACTGACTAAACTCCGGTGATGAATCATCTTCGACTATTACAGACCTTCCTGGCACTCTTGTGTTCGGTTTCGACTTTGAACGGACAAGACATGCCATTGGGAAGCTGGGAACAACATGGGTTTTCGCTCAAATCACGAGATCAGTTGCAGACCTATCTCGCCGCCAGTGTCGAAGACGAATCCGTCCCCGGCGGGATCGTCATCGTCATCCATCAGGGCGAAGTCGTGTTGAAGGAATCGTTTGGCTATCGGCACATCAAACGCCAACTGCCTTTTGAATTGGACACTCCTTTTCATGCGGCGTCGCTGTCGAAGTCAATCATTTCGACTCTGGTGGTGGCACTCGATGCAGACGGCTCGCTGGATTTGGATCAACCGATCGACGCGTACTTGCCGATGGCAAGTCAACTTTCAATGTCGGACTCACAACCTGCTACGCGAATGCCTACGCTTCGTGAGTGCCTGCATCACACCGGAGGCTTCATCGCCGACGAAGAGCCCGGTGGACGGCCTTGGCTTGAATTCCGCACCCAAGACATGACGCTAGAGGAAGCCGTTGAGTTAGAGCTAAGAATGCCGCTGGCTCGGCAACCCGGTTCCAAGTTTGCCTACAGCGGAATCGGCTACGACATTGCCGGACGCATTGTCGAAGTCGTCACCGGAAAATTGTTGGAAGAAGTCCTGCAAGAACGGCTTTGCCAACCGCTCGGCATGACAAGTACGACGTACTACGCCAGCTCGGAACAATGCGAGCAAATGGCCAGCTTTTATTGGCGTTGGCGAAGCGATGGATTCTTCCGTCGACAACTCGATGACCGAATCGTTTCACCGGGCAAGTACGCCTCGGTCGGCGGCGGGATCGTGACCACAGCGGACGACTTGGCCAAGTTCATGTTGATGCATCGCAACGGCGGGAGGGTCGACGGAAAACCATGGACGAAGCCGGAAGCGTTGCTAGATCAATACCGACGCAAGCGACCCGGTGCTTACTATGGCATCGGCTTTACCCTAGGACCAGCGAATAGGATGGCGGCGAGCGATTCCGAATCGGAAGTCATTGAGAACGAAAACGGAGTCTTGGCAACTTGGATTCTGCATACCGGATCGAGCGGAACGATGTTCTGGTTGGATCGTTCCACGGACACCATCGGGATCATCGTTACTCAACAGCGTTACAGCAGTGGCGAAGCGATCCCGGAATCCGAGAAGGTGATCGCGAAGGACGCGGCGAGCTGGCAGCAAACACTTAAAAAGGATTGGATGGACCCGATCCTTGGTTGGCGACCGCTTCGGAAAGACAGTCCTGCGGCGCGCTAGCGATGCCCTTTTCAACATTCCCCAGGGAATGGACTTGCCGCCGTTGCATAGCAAGAGATAATTTAATTGATCGGTGTTGTGTTTGACGATAGATCAAATGCTACTACCGCATACTTCGCGAAACCATGGCCCGCTGCGACTTCTCCCAACGCTTCTCGACTCCGAGGCTTTTTGCTCGTCGGCGATGGTTCGTATCAAGTCGGCTACTGACCTTCTTGGTCCTCTTGGCTGCGTTGGTTCAGGTCGTTCCGGCTGGCTCGGCGCATGCCAATGGGCTGCACTGTCTTTCTGATGCAAGCGTAACTGCGGAACTGACCGCGTCCTCGCATGCGATTGAGCGATGGGTCACGCCGCCCAACGTAACGGCCCCGGTAAGCCGACCCGATGCTCGTGTTTTCCCTAGCTCTTTGAGCTGGATAGCGTCGGCCTACTGTTCGACCGGCTTAACCAGCCTTTCTTTCTATGAGCGGTTGGGTTTCATTGCCCAACCCCATCGTTGCCTTACGACTCTGGTGACCATGAACGTGCGATTGCAGATTTGAGAGCGCGCCGCGTCTCAAACAAATCTCAATCTCTACGTTTCCCGTGAATTATGAAAGTCACTACGATGTCTGCGCGCAATCACTCTAAGAATGTTACGAAACAACCAACCAATTCAAAGTCAGCCGAGGGTAATCCATCTCACGGCGAATCCCCTTCGGCAATCCATCCCGCCCTGCAAAAAGCATGGCACTTGATCCACCGAGGCGAATATACCGCCGCGGCGAACCTGCTATCGTCAGCCGGTCGTGATACTCAAGTTCGAAACGCGTTGGGCGTTTGCCTGATGCGACTTGGACGTGTTGATCCTGCGGTCGATGTGTTCCGATCATTCGTCCTAATGCCAGGAACGTTGATCGAACGAGTCGAAGTGAGCAACGCATGCAAACGCAATTTTGCGACGGCCTTGCTGATGAAGGGGTTTCCAAGTGGAGCGTTGTCAGTCCTGGCAGCAACCCGAGACCCAGATCACATCATGGCGGTGAGGCTTCACTCGGCCATTTCCCAGTGGGAAAAATCGTTGTCTTGGCTTCGTTGGCTCGACTGGAAACTTAACGGCGTTGAACCGTCGAAGTGTCATATCAAGCTCGATTTCGAACCGGGCGAGTTTGACTTCAGTGTGGAATTGCCCAACCCCGCAGGCCCCAGCAAGCCTCGCAAAGCGTCGCTGAAGATGGCAGCTTAGCACTTTGACGGGCTCTCGAATCCCGAACGTCATGTGGAATCGGCGTCCCAAACGACGCCGATTCCTTGACGAAAACTTGTTAGCACTCGCGTAGTGCGGCAAGCTCGCCGGAGGCGATCAAAACGGCCAGAACCAAGGCACCAAAATCACGGCAACGATTCCGAGCACCACGTTCAGCGGTGCTCCGATTCGCAAAAAGTCTGCAAACCGATAACCGCCCGGACCATAAACCATCATGTTGGTTTGGTACCCGATGGGTGTCATAAAACTTGCGGATGCGGCGAGCGTAAGAGCAATTAAAAACGGTCGCGCGTCAACGCAGTAGAGCTTTGCTAACTCGAGGCAAAAAGGAAATAACAAGACGGCAGCGGCGTTGTTGGTGATCACTTCGGTCAATATCGAGGCGGAGCAGTACAGCATCACCAACGCTGCTAGTGGGCCCAGGGTCTGAGTGTTTTCTACGATTACGTTCGCAATCCCAGACGCGGCACCGGAATTTTGAAGCGCCACTCCAACGCCGAAAGACGCTGCAATGGTTATCAGCAATTGCCACTCGATGCTCTGACGAGCCCCATCGGATGACAAGCAGCGCAAAGCCACCATCATCACTGCGGCCAAACCAGTAGCAATCGAAATAGGAATCCAATTGGTAACCATCAACACGATCAGAATCATGAACACCGTCAAGGCGATCCAGGCCCGGTCGCGACGAACCGGACGCCACTGATCGACCATACTGACGAGGTAAAACGCGGGGTCGTGTCGATGAGCCTGGACAAAGTCAGGCTGAGTTTGCATCAGGAGTGTGTCACCGGGCTGAAGCTGGATGTCGCCCAACTTTCCTTCGAGTCTTCGTTCAAAACGATGCACCGCCAAGACCACCGCACCGAATCGAGATCGAAACTCCGCATCCCGAATCGTCATGCCATTAAGCGACGAGTTCTGGGACACGACCACTTCGCACATCCGGCGATTGCGTCGTTCGCTCACCGAAAGCTCGACACTTGATTCGGCAACGGGGACGAGCCCAGCGATCTTTTCTAGTTCGATAATCCCCGAAACCACTCCCGCGAAAATCAATTGGTCGCCCGATTCAATTCGGTCCTCGGGACGGACCGGAGTGATCGCTTCGCTGTTGCGTTCGATTTCAATCAGAAATAGGCCAGGCAATTGTCTTAGGCCAGCGTCCTCAACCGTTTTGCCAACCAATCGGCAGTTCGATTCAACGCTCATTTCGATCACGTAATCTCGTCTCGCTTCGCCTAGCTGTTCCAACAGTTCAGCACGATCGGGCAACAACTTCCCGCCGAGGAAAAATAGATACAAAGCCCCCACAATCGCATAAGGCACACCGATTTTCCCCAGTTCAAGCATGCCCATTCCGGGTAACCCGTTTTCAATCATCAGTCCGTTGACGACGAGGTTGGTCGACGTACCGATCACTGTGCACGTTCCGCCCAAAATGGTTAGGTAGGAAAGAGGAATCAACAGCTTTGACGGAGAGACTTGGTTGCGGCGGCACCAGTCCATGACGATTGGCACGAACATCGCAACGATGGGCGTGTTGTTGAGCAACGCGGACATCGGCATCACCGCCACCGACAAACGAAAGAACGCCTGTCCTCGCGACTTCGCCTTCCCAAGAACATGGTGCCCCACATGATCCAGAACGCCGGTTTCGCGCAGACCCGCCACCACCACAAATAGAAATGCGACGGTCAACACTCCCGAATTGCTAAACCCTGCGAACGCTTCTTCCGGTGAAATGATGCCCGCGACGGCAAGGATGGTAGTCGCGGCCACAAACAAAACGTCGGTGGGCGCTAAATTCTTCAATAGCGCCAGCAGCAACACGCCGACAACGCTAAGCGTCAACCAAGCTTCGTAGTTCATGATGTTTCCAGCTTGGCCCCGGGCTCGATTCGATCGCCGCGACTCCGCCAAGCCAACACCGAGACTATGATGCAAACGATCGGAAACACGCCGAACGCAAAGCCTGCTTTCGCGTTCGCCACCCCAGGCCATGACTGCGATTCCGCGATCAAGAGTAACGTGTAGGCTAGATAGAGCGTAACCAACAACAGGCCTTCGGTGCGGCTGACCGTCGCGTGGCTAAAGAACATCGGCCAACACAGGCAGGCGCTCATCACCATTACCACGAAGTCAAACCAAATGACTTGTGACGCTACGGGCACGCCCGTCCCGGATACCACCGAGGCCGTCGCAAGCACCATCAACAAGTTAAACACGTTACTGCCAACCACATTGCCGACCGCAATGTCTCGCTGCCCCTTAGCGGCCGCCACGATTGATGTCGCCAATTCCGGCAGCGAAGTTCCGGCGGCCACAATCGTCAAACCGATCACGATGTCGCTAACGCCAAACGCTCGTGCAATGGCCGTTGCCGAATCGACCAATAACTTAGCGCCCCAAACGAGCATCGCCAATCCGATTGCCAACAACGCGACGTTTGCAACCAGCTTCGTCCAAGTCACACGTGCCGCTGGCTCTGAATCAGGGTTTGCGGAATGCGATTCGTTCCGCCCCGAACGAATCAGCCATCCGGTGTAACCCGCGAATATCAGCAGCATGCCGATTCCTTCCCAACGTTCGATCTTTCCGTTGAGAGCCGCCAGCCATGCCAATACCGACACACCGATCATGATTGGCACATCGAGACGAACGAGCTGGGACGAAACCGACAAGGGAACGATCACGGACGATATTCCAAGGATCAGCAAAACGTTAAACAGATTGCTGCCAACGACGTTGCCCAACGCAATCGCCGAATCGCCCTTCAGACTCGAAACGGTCGAAACAGCCAACTCCGGCGCGCTTGTTCCAAACGCAACAACGGTCAGCCCTATCACCAGCGGCGAGATCCTGGCTACCTCAGCAAGGGTGACCGCACCTCTCACCAACAACTCCGCTCCCACAACCAACACCACCAAACCAAGCAGCAGCCAAAGGTAAACCATAGACGGGTAGAGATAACCTCAATCGGTGACACGGAATCGAACAGAATCGGCGCATTCTAGTAGCCGTTGACCAACTGAATAGTGGCATCCAAAGTTTTCCTCGTCAGTTTCGCGCCCGTTCAGCAGGTCCGAGTGCTCAGCAGGTCCGAGCGTCCAGCAGGTCCGAGCTTTCCGCGACACGGCGGTCCCTATCGTGGGCGCAACGAGTTTCACTCGCCCGGATCACAGCCAAACGAGAAAGCCCTTGCCTCGCGGTTCGCTGGCAGCGTATTAACTTTCTTGGCGAACCCCCGAAAGGGTTCGTGGCAAATCGTCTCTTACCTTTGCGTTGGTGTCTCTTGCCGTTTTTCTCAAAATCGTTCTTGCCCCGTCGTCGCAGTCGCAAGCGCCCCTCGGTCGTTGTCGGCACCGTACCGGGCACATTGGTCGAGCGTGAGGGCGTGGCGCGCGGAAAGATTCGCGTCATCCAATACGAGCGACGCAGCCATACCGACCAGACCGTGAATTCCGTCGACCAACTCGATGACCTTATCGGTGAAGCCAAGGTCAAGCCGCGACGAGTCGAACCTGACAATGTCGCAGGCGTCGAAACCAGCAAACCCAAGATGACGAACTCGCGGCCAGTAACATGGATCAACATCGATGGTGTCGGCGATGTGACCACGCTAAAGGAACTGGCCAAACGCTTTGACATCCACCCCTTGGCTCTCGAAGATGCCGCCAATGTCTATCAACATGCGAAACTGGAATGTTACGGCGAGTCGCTGTTCTTCGTCGTTAGGATGCCAACGGGTAACCAACAATTTGAAACCGAACAAGTCAGCATCTTCTTGCTCGACGACGTCGTGATCACGATTCAAGAAAAACCTGGCGATTGTTTCGACGGACTGCGAAACCGGATCTCGAATAGCCTTGGACGAATTCGAAGTCGAGGCGCTGACTACCTGACCTACGCGATCATTGATGCGGTTGTCGATTCCTACTTTCCAGTGTTGGAACGTTATGGAGTTGAGTTAGATGAGATCTCACATCGACTCGAAGGAACTGAAAGCCGAAGTCTACCACTGCACCTGCACGAAATTCGCGCTGACTTGTTGTCGATTCGCAAGACGGTCAACCAGCATCACAAAGCTATCAACGACCTTGTTCGCGAAGGTGAAGGATTCATTGCGGCCGATACATCGTTCTACTTTCGCGACTGCCAAGACCACCTGCAGCGATTGATGGAAGCCGCCGACACGGACCGCGAAACGTGCGGCGAACTGCGTGAACTCTACTTCGCCATCTTGGGTGAAAAGAACAACGACGTTTCGAAAGTTCTCACCATCATTGCCACCGTGTTCATGCCGATCGGCGCTGTTGCTGGCGTCTACGGGATGAACTTCGACAGCAACATTTCTCAGTTCAACATGCCTGAACTGAGTTGGGCTTTTGGCTATCCGTTCGCACTTCTGCTGATGGCGTCAATGGCCGGAAGCCTGCTTACGTATTTGTACCTGAAAGGTTGGCTCACGCACTGATCGCAAGAATGTCGCCAACAAACCAACGGGTTCAATGAAGCGAACGCACTGACCGACAGCACCGTTTCGTACTTGACTAACGTTGCTACCCGGCGCTGCTCCACCAACGCTCCTTGACCGGCGCTGCTACACCGACCCTGCTTGACCGGAGTTGCTTGACTAGTTCTGAGCTTCCGCCGCTTTGGTTGCGGTGTTGGAACGACCGGAGAGAGGCGACATGTACCACCTAGCAATCGCTTTGATCCGGCGTCCTACGTCATCGCCCGCCATGACGGCGCACGGCACCAGGAACAACGTGATTCCGGTGGCAAACAGGACGCCAAAGGCCAGCGATACAGCCATAGGAATCAAGAACTGAGCCTGGATTGAATCGTCCATCATCAACGGCAATAAACCGACGAAAGTAGTGATCGAGGTCAAGAAGATGGGCCGAAAGCGTTTGCCACCCGCTTCAAGGGCAGCGTCAAGCAGCGATACGCCGGTCGCCTGTTTGCGATTGATAAAGTCGACCATCACGAGCGTGTCGTTCACCGCGATCCCCGCCAACGCCAACATGCCAAAGATCGACAAGTACGAAGGTGTCAAATCCAAAAAGATGTGCCCCAAAAGAGCGCCGATGATCGCAAAGGGAACTGCCAACAAAACATACAGCGGTTGAACCAACGATTTTAACGCGACCGCAAGCAACCCGTACAAGGTCAACAGAAGCAGCGTGGATCCGATGATCGTTTGGCGTTTGGTTTGTTCCGCTTCGGCGACGTAGCCCAGGTATCGGTAGGTCAGGCCCGCTTCACTGCAAAGTGCATCAAGCTTCGGGTTCAGCTCTTTCGCAATTCCCATCACGTCAACGGCCTCGTCGATTGGCGAGGCTCCTAAGCGAAGGATTTCAGCTTTGTCGTTGCGTTCGACGTGCGAAGGGGATTTGACAAAGTTGATCTCTGCCACGGTATCCAAAGGCACTTGAGCACCAATGGGCGTTCGTATCTTCAACCGATCTAGCGTATGAAGCGAGCGACGATCTTCGAGCGGCAATCGCAGCATCACTCGAATATCATCGACGCCTCGTTGCAAGCGCTGCGCTTCCTCGCCAAAGAACGCCTGGCGGATTTGGCTAGCCAAGATCGCTTGGGTAAGACCAAGTTCAGCCGCACGAGGCTTCAGACTGATTTCCAGTTCATCTTGCCCGTCGTTGATACTCGCCCATTGATCCTTGAGCCCATCATAGCCTTCTAACAACGCTTTAATTTGGCGAGCGACCTTGCGTTTCTCAGGCGACGCGGGACCTCGTAATTCGATGTTTAGTTCTTCGTCGTCATAGCCGCGATCGCGAACAAGCTTGTCTTCCGAGCGAGTCTTGAATTGGCTCGCTTCGGGGATCTCGCCCACCAGGTCGCTCCATCGTGTCGCAAGCTCGCTATTCTTTGGTCCTGGCACGGTCCGCTGGTCCGGCGGCAACACTTCGAACGCCATGTAACCGCGTGACTTATCAAATCCAGAACCTGGCCGACGTGCGCCGGTTAGCCGGACGACGTTCCCCACCATCGAGCGTCCGTTGCCTGGATCGACAAACTCGGCTCGTAATTCGTCCAGCGCTTTTTCAATGCGATCCACATAGCGATCGGTGACTTCCAGTGGCGTGTCGTTGGGCAAATCCAGGTACGCACTAATTCGTGTGTTGTCGACCGTCGGGAACGCAACAAAACCCAATCGACCACCAACGCAGTACCCGGCCATCAACATTGCTACAGCAATGAACCCAGCTATCACGGCGTAGCGAAATCTCACCGCCATACGAAGAACTGGCTGATAGAACGTCGCGATAGCTCGCTCAAGCCCCTTCGCGATGCCCGCTTGAAATCTTGAAAACCAACCCTTCCCCGTTTCCTTTCGAAGGTGCTTCAAGTGAGCCGGCAAAATCCACTTGGACTCTAGCAGCGAAAACAAAAGCACCGGTGCCACGACAGGCGGGACCTGACGAGCGTAATCGCCCCAGGTACCGTCGAAGAACATCAGCGGCAGGAATGCCACTACCGTGGTGAGAGCACCAAAGGTTACGGGAGTAGCGACTTCACGAGTTCCTTCCACGGCGGCTTCGAGTGGTGGAACACCGTCCATTATCTTTGAATAGACATTCTCGCCGGTAACGATCGCATCATCGACGACGATGCCCATCACGATGATGAAGCCGAACAAACTCATCACGTTGGCGGTCAACCCAAACCAGGGCATGAACAACACCGCACCGGCGAAGCTAACTGGAATTCCAATGACGATCCAAAACGCCAAAGCGGGTCGAATGAACAATCCCAAGATTAGCAAGACAAAAAAACCGCCTTGCAGCAGCGACCATGCGAGCGTGCTGAGCCGATGCCGAATGGCCACCGATTCATCGTCCCAGATTTTCAGTTCGATCCCCGGCGGAAAACGCGTGGATGCTGTGCGAACGTACTCATGCACTTTATCGGCAATGTCGATTGCACTTTCACCACCGACTCGCATTACCGGAACGATCAGTGCGGGCTTGCCATTGAACAGTAGCTTCTGGTCGCCTTCCACAAACCCGTCGCGTACCGTGGCTACTTCTCCGAGTCGCACTTCGGCGCCCGCGGACGAACGAATCGGAATCTCAGCGTATTCAGATTCCGAATAAGCTTGGCCTCGCGTGCGGACGACGAACGTGCCACTGTCGCTGTCGATGGCACCGGCGGGCAAGTCCAAAGAAAAACCGCGAATCGCGTCGGCCAAATCTTGAAAGGTTAGGTTGTAGGCCAACAGTTTTTCGACGTTCACCTCGATCGATACCTCGGCGTCTTTCGCGCCCTCAATATCAACGCGACTGATTCCGGGCATCTCCAACAGATCTCGTTGAACTCGCCGCGCTGCTCGTCGCATTTCGTGAGGCGACAAGTCGCCCATGACCGCGATTTCTAAGATGTCGAAATAGTTCGCGGACTCTGGGATGAAAACTCGCGGAGGTTCCGTTTCCGCAGGAAAGGTGGTGATGGTGTCGATGCGAGCTTTGACATCGTCCATCAATTCGCGAAGATCCTTGCCTCGACGAGCGTCCAAGTGGAATCTTGCACCGCCGCGAGACCCATCAGCATTAATCGATTCAATACCGTCGACGCCTTCTAGAGCTTCCTCGATCGGAATCAAAATGGCCCGCTCGACGTCCTTCGCTGTTCCCCCGCGATAAGACATCTCGACGATCACCGTGTCCCAACTTAGTGCGGGAGTCACTTCCAGCGGAACATGGTTGAGCGCGACGTATCCGCCGGCGACCATGATCGCGATCATCAAGAAATTAGCAGCGATTCCGTTGACGGTGAACCAACGAATCATGGCGTCGGTTCCAATTCTGCCGGCTCACCAGCAAAGGCGTTCCCACTGTCAACGTCCGGAATGATCTCCACAACACTACCCTCGGGTGCATAAACGAGAGTCGTGGTGGCCAACAATTCGCCCTCACGCAGCAACCCTCCCGGAACAACAACATTGTCCGAGTCGGTCCACAGGGGATCTACCGACAACGATCGCAGCGTTCGCTCTTTGCCGTCGATCAAGTAGATCATGTCCAAACGACGAACGGCACCTCGTGGAATCGCGACCACATCATGGAGGGTTTCGCCTTGTATTTTCGCGACTACGGGTTGTCCGATCCGCAGGATGCGATGGTCAGATTTAAGTGCAAATGGATCGTCGATTCGAGCGATCGCGAACAGCTCTAACGAATCGGGATCCAGCGCGCCTTCGGTGCGAACGATCTTCGCATCCCATACGGCTTCAGAGTCACTGTCGATTGCGTCTCGCAATTCCACACTTACGGTCGGGTCGCCTTCCATCTCCGGAAGCTTCAAATGCCGGAGCTCTCGATTCGCAATTGGCAAGCGAACTTCGGCGTAGTCAATGGCAAAGACTTCACCAAGAACCGTGCCGGAGCTAACTAATTGCCCCACTCCGATCAACTTCGACGCGACGCGTCCGTCAAAAGGAGCGTAGATCTTTGTACGCTGCAAGTCGCGGTTTGCTTGATCGACCGCTGCCGCTGCGATTTCGACTTGCGACTGCGCCTGAACCAATGCAGCGAATGTACTGTCTCGCTCGGAATCCGAAGCGCTATTGCGATTGGAAAGCGACTTCATTCTTTCGTGAGCCGTTTCGGCAAGCTTCAGAGTCGCTTTGGCGAGTTGATGTTGCTCACGAGCGACGATCAATGCCGTCTGGTAATCGAGGCTATCCATCTGCAACAACAGCTCGCCCGATTTGAAGTACGAGCCGACTTCAAAAGCACGCTCAGTAGACCGGATCGTGCCGGTAACTTCCGCGCTCAAGGTCACTCGGTTGTGCGGCCCAACGACGCCGTGCGTTTCAATCTTGACGTCATAGTCACTGACATGCAGCGATTGAACACGACTGCGGACGGCTTCTTCTTTGGTGGGCCTGCTTTTTCCGTCATCGACCTCGACCGAAAGGAGGGTATACCCATATCCACCTCCGGCAAGAATGGCCAAAGGAATGATTAAACGAACAATGGCTTGAGCCAAGAGCTTCATGTCGAAAGGTCGCTAAGGGTCGCCAGAAGTGGCGGGGTGGGAATGAAACACTATTGTGCTCAATCAAGCCCTCGCGTCCAGGGAGGAACCGAGAGGAACTAAGAATCAACGAGGGAAACGTTCAATTCTGTTCGCATTTTCCGGGTGAAAACGTTCCTTCGGTGCTGGCAATAACCCGCCAAAAAAAAATCCAAAATCGCTGCAAATCGCAAACGCATATTACCGTCATCGTCAACGCGTCGATCACTCGCAAGAGACCTCAGCGGCACGGCACTTGCGTTCACTACCGGCCTGCTTCCGACAGTTCGGCGGTTTCTCTCCTGTGACAACTCAGTTTTGTCGGTCAAGTCAGCAGATTTGGGAATCTGGATGTGCTAGTCGAAACGTACTCGGATACGCCTCCCACACCAGGAACCTTCATGATTGACCTCATCCGAACCAAGTTGCTCACAAACCGTTCACCCAAGTCCTCGCGCGTTCGCGCATCTGCCGGAATCAAACGCCGCCGTACGCACCTGACTCGATTGATTGGCGAGCGACTCGAAGACCGTCGCGTGCTTGCCAGCTATGTGGTTGATACGGATATCGACATTGTCGCCGAGGATGGGATGTTGAGCCTTAGAGAGGCGATTCAAGCGGCGAATACCAATGCGGTAGTCAACGCAGACACGGTTGCAGGTGAGTCTGGTAGCACCGCCACCGACACGATCTCGTTCGCCGACGGTCTATCGCAAATCAACCTGGGATCTGCATTAACGGTAACTGATTCCTTGGCGATATCGCTCGGTGACGCTTCCTCGCAAATCATCAGCGGATCCAATGCCACGCGAATCTTTTCCATTGAAGCATCCGGCGATGGCCCAGCAGTCGTGTCCCTCGCTGGCTTAACACTCACCGATGGAATCGCAGATTCCGGGGGAGCGATCTTTGTTGCATCCGGCCAAACGCTGAATCTAGATTCCGTCACTCTCACCGGGAATGTCGCGACAGGCTCCGGTGCATCCAGCGGTGGTGGTGCAATCTTTAACGATGGCGGTGATGTTAACATTGTGAATTCGATGATCTCATCGAACCAAGCCGCAGCGTCTGCATCAATTGCCTTGACGGGGGATCAAGAAAACCCAGCCGTGACCACTCTGGCAACAGGGCAGGCCTTGTTTGTCTACGACCCAGTCACTGATCAATTTCAAATTGACCTGTTCGTGACAGGGATAGAGACTGACGACAACGATGCTACTTTGCCGGAAGTTACGGGTGCCCATATTCATATTGGAGCCGTGGGCGTAAACGGCCCGGTTGTCGTCAACCTGGATTCCAACAATTTCGTTAGCGAGTCTGGCGGTATTCGCTTGCGATTGAATGACGTCGATTTCCCGAGCGAGAGCCTTAACGACCTGCTTGCCGGCAACGCCTACATTAATGTCCACAGCACCGACAATCCATCGGGCGAAGTCAGAGGTCAAATTTCCTTTCCAGCAACGATGGGCAGCGGCGGCGGTATCTTCAACAACGACGGTACTTTGACGGTAACTGACTCCACTATCGCGTCAAACATTGCCAGCCGAGCCGGCGGCGGAATCGAATCTAATCGTGGCACACTCACACTCTCGGGAGTGACGCTCGACAACAATGTTGCCGGTCCATCCGGATTTGCGTCCCCCGGCAACGGCGGTGGACTTCACATCACTGGCGACGGTGATGCGACGATCACTGGCGGCACGGTCAATGGCAACACAGCGGCACTTGAAGGTGGTGGACTTTGGAACGGCAGCGGCGAGATGATCGTCTCGGGAACCATGATCAGCGGCAACACCGCATCGGGTGACGGCGCCGACGATGGCGGCGGCGGCGTGTTCAACAACGGTGGCACGCTGACGATCTCNANTGCGACCATCGCTAGCAACGTCGCCGACGGAACCNCCGGTAGTGGTGGCGGAATNNTGAATTTGGGTGGNNTNGTNNCNATCACCGATACCGAANTCACNTCCAACANCGCCAATCGCGCTGGTGGCGGTATTGAAACCGCGGGCGGAACCGTTGACTTGAACAACGTGACGCTTGGAACAGTAGAAGCGGGCAACTCGGTNGCTGAAAACGCCGCTCCGGGTAACGGTGGTGGACTTCACATCGGTGGCGAAGGCGTTGTCACGATCACGGGCGGATCGGTTGCGGGCAACCAAGCGATCGAAGGCGGTGGGCTTTGGAATTCGCCAGCCGGAACGCTGACCGTCGACAGTGTGATGATCTCCAACAACACGGCAGTCCGCGGTGGTGGTATCTATACCGAAGAAGGTGAAGGAACGCTGAACCTCGATGGCGTCACGGTTACCAATAACACTGCTACTGGTAGTGAGGCCACTGATGGCGGAGGTGGAATTTACAACTTGGCGACGACAACCGCAGTCGATTCGTTCATCACTCTGAACGTTGCAAACGGGGCTTCAGGCAGCGGCGGGGGCGTGTTTAACAGCAGCTCGTTCACTGCAACCGACACCAAAATTACAGGCAACACTGCAAACCGCGCTGGTGGAGGGATCGAAGCGATCGCTGGTTCGACCACGACGCTTTCGGGAGTGACGCTCAATGATAATGTTGCCGGTCCAACTGGATCTGCAGCACCGGGCAACGGTGGTGGACTTCACATCACTGGCGACGGTGATGCGACGATTACCGGCGGCACGGTCAATGGCAATACGGCGGCACTTGAAGGTGGTGGACTTTGGAACGGCAGTGGCGAGATGATCGTCTCGGGAACCATGATCAGCGGCAACACCGCATCGGGTGACGGCGCGGACGATGGTGGCGGCGGTGTGTTCAACAACGGCGGCACGCTGACGATCTCCAGTGCGACCATCGCTAGCAACGTCGCCGACGGAACCGCCGGTAGTGGTGGCGGAATCTTGAATTTGGGTGGCGTGGTTTCAATCACCGATACCGAAATCACTTCCAACACCGCCAATCGCGCTGGTGGTGGGATTGAAGCTACGGCTGGTTCGACCACGACACTTTCAGGAGTCAGCTTGGATATGAACATCGCTGGACCTGAAGGATCTGCGTCCCCCGGCAACGGTGGTGGACTTCACATCACCGGCGACGGTGACGCGACGATCACCGGCGGCACGGTCAATGGCAATACGGCGGCTCTTGAAGGTGGTGGACTTTGGAACGGCAGCGGCGAGATGATTGTCTCGGGAACCATGATCAGCGGCAACACCGCATCGGGTGACGGCGCCGACGATGGCGGCGGCGGCGTGTTCAACAACGGTGGCACGCTGACGATCTCCAGTGCGACCATCGCTAGCAACGTCGCCGACGGAACCGCCGGTAGTGGTGGCGGAATCTTGAATTTGGGTGGCGTGGTTTCAATCACCGATACCGAAATCACTTCCAACACCGCCAATCGCGCTGGTGGTGGGATTGAAACTACGGCTGGTTCGACCACGACGCTTTCAGGAGTCAGCTTGGATATGAACATCGCTGGACCTGAAGGATCTGCGTCCCCTGGCAACGGAGGTGGACTTCACATCACCGGCGACGGTGATGCGACGATCACCGGCGGTACGGTGAATAGCAACACAGCGGCATCGGAAGGTGGAGGCTTGTGGAATGGTTCAGGTTCAATGATCGTCGCCGGCACCACGATCGATGGAAATGTCGCCTCCGGAAATGACGCGGACAACGGCGGTGGTGGTATCTACAACTTGAGTGGAACTCTTTCCGTGACCGACGCGACGATCATCAATAATGTTGCCGATGGAACTTCGGGTAGCGGTGGTGGAGTGCTCAACGAAGGGTCGGTGACGTTCACCAATACAACGATCGCTGGCAACATTGCCAATCGCGCGGGCGGCGGCATTGAGCTCACTGATGGTTCAAGCGTTGAACTGACGGGCGTTGAGCTTACGGATAACGTGGCTGGTCCAGAAAACACCGCTGCCCCTGGAAACGGAGGCGGTGTCCACATCTCTGGTAACGGATCGCTGACACTTACTGAGACCACAGTAAGCGGCAACGTGGCTGCCAATGAAGGTGGTGGTTTGTGGAACAGTGCGGCCGGAAGCATTGATGTCATCCGATCAACGATAGCCGCCAATCGTTCTGGCGATGGTGGCGGAATTTTCAACGACGGTGAAGCGGGAGATGTTTCCGTTATCAATTCCACCATCGCAGGAAACACGGCCTCTGGGAACGGTGGCGGTATTGCCAGCGAAGGTGCATCCGTCACTTTGGTTAGCGTCACCATCGCAGACAACTCGGCGGACACTGGGGGTGGCGTTTCCTTCTCCTCAGGAACAGTGACGTCTACGAACTCGATCATTTCTCGCAACACAGCAGTAACGGATCCTGACACGTCTGGTGATGTGACCGACAATGGAAACAATCTGATTGGTGTTGAGGCAGGATTGGGTCAACTCGCGGACAACGGCGGGCCTACCCAAACCGTTTCGTTAGTCGCTGGCAGTCCGGCCTTGGACGCTGGTATCACCGCGGGTCTATCGACCGATCAACGCGGAGTATCGCGTCCGCAAGGAACAGCGTCCGACATTGGTGCTTTCGAATCGGATCTCGCTGCCCCCATAGATTCGAGCCTGTCCATTACCGCACTTGACGCCAACAAAGCGGAAGGCGATTCGGGCACGACGATGTTCACATTCACTGTCACCCGAAGCGACAATGTTGCCGGTACAGCGACCGTGAACTACACCGTCGATGGTCGTGGTTCCAATCCGGCCGGGGCAAACGATTTCCAGAATGCAACACTCCCGAGTGGCGTCGTTACCTTTGCCGCCGGGGAAACATCCAAAACCATCTCAGTGCCGGTTTCCGGCGACAACTTGATCGAACAGAACGAAGGCTTCTTGGTCACGCTGAGCGACCCGTCGGAAGGTTCGGTCATCGTGAGTGCTGTAGCCGAAGGAACCATCGTCGATGATGACTTTAGCGATCGTGAGACCAGAGTCGTGATTCCGGTAAGGGTCGCAGGTCCTCAAATCGTTCTGGGCGATAGCATCCCGAGTGCGATCATCTTTAAGGCGGTCCTTGATACTACGGTGACCGTATCGGCAGTCGGCTTGGCATCGGTCACGGAAACCATTCGCATTCTCGATGGCAATACGAACCCGATCGGTCAGTTCGTTGACGGAATTACACAGGCGACGCTTGTCGCCGGTGAAATGTACGCAGTATTGTTCGAGCCTCAGACCATTGACCGTATCTTCCAGGTGAGTTCATCCAGTGGTCCCGAAGCGTTGTCAACACTCGCCTCCACCAACATATTCGCGCCCACCGACACAACAGCCGACGGTACAACCACGGCGTTGGACGCGTTGGTAGTTATCAACCAGATCGCTCGCCAAAGCGTCGGTGAAGGTGAACAGGTCGATTTCGCATCAGGCATGTTCCTTGACGTTAATCGTGACTCGAACGTGTCGGCGCTCGATGCCCTATTGGTCATCAACCACCTCGCTCGACAGGACCGAGCCTTCAGTGGCGAGTCGGCAGAGTCGGAACTTCAAGCACCGTTACCGGTAACCGATTCAGTTCAAGCGGAAAACACCGATACTATTTTCAGTGACCCGACGCTCGAGTTGGATATTGACGCGAAACTTTCGATGGCCAGCGAATTTGAAGCGTTCTCAAGCAACGCTTCGAGCAGTCCTAACTTTGTCGACACGGCGATCGAGTCGATGGAAGAACCAGAAGACGCTGGGCTACGGGAACTGGATCTGGAACGATTGTCCCTGAACTTTCTCTAGAGCGTGTTCGTGGATCGTATTGAGAACTTGATGAATCAACCTTGCGGCCACCACTGTTCGTGGTCGCAAGAGTGAGGAACAATGCGGGTTCGTTCTATCACGCTATCGCTTCAAAAGTCCGGAAGCGGTATCGATGAGCAACCTGCTTGGCCTTCCCTTGGGAATGCCCGACTGGCTCTTATTCCGATCGCGCCATCAACCCTACTTGTTCGTCATCTCTTCTACGAATCTATCATCCGAGCAGTTCGATGCTGTTGACCACTCACGCAGCGCACGTGTGCGATGCTACCAGTGCTATCGTCCTCGCGCCATGTGTTTCTGCGACCGGATTCCAACGATCGACAATCGGACGGGCATCATTATCTTGCAACACATGCGTGAGCGTTTTCATGCGTTCAATACGGCCCGTATTGTTCGTAAGGCTCTGACGAATTCGACACTTCTGGTCGACCATAATCTCCCGCTTGCTGACCGTCTCGCCAAACTGTCGCTTGCCGATGACGTTGGCGTTCTCTATCCCGGGCCTGAAGGTCGGCTGCTGACGGACCTCCCGCGTGCGGAGCACCCGAAGCAATTGGTAGTGATTGATGGAACGTGGCATCACGCGAAGACATTACTGCGAGACATTCCACAACTCAATGAGTTACCACGGTTTCGGATTGAGCCAACCGAACCGGGGAACTACCGAATACGTCGCGAACCCAACGACACCGCATTGTCGACACTCGAAGCGACCGTCGCCGCCCTGCGATCCCTTGAACCGGATACTGAAGGGCTCGATGAATTGGTTGCCGCTTTTGATGCAATGGTTCAGGCTCAATTGGATCACCCTAAAGCTCGTGACGGATGGCGTGAAAACAAACGACGCAGTCACAACACGATGGGAATCCCCCGAGCAATCCTTGCTGACCTTAGCAACATCGTCGTCGCCTACGGCGAATCCGAACCGGGAATCACTAAGGAGGGTAAGGTTGGGTGTAAACGATCGCCTCGCGGTCGCGACCGACGGCATCCCGTCGTTTGGTTGGCAGAGCGACTAAATACTGGCGAACGTTTTCAAGCCGTTATTAAACCTCGCATGGAACTCCCCTCCGATTTCCTAGATCATGTCGAGCTACCTCTGAGCACATGGAACGGCTCAATGTCAACTTCGCAGTTTGTCGAATCTTGGAGTGCATTTCTTCGTCCGCAAGATACGTTGGTTACATTCCATGCCAGCACGCGTCGTCTGCTACGCAATGCGGGTGCGTTGGTGCCCGAGAGTGTGATCTTAAAATCCGTGAAGTACGATCCAACGCACCAGCACGCGACACTTGAATCGTTTCTTCAGAGCCAGCAAGTTAGTGTCGAACCACCGTCACACCCCGGCCGACCAGGTCGACGACTCAGCAGTGCCATCGCGCTCACTCGTTTTCTTAATCAGCGTGGTTCATCCGCTGCCGATATGACGTCGTGACGTCATCGCAATTGAAATCGAAGATAGCCTCAAGATGGTTGGTCCATCGTCTCGAGAAAGTCAGATGCTTGCCGCGGGCCAAGCGGTTGTGCGTCGCCCCAGAGTGTGCTGGTTTCGCCGAGATGCCAGACTAACGATGGGTGAGGCAACCAAATGGGAATTCGTTTTCGCCAAGCCCAGCGTCCGATTCGGCCGTCGATGCCGACTTGTGGATTTTCACCCTTCGGTTGAGTGTCTGCAAAACTAGCTAGCCACTGATGCATCGCCTCTTTGCCGAATACGAACGCCTGAGCCCCGTATTGGATCTCGTTGTCACGCCGATGCCAACCTGTGTTCTGCTTCGCTTCGACGCCACTGCAAAATAGTGACGCGATTGATCTAGAGCCAATCCTTTGCATGACGACTTCAAGGTAGTGTCGTAGATCAGAATAACGGGCGAGCAATGCGTCGTCCTGCAGCAGCAAAAACGCATCCGCAGTTGGGTACCGATGGTACAACTCGGCGATCATCAGGCAAAAGTTCGACCATCCGCCCACGGCTGTCGATCGTTGCGTAACATCCACGTTCATGAGGCGACCGGACGTCGCAAGAACATCTCGCAATTTGGCTAGTGTGGTGTCGACACTCATGGGGCCATCCACGAACAGACTCGCATGAGACCAACCTGATTCGCCCAAGGCTGCCAGTGTATCGCCTAAGGTTTCCTCTTCGCGGGACGCCGTGGTGATACCAACAGCCCAGCAAAAGCTCGAGCTCTTTTCGGGCGATGCCAACTCGTGTTGCAGGGGCGGCAACGGAATGCGCTGTTGCAAATCGCTCAGTGTCAACGAATCCACGGGACCGGACGCCAACGGCGGCGAAACCGCAAATGTGTCTGTCGCGAGCGTGATGGGAATGCGATCCAAAGCAGCACTTCGCACACTTTCGAGTTTTGCTTTCTGGTTCGGTGGCACATCGGAATCCGCGAGCATTTTGGATGAACGTTCCAGTATCAAAGACGCGATGGTGGGGTTCCATCGCGTAACCTGAGGCTCGGATTGACGGCAACAGCATTCGCAAACTTGCGGCTCGACGACTGAGAATTCATGCCCCGAGTCGCCTAAAACTTCTTCGATTAGGCTGCAACCAATGTGAGATGAAGCTTCCTTGCGGAACACGCATTCCAGATGGTTGCGACGAAAATTGGTCATGGTTTCGCTTCCCAACGTTCGGCTGGCTCGCATCGCGAAAGAGATCCGAAGATGCGAGGATCAAAACCCCCCGACTTCATCAAATTCAAACGCCGCCGGAGTTCCTGTTGGCACCAAACGCGAGTCGGACTGCCCATGCGAGTGTGTCCGTGTTGAGTTGCCGATTGGTCATGCACTCGATACTCGATCATCGGCCGCTTCGTTACCGAAATACTCGCTCCCGAAAAGTACGCGCGCAGCATGTACTCGCTGTCGACTGACGTGCGGCTTCGCAGCACGGTCCCAAAATCGGCGAACCCATTCATCCGACAAAAGAAGGCTCGGCGATGAACGATGGTGGGGTTTTCTACGAAATACCAACTCTCGTCTGCGGCCGGATAGCGTGAGTATCGCATCAGCGTTGTCGAAGACTGATTCGATGACTTGGACCCGTACTCGGTCAACTCAGTCGATCCGAACAACTCCGTCGCCCCCGCGAACATATCGCACTGCGTCAACGTCGCTCGCTTCAGGGAATGTCGCAGCCGATCGGGCAAACTTCGATCGTCACCGTCTTGCGTCACGATCCAATCATGCTCAAGATGCGGAACGACTCGGTTGAACGAAGCGAACTGACCAATATTTTCGCGGTTACGATAGATGCGAACGCGATCGTCGCTGGCATAGTGCGACAGCCAATTGACCAATTCCGACTCGGGCATTTCGGTGGCATCATCAATGAGGTGCAACGTGAACTTCGCTGCGTGTTGACTTAAGACACTCTGAATCGCTTCATCGACGTAATCCAAGTGCCCTCGAAAGGGCAGCACGACATCGCACCCAACCGTCGCGTCGGGGAATCCAATCGCGTTGGATTCTAAGATGCTTCCCGAGAGTTCATATCGAGGCACGTCGTTGCAAATCACGTTATGATCCGCAACCGGCGGAACGCTGGCCTTGTTAACGTCTTGATGCGTACCGCGTTGCATGTCTAGCGTTCCGGCTACCTGCTTGCCAATCGCGAACTTGCGTTGCTCGGCGACCGCTCGGCACACCCATTCAACATCAACATCATGGTCTCGCTCGGCAATCCCGCCCATGTCGACGAAGGACGCGCGCCTCAACACCAGCGTCGCGGGGTGAATCGAACGAGTGGGCGAGGTCGGGTCAGGCAACGACGAATCAACATAATGACCTGAGACGTTCAACGATCCCGCGTAAATTTCCGCGCCTCGCTGGTTCATCAACTCAAAAGCACGAGCAATGTGAAGCGATTGTGCCACCACACTGGTCGAAGCAATGGCGATATACGGCGTTTCAAGTTTTCCCACGATGCATTGGATCGCCGCAAACGTACGCCCGGTCCAGGAACGCTGACGGCGAAAGAGCGAACTAGCACCAACCGTCGAGTGTCGGTGCAACCTCACGCTCGGCTCGTCGGCAAATCGAACAATCGCATCGTCCGATGGTTTCGATGCAGCAACCAAGTGCAACAACGGAAACGCTTGTTCCTGGTCCAGCCAGCTCCTCACGCTGCGTTGAATGGCGTCAGGCGAATCACTGTCTTCGATGACGAGTACGGCGTCACATGCCGCCAATCCGCTGCCGACCGAGATCGTACGGCGGGAAGCACGCTGGATAACTGAACTTGCGATCTCGCGCAAATAGTCATCCTGCGATACATCACAAGCGTGCGCGTTCTTGTCGGTTTGCTTTGCACCGAGCGTGAGCGATGCGATCACCTCGCCAATCCGCTCGGGATTCACTTTTCCATCGCCGACGCAATACTCGCACGCAGAGCGATCCACGCGAGTAGCATTCAATATCACCCCATCGTCTGAGGCGTTGTTCCGAACGCCGATGCCAAGCACACGAGCTGCTAGCTCGCAGTGGGCGGTTTCTCGTGAATTGTCGTAACGCACATCCTGTCGAAACGGACATGCGATCTTTGTCACGGCTGGTAAGTCCAAATCATTTCTTTAGCAACGTGAGCATGGCCGAGTTGATCGACGACTTTCTTCACATCCGGGTAGGTTGAATTGTTGTAGTCATGACCACACAACAATCCGGTCTTTGGCTTCAGTCGTGTTGACCATGCGCTAATATCAGCTCGCAAAGCAACTTCATCGTGCGCACCATCTAGGTAAACAACATCGCAAGATTTCGCAGGAATAAAGCCAGCGGCTTCGACGGAATCAGACTTGATCATGATGATTCGCAAATCATCACGCTCGCTCATCACGTCCTCGTAGCTTGTTAATAACGATTGCCCGGCACGTCGCTGAAGTCCGAGTGAAATGTCAACCGTGATTAGTGTCGATTTTGGCGGAAGCGATAAACCCACCGCGACGAACGATCGACCGCACAGTGCCCCCACTTCGGCCCAAATCGCTCCTGGGTTCAGATTTTCTGCGGTCGTTATTAACCACTGCAATTCGCCATCACTAGCATGCCCAGGAATCGCTTGTGCTCTTTCCAAAAGCATCTGCTGCGTGCCGTACAGAGGTGTACCCGACGACCCGGCGCTCAACTGCACATCTTTCAGAACCGAAGGCGTTTGTCGAAATTGGCCTTCGAACATGCCGGATTCGGCGGGTGGGTTTCCTGGCTTTGCGTTAGGCAACGATTGATCGGAATGCAGATTCCACGAACTGCCTCCCCAGGCCCAAAGTGCTGTTCCGTGAGGCGCTTCGCGAAAACCGGTTGGCGTTGGGTCAGGTGCATTTGACGAATTCATGATCTAGCTCTCTAAGGAAGGACATCGAAGTTCAGATCGAAAACAGCAGGTAGTAACGCTTTACTGAAGAAACAAATATTAACTCTCGGGCAAAGCCGTTGGAACTTTAGAAGGCGACGGAACACTCACTTCGCTGGATTTACTTGCCTTTGTCGTTTCAGACGGGATCGTTCGAACGACGCGAAAACCCACCGCACGCCAGTTGATTTCTCTAGGCAGGTAGCGATCACTATCAACTTCAAAGCGATTCGTTTTCTTGTGTCCGTAGCTCATGCCTAGCGACAACGCGAGGTCTTCGAACCGGTTAGACGTCCATTCGTAGCAATTGCCACCCAAGTTAAAAATTCCGATACGGTCGGGTTTGGAACCACCGATACGCTCGGGGCGATCATTCGATTTTGGCATAATATTGAGATACTCATAAATCAAAGTGTCATCGTTGAAACAAGCCACCCTTGCTTTATCGACGCTCCACAAGTGCCGCCATTCTGCCGCCACTGGAAGCCGATATCCCTTTCGATCGCGGTAGTCTTGTGCCAATTCGAACTCTCCGTGCTCGTCGATTTCGTAGGCCAAATCAGTATCGGACATCCCATCGCGGAGCGTTAACCATTGGCAATAGGCGACTGCTTCGGGCCATGTGATCACACCAACAGGAGCACGAACGTCGTCTGACTTTAATTCCTTTTGATGCTCGTACGATGTATCAAAACGCATGAACTGTTCCACAGTCGTTTCACCGCAAGCAACTTCCATGACAACGTTGACGTCCGGCACATCGGAGGCATCGACGGTTACAAGCGTGATACCTTCCTTGTTGACGCGCCAACCGATCTTGCGTGACGCATCCAGAGCAGATGTCATTAGATTGCTCAGTTTCTCTTCAACCCATTCTTCGTCTTCCATCTGACACAACGACCACCAAGCTGCCGCGTGCGTTCCGGGATCAGTGTCATTTGCGAAAATGTCTCGCATTTCTAATCGTAGCGATCTGATCTGCTGATCGTCTTGAAGTGTCAGCCCCATTTGTCCGGCAGTGAATAAAACGGTATGGCGTACAGAGCGTTCCCAATCGAACTCTCTTTTTTTGGCCGACTGCTTTGACAACGAAGCTATTCGCACCCAGTCCGAGGGATTCAGCATCGTGTTGCTGCTAAGTGAACCAGCGGCTAACTGTGGCGTAGTGTGGATCAGGACACCTGCAAACATCGAATCCGAACAGACTTCCATCAGTTTCGAAATATTCCCCCATGCTGACGTTACTTGATCTCGATTCTGCGCTGACACGAGCGCCAAGGACGCTAAGTGGCCCCATCGCTTGCCGGCCGAACCAGAACACTTGGGTTTGTGCGAACTTTCCAGTTCATCTTCGATCTGCTTCACTGCGAATTGGTGAAGCGTTTCAAGGTCAGTAGTGTGCGGCAGAACAACCTTCAAAAAGTCTTGGCTACTCAAGTCAGCAGCAAAGCTTAATGAACGCGTGCAATCCCCCGAACACATATCCTGCATCAAGCCGATGGCCGCATCGCGACGAGCATCTGGAATATCTGAATTGGCTTGAGCCACAAACTCATCGCGTAGGATCATCGCCAAGGGCGATGTTAGCTTAACGAGCGTCGCATACTGAAGACGATTCGAGGTGGCCTCGATAAGAATTAAGTCCGTCAGCAATTCTCGGTGGCCCAAGAGAACGTCTTTGTACGTGTCGTCACACGAGGCCAACATTAATCCGGCACGTAACCGCCGAGCCGGTGCGACGCTTTGTTTGCTCAAATCAACAATCAACAACTCACTAATTCGGTGCGGCCAATGCGGCTTCTGCTTTAACGCCAAAGCCAACAAGTCAAACGGTGCATCGCTTAAGCGATCGTGAATTAAGCGATCGAAGTCGATGCCATCTGATTTAGAAGTTCCACGCGATGCCTGTTCGTCGTCGGGAAGCACCAAGGCGGCCAAGAATCGTTCGCGGCCATCGCGAGAAGAGTCGCTAGCGATCGCTCGCAAATCGGGGAATGTATACCGTGAGTGATCCCTGATCGCGTTGATCGTGTTAGGCAACTGAGCGGTGGTCGAAATCCGCAACTGATTCACGAGAACGTCGGATTTCGATTGCCCCCGAATCTGGACTGTCGCGAAGGCGATCAGAACGCCAGCCACAGCCAACAGTGCCAAACGCCATCCGTAAAAGACAGATGCGGCTCGTAGGATTGCTCGTTCCGAATTGTCTCGATACCAACTCTTGGCCAGAACCAAGAATCGCACCAAATCATACAGCGAAGGCAATTCACGACGACTTGGTTCTCGCTGCCATGCCGCCGCACGCGTTCGTAAGTCACGCCGAGCACGACTGGCCATGGTGGCACTCTCGTGATGCGATATCCACTGACGAATTGCGGGGACCAACGAATCATGCGTTAGCTGGTAAAGCCGTGTTTCCGATGTATCCGCGGACGAAGACTCAACCAATGTGATTAACTTCAGTTCTTCGTCGAGTATGCGCAATAATTCGTTTCCGTTCGCCGGATCGCGTTGTCCACCAAGCAACTGCAGCAACTCATCTTGGGGAACGGGTGCGCTGCGGATCAACCCTGTCTTGGGGAGCATCGCATCGAGAAGTTGACGAGCAGACTGGGCATGGACGCGGTGGTCCTTACGAGACGACGGAAGGTCAAACGACTCAATCAAAAATCGCTCTACGATCCGATCCATTCCTCCAAGTTTTCGCAAACTACTACGCGTCCAATCACGCGACTTCATGATCTCGGCGAATAGTGTTAGCCGGACCGCGACGACATGTTCGTCGATCGCCAGCAATTCAACGGCTTCGTCGATGAACGCCGATTGCTCCCGGCGAAGTTCAGCACCTTCTTGCCCAATTCGGCCGTAGGCTCGACCAAACATACGAAGCAACTTTGCGGCGTGATGCTTGTCTAGTAGATCGATCATCGCTAAGTTGTGCGACGGCGTAAGCGGGATGTCCATCTCACGCATCAAACGCGATATCGCCAACCAAAAATCGTCGCGAACCAAAAGGATCGCTTGCAAGCTTTCCCCATCGCACTGGCGCAGCGCACGAACCATCGTTTGGCGTTCTTCCGGATCCGCAGCACTAAGCCACTGCTCGAACTGATCAATGACGATCAAAACCTTTCGGCCGTCATGGGTTCGTTCGCCACGGCGTCGAATCCACGCCATTCGTTCGTCCAACGAAAGCTCTGGGGTCGATTTTGCGCCCGATGAGGGATCGTCGCTTCTTAGATCGCTAAGGGCATTCGAACTACCGGACTTCTTGTCGAGAAGCGTGGCTAGGTCCGCGATCGTGCTTCCAGCAGTGGCGTCGAGCATGCACACCTGGACTCGTGGATCAAGCGATGGAATCAAGCCGGCTCGGACAAACGAGCTTTTACCGCACCCCGAGGTTCCGTAAATGACTCCAACGCGAAACGGTTCCGTAGTGAGTTGTTGACCGTCCCGAGCCGAAACGGACTCTCCACTTTCATCACTGAGCCGGAAGATTGAGCTCCGCTTGTCAGTGTCTGAAACCGAAGGGTCGATCCGGTTCTTCCAAAACCGAATGCTCTCTGGCAACCCGTGAAGGTCATACGGACCGGGCAACATGTGCCGAAAGAAAGTAGCGTCGTGCGCGTCGTACGATCGCAAGCCTTTCGGAATCACGACCACGCGGGAGCCGTCGCTGGTCTTGACGGATGATGGGCCCTTCAATGCTGCGGCGATACTCGGTTCATCCGCCGACTCATCGCATAGCCGCAGGCACTGTTTCAGGTCACTCGCCAAGTCAACCGTTGCCGCATATCGCTGGCTTGCCAGCTTTGCCATCGCTTTTTGGCAGACTTGATCAAGCTCGCGTGGGATGCTTGCGTTGTACTGACGAATGGGTTTTGGTTCGGCATGACGAAGCTTATACAACACCTGCTCCGACGAGTCGCCACGAAACGGTCGTCGTCCGGCCAGTAGCTCGTACAACATCACTCCGAGCGAAAAGATATCGCTGCGGCCATCGACAAGGTGACCTTCACCACTGGCTTGCTCGGGACTCATGTAGCCGGGCGTTCCGATGACTCGACCGCGATCCGATTCATCAAGTTCAGTCAACGCCAACCCGAAGTCGTTTACGTAAAGCGTTCCATTCACATCCTGAAGGATGTTGCTTGGCTTGATGTCTCGGTGAACGATTCCGCATTCGTGGACATGCTGAAGCGTTTCTGCGATATCGATCACGGTCTTGATCGACTCGACGATCCCGAGTTGCCGGACCATGATCGCATCCGCCAATGTTTGCCCTTCGATGTATTTCGAAACGACGTAACACAGGCCGTTCGGCAAATGACCGACGTCATAGACCGGGACGATCTTGGGGTGCTCCAACGCGGCCACCATCATTGCCTCGTCCATGTACCGTTTCAGGTGCGAGGGTCCGAGGATTCGATGTGAATGAGGAACCTTAACACTGACGCGTCGACGAAGTGTTTCGTCTTCGGCTAAGTAGACATTGGCGAATCCGCCTGCCCCGAGAAGACTAATGATCCGATAGCGGCCTACTTGCTTCAGATTGCTTGTGGGTACGACCGGCACGTCACCGACTGAATTGGTGACCTGCGTCGGCATGGCCTCGGCACGCATACCGGCGTAACTTTCGTCCCGAGTGCCGCCATCGCCCGGATGCTCGCTCCCTTGTTTGTTGCTCTCCATCGTGCCGTCCATGTCTAGCTTCGTGCCATCAACGCTGAACGAATCAGAAGGATCGCGATTAGGCATGGACTGAATCTTTCAAATCAATGGCGCTCGGCGTATCTTTGTTCATGGTGTTAGCCGGTGCATTCCTTTATACCTCTTCCTGCTGCGTACGGGTTAGGGACGGGGTATTCTTCGACACAAAGAAGCGCCACCAGTGAATGTTTGAGCACTGCTTCTAAACGGGAAAACTATCGTCCGAACGTCAATGATTCGCCACGGACGACATTCAATGCAAGTCCTGCCGGCAACGTTGGCTGATTCGCTTGTCGGTTCCCTTATCAAACAACGCCGCCACCGATTTTGCCAACGCTACTCGCCGATCCGACCGTCAGCATGATTAAGACATTCGACGACGCTTATCAATTTGTGCTCAAACAAAAAGTCTGCACCGTATTCGGAAGCAAGGGTTCACCGCACGCTTCGCTTTGGGACAACACAGACCTTTCAGAGAAAAAACCTAAGGCTGGCGGATGGAGCCCCAAGGTGAAGGCGGTTTGGGATTGGAAAACTCGCATTCCGCAAACTTACCCAGAGGCTGTGTTCTACGGGAAGGTAGCCGGAGGTGATGCGGTGCTCATGGAGATGAATCACTTTCGCGATGTCCATTTCCCCAACGCTTACCAAGAAGTCAGCGAACTGGACACGATATCGCAAGAAATTTTCGAGATGATTCGATTGGAACCGTCCTACACCGGCCCGCTACGCAAACGCGTGCTCGCACAGTTGTCCTGCACCAAGAGCCAGTTCGATACCGCGTTGAAAAAACTTCAAGTATGCCTGAACATCGTGCGTTCCAATGATCCCCAACTCAAGAACGATTTCTGGCTGCCGATGCAGGAAGTTCATTTCGAACTCGTTCAAGCTCAGCGGAAGGCATAGACCGCAGCACAGCTAGATTCACTTCAGTCCAGCACAGCACAGTCCAGCACAGCACAGTTCAGTTCAGTTCAGTTCAGTTCAGTTCAGTTCAGTTCAGTTCAGTTCAGTTCAGTTCAGTTCAATGCTTAGAACGCGAAGGCCAAAGATGCTGCACCCCAAGCGGTCAGGTGCCACAAAACGTTGCCTGGACAATTTGTTCCGGCAGTGGTGCGTTTTCGTATTCGGCGTACTGGGCGTGTTCGTGGAATGGGTCTTGGGTTACTTCGATGAGTCGGTGAAAAAGAGAGAAGTCGCCTTGATAACCAGCCTCTATCGCTTCTTCGACGCGATGATTGCGAGGGATATAAACAGGATTCGATTGACGCATCAATGCAACCGCCTGATCGCGTTGATCATCTTCAATCCTGGACCTCCACACTTTCAACCAATCCGAGATAGATTTTGGTTGACGAAACATCTGGGTGATTATTAAGTCATCACCTTGTTCCAATGTGGTGGCAAGATGACGAAACAACAGCGTGAAATCGACTTCGTTGTCTGCCATCGCCTCAAGCAATGTGGTCAGCAAACTCCAATCATCGCTGCTTCCTCGCTGAAGACCAATCTTCGCCAGCAAGCGTTTTTCGAGTGCTTCGCGATGAATGGTGTCGTAGGCGTCCAGTGCAGATTCCGCTTTGGCGATCGATTGCTTTTCGTCGCTGTCGATTAGAGGTAGCAACGTTTCAGCAAAGCGAGTCAGATTCCAAAAGCCGATCGCTCCCTGGTTGCCGAACGCGTAACGACCTTGATGATCAATCGAGCTAAAGGTCTTGGCGGGATGGTAGCTATCCATGAACGCGCAAGGACCATAATCAATCGTTTCACCAGAGATCGTCATGTTGTCCGTATTCATGACTCCGTGAATAAATCCCAACTGCATCCAATGCGCTATCAAGTCAGCTTGTCGTTCAATGACACGACTCAAAAGGGTCAGGTAAGGATTATGGGTGTCTCTTGCATCAGGGTAGTGTCGCCCGATGGTATAGTCGGCGAGAACCTGCAAGTTCTTTTGGTCGTTTCTAGCCGCGAACCACTGAAACGTTCCGATTCGAATGTGCGACTGCGCGACGCGAGTAAAAACGCCTCCTTGCGTGGGACCTTCCCGGTACACGTGTTCGCCGGTACCAACTGCGGCAAGTGCGCGAGTGGTCGGAACTCCCAACGCAGCCATGGCCTCGGAAACAATGTATTCTCGCAACACTGGGCCCAGGGCCGAACGTCCATCACCTCGCCGCGAAAACGGCGTCGGTCCTGATCCTTTCAGTTGTATGTCGTAGCGATCACCGCCAGCGTTGACGACTTCGCCCAACAACACCGCGCGACCATCGCCCAATTGGGGCGAGAAACCGCCGAACTGATGCCCAGAATACGCAGTCGCAATCGGCTCGGCCCCCTCGGCAATCTTATTGCCGGACAAGATCTCAAGTCCTTCTTGGGATTCCAACAAATCCGCGTCGCCCTCTAATTCCGCAGTGAGTTGGCGGTTTAGACGAATCAGAAACGGCGCACGAACCGGCGTGGGTGCCGTCGCTTCAAAGAAGGCGTTCGGCAAACGGGAATAACTATTGTCAAAGCGGAATGGCACGAGTTCGCATTTCAATTGAAGTGAGACTTTCAGCGGCGGCATGCGAGCGATCTGGTACTTCAAAACCAGACCGCTTACTCCGGTACGCTAACATAGTCGTCCCCTTGGCGAATCTCCCTATGCAAAAGGACGTCTAAGATTGTCGCATCAATGAATCGTCCTTCAATGATTCGCTAAGCCGGCGATTACGCGTTGAGTTCGTTGCGAAGCACTGCCATGGTTTCAGCTTGCCGCTTTTCGACTCGTTGGCGTGCTTTGTCCGCTTTTTGCTTTGCTGCCTCTGGGTCACTCGCCATTTTGAGCACTGCAGGAACGATTCCAGCAACATCATCGGGTTCGTCTAGATTGAACAACCAGTCACCCAAGCCGATGTCCTCCCACATGTATCCCTTGGAAGTCTGTTCGGCCCAGCGACAAACGATCGCCGGAACACCATGACCGACGCACATGATCGGCGAATGCATTTCGTTGCCAAACAAACCGGCGCTGCGGACATAGGTGCTGACAGCCTCACCGGTCAACCAGTAGTCAGGACGCCAAACGACACGTTTGCGAACATCGTCTGGAAGCCGGTCGAGCAGCATTTCCTTACCGACCTTCATCTGCGTTTGATCTTCGGGACATAGCAACACTTTCATGTCCGTTTTCTGAACAACTTCAACAATCGCCGCCAAGAGTTGCGCATGATCGTGCTCTTTCATCGCTTCGTTGCGAGCATGCTTGATCGGATCGAAAGGCAAGTCCTTAATCGTCCAATACGGTGTGTAGCGAAGTCGGGGAATGCAGCAAAGGAACTTGCTCGTCTCCAAACCATGTTTACTCAAGAATGCATCCGCCCGATCGTCATCACGCAGGTCACATGCAAACGCGCCATCGGGCCCAAATTCCATGATGGGTGCCGAACAGCCTTTCGCCTTCGCAAGTGTCAATGAATGAGAGTCTCGGAAGTAGACGAACCTTGCCCCGCTAAGAAGGCGAATCGTTTCCGCCATCGCGCTTTCCGACGTTGCTTGCGTGGCACTAGATTTCTTAAGCGGCAACGTAATCCCGTAGACACCGTACGGCTTATTCGTTTCTTCGGACCAACGCTTCACATCACGCTGAGCGACCAGCGAAGCCCCCGATCCATGCAACAAGAAATCGCAATCTTCGAACGCCGCCTTCAGTTCGCTCGCGTTCTGAGCAATCTCTAATTTGGGAAAGTTCGAGCGCAACAATTCCTCAACACCGTTATCCAATTTACTAGGCCACAACGTCACCTTCACTTCGGGAAGATGCGTTTCCAAAATTCGCAGCACTCCTGGTGTATGGGCGATATCGCCTATATTCACTGTTTGCCAAGAAGATCGCAGCAATATGTGCTTGGGTTTCGCTTGATCTGCGAAGGCCGCCTGACTGCTTGCCGCCAAAACACCCATCACAGCTAGGAACTCACGCCGATTACTTATTTCGCTTCTCATTAGATAGTTAGTTTCCGATTGCAGTCTTAGTAAATTTTTTCGATTCAGTTTTCACAGTAAAATCATTCACCGTGGTCCCCGTCTATCGCTAAACGCATTCTAAAATACGAGGCGATGCTACTGAGTACAGGCCAATTGGACGTCACGTTCGCGAAGAGCTCCAACAAACGCGACGAATAGGTTTGCACCGCGACTACTGTACATGACAGCGTACGCGAGAGCGACGAGAGACCAACGATTTGCCCGATTCGCTGCATACGTGGCGGCTCAGTGTGGTGCTCGTTGCAGCTCGGTGCGGTTGAGTTCAACCCTTCGCAGTGCATTTTGGCTCGGCGCAAATAACGTCGTTCACCGCTGACCAAGAACTGTCACCGCTCAGGGCGATCATGATTTGCGACCGCAGTGGATCTAGGTCAGGTTCAACGAATCAAACCAGCCAAGATTGTTAGCAATAGACACTCCGATGACAGGTACCGACTCAACGTCGTGTCAGCACCGGGTGACGATCCATGCACGAACGTCGATCGGTTGGGCGACCATCAGATGCGGTGACCCTTGAAGTGAAAATCCCAACGGTGCAACCATGGTATTCACACTTTCCACGCACACCGCGGGCGCCAGTGTCCAAGGCGGATGGTCAATTTCTCCGCGATAGATCGTCCCTTCTCGGTTTGCGCTATAGAGACAGTAGCGGGAGGTTAGCCAATGTTCCAACGATCCTTGTCTGGCCTCGAAAAAATCACCCTCGCGACCGTACGTTGCCTCATATTCAACCGACGGTTCGTTGCGATGAGTTCGCGAGCTTCGGTACGTCACGCTTTCTTCCTTGTCATGCGAAATCGACATCTCGGCGTCCATGTAAGGAAGATTAAAAGTTGCTCGTGCGATTCGAACGGCCAGCTTGCTTTCCGCATCAAGAGAAAAGAACCACACGCCGGGTTTACCGTTAACGATCACGTAGGTCCTCACATTCAGTTCAAGAAAGCGACTGAGCTTCGGGATGGGTGGACAACATCTTGGCGCAACGTCCGACATTAGAAACGGAACGATGCCAATCCAGGCCATCCCATCTCGCGTATCCAGCGACACACCGGCCGGCAGCAATTTGCGGACCGAGCTAACCTCAACTGGCCAATGGGCGAACAGCAAGTGAGACCACCTCATCCGCATCACCCACGGATGCTTTGGCAATGGCCAAGTTCGATCGGTCCGCTCAGTCATAAAGATCCTTCTTCTCGGCGCCCAGCTAATTGGTAGTGACTCTCCCTGCGTCAACAAAGATCATGGTCAACGTTGCGGAGGAGCGGGGCGGCTGCGGTACGATTCGCTGCGAGTCTTTCCCGAAGGATCGCGATAAGTGAAGTCAACGCTGCCGCCTTCTTGAACCTGATACGTCACCGAACCCTTCTTACCGTCGACAACGTAATCAAGGTGATAGTGATCACCATGATGAGTGAAGTCGGTTATGGTCGCACCCGGTAGCGGACTTTGCGCCGGTCGAACCGGTGAGTCCTTAGGTTGCGGTTCGATTTGGCCGCCGCGAACCGATACTTCACCCCGCATGCCACCGTTGATGTATGGGTACGTCTTGGTGGCGTGGTAGTGGTAGTGACCTTCTTGATCAACGTGGCCGTTGAACTCATCGAGCGCCTTGACCGGACTGCCATCTGGTTCGGTGTATCCATATATCGGATATCCGTCGAGCGCATACGCGATTGGCTTTCCCTTACCTACCGTGTCTTCCAAGTGCACCGGCGCGATGTGATAGTGATAATCATCCCCTCGACCGCAATGGCCACCCCATTGGTCCAATTCGCCTGCGAGATACGCGTCCTCGCCCCGATTGTTCAAAGCGTTGAAGATCGGGACACCATTGACAGCCAAAGCGATTGCACCACGAAAAAGATTGTCCTTTGCTGATACGGGTTGCTTCGCAGGTGTCGGCGCGAGAGGAATCGGCCAAGCATTGGATCCCGTGAACGGCTGAGGCAATGGAACTTGTTGCTGCCACGCACGAATGCCGACCATCATGCCATGTTCAGGCAAGCCGTCGGACTCCACATAGAAATATTGTCCATCACTTCGCGTCGAAGCCTCAGGCGAGTAGGCCCTAAAGGCTGCTTCGACTTCACTTTGACGTGATGTCATAGCGCCGTCCTTCGACTGCTTGGTCGAGAAATCGTTATCGGATGACGATGGCGGCGCTTCAATCACTACCCGAAATAAAATGGTGTTGTCCTTCTTAAGATCGTCGCTCCAGATCAGTTTTGCATTGCGATTCCACGCAACTCGGTCGTAACCATCCTTAGGGCTGACTTGATCTGACGTAAACTCCTTCGCTCGTGACCAATCGCTCACGGAGAAGTCAGCCGACTTCCAATCTTGTGGTTCGTCCACCTCGGTGTACTCACAAGGCGGTTGGCCCGCGATAGGCGATGACTCTTCGGCGCACGATTCATCCAACGGGCCGCGATGCAAAACCAAGCACCGCCAATTAGCATTCGTCGCGGCAATCAACTTACCGGAAGTCGCATCGGTAAATTGAGCAATGAAACCGCCGTCGCCCAACTGCTGCTTTCGCGTGCCGATGTACTCCAGCCCTGTTTCGTTCTCCTTGAAATCTTTAACCACGAAGTTTAAGACGATGGGGTAGTCGGCTTTGAACGAAAAACTTTCGGCGTTAAAGGATCGCTCCGTGGTGATGCTGACCGAATCTTCGATTAGTAGTTTTTCGCCAAGGTAACACGCAAACCAATTATCAGCCCAAACATCGGCATGAATCGTGACTGAGCCTTCGGTGCCCGCAACTTGCGCGCGAACAGGTGGACCGGGCCTTTGACACCCCGCCACAAGGACTACAGCGGTGAACAATAGCGATATGACGCGACGACATTCTGGGAGTGGATTGAGAGTATTCATTTCCTCAGTCTAACGCTTTTGTAATATTTGAATATGTAAACGCAAACGCTTCGTTGAATGGGCCAAAATCACTGTGCATCGATTGAGTCGCACTTAACTTGTTGAAATGATATCTGTGAACAGAACGCTTCCAACTCGTTCCCCTATGATAGATGTGTCGTTCGACATTGCTAAACGAGGGTACTGCTGTGATTCGATATGGTTGCTTATTGTTGCTCGCCGTGACCGTGGCTTCTAACGTTGATGCTCAAGAGCGAGTTTTTGAAGGTCCGTGGAACAATCGTCGGACGGGAGCTAGCGGCACCATGACCTGCAACGCTACCGAAGTGAATCAAGGCCAATGGACGGCAATCTTCCGCGGCGTGTTCCAGGGCAAACCATTTGAATACAAAATAGACTTTCAATCCAAAGCATCGGGCTCGGGAAGCATCCTTGCCGGCACCACTTCGATCGACGGAAAACGATACGAGTGGAATGGAACGTTGCAGGCGAGCCAGTTGCGAGGACGTTACCAAGCCACCAATGGATGGAACGGTGAATTCACTCTGAACGAAACCGCCGCCAGCCGTCGAAATGTTCCGATGTCCGTAGAACCGGAATCGATCGAAGAGGTTGAGATTAAGCCGGTGATCCAAGACGGCGATCATCTTTTGTTCATTGGCAACAGCTACATGGCGAATGAAGGTGGCGTTTACAACTACCTGCAAGCGGCCCTGAAGAAGCGTGGCATCGACATCACGCATCAAAGCGAGATTGCGTACGGCAAACCGCTTAGCGAAATGGTTACTCGCGAAGTGGGAACGGCCATGATGGATCCCAAGGTCGATGTGGTTGTCATCACCAGCGGCGACTTAAAGTCGATGCAGCAGTTTGCGACCAAGCTAAAGGACAGTGGCAAAAAGCTGGTCGTTTTCATGACCTGGGAGGGCAAGCACCCCGGCAACCAATCTAGTAAAACGCAATACACATCGGCCACACGAAAAGCCGTCCGACAAATGCGTGAACTGGAGAAACAAACCGGTGCCACCATTATTCCGTCGGCCGTCCTCTATCATGATTTGACCATGAATCCGCCCGACGGGATGCCGCGAATTGACTACCTTTGGAAACAGCGAAACATCCATCAAAACGCGCTGGGCACGATGGCAAACGCGTTGTTGATGACGGCGATGTTGACCGGCGAATCTCCGGCGGGGCTGAACTTTGACTTCCCGCCTCACATCGTCGGACAGAACATTCCTGATGAACCTGATCTACGATTCACCCGCGACCTTCGCGAAACCCTTCAGTACCGTGCATGGTCCGTTGCCCACGACTGGACAAAAGGACGAAGTCATCTCGAAGCCCCGAAGTGATGAAGCCCCCAAGTGATCTGGACTCGCACGACCCAATGATAAACCGAGTCCAACGGTGAAACGCCATACAGATTGTTAGGTAAACTTCCCCACTCGCGTTTTGCGTTTTGGTTTTGCTCGAATCAACGCTTCAAGCTGAACCCATCATGGCGTCGACGCCAAATGGTAAACACGAAACCGATGGCCAGACAAAATAGCGACGAGGGTTCCGGAACAGCGACCGCATTCAAACGTACATTGTCAAAATCGACCTCTAAGTTTGCATCCGGAAAACTCGCGTCGAGCTGATTCAGGTTCACCAACCGTATTCCCAAGGCTTGGCCGAGTTGTGCATGGGTATCTCCGGTAGTGAATGATAAAACGCTGGTCCCAAACTCGCCTTCGGCGATCGCGCCACTCAACGAGTTGTCATCAGAATGCAGGACCACACCTCCTGCCAACAAATCCACTCGATAGCCGGGAAAGCCGTCCAGATCAAAGAAAGTGTTGTTTTGCGCCGTGCCCGAAGCAATATTTCCGATGTCAACCATCAACGAGTAATCGGTATGCGCCTGCAGGGTCGCAGTTAAGGTTTGCTGCATCCCATATTCGCCCTGACCGTCGGTGCCCGCAAAGTTAAAGGCAATCCCAACGCGTTGTCCTTCAGCGGCACCGCTTATGAAGTTGGTGGGTGGATCAGGTGTCAACGTTCCGATGTAGTAATTGGGGCCTGCACCACTTCCGGCGACGCTATTGGGATCGTAGAGCTGCCAACCGTTCAGAGGGCCAAACGTGAACTCGTTGAATACCGATTCATCACTGATGTCTTCAAATCCAGGGTTAATAACGGATATCAATTCCGCCGACGATCGAGCCGCAAGCAGATGCAGGTGAACAACAATTAAAGTGCACACGACACAGAATCGCTTCATGGAACTATCCGTTAGTGAAGTAGTGGTTGAACGACCAGACGATTCCGTCGCCGGTTAAGTTTGATTGAGTTAGTGACCAGCAATCGAAGTAGCGTTAGGCAGCGTGGCACTGTTTCCGCGAGAAAAAGCAGCGCCATTGTGCAACCAAACACAGCTCAGTGAAGCTCGGCGAGCATTCTAAACCAGTATTGATGGTCTGCGAAAAACACAATCCGGCAATAACCTTGACAATGCATCATAGCTAATCGCACTCGGTAACGACGCACAAACGACGTGCGAACGACTCACTTTGAGTCAGCCGTTCTAGTAGGATATCTGGACGTACGATCCATGCGTGGGTTCCTATTGGCTGAAATCGTCCTAATCCATCGTTCTCAAAATCACCCCGATTATGCACTATCGACCGTTCGCTGCTCTGTTCCTGCTGGCCTTCGCAACCACCGTGATGGCGCAATCCAATGAACTGAAACAGCTCAAGAATTCACGCCCCAACATTATTATTGTGCTAGTGGACGACATGGGTTATTCGGACCTGGGGTGTTACGGCAGCGAAATTGAAACGCCCAACATTGATTCCCTCGCCAGTGGCGGGATGAGATTCATGCAGTTCTACAACCAAGGACGCTGCTGCCCGACGAGAGCAAGCCTGATCACCGGCCTGCAGCCACACCAAGTTGGCATCGGCCATATGACCTATCCTCCTGAACAACCACTCGGCTTCGAAGGTCCCTATCAAGGCTACCTCAATGACAACTGTACGACGTTAGCATCGGTACTAAAGTCAGCGGGTTACCAGACGTTGATGTCAGGCAAATGGCACTTGGGAATCGATCGCGAAGAATGTTGGCCGCTGCAACGAGGCTTCGATAAGTTTTATGGTTGTCTCAGTGGCGCGATCAATTACTTCAAGCCAGGCGGCAATCGTGGCCTGACCGAAGGAAACGATCCCGTCCCCGTGCCCGAAGGATTTTATGCAACCGACACGTTCACCGACAAAGCAATTGAGTACATCGATGGTGCCGCGCAGCAAGACGACAAGCCATTCTTTTTGTACTTAGCCTATAACGCCCCTCACTGGCCACTCAATGCGAAGTGGGAAGACTACCAAAAGTACCGCGGCAAATACAAAGACGGTTGGCGAGCACTGATTCAAGCTCGTACTGAACGTCAACGGGAGTTGGGACTTCTTGATGGCGTGAAGGAAGTTTCCAAGCACAACGGCCCCGATTGGAATACGCTAAGCGAATCTGAACGCGATCAGCAGGATGCGATCATGGCGGCCTACGCTGGGTGCGTCGATTCGATCGATCAAAACATCGGCAAGCTTGTCGATCACCTCAAGGCCACCAAACAATACGAAAACACGGCTATCTTCTTTCTGTCGGACAACGGAGCCTGCCAAGAAGGCGGTCGCTTAGGCCAAGGCGACGAAGCGATGGTCAAAAATCCTCCGTTGGAAACAACCGATGGGGTCCGAATTGGGATGCAGTGGGCGCGTGCCTGCAATACGCCATACCGAAAGTACAAACACTTCGTTCACGAGGGTGGCGCATGCACTCCCATGATCGCACATTGGCCCTCTGGTATCGCTCAATCCCAACAAGGCAAGCTAGTTCATCAACGGGCCTATTTGCAGGATTTCATGACCACCGTTATCGATCTGTCGGGTGGCTCCTATCCCAAAGACGTCCCGCCGTGTAAAGGAGTTTCCATCTTGCCACTGCTGGCGGGTTCTGAAGATAACGTCCATACCGAGCCGATGTTCTGGGAACACGAAGGCAACGCGGCCGCCCGAATCGGCCAATGGAAACTGGTGCGTGAATACGAGAAGCCTTGGGAACTGTACGACATTGCCGTTGACCGTACCGAGTCCAACGACTTGGCCACCCAACAGACCGAAGTGCGTGACGATTTGATCCGGCAATGGGAAGCATGGGCTACAGAAACCGGAGTCGCGTTCCCCCAACGCTTCAACATGTATGAGTTTCTCAGCCAGCAAAGCAAAACCAAACAGCACTAACGTTTCACGGTGACAAATGCGATCGAGATTGCGAACGCTGCCAACACGCTTAGCAACAGTACCGGCTGCCAAAAACGCAAATCAAACTGTGATTGAAACTTTAAGTCCAATTCCAACGGAACATTTTCAGCTACCTGAACCGATCGGGTGAAGGTATACACCGAACCCTCTTCGGGTAGGTTGATGATAATGGCCTGAGGAGCGAGTTCGGTCGTTCGTTGATGCTGGACTAAGCGGCATGCAATCTGTTCCAGATTGGCGTTGTCCTCGATGGTGTTCCCACGCAGTAACTCGCCGAGTTGCCCCGGTTGATAATTCAGTTGGTCTTGTTGAAGGATAGGATTCTCAATCGCCGCTTCCCGAAGCTGCTGGACGCCGTCCGCTTCTAACGACGCGTCCTCGTTATCAAGGGACAAGCGTTGACGGCGAGTGTTAAGACCCACGATGGCTTGCTGGGTTTGCAGATTCTCCAATTGCACTCGAGCGTCTTCGTTTGACGCGGCGTCTAACGCATATTGGTTGGCCACACTGTTCAGCGCCCAACGAGCCTTCGTCTGTTCTCCCGCTTGAAGCAACTGATTCGCTTGCTGAAGTAGTTCTGCTGCCTGGCGAGCCTGAACTTCCCGCTTACCGGTCACCTTGGACAAGTACGAACTGCGATCGTAGCGGGCTTGGTTGGTGTGCTGTGTCAGCTCAAGATCCCCATCGCTGCTGAGCAATTCCATTCCCTTCGGTGCGATCACATGCCACTGAATGTTCTCGAGCGGTACATTGAGTTGGGGGCTCGTCAAATTTAGCTTGCTCAAGCGATCCCCTTTGACCGAATACACAAATCGTACTTGAGCCGACCGATCGTCGATTCCCGGCAGGATGTAAAACTGCCAAGCATTTGTTCCACTACCTTGGCGAATGGAATTCACGCTTTCACCGTTAACGAAAATGCTAAACACTTCGCCGCCCGATGGGAGCGTTACGCTTAGACTGCTGCGCTGAATGACGTCGATCGACACATCAACGGCTGTCAATTGATCGCCCGATGGGGAAAGCACGGTCGTTAACGTTCCCTTTTTGACCCGAAGCTTCAGAGCATCAGCAAGCGAATGACGCTTGGATCGAATGGTCAGGTCAGTGGTGGGAGCAACGGCGCGAAACGTGAACACGGGAGCGTTTCGATTTTCTGCTTCCCGCAGTTGCGCTGGCACCATCGTCCAATCAACACGTTGCCATCCGGCAGGAAGCTCTTCGTGTTCAAGCTCAAGGCGACCACCGGCGCGGACGGCAGCGTAATACGAAAGTTGCCGAGCCTGCGGGAACTGTACGGGCAAGAACGACTCGCGTTCATCGTCACGCTCGCCACGTCGTTCAAACTCAATTCGAAAATTGATCTTGCCAACGACTCGCCGTTTGAACTGAATTTCCCAAACATTTGAATTTGGTGAGGTGCGAACAAAATCACTGACGGTGCTACCACTAGCACGCAGCGTTTTGACCTCATCTTCGTCGGTAACCGGCATCACGACCTGCAGCGTTCGGATGGACGCATTTTCTACATTGAAGTCCGCGATCAGATCGGTTCGCGTTTGACCTTCTCGCAGCGTGACCTCGTGCAACACCTGCCCCGTTACCCATGGTGCAAGCTTTTCTACGCCAAGCACTAAGTCCCAATCTTTCTGCAACAGCCGAAATGCTAACGAGCCTTGCCCTTGACCACCGATCGCTCGCGGATCCGTTTCCGAAACGTTTCTTCGCGACACCGTTCGCAAACGAATACCGGTAGTGGGGCGAACAACCAATTCGCCAGTCTCTCGCGTGGCTTCGTTTAGTCGAAACCGAGGCACTTGCCATTGGTCAGCACTCTCGTCGGTGCCTAAACTCGCTGGACCAGAAAGCGACAACACAAAGTCCTGCGAGCCAATCGTTTTCCCATTCAGATGCATTACGATTCGCCGCTCGCTTGCAGCAGCTTGCCCGCCATCGGCACCCAGTTCGACTTCGTCGCTAAGCTCGGACCAATGATGAAGCGATGGCCCCGTTAGTGATTCGATCTCAAGACCGCTAGGAAGTGGAAAGCTAAGTTGGAACAACCCGGCGCGTGTAATTTCGACGTTAAAGTTTACCCCTAAGACAATCCGTTCATCACCAAGTGAAAGCACCTGCTTCGTGGTAACTCGAACTTCCGGGTCAACTGGCGCGACTCGAAGGGCAAGCGAACCACCATCGGCTCCGTACCGATAAACGCGGTGCAGCACGAACTGTTTACCGGGAACAAGACTGGCGTCGAAGTCTCCCAAATTGACCGACGACAATCCCTCGGGCTCCATCTTCTCTGGCTGTGCATCGGGGCCGAATGCGATGGCGACGAGCCCCACTTCACCATCAGCCGCAGCCACCTTCAAGGGTGCCAAATCAACACTGGCGGGCAAAGGCGCGAGAGATCGTTGCGTCTCGACCAACACGTCGAAGGATGTTGATTGAGCAGGCTGAACTTCCAAACGCAACCGTCCACTGTCTGCATCAAACTGCCACGATCCAACAGGCCCGCTCACCGCACTCACCGTCAAACCCTCGGGCACCGAGATATCGAGTTCACTCACTTGTCCCTGTGATGTTCGCACGTGCAAACGATGTCGTCCGTCAACGACGCCAGGACTTGGCAAGTATAGGTTCGAGCCTTCGACAAAGAACTGAGTTTCCTCCGTCGTCACGTCTCGTGCTTTCGGCTTTAAGAACAGTGTTGCGGGTTCAGGACCGAGTAAGACCTTGGCCTTCGTCGCATCCTTCGCATCTAACGATTCAACCCGAGCCGCGGCGGGACTCACCACAACCCAACCCATTTCATCGTATGTCAATTCAATCTCTTGAACCGCAGCCGTTCCGGTGAGCACAGCGATGCCTTCGATGGGTGAAATCTCTTCGACTTGGTAGCTGAACGACGCCTCGTGTTCAAGCAGTTTGGCATCCTCGTCGGTTGGAACATCCGCCTTGGGAATACTGATGACATAAGCTAAGCCAGCGTTTGGCAAATCCATCTTGCTAAGTCGCAGACCTTCGCTGTCGAAATCGGTGAGCACCGCCGGTGATTGCAACAGAACAAAACGATCTCCCGGTCGCCCCAAAACTTTGATCACACCACTCGCACGAAGACGGTTCGCTTCATTACTCGCATCCCAAGTTTGATGCAGGGAGTCAGCCGCGAGGAAACCATCGGGAACCTCAGCTAAAGATGTACTGGGTAGTGCCAGTGATAACACAAACCAAGCCACGACCGGCGCCAACGGGCTGAATACGTCGCTGGGTAGCGAACCATCCGAATCATCGGAGTTGCTGGAAACGCCATCGCCGGGAACCTGAGTTGATCGCATCCACTGAACTGATGGTGGAAGCAACAGGAAGACAAAAATTGCGAGGGCGAGCAAACCGAAGAACCATGGTGCGGCCCCGCCTTGCATCAGAACCCCCAATCCAATCATCAGCAGACCCGAACCTAGACACAGCGACCTCGACTTCGCTGACATTTGCTTCGCTGACCCGATGGCCGCCGCAAAACCGGCAAGCAAAAGGATTAGCCCGAACCAGGAAACGTTGGCTCGCCACGATGGCGTATTGGCAACATGTAATTCAATGATTTCACCCGCAGAAAGAACAGGCAAGCTTAGCTGCAATGGTTGAGCCATTCCGAGATGCGCAAACGCTACCGAGGCTGCAAATACAGACACCAAACATCCCACCGCAAGACTTATCAGCCCCAGTGCTTTCAAGCGGCGCGATTGATGACAAATTGCCAGCCCCAAGAACGTAAAGACGCTAATTAGAACCAACATGACCAGCCCACGATTCGCTATCCAAACAAACCCTGTTGGGCGCAGCACGGGAACGGGCGGCGTAACGGTGCCTCCGTTGGGAACAAGAACATAGTTTTCGTCTCCTTTGACACTCCACTGAGTCTTCAATACCGGTGCGTTAACAGTGGGAAGTGCCAAGACAGGGTTTGATTCGATGACAGCCGGTTTGCCTAATCGCAAACGCACTTCCATCGGAACGTTCGGATCGACGCCACCAGGTAGCGGAATCAAGGTCGCATCATTCGATTGACGTGCCGTAACTGGATCGCCATTGACGGAAACTTCCCATAACCGGACCGGCGCAGGAGGCAGTTTCAACTTCAAGGCTCGTTGTCCGCGAGACTTCACGAAGTAAGTCACATCAGTCACCCATTCGCCATCTCGCGACACTCGACTGTTGGCTTCGGAAAACTCTACCACCTGAGTCACCATCGTTCCTGGTTGGAACCACCTTACGTTTAGCGCCAGATCAAATGGACGCTTGGTATATTGCCAAGTCCCCAGTGGAGGCGCGGAACTCAACAAGCGAAACTCAGCGGGCAACTCTAACGGGTCCAGCTTGAGGAGTTCATCCGACACCGATTCCGTCTCAATCTGCACCTGCATGGGACTGACAATCTGCACAAAACCGCGTTCACCCTGCACTCCGATAGGCGACACTTGCCCAGCATGGAACGTCCCACCGTTCTCGTTTGGCTTCTCTTCAAACGTAATCAGTAATGTGTACGCTCCCATTACTGGTTGATGAAGCGAAACAACCAGTGTGTCTCCGTCACGCCGCCAAGTGCGAACGTCCTGGCCGTCGACCATTACGTTGCCCACTGACTGCGGTACGTTGACCGTCCACTGCGAAACGGGTGATCCGGTCACGAAGAAATTGATCAGCGAACTGCCATAGATCGTTTCGTCACTCAACGAGTAAAGATGAAACACGTCGGACTGGATACTCCCTTGCAGTCGTTCAATCACCATCGTCGCCGACCAATCCGGTTGGCGAATACGGAACGCCTGCTGCAGATGGGCGACGCGTTTCGGAAAGTAAGACAACGGTTTGTCCACCAACAAATCGGTTTGCCCCGCCGCGATGCGCAAACCCGGTGCACCGATGATTCCGATGTCACCGCGCACTGCTTTGGCACCCGGAAATTCGATGCGCGGCAAAATCCACTCACCTTCCGCCGCAGCATCGTTCTTTTCCAGTTGAAAGAGAATCAATTGCCGACCGAAAACGTCTTGGTTGAAGACGACTTTCAGGTTGCGTTGTTCATCTTCAACATCACTCGCAACGATGTAATCCGCGACGCCAGCCCCCGTTACTGAAACCACGGAGTAATCCGCAGGGACTCCGAAGTCCCATTCCCGAATGGGTGCTTCGCGAATATCTAATTCAACGTCCGCTTTGATGGCACGATCCGTTTCAGCGAGTTCGTACAGCACGATCTCTGAAACATGAACTTCCGGCTGAATCCGATCCGCAGCAACCGTGAATTCATGAGTCGCCGCTGGAAACCGATAGACAAAAACTTGCCGAGCCTCGATGGCGTCGCCAGGGAATTGATCGGGCGACAACTGCGTGAGTCCGCTCAACGCGGTTGGTTCCAAGCGGACGGACCCCGAGTTTGACAAACGCAGAAATCCAGAATGTCGAATCGTACCGGTTGGACTCAATCGAAGCCCTTCAACACGGACAGGAAATGCTCCCATCACGGTTTGGCTCTTTACGATGATCGAAGCGTCGCTGGTGATCGCTTGACTCAGGGTAACATCGAGCGATCGTTCATCGCCTCCACCTTCGACTTTCCATCCGACAATGTTCTTCCCTTGCACATCAAGAATCTCGCCGGGACCCTGCAATTGGATGTTGATCGACTGCAATTCGCCCTGCAGAACCTGATAGCCAACTTCGTGATTTTGGCGCAACAAACCCGTACCGACGAAGGTTTCGACTTTGCCCGTGGTGGTGAAGAACAACTTGCCTTCACCGCCCTTCCTTGCCGGAGTCCACTGCAATTTTGCTTGCCCCGTTGCCGGTAAAAAACCGAGCCAATCCTTTCCGTCGCGAACCGGGACCACCGAACTGTGTTCACTCGTGAAAGCCAATTGTGAATCGAGTCCCTGCAACGTGAACGGAACCACTCCGACCGCTGGAACGGTGAAGTCCATGCTCTTAGCATGGTCCGCGTGCGACGCAAAAGGGACCACGAATTCAAACTCGATCTCAAACACGCCCGTGTCCGCAAAAACGAGCTGATAGACCGGTGGACTACTGGTCGCTTGTAAACGCAACCGAAAATCGTCCCCGCTTGGAAACTGACTCACAGCAGCATTGCCTGACAATACATCGAGAACAGCGTTTCGGTCGGCGACATGGGCTGTGCTACGGAAAGTGACGGCAATGGATTTTCCATTGGGGTGCACCGTCCCTTCCAACTTGGTGCCCAATAGTTCAACGGGACTTGGTGATGTGCCATCACGATCAATTGCAATGATAAGTTTGCCACCGCTGGCGGTACGAAGAATGTCCGTGCCATCACGAGAGCCCAAAGTCTCGAATTCGTCAATCTCTGCGACTCTCCCTTGCACCCCTGATTCGTACTGAAGGGTAATGCTTGATTCGAAACCGACGCTGTCCCCTGGGGTCAGATGAAGAACATTGACCTGCGTTGGCAGTGACCACTTCGCCGACTGGGTTCTTAGCGTCGCGGTCAGCTCAGTTGTCGTTTCGTCGACTCGCAGATCTAAAAATCGGTGCTCACCCTCGTTGCGAAGGGACCAAGAACGAATACCGTCACCGGTGACCTCCGTAACATCGCCATCGCCATTGATTCCAAGACTAAGCGTTTTTGTCTTGCCCTGGATTACTTTCATCCTGAGTTCAATCACCTGCTGGATTTGCTCGGTTCCTATGCAAACGATGGCCTTTGAGGATGCAGTGTAGATACCCTTCGGCTGTGGAATCGTGCCACGTGCCTCGACGATGATGGTGCCGGTCCCGTCTTCGCCAATCGAGCTGGTCATGGTTGCACTATCTGAACCAACCCGTGCCCCATCATCGGCCGAGCAAGTCCACCCCAGACACACCAAGGCAAGACAACAAAAGCTGGTCGTGGCAGATCTCACCGCCGCCCGCCAACCCATTACACGACCGCGGGCTCGTAGCTCGAAAGGCAAAATGCGAAACATAGTTTTGGTCCCAGTTGTCGAGAGAAGATATTCCTACATGCGTGACCTCACCTCACATCCTGCCCGGTGCCGCGAAATCATTTGTCAAATCGTTTTCAAATCAATGCAAAGAAAATGCAAAACCGCTCAACGATAAACCGCTCGATGCAAGCTTTAGTTTCCGCTGATTTCCTGAGCTTGTTCCAGCATCCGCACCAGTTGCCCCACGCGTGCGGAGCGCGACGCTTGCTCGGATAGCCCGGTAACCAATTCAGAAAGAGTTTTCAGTTGGACTGATTCGCCGACGGGATCACCACTTAGTTTCGCCGCAAACAGTGACGCAGCGATGGCAATCCGAAGTGAAGCCGACGCTTGGTCAGGTCGCGGTGCGTTGGGTTGATACGGTATCGGCCAGCGGTTCTCGACCATTTCGCCCGACGAAAGGTCTAAGAAGCGAACGGAAACCGAACCGACATCGCCCTCGCCATCGGGTTTTGGTTCAAACTGATACATCGCGACCCCAGATTCTGCTGCAGCCATTTCGGCTGCATCCACTTGATCGTTGCGAAAGTCTTCGTGGTTGAGACGATGTTTGTCGAACCCAAGTAGCTTGTACTTCCCGACTCGTTTCGGATTGAACTCCATTTGAATCTTTACGTTCTTAGCCGACGGACGCAGTGATCCGGCAAGCTGGTTTGCGAATCCTTCATTTACCGATTCAATCGAATCAAGCAGGTAGTAGCGACCATCGCCCTGACGCGAAAGCGCTTCTAGGATCTCATCGTTGAGTCCCTCGGCGCAAATACCGGCCACATCAAGAGCGACACCGGATTGACGAATCATCGTCACCATCTCGGACAAGCGATTGGGATCGGCATCGCCCAAATTTACCGCTCCGTCCGTGAGCAATACGATTCGGTTCTGGGCTTTGTCGAGGAACTGATCTTGAGACTTTTCATACGCGAGCTGCAAGGCGGCTTCGACGTTTGTTCCTCCTTCGCTAGGAAGCCCATCGATAAGTTCCACCAGTTCGCCCGCGCGAGATCCGCTGTACTTGTCCGCCATCAATCGTGGAATGCGAGCAAAGCTGATCAGTGTGATTTGATCACTAGGCGTGAGTTGGTCCGCCAGCGCAGCGAACGCCCGACGCAAAGTCTTTTGGCGATCTGAACGTTCCATCGATCCCGAATTGTCTAGCAACAGTGTCAAACGAAGTGGTGTTTGGCTCGCTCGTCCCGCCGCCGCCGTTCGCATCGCTATCCTCAACATGTTTCGCTGTTGCAAGAACGGATGACTGGCTTGCTCTACGCGGCACGCTACCTTTTGATGGTCACTTGGATGGTCGCCGGGCAGTGGGTCACCGTAATCAAACGCGTTGATAAACTCTTCGATGCGAATCTTGCTCGGTTCTGGCCATTGGCCACTGGCGAGTGACGCCTGAGCGAGCTTGAACGACACGTCGCTGACGTGAAGCGAGAATGTCGAGAAGGCGTCGGTGCCAGCGTCGCTTTCCTGAGCTTCACGTAAGAGCGTGCGTTTTTTCGCAGGGTCCTTTGCAGCGATGTTTAGCATGCTTCCGGCGGGCGCAGCCTCAGCCGACAATCCCCGTGCCCGATTGGCTTTCTCTATCGAGAATTCAGGATGTTCTCCCGCCACTCGTTCCGCCAGCTCTCTTCCCCACCTCGCCAACGAATCGCTTTCAGTGAGGGATTCCTCTAACAGCAGTGATTGCCTCGAATCATCTTTAGTTGAAGCCGCCCTATGCCGAAACGCCTCGATGAAGTCTCGTGAACCCGAATCGGACTCGGTATTTCCAGATCGTTGCAAACGTGATTCAGACGTTTCATTTCGACTGATACTCAATCGCTTCGATAAAATTGGACGCTGCGATCCGAGTTTCATCTCGGTCCCACCATTGATCGCAATTGAGTCCGAAACAGGATTATCTGCTAACGCTTCGCCCAACTTATCTGCGGCGTCCGAACTGTTTATATCGACACCGAAATAGGCCGATGGGATATCCCCAAACATCGCAGCATCACCAGGTCCCATCACATTACCGTCCGAATCGAAATCGCGTCCGCCAACTTGGTTTTGGAATCCGAATGCTTCAACCTGACCTGCGATGCCCGCTCCCGATTGACCGTTCTGGTCAGCGATGTCCATCAATTGCACAGCCGGCTTCTGAACTTCGGGTGTCACGGGCACTGCGGCATATGGCGTGAACGGAGCCCGACCATTCGAATTGGCATCCGCCTCGAGTGGTCCACCCGCTGCAGCACCCGATGCGATACGCCCAATCCGCTGCGGTTCAATATCGTAATGCCGACTCGCTTGGATATCCGCCACGGACTTGCCTGCCTGCTCACGTACTATGCGAGCGCCCGATTCCCTTTGAAATTGCAATTTTGATTCCATTGTTCCCTCGGACGCAGCGTCCTGAACTTGATAACGATCCGTCGCTGGTTGATTGATTCGCTGTTGGATTATCTCTACGGCTGGAAGCGTTTCGTTTTCGATAGACCGCAAGGTCGCCCGCACCTCTTTCCGTCGTCCGTCGTCGAAACGTCGCAGTTCCTCGATCTTGAAAGTCATGGACGAATTTGGATCTAGCTTCTCGTCGTCGGATAAAATTCCGTCGAGCTCAAATGCGCGTTCGAATCCTTTCGCTTGATTTTCACCTCGAGAAGCCTCACGTGCGGAATGGACTGAAGGAAAGCTCAACCCCAACACCACCATTGCCAAACAGGCGGCCGTCACCAAAGCCGCAACAACCTTCCGCCTGCTCCAACGCACTTCGGCATCAGATGCGACACGAGGATCAACCTCTTCGCACGGCTCGCCGTTGAACGTTGCGATCACCTGCTTACGCCTGTGCTCAGGCAGCTTCCAATCATCGCCCGCGATCGCATCGTCCCTTTGTACGCCCCGGAGCAAGTCATGCACTCGCGCCATCTCATCTCGAAAGGTGGCCAACTCGGGTCGTTGTTCGATCATCTGATTCAACTGTGATGCTTCGAAGTCAGAAGCCTCACCCAAAACTAACGCGACAATGCGAGCTTCGAGTTCAGAATCAATTCCGTCGTTGTTCAGTTCGTTGTTCATGACTTTTCGTCGATTCCGAGTGACGTCAGCTTCCCGGCTAGCTGTTTCAAAATGTGATGCAATCGATAACCGACGTTGCCGACACTCATGCCGGTTTGATCGCTTATCTCGCTGTACTTGCAATCGTCGAAGTACTTCAGCGTTACCAATCGTTGATCGGATTCACTTAGCTGGCCTAGTAATTCACGTAACTTGACTGTTGCTTCCACGCGAAGCAGTACTTGCTGGGGTGATTCACTAGCCGCCGTCGTGGTCGGTTGTGATTCGTCATTGGACGTTAGCACTTCCCGACGATGATCGCGGACAAAGCTGAACGCCTTGTTTCGAACGCTGCGCGTCAACCAGGACTTAGGCGATTCGACTTCGTCCCAGTTCTTATGCAGAAGCAAGAAGACTTCTTGAACGATCTCTTCCGCAACTGCGCGACGTCCGGTAATCGAAAACGCGTACCGTAAAAGCAACGATTCCTCGGATTCAAACAGTGCCAACAGAGCGGCACGCGGCTCACTCTCGGCGTTAGCTTGATAGACTCGGGGAGTCGTTTTCAACATGAAATCTGTTCGATAAGCAAGGCGATTCTGAATCTCGATCCTTCATCCTCTCATGAAAGGAGACTCGCCACGAACACTTTCCTTAGGGCCAGATTTCCGTTTTTGGCAAAATTCCTCCGAATTGCGCAACATTCACCCAGTTTCAGACTGCAAAAAGTGCCCTAAATGCGTTGCACGCTATAGCACTGCTCTTGGAGAGCTAACATTGCCACCCTGAAAGATTTCGAGCTAGCTGGCGGTGCCACCGAGCAATGGCAGAGAAGAGGTAGCAGGGCTAAGGCTTATCGTCGAATTTCAAAGCAGGCCCAGCTTCATGTTGCTTGACATTCGCGAAGTGCCAGTGCAGGAAACAGATCGAAAACTAAATGATCTTAAACAGCTTCAACGCTCGCCTGGCCAGCATTCGTACATCAACAGGCTTGGGAACGATCGCGTTAACGCCAAGTCGAAGAAGATTGCGGCGTGTCTCTAAATCGTTCTTCGAACTGCATACGATCACGGGAAGCTCACGGACGCGCTCGTCAGGGTTGGACCTTAGTTTTTCGATCAAAGATTCACCATCCATCCCAGGCATTTCGAGGTCAGTCACGATTGCGTCGGGCCGGAAGTCGCGGATGTTGTGAAGAGCGCTCTCTCCATCGATGGCAACAATCGTTGAAAATCCAATACGATCTAGTGTGCGAACAATCAATCGCCTTGCAGCATCCGTATCATCCACAACCAGCACGGTTGGATTGAGCTCAGAACCATCGTGGTTTGTCATTCGCTTAAGCATTGTTCTGGTCCAATGCCTGAGATGGTCGTGGGTTCTGGACAGGGATTGCCGTCACCTTCTCGAGCGGTTGCCCACAGCACTGTAATTGGGTAGTGCAATCGTCGCACTGACATCCGTTTGTGATATGGATTTCAAACTCACACTTACTACAACGATACATATCGCCTGTTGTTGGACGCTCTTGAACATTCATGGCTGGTCTCCAGTTTAGTAGTCGTTGTCGTAGTCGCTTTTAGTGAAACGCTCCTGGGATTACCCGTGAGATTACCCGCACCAACCGCATGTGATCACAGTCGATCGTCGCGATGGCTAAGTCATAACGTTGCAACCGGGAGCGTGAACAAAGAATAAGCAAAGTACGTTCCACTACTTGGGAGATTCGGGTACTGGGCATTCGGGTACTGGGCATTCTGGAGCAGCCTAACAGTCACCAGTTCGCTCTAGTTCGCAGTGGGGGATGGTGCATAACGCCCACTTAGGCTCAGCGTTCTTGCTGAAAGATATCTCTTTGGTCGCTGCGACACCTGGTTGGTCGATCGACGCGCGAATGATGTTTACTTGCTAACGAGCTTGACGCGAGCGTCTTAAGGATTTGCTGCTAAATGCGGCGAAACCTCGATGGTACTGCTTCGGCATTGCCTTTGAGATAATTTCCAGATCGCTTTGGCACGGCAATCGCGTTGCATACCAAGCCAAACGCGTGACCAGTGACGTTCACCGCACGCGGCAGAACTACTTTTCACTTTTGGAGATTGCCATGTTAGGCTGGGCTTTGACGTTTCTGGTTATCGCACTCATCGCAGGAGTTCTCGGGTTCGGTGTAGTCGCCGGTACCGCTGCTTCGATTGCAAAGATTTTGTTTGTTGTATTCCTCGTCCTGTTCGTGATCGGTCTGATCATGGGCCGTCGTGGACCAGTGGTCTAATCGCCACGTTTCCCGTGTGGAACATCAAAATTTTCCGCTCGTTGATTTCAACGGAGCACCCAATTCGAAAAGCGGCGCACGTTTTTGTGTGCCGCTTTTCTCATGCACTCTGAGGTAAACCCATGGACGAGACGAACCCTGAAATTGAATCAACCTTAAACGAACTTGCCAAACTGGTTTGCGAGTCGCTGAAGGGTGAAAATCAAGATTTGATTGAGCGCCGAGACGGACTGCTAAAGTCACTGTTGATGAGCGGCTATGTGTGGAAGTCCAACGAAGGTTTGATGACAAACGTCGAGAACCGAGTGAAAGATCAATGTGGCGAGCAAGCGATGCATCGCGGCGGAGCATTGTCCTCAATCACCGGCAAGCTTGCGACCAAATTTCGCGAACTCGCCCAATGGGAATCCCGCACTCCCAACGACGACAACCCACCCAAAGCTGCCAACATTAGCTCTGCGACCGACGCGTAGGGCGGTCCATTTAATCGGAAACTAACGACATCTAGGAATTGCAAGAAACTATGAGTACGACATTAATAACAGGAAGTTCGTCGGGAATCGGCCTTGAACTCGCAAAGCAGTTTGCGAAGGACGGCAACGACGTCGTACTTGTGGCTCGAAGCGAGGACAAACTCACCGAGTTAGCTGAAACCATCCGATCTTCGTTTGGTGTTCGCGCTGATGTGATCATTAGCGATCTTTCCAAGCCTGAGGCTGTGGACCGATTGTGCGAACGTCTTCAAGACCGAGGTCTCGAGATAGAGACTTTGGTCAACAACGCTGGATTTGGTGCATTGGGAAAGTTCACCGAGTTATCAGCCGACCGACAAACTGACATGCTGATGGTGAACGTCGTTGCATTGACTAGACTAACCCGCCAACTACTCCCACAAATGATCGAACGCGGTTCGGGAGGAATTCTCAACGTCGGATCCATCGCTGCCTACCAAGCCGGGCCCAACATGGCCGTGTACTACGCCAGTAAGGCGTATGTCCTGTCGTTCACGGAGGGCTTGCGTGAAGAGGTGAAAGGGACCGGAGTGCATGTGACGTGTCTCGAACCCGGACCAACGGAATCGGGTTTCGGCGATGATTCGGGGATGGGCCGGCTCGATATGTTTTCTAAGTCAACGATGTCCGCCTTGGACGTCGCCAAAGCGGGCTATAGGGGATACCGCAACAACGAAGACATCGTCATTCCAGGCTGGCAAAACCGATTAATGGTAACTTCGACTAGCTTCTTGCCGCGGATCGTGACGCGAAAAATCGTCGCGAGAATGCAGGGCGTATAAGCCGCTGGCGATCAGTCGCTCTTGATCATCGAATCGCATGACGAACAAATTGCATGACGAACAACTTGTTCGCACGGCCAATCGAATTGGCTAATAGTATGGTGAGTGAAAGCCCAACAAAGTTCTCTATGCCGTTTCGATGCAGACTGACAGTCGGCGGCTAGGCTCTCCCGTCTTGCCCCTATATATCGCAGCTAGCAAGGGCAGGCCGAACATTCAAATCCGCCGGCTGTTTTACTCAGGAGGGCGATTCATGGGAATTTGGCGATGCTTCGTGGGTGTAATTCCTCCCGGATGTTCCACATAGATCTTCTCTCCACAGTTCGGGCAGGCTGGTGCACGGTCATCGACGGCCACACCGCAATGCGGACACGGCACCTCGTTGAGCGGACTGGCTTCGGACTTGTTTTGATTGTTCAGCGTCATGAGAGGCATTCCGGAAAGTCGGTAGATAGAACATGGAAACGACGAGATATTCGTCGCGGAGCAGTAAACCTACAAGCAACTTGTGAGCCAGAAAAAATACAGTTTCGCACATCGCGTTTTGGCCCACTGTTTGCACCCTCTGTTTTTGGTCCTCAACTGTCCGGTTCTGGATCACATCGGACGCCAACGCGCCAACTTTACTCGTTTGTGAGGTCTTGCGATTGGCACCTACGACTACTTACTACTTCCACTAACAGGATTTTCAACGATGGCAACGGCAATCAAGACACAGTTCAAGCGCGACATTCTTAAATCTGAAACTAACGAGCAAGTCACATCTCTTCTTCAAGAAAATTTGACCAACCTGATCGATCTTGCGCTGTTGATGAAGCAGGCCCACTGGAACGTCGTCGGACCGAACTTTCGCAGCATCCACTTGCAACTTGACGAAATCATCGCCACGGTGCGTGATGCAAGTGATGAGGTAGCCGAGCGTATCGTAGCACTGGGGATTGCTGCGGACGGTCGAGCATCCACGGTTAGTGAGCAAAGTGACCTGGAATCGTACCCCTACGATTTTGTCGATGTAAAAAGCACCATTACCCGCGTTGCTGATGCTACAAAGACAACGATTGATGGGCTTCGTTCAGCGATCGAAAAACTCGGCGACCTCGATCCAATCAGCGAAGACATGCTGATCGCAATTTCTGGCCCATTAGAAAAGCATTTGTGGATGCTACAGGCTCAAGAAGTCTAAATCCGCATCGAATGTTGATCGACGCGAAGACCTTTGATGGAGTCAGATTCCACTCAATTGCACTTAATTGTCCACGCTAGATTGGTTAACCGATTTCGATGAAAATGGTCGTCTATGGCCTCATCGAAATCTCAAACTATCGAAGACATCTTTCACGGCTCGTCGGGAAAGGTGTTCGCGTCACTAGCTCGCTTGCTTGGCGATCTCGACCTAGCGGAAGACGCGATGCAGGAAGCGTTTGCCAGTGCATTTATCCAATGGCCTCGTGAAGGCATCCCTGATAATCCGACGGCTTGGCTTATCTCGACAGGCCGGTTCAAGGCAATTGACCTCATTCGGCGTCAGGCTCGTTTGACTGAGCGAGCCAGCGAGATTGCGAAACGATTAGAAAACGTAAGGGGTGTCAACGAGTCAAAGAACTCCACCGCAATCGAAGATGACCAGCTAAGGTTGATCTTCACTTGTTGTCACCCGGCGATTGCCTCCGAAATTCAGGTACCGTTAACGTTGCGTGAGGTGTGTCGGCTTACTACCGAGGAAATCGCAAGCGCCTTCCTGACCACTCCCACAACGATGGCCCAGCGTTTAGTCAGGGGCAAAGCGAAAATTCGCGAAGCCGGAATTCCGATCGAGATCCCTGACCGAGATGAATTGCCCGAACGTCTCGATGGCGTCTTGGTCGTAATTTACTTGATCTTTAACGAGGGCTATTCTGCTTCCGCTGGTCAAACGCTTATCCGTGGCGATTTAACAACTGAAGCCATTCGGCTGTGTCGACTCGTCCTCGCCCTGTGTCCAGACGCTGAGGTGATGGGGTTACTCGCTCTGATGTTGCTTCACGAGTCGCGGCGAAACGCTCGCACCGACGAAGCTGGTGATATCGTGCTGTTAGACGACCAGGATCGTTCGCTTTGGGACCAGACTTTAATACGCGAAGGTCGCGAGCTCGTGGCGCAAGCGTTTGCGACACGGCATGTCGGTCCCTATACCTTGCAAGCAGCAATTTCAGCATTGCACGCCGAAGCCCCGACTGCCGACAAGACCGACTGGGTACAGATCGTTGGCCTTTATGACCTGCTAAGCCAAGTTTCGCCCGGCCCGATCGTTAAACTCAACCGAGCGGTCGCGGTCGCAATGCGTAATGGACCAGCGGCAGGCCTATTCCAAATTGATTCTCTCTTAGAACATGGCGAATTGTCGAACTATGCTTTGGCTCATTCGGCACGCGGCGAACTGCTTAGTCGCATAGGTCGGTTCAGTGACGCACGGAAGGCTTTTCAGACTGCTATGCGGTTAAGTAAGCAGTCATCGGAGCAACGTTTTCTAGCGAAGAAGCTAAGCGAGCTTGATAGTCGCAATTCCTAGTCGTGATGCACACCCGCGTTGTCGAGTGATACCCTGCTCAGGCGTGCACGGTCGATATGCGATGAATTTGTTTCTTGATCAACTGATTCAACTCGGCAGCTTCCGAAATCGCAATCACGCGTTCCATCGAGTCGATGAAATACTTTCGCACGTTCTCATCTCGGCTCGCGTAAGGCACTAGTTGTCCCAGCATCGCATCGACAAAGTCGATGTAGCCCACGGGCGAGATGATGATGCGAATGTCGCCTTCCGAATCCACCCGTTTGAGTTTGGGGAGCTGTCGGCGGGATAGCTTCACCAGACCGTCGGATAGCCAATCGATACACTGCATCGCCGTAAATGGATCGTTCACTCCAGGCGACAGGGCTCTCGTTGCTACCTCAACAAATTCATTCAGCGTGAAAAAAGCATCTTGGGTGGGCGTCCGAGAAAACCCAATGGTGAAGCCATGCTGGATTTGCTTGACGTGATCGTCGGACCAATCGTCCACCGGTGTTACTTCGACGATACGTTCGCCGAGTCTCAGAAAATCGCCTGGACGACGTAACAATCGCAATACACAGTCATTCGCTTTAGCAAATTCCAGCAGCTCGGTATCGTCTATTCCCTGCAGATAGCCGCTATGAGCAGATTCCACCGTGTGCGAGAAGTTCAGCGAACGATCTTGATCCCGTTGATCCGGATCAAGTGGGTCACCAAGCGTCTCGGGATACAGTTCGTCAAACTTCGCATCCATGTCGACAGCCAATCGCTGCAGCACTGTGCTGATGTGGATGCTGTCTGGAACATGGTGAATGAAATAGATGAGTTCTGCGACACTAGCAATCGTCAACACTAACCCAACTAGCAACGACAACTGAGGAACAAAAGCGCCCAGTTCAACGCCCAGATCGTTCGATTCGCCTCCACCACGCACCACCCGTAGAACTAACAAGCAATAGAGGAACGTTGCCACGAAGGTGCCGAGCGTGACCTGGTTGCCGCGATCACGCATGAAGTTGTCCAGTAAACGCGGTCCGAAATGCGATGTCGCGTGAGAGACAGCAAGGATAGTGAGTGAAAAAGTAACGCCGGCGACCGTGATCATCGAACCGGCGACCGTGGCCAACAGTGCTCGCGCTCCATCGGGTTGATTCATCGAAACGAACCAGAAGTCTTTCAGCCAATCGTTTCCAAAGTCGCGGTCAATCCAGATCGTGAACTGCGAAAGCAGAATCGCACCGATAACCATCAGCGAAGGAATGAACCAATAGCTGCCTTTTATCCGGTAAGTCAGTTGCTGTAGGTAGGCTCTCATGCGATGAGGTTCGCCTCACCATCGACCGTCTCATCGTCCTTCGTCGCTCGCAAAACTTCGTCTTGTTCAGTTGCCAAATCGCCTTCGCCCGCTGTCGCATCGAGAACAGGTTCTTCAACCGTCGCTTCCCGAGCTGAATGGTTCAAAACGGTATCCCGAGAATCTAGCAGTTGACCATCAAGGACTTGCGGATCTTCGCCACTTGCGGAAGCATCAACAATCCGTACCGGAACACCCTGTGGAAACACTAATTCACGTGCTTCGTCGGGCATTGTAATTTTCGCTTCCGTCAGTTTTTGCTTGGCTTGTCGGATCACGCTGCTCTTAACCTTCAATGGTGAATGTTGCCCCTGGTCGATCCAGTAGTAGGCTCGCAGATTAACCGTAGATGAACCCAATGATTCGACAACGACAATGGGTGCAGGATCGCCAATCACGGCGGAATGTTCCGTCAGTACTGTCATGACAATCTCTTGAGCTTGGGTGACGGAATCATCGAATCCAATCCCAATCGAGAATTCGTTTCGAATCAGCGGAGTCGCCGTGTAGTTGATAATCTGGCCCTTGTAGACGGTGCTATTGGGCATCTGGATTTGATTGCCTTCAAGTGTACTCAACACTGTTCCGCGAGTTGTCACCTTTCGTACGAACCCTTTGGCGCCTTCCACCTCGATCAAATCGCCAACTCGAAATGGGTGATTGAGAGAAAGCAAAATGCTGGCGAGGTAGTTCTCTGCGATATCTCGGAACGCGAATCCAAGCGCCAACCCGACTAGCCCGGTACCGCCCAGCAGCGTCACCGCTAACCGAGTCAACCCCGAAACACGCAACGCTATGTACATGCCGACGATGAACACAATCACGGCGACCACGTTCCCCGTCACCTGCCGAAGCAACGAGCTATCGATGCGGTTGGCCGTGAGCCAACGTGTGAACTTCGCCGTCGCGATCGCTAGGTAGTAGAACAAGCATCCGATCACGAAGGCTACGACTAGCAACGGAAGCACGGCAGTTGCCTCTCGCCCGAGTTGCTTCAATGATGCCACCGCGGGATCGAAATTCCACAGCGGTTGTTCCTCAACGGCAATTCGGTTGACTACCGCTACCACATCCGAAGTTTTCATCGCGGTCGCTTCGGCCCAGGCCTGGTGTTTCTTTGTGTCGGCGGTGCCATGTAGGAATGCAACGCCACGATCTACTTCAACACTGGGCGATTCAAACCACCCCGTAGCCTCCATGATTTCCTGTAACCGATCTTGAATACGGTCGTCGCTGTTGACGGGATCCACCTGGACTTCATCTGCGACTTCAACTTCCTTGCCACCGCCATTGCGGTCCGCAGTCACCTCTGCCGCGACAGCGTCCGCAGTCGGCGCTTCGTCTTGGGCCGCGCCGATTGAGTAGAAAAACGAAAAGCTCAACAGAGCGGCGATTAGAACGCAGAGCGTTTTCTTACGAAGCATGCGGAATCCTGGGGGAAGGGTTGTTTGTTCCGCGGGAACGCAAACGCTGTTCCAACACAAGATTCCGTGCGGTATGGAGTTCTATTCACTGCAATTACACATCCGATGACTGATCCGCTGCCAACTTGGTCAATGCGACAACAACCGCGATCCTGCCTAGATTGGCAACCATCACGTACATTGCAGACGAGCCAAAATCACAGCACCCACATGATTAGGGCCAACAGCCCACATACCACCGCCAGAACTGCCAAATAGCTCAAAGCGACGAGCATAAAGGGAGTGCCGGGTGCTTTTTCGTCAATTGAATGCTGATCGTCCATGATCGCATCTTTCGTTTCTTCAATGATGCCGGGTTCTTTAGACATGGTCTTGCCCTTCATAGGTTGAGGTTGAACAGAACCACACCTATACCGCAACCGCCGTACCGACACTTGTACCGACACTTGAACCAACAGTCGCCCGCGGTCTATCGCCAGCTCGCACGTACAGCTTGCAGCTTAAGTTCGCACATTGAGTTCGCACACTGATTTCGCACATTCCCGATTGGACGCATTGCCAGCTAACAACGAGCTTTCGCTACTGTCGAAACAATCTGACTCCCTAGGTGTCGTCGATTGAACTTCTTTGCGAGCGATAAACGATATACGACTAACGGCTATTGATGTACGACAAATAGATAGACGCTTGGATTGCCGACCTACCGATAAGGGCCACAAGGCGAGGCAAATCGCAACCTCGTCCAATTCAACACCGATTCGTGCTTGCGACCTCAAAGGTGTGAACCCGAGTGCGTTGGATTGATCATTTATCCGACCTTGGTATGTGCTTTGCATCGTCTCAACCATCAGACGGCACTAGCCATGACCCTTTCCTCATATTGCATCAAACAATCGGCCGTCTTGTCTGATGAACCATTAGGACACGTGACCATGTCAACCACGATCACCAATCAAAACACTCTTCTTAAAGTTGTCCTTGCGATCTTGCTGCCACCGTTGGCGGTGTTCATGGACAAAGGTATTGGAACACAGTTTTTCTTGAACGTTGTTCTGACACTGATCGGATTTTGGATCGTCGGCGTCATTCACGCGTTGATCGTTGTTCTGTAACGGGCGAACTGCCTGTAGTTCTCTCACCTGCATCCATCTACGTTTTTCTCAAACACTATTAGTTCTCATGAATACTTCCAGCCAATTCGCCTTCATCCAAACCAATCACGGAGTTACGTTTCCTCTTGTTGGCCCCGATCGAGTCAAGCAATCTGATCTTCACGAGCGGCTATCGGAACCTGTTACTCAAACTTTCAGCAGTGCAGCCACAAGTGTTAATCAATCGCAAACTTCAGCCCCGATACTTGAAGATTGATACTGTGCTTGAAGATTGATTCTGCGCGTCGGCTTTGGGCCATGAGCCACGAGCTGGGCCCAGTCCAAATCGCACCAGTTCATTTGCGATTCGTGGCGTGGTTTCAATCGAACAAGAAGCGGCTGACCATTTGGAGCATGGCCCCTTTGTCGATCGGTTTACTTAGGTAGTCGTTGCAACCACTTTGGATGCAGCGATTCATGTCCCCCTGCATTGCGTCAGCAGTCAATGCGATGATCGGCGACAAGAAGCCCATTTGGCGAAGTTGCTTCGCCGTTTCGTAGCCGTCCAAGTTTGGCATTTGCATATCTAACAAGATCAGGTCGAAATTAGATCCATTGGCCATGCGCTTCTTGACGGCTTGGATTCCAAGCAGTCCATCCTCGGCCTCGGTAATCTTCGCGCCTGCTTTGGACAGGATTTGCTTACTCAGGAAACGGATGTCGCGGCGATCATCGACAATCAATATCTCACAATCCAGTACAACGGATTCACCGTTCAAGGCGGACGAGGGCGAGGTTTCAGCTAGCGATCCCGGTTGAATCATCTCCATCCCCGGGAAATTTCCCGTGCTGAACGTCACTGTGAACTTACTTCCGCATCCCAATTTACTTTCGCACGAAATCGCCCCGCCGAGCATCGCCGCTAACCGCTGACTGATCGCGAGCCCCAACCCAGTCCCACCAAACTGCTGCGTGATTAGAGAATCAGCCTGTGTGAATGGTTGGAACAATCTGTCTTGTTGCTCGGAAGACATCCCAATCCCGGAATCAATCACATCGATTCCAAGCTTGTCATCCCGCATCGAAATCACCATTTCTACTCGGCCGTCATGCGTGAACTTCAGTGCGTTGCCTACCAGGTTGATCAAAATTTGCTTTAGCCGCTTGCCGTCACTTTCGATGATACGCGGTATCTGACCTTCGTAGCGGACTTCTAGCTCCAAGCCTCTTTCTTTGGCGCGAACTTCCATGATGCTTCGTACATCTTCAATGATTTGCTCGGGTCGAAATCGCTCTAGATCGATGTCTAACTTGCCAGCTTCGATCTTCGAAAGATCGAGAATGTCATTAATGATCTCAAGCAGGTAGTCGCCATTACGACGAATGGTGCTTAGATGGTCTCGTGCCTCTTCACTATGAATATGATCTTGTAATAGATCAGCGTACCCAAGGATTGCTGTCATCGGAGTACGGATCTCGTGCGACATGTTGGCAACAAATTCACTCTTGGACGCGTTGGCGATTTCTGCGATTCGCTTTTGCTTACGAAGTTTGGTTTCGTATTCTTTTTGCTGAGTTACATCCAGAAGCGTTCCGACCAACATCTTCATACGCTTGTTGTCGCCTTCTCCTTCGTACAATGATCGAGTTTGAACGCGTACATGGCGTACTTCGCCCGATTTCTTCAGGATCCGGTGATTGAACCAATGATCTGGCTCTTCGAGATCGTCAAGAATTTTCTGAACACTGATGCGTACTTTCTCGGCATCGGCAGGATGGACAAAGTCAGGCATATCACCGATTGCCATATCCAAATTGGAATTGGGATCAATTCCTACCAGCCGACAAAACTCGTCCGACCAATCGACGTGATTGTTGTCAATGTCGACGTGGAACATTCCAAACCCAGCAGCCCCCGCCGCGACTCTTAATCGTTCTTCGTTCAGACGTATTTCATTTTCGTATTCCTTTTGTTCGGTGATATCCCAATTGAGCCCGGCCAACTTGCATGGCTTTTCGCCCTTGGGCACACCGTCAAGGATCCAGTTGCCTACGCCTGCTAGCCATCGCAATTCACCGTCGTCGCGAATGATCCGAAACTCGGCTTTGAAGTCGCTGCCGCTGTCTCGGCTTCGAGCAATGTTGCGGTGAAGTTCAGCCAAGTCTTCCGGGTGAACCCGATCGAAAAACGCATCTCCGGTGTGAGCGATTTCTTGCTGCAGACCTACCGCACGCATCCATTCCTCGTCCCAAATGAGTTCGTTGGATATCCGATCCCAAACGAACGACCCCATCCTTGCCGCGTTCATGGCCAAAGCCAGTCGACGTCGGTTCTCGGCCAAATCCCGAACCGCCTCAACTCGATCCGTCACATCCGCGCTCGCTCCGATGTGACCGATGTAGTCGCCGGTGGACGAAAACCGAGGCTGCCCCCACGATTCGATCCATCTCCATTGACCATCGGCACGTCGCGCACGAACCTCGGCGTGAAAATTCGATCGCTCGGCAACGCAGCGAGCAAATTGGCTCAAGTAAATTTCGACGTCCGCTTCGTGCAGTAGTTTTCGCCAAGACAAGTCTTCCGTCTCGTCGGCATTGATACCGAAGAATTCACAGAAAGCTCGATTGACTACTTGATGTCGACCTAGTTCGTCGTTGGTCCACACCATCAACGGCAAGCCGTCCGTCATGGACCGAAAGTGAGATTCTCGTTGCTTCAAGTCGAGCTCGAATGCTTTCCGGTCTGTAATATCGGTCACGATCCCGGCAAATTCGCGTGGAGATTCGGTCGGTGAGTTCGCGCGACCGAACGCGCGTACCCAACGTGTTTTCCCGCTTGGCAGGTGAACCGTGTGTTCTTGGTCATAGGGACCACCGCGTTCGAAAACGTTTTCAAGGGCGCTGCCGATTCGCTCTCGATGCTCTTCCCCGATCCGCCCAACAAGATCCTCAAGAGAAGGTTTTTCGTCGGCGTTAAATCCCCAAAGCCGATTCAAATTAGAGTCAGCAAACGGCTGGTTGGTTTCGAAGTCCCACGTCCAGGATGCAACTCCGCTGACTTCCATCGCGAGGTCCATCTTGACCTTTGCCTGAGCGAGTTCAGCTTGATTGGCCAGGAGTCGGTCTTGGCTTTCCTTCAAGTCCGTCACATCCGTGAACGTAACCACGATGCCTCTGCTTTGGCCACTTTGATCTTGATAGGGTAATACTCGGCGGATGTAGGTTCGCCCATTAGTTCCTAGAACGGTGTGCTTAACCGGGTTTTCACCATCAAGAACGCTTGCGTCGGGAAGCGCGGGCATTTCTTGGACATAGGGCACCAACTGGGTAAGCGGCCTGCCGATGTCGGTTGGAATTAGCCCGTAGAGATCAGTCGCGGCCGGCGTGAAGCTGCGGATTGAGTAATCCTCGTCTAGGAAAATCGTCGCGATCCGAGTACTTCGCAACAAGTTTTCGAGATCGCTGTTCGCTCGTGCGACCGCTTCGCTGCTGCAAAGAATCTCTTCTTTGGATGACTCTAACTCTTCGTTGGCCGATTGCAGTTCCTCGTTCATCGACAACAGTTCTTCGTTGGACGACTTCAATTCTTCGTTGGCCGCTTCCATCTCCTGCATCGAATTTTCGAGATCGTCACGAGCCGTTGCCAGTTCGCGTTCAAGTTGTTCGACCATGACCTCCATGTCGGTCGCTGAACTTGTCAGTACATTAGCCGTTTCGGATTCGTCGTCGCTTGCGCCATTGGCGTCTTTGCGATTCCCGATCCCTTCAATCGGTAGACCAACGTCATGGAAAACCACAAGAAATAGCCCGCTGTCTTCGCCGATCCGCATCATCGGTTGAACGGTGATCATAACGGGTTGTTTGCCCTCGTCGGTTTCAACGGACAGGTTCTCATGCACGATGCGCCGACGTTTGGCTTTCGCTTCCAGAAGGGCCGCACGAAGACCGATTCGCAAGCCGCGACGGGCCATTTTGACGATCCGGTTCGAAAACGCTCCTTCACCGGTCGACAAGTACTTGTTCATTTCCCCCGACGAACAAATCACGTGTCCGTCTTCATCAACCACTACTGACTTGGGTGCAAACTCATCCAAGATGATTCGCTGCATGATTTGAACAGCGTCTGTCTTATCATCGTCCAAAGAGGAACTTCCCAGTGGATGGTAAGACCCGACCGCTGGCACTTTCGATACGGCCTGAGGCGTTTTACCAATCGCAGTTCCTTTGCGCTGGCTGATTCGATGCTTCTCGTTGACGCTACGAAACAATTCTTTGTGCGAAGTCATGCTCTCGCTTGGCCCCAAAAACAAATAGCCGCCCGGACGCAACGCATAGTGAAACAGCGGTATCAGTTTCTTCTGCAGATGAGGACCGAGGTAGATCAGCAGATTGCGACACGAAACCAAGTCCTGACGCGAAAAGGGCGGGTCGCTGATCAAATTGTGGGGCGAGAACAAGACGCTCTCGCGGATCTCTTTCTTGACGTGGTAGCGTTTGCCTTTCTTAACGAAGAACCGATCCAGACGCTCTTCGGATACATGATCGACAATTCCGATGGGGTAAGACCCTTTGCGTGCTATGTCTAGCGCACGGACATCAATGTCGCTGGCTACGATCTGAACGGCGTAATCACCCTCGATCGTATCGAGGTGCTCACGGCACAGAATGGCCATCGTGTAGGCTTCTTCGCCCGTCGCGCAGCCAGGGATCCAGATCCGTACCGGATCATTAGATTGCCGCCGCAGAAACAATTTGGGAATGACCTGCTTGGCCAATTCTTCAAATGAATCAGGATCGCGAAAGAACGCCGTGACGCCGATCAGTAACTCACGAAACAGCGATCCCGCTTCGTCGGGATCGTTTTGCACTTGTTCAACATAGCGACGCACTTGCGAGATTTTCAAAATCTGCATCCGCCGATGAATTCTTCGTCCGAGCGTGCTGATCTTGTAATGCTGAAAGTTATGTCCCGTGACTCGCAGAAGCTGTTCGGTAATCTTAGGGATCGCTTGCTCGATGGTGTCCATGTGAGCGGTGGTTTGCATCAAGCCTTTGGATTGCTCAAGATACCGAGCGTACTTGATCAGTTCCGCCGCGATGTCGGCCGGCGGCAGGACGTGATCAGCAACGCCAGTGGTTGCCGCATTCCGAGGCATTGAATCAAACTTTGCTGACGCAGCGTCTTGGGCGAACGTCATCCCGCCACAATCGCTAATCGCTTTCAAACCGAGTGTGCCATCGCTTCCCGCCCCCGACAACACAACTCCCAATCCGCGTTCACCCTGATCATCAGCCACGGAGTGAAAAAACTGGTCAATCGAGGCAACATGTCGATCAGCATCATCGGATTCTTCGGGCACCAAGAAACCCTTTCGCAACGTCAGCAGAATTCCCGGCGGAGCAAGGTAAATCGTGTTGAGCTTGACCTTGGTTCGAGCGGTTACTTCTTTGATCGTCAGCGATGTGCTGGCGGCTAACAAGTCAACGAGTAATGATTTTGATGCCGCATCAAGATGCTGGATGAATGCAACGGCAAACCCTGGAGTTTCCCCTAGCGCTTTGACAAATTCGGTGAAAGCCTCCACACCACCTGCTGAAGAACCAACGGCGACGACAAGTGGCCGTGCTGACTTACTCATTCGATGAATGCTGGGTTAGAGTTCGGTGCAACTTTGCCGCACGTTCGGATCGCATTTGACGTAGTTCGTCCGCCGTTACGGACTGGGTGAACTTAGCCGCCATTTGGATTAGCTTTGCATGGTCGATGGGTTTGGAGAGATAGTCATCGCAACCACCGTTAAGGCATTTATCGCGATCACCCTTCATTGCGTCGGCAGTCAACGCGACGATGGGCCATTCGATACCAGCGGACCGAAGTTCAGCGACCGCCTGCATGCCGTCAACATTGGGCATTTGCATGTCCATGACCACTAGGTCGAAAGGTTTGCCAGCGTCACGAGCGGCAATCGCCATGTCGATTCCCTCTTGTCCATCTTCCGCCGTCGAAACCGTCGCACCAGCCTTCTCTAAGAAGTGCTGGCTAATGTGGCGGACGTCTCTTCGGTCGTCGACGACGAGAATCCTACCGGTAAGCTTAGGTGTTTCGGCAAGCAGATCTCGAGGTTCGCTTGATTTCACCAACAAATCAGGTTTGACCAGTTCCAATTCACCGATCGAGGAGACCGGTAAATGAACGTAGAACGTACTTCCCTCGCCTACCTTGCTTTCTAACTCCATTTTCCCGTTCAGCATTTGCACCAATCGCTGGCTGATTGCCAAACCCAAACCGCTTCCACCATATTGCCGCGTGACGGACGAATCGCCCTGTGAGAACGGTTTAAACAATCGGTCTATCTGATCTGGTGACATGCCGATGCCAGTGTCGATGATTGCAAATTCGATCAATGGCGTTTCATCGCCTTCAATGAACTTCACCTTCAAACGCACTTCGCCTTCGTCGGTGAACTTGATTGCGTTGCCGATCAGATTGATAAGCACTTGCCGCAGTCGCGTGGGATCCGTTTTGATCGTGTGCGGAATATGGCCTTCAAAATCGACCTCAAAGATGACCTTCTTTTCCTCCGCACGAACCTGCATCAACGATTCGATGTCGGCTACAAGATGAGGCAATGCCACCGGCTCTTCCTCAACGTCCATCTTGCCCGCTTCGATGCGAGACAAATCCAATATGTCGTTGATCAATTCCAACAGGTGTTCGCCATTGCGTTTCATGATCAAGACGCAATTGCGATTATCCGGGTCTTTCAAGTGACCAAGCAACACGTCTGCATAACCCAGAATTGCAGCCATGGGCGTTCGTATCTCATGAGACATGTTGGCCAAGAACTCACTCTTGGACTGACTCGCCGCTAAAGCCGCTGCTTCACTCTGTTTGAGTCGTCGCTCAGTTTCCTTGCGCTGGGTGATATCCTGAACCACTGCGCTGATCGAATGAATGACTCCATCCTCGCCTTTCAAAGGATAGTAACTAGCTAACCAAGTACGGCGTTTCGACGACGCGTCCGTGGTCCCCGTAATTTCATTGTCTAGCTGGGCTTCCCCCGTCTTCAAAATTCGCTGATAGAAACGCTCAATCTTTTGCCCTAAATCGGGCAACACGTCGCGAATTCGTTTTCCCAGGTGAGCTTCGCGCGACAGTCCATGAATGTCTGCCAATCGATCATTGATTCGTATGTAACGCAGGTCTGGTCCGACAAGTGACATCCCGACCGGCGCGGCTTTGTACATCAAATCCATTTCGCTCTTCTGGCTCAGCAGTTCTGCTTGCGAGGCCAACAAATCACGTTCTACCTTTTGCCGATGAATAATCTCTTTCTTCAAACGTTCATTCGTATCGGCGAGCGATGGATAGTGCATCACCAACGGTAGGTATCGAATTAACGCTATCACGGTGCCCCAAGACACGATCGCGGTAAACAATTTCATCAGCCCGGAAATACGGTAGATCGGATAGTAGAAAATGACAGCTTCGATCAGGTGAACGGTTCCGCATGCCGAAATGAATGCAGCGAATAACCAAAAGATTCTCTTGAATGGGAAATCACGACGCTTGCGTGCGAAGTAAACCAACACGATCGGAATCGCGTAGTACGCAGCAAACGTCGCAAGATCGCTACCGATGTGAAGCCAACCTAGAAAGTCTGACCAATTGCCACACTGCCAACGGGCCGGGAAGTCCCCGGTATCAAAGAACTTGACAAGGAACTCGCTCATGAGGGCATTCGCTCCTTGATGATCTCACCAAGAAACTTCTCGAGATCCTTCGGTTCATAGTAGCGATATCCGGTCACCGGATGCCGTGTCGCGACTAATCGACCAGCACGATCCCAGTTCCGTAATGTCTCGGCGGAAACGCCGAGATACTTCGCTGCTTGTCCGACTCGCATCATGCCATGCAGTCGCGTTACTTGGTCTTGAACGTTCATTTGCATCACCTTCCAACCTTACAAAGCTGAGTACCCGACGGATTGGATAGCCGCAGTCAACCAATGTCAACGACACGGTCAAAGAACGTTCATGTTGGTCGACCACGCTCCAGTTTTGCGTAGCGAGACTGCATTTTGAGGGTTTTGACTCGCGTCCTATCCCGCGGCACAGCAATTGCGTTCACTCCATTCAACCACCGCACGAAGGGCGGCGGGAGTTCCCGAAGCATTCCAACCCGAGACATTCCAATGGGCGATGCCGGAAACGATGAAGCGACCCACAAACGCCGCGTTACTTATCACCCGAGATGAAGAGAAACAATCATGCGATCCGCTCGAGATCTCGTCCATCTGTTCTTAATCACAGCCGCATTGACGATCGGCTTTATCACATTGGGATGCGATCAGAGAGAAACCATTCTCGACGTTGACACCCCCGATGGCGATGTCGTGGTCGAGCGTGACCGAGACGACGGAAGCATCTCGGTAGACGTAAACGAATAGGCGTTAACGAATAGGCATTCCCTATACAAATTTACGACGACATCTCTATGAGTTCTTCCCTGTGAGTTCTCAGGTGCGGCAACCTTGTTCCAATCTTGCCGCATCCTTCGGACTTCTCGTTCTTTTTACTTCGACATCGCTATCTATTTAACCATCCTGCAAACCGAACAGCACGCTCGCACTCTATGAAAACTGGTACCTGTCGATGCGGCAATCGCATTTTCTTCAATAACCATCAGTGCTTGTCTTGCAATGCTAAGCTTGGACGCTGCACATCTTGTAACTCCCTGACAAGTTTGTCGATCAAAGGCAACTCAACCCACTGCGATACCTGTGGAACCCAGGCTCACGCTTGCATCAACCATGCTCATGGGGTGTGCCATTCTTACAATGCGGAACTGAACGCGCTGTGTCGTTGGTGCGAATACACAGACGTTATTCCCCCGCTCAGCAAACCTGACAGCATCCATCGCTGGGCGGCCATCGAGTCGGCTAAGCGAAGGTTACTACATCAACTCGAAGACCTTGGATTTCCGCCTTACGTTGCCGACACTCACCAAACCCATCCGCTTCGCTTTGCATTTCTTGAGGACACCGTCAACGAGAATGGCGAACTCGAGAAAGTTACCACCGGTCATGAAAACGGCTTAATCACCATCAACATGGCGGAAGCGGACAGCGTTCATCGAGAGCGGCAACGTGTACGTCTCGGCGAACCGCAACGGACATTGATTGGGCATATGCGGCACGAAGTGGGGCATTACATCGACTGGGCCTGGGCAAGTCGTGTCGCCCCCCAGCGATACTATGATCTCTTCGGCAACCCAGATTTGGTAGATTACACCGAAGCCATGGAACGCCACTACGAACAAGGTCCACCGGCAAATTGGGCAGCCAACCACGTTAGTGCTTACGCCACAATGCACCCGTGGGAAGATTTCGCCGAAACGGTTAACGTGTACTTAGATATCACGGCGATCGCAACAACGGCGTGTGACCTATCTCAAAGAAAACTTGATCTCTCGGCAAAAGCGGATGCCGAACAACTCGTGTCCTCGGTTCTAGACATTGTGATCGAAGTCAGCGAGTACAACTTTGACCTGGGTCTACTGCCATTACTCCCCGAACGGTTGTCGCCGGCGGTGATTGAAAAACTTTCTTACGTCCATTCGCTACGAAGCATGACACTCGCGCCTGAGATGGCGACTACGATGCCAGCTTCCCAATAGGATTTCCACTGATGAATCAAATTTTTGTCGGTAGTCGGCTTCGATATACCGTGAACACCCCCACAACGTTTCTACTCAATGTGTCGGTGGCTCAAAACTGCTATCAAGCCACTACCGAAGAGTCGATTGAGGTGCATCCCTTTCACAAGGTGGAAGAGTGCGCTGTCGGACCGCTTGGCAATCGACTGCTTCGCTTAAATGCGATGCCTGGTGACTTAACAATTCTTTATCAAGCAACGGTTGAACTGCACGCAGAAGAAGTTGACTCGTCAAACGTTGGCGAAGTCAACTACGAAAACCTTCCGGCCGATGTGTTGACCTACCTGAACCCCAGTCGTTACTGCGAGTCCGATAAGTTGTTTCGTTTTGCCGCGGAGGAGTTTGGTGGTCTTGTGCCGGGTTATTCGCGTGTCACGGCAATCTGCAATTGGACGTTTGAGCATTTGACGTACACACCGGGCAGCACTGGACCGACCACCACCGCATGCGACGTACTTTTGCAACGCAGCGGCGTGTGTCGTGATTACGCTCACGTAGCCATTAGTCTTTGCCGTGCGATGGGGATCCCCGCACGTTACGTCTCTGGGTATGCGGTCAATCTGCAGCCGCCGGACTTCCACGGCTTCTTTGAAGCATTCCTGGAAGGCCGTTGGTTCCTGTTCGATGCAACGCGTTTGGCTCCTGTCGGCGGTTTCGTTCGCATCGGTACCGGTCGCGATGCGGCCGACGTCGCGTTTTCGACGATTCGTGGAGATGCGCAAAGCGTCGAAATGGAAGTCTGGGCGGACGAACAACAACAAGGCGATCACTTGCTAGATCCCGACAACGTTCAAACCGCCATCAGTTCGGCATAGCGAAGATTTTCAATTCCGAGCTTCCGCAAGAACTGTCAACATGATCCGCCGCATCCTTCTCCTGCCTGTCGAAATCCTAGCCTCGCTCTTCACAGGCATGGTGATGTGGATGGCTTCGCGTGCAAATCGTGCGGAGCTTGACTCGACTAACCTTGACCCGTCGAACCTCGAATCGTCGAACCTTGACTCGTCGAACTCTAGTTCAGCAGAACCGGACCCGAGCAATAAACCGCGTGGAACCTGACTCGGCGTTCGCACTGGGCGAGTGCGTTCTATCTGAATGCGTTCATGCCAAGGCTAGGAATGCACGACACCCGGTTTCGGTGTTGGACAGGCGATGCGATCTTGATGGGATGTGCTTTTGATTGGCGACTCGTGCCTCAAGGTCGCAGTGGTCTTGTGGTTCGCGGTTGAGTCGCCGACGATTGGGGCCGTTGTATTTTAACGTTCCCACGTCGTATTGATTTCAATCGCCATATTCAATCTCAAAAGCTACGTCCCATGCGAGAAACAGGTCCCACCGTAGAGCCATCTAGCGCACCAGCATCGGCCGAAAATGTCGCGAGCGACCAAGAATCTAACCTTGATACCCTGAGCGATTCCGGCAGCGTCGTATTCAAACGACCGCGCAAACGAAGAGCCGGAAAGTTGATCATGGTTGCCCGGCGAGCCCACCTGTATTTGGGACTTTTCCTGCTTCCCTGGGTCATGCTCTACGGAGTCACGGGGCCGATGTTTACTCACCAGGGGCTGTTTCCGGATGTCGAAATCAACCCCGTTCCGGCAAGCATCGTGTCCAGCACGCCGATGGCCGAGTTCCCAAGTCCTGAACAATTGGCGGACCAGATCGTCGTCGCACTGCGTGAGCAAAGCGACGCCGAAATTCGACTGAACGAAAATCACGAAGCCGCCTTCACCAACTGGCCGATGTTCGTGACCAACCACCAGGGAAAGAATCACGTCGTCCGGCTCAACCCACTGGTTCAGCAAGCAGAGATTGTCAGTCGCGATCAGAAGCCACCTGCCAAACGGCTGATTCCGGCCGTGAAGTCGATCAAGCTTGATCGTGCACCGTCGTCACTGGCTCGACAGTCCGCATCCATGATCTTGCCGCAAGTCGGAATCGAACACACTGGTGAACTAAAGATGCATGGATGGACCAAACTGAACTTCCTGGCCGAAGTTGACGGCGAGCCCGCTCGAATCACGTACGTGCTTAATGATGGTCATGTCGATGTCACTCGGTTGGAAGGTACCGGTATGAACATGCGAGAATTCATGATGCGGTTGCATACCGTGCATGGACAATCACCCCATTGGAATGCGAGGTTTTTCTGGACCTTACTCGCTGACCTTATGGGGATCGCCATGGTGTCGTGGGCGATCACCGGTTTGGTCATGTGGTGGCAAATCAAACGCACTCGGCGCTGGGGCGCCGTGGTGATTGGCGGCAGTTTGTTAACAGCGGTGACCTTGTACTTCAGCATGCAGTACTTCTACACGACAACGATGCTGTAGCAGCGATACTTTGAAAACAATGCTGCGGAAATGATGCAGCGGAAACAATGCTGTGCAAGAGCAACAAGCTAGTCTTTGGGAAACGGTCGCAGTCCGAGCAACATCTCGGCTCTTTCAGATAAAGGTTTCGCCGCGAGCGTTTGATTGGTGTGCGGGGCCAAATGCTCAGCAACCAATGCATAGACAGCCTGACGGTCTTGGCTGGTGTCCACTTCGACGCATTTCCCTTTGCTTCGAAAAAGTTCAACGGTGGGGAGCGTTTCTTCCTTAAAGGTATCAAACCTCTGCTTAAGACTGACGACATTGTCATCGCTGCGTCCAGTGTATTTCGCTCGGCTTAAAATCCGCTTTTCCAAAACGGCATAAGGGCATTCGAAATACAACATCTTTGGCAGTTCCGAATCGCGACCAAAGATTTCGTACCAGCCTTCTAAGTTGCCAAGTGAACGAGGAAACCCGTCCAGCAAAAAGTTGTTCTTGCCAGTCGTCCGGGTAATCCTTTCCATCGCACCGCGAAGAATGGCAACGACAATATGATTGGGAACCAATTTCCCAGCGGTCGTGAATTCCCGGATAGTTGCCGCGTTCGGTCCGCCGCCGTCCAGTTCCGTACGCAAAAGATCACCCGCGGATAGGTGAGTCCAACCAAGTTGCGATTGGGCAAGTTCGCACATAGTCCCTTTGCCGGCGCCAGGCCCGCCGAGGACAAATACGACGTTCGGGTGAGGACACGGTTCTCTTGGGTCATAGTGATGCAAGACCACATTGGGAGCCGGTGCAACGCCCTTCTTATACACGTGCCATGCTCTATCGGTCGGCGGCAATTCTTCGTCGCCAGTAATATCGTAGGCCAGATGCCCATCAAGTCGACAAATGCGCCACGACTGATAGCTATTAGAATAAGAAAGCGCTGGGCTACGAGCCGACTTACCGTCTGCCCGATCCCATGCCATTTTGCCGTTCCAATAGCCCGGACTCGATACCGTGCCCGATTCTGACTTGGTCGGCGGAGCCGTGGATGGAACAAAAAGGCCGTCCACCTCGGGAAGTCCAGCCCCCGAAACCTCCACATAGAAAGTATTCGGGGGAAGCTGTGCCTTGTCATCCATCAGAATTGGTACCCGAGCATCAAAAGGTTTCGGTCGTCAACGAAAGCCGTGATCATAGCCCCTATGCCCACCAAAAAGTATCGCCAGTGAAAGAATCGCGACACCTGAACATAATGAAAAACGGCAAGCAGTCGCGTGACTGCCTGCCGCATCGTGATCAGTTGTTGTGCCGACTAAGAAAAGATCAGTTGGCTTTGATTTCGATCTTACGAGGCAATACCTCTGGTCGCTTGCTCAATTGGATGTGCAGCACTCCATTGGCATAGGTCGCTTCGATCGAATCTGGATCGACGGTTTCGGGAACCCTGACGGCACGAGTGACTTCACCCCAACCACGATCGTCGTAGCGATAGGTACGCCCTTCCGACTCTTGCCGTTCTCGTTTGGCATGTACCGTCAATCGACCATCATCGAAAGTGACGTCGATGTTATCCATCGTCATTCCGGGCAATTCCATTTCCAACCCGAACGTGTCGGCCTCTTCCCAAATCGTCACGCCTGGCATCCAGGTGGTTGCAGCGGAGCCGTTGGCAATTTCCGATGGGCTAAAAAGTTGGTCAAAGAAGCTCTCCAAATCGCGACCGACCGAACCGAGTGCTTGATTGGAAAGCGAACGTGTCATATTTTTCATAGCAAAATCCTCACGATTGAGAGAACCATTAAGTTGAACCGCGACCCTGCCTGATTGAAGTTTCGGCTTACCTGAAGATTCAGCTCGCCTTAAGACCCGGGTTACCGGAATCTGTCAACTTGGCAGCAGCGTCGCATTGTTAGACCAACAATTGCAACGAGCGTGCCAATCGTGTGTTGGCACCCGCGTGCTCCAGATTTTGCCTCCCTCAATCCGGGCGATTTGCAGGCCAAAAGTTGCTACCAACAGCACTGATTTTTTGGCCTTAGCCTTGCTTATTACGCATGTGGTCCGCGGTAAGAAGAAACCGTTGCTTCAACTGCGCGGCGAGTTGGCTGTCCTCGACTAAGTCGTCAACGGCTTGATTCATACACATCAACCATTGGTCCCTCTCGCTCTCGCCGATCGGAAACTTCAGGTGCCTCGCTCGCAACATGGGATGCCCGTACTGCTGAACATACAACGACGGCCCACCCCAAAATCCACTGAGAAACTTGAACAGCTTGTCGCGAGATTCAGTAAGATCGTCCGCATGCATCTTGCGGATCGTTGCCGCCTCAGGCAACTCGGACATGAGGTCATAAAACCGGTCGACAAGTTGCCTGACACGTGCTTCGCCGCCGAGCCTGGTGTATGTTGTTGAATCGTCCATTCACGTTTTCCTAACTTAGTGCCAACCATGAAGCTGACTTGCCATTCCATCTTAAAGCGCTTTGCGTTTTTCATTGCTGCGACCTCCCTTTCGATGCCGGTCACTTTCGCTGACCAACCCACTACGATTCATCATGCCGACGTTTTCGTGGGGAAACCGACCATACTACAGGAACAAGGTGCAGGTGAGGGACCGGTGTGGCACGATACTCTCGGCTTGCTAACGAGTGGTGAGGGCAATATCAACCGTCGTAACCTTGACGGTACATCGTCAGTTTACCTCGCTGATTCTGGGTCTAACGGTTTGCTATTTGATCGCCAAGGTAGGCTGATCATTTGTGAGGCCCAGAACCGACGCATCACTCGGCGGGAACAGGATGGGTCAATCACCGTCTTGGCAGATCAGTATGAGAACATGAAGTTCAACCAGCCCAATGATCTCACGATTGACTCCCAGAACCGGATTTACTTTTCGGATCCCCAGTACGGAGATCGTCAACACATGGAAATGCTTGACGCATCGGGCAAGAAGGTCGAAGGAATCTATCGCATCGATCTCGATGGGCAAGTCACACGCATCATTGCTCACGAAGTTGACCGTCCCAACGGCTTGATTATTACCGCGGATGATAAGTTTTTGTTTGTCGCCGACAACAACAATGCTTTGGGTGGTGCCCGCAAGCTATGGCGATTCGCGATGAACAAAGACGGCACGCCGGACATCGATAGCCAGACACTTATTTATGATTGGGGAACCACGCGTGGTCCCGATGGAATGAAGCTTGACCGAGACGGTCGTCTGTACGTCGCCGCAGGCCTGAATGAACCTCACCTTCCGCAAGAAACCGCAGACCCACCCACCGCCGGCATCTATGTCTTTTCGAGCGAAGGCAAGCAGATTGACTTTGTTGCCATTCCTCGGGATGAAACCACCAACTGCGCCTTCGGCGGGAACGACGGGCAAACTCTTTTTGTGACCGCAGGCGGATCACTGTGGAGCGTTCGCACGGCGGCCCCGGGTTATCAAATTCGATAGCGATAAGATCATTGGCCCCGGAAGTTCAGCATCGGTTCAGCATCGGTTCAATCAAGTTTCGTGCAGGCAACAATCGCCCAAACAGCGAAACTGCATAGATCGTGGTGAGCCGTCTTTGATTTTTACTTAATAGTTTTTTACACAGGAGTGAAGGTGGATCGTCATGGCTAAGGAATCACAGAAACGACCGCTTCGATTTGAATCACTCGACGATATCATCCAGGAAGCAAATCAACTACTTCATACTGGCTACGTTTCCCGCGGGAACTGGACTTTGGGCCAAGCGTGCTTTCACTTGGCCGAGTGGACGCGGTTTCCGATGGACGGATTTCCTCGCCCTCCTTTCGTGCTTCGCCTTGTTTTTTCAGCAATGAAAGGGCTTGGAATCATTAAGCGAATGGAAGCCACTCTGCTCACCGAAGGCTTCAAAGCCGGCACCCCCACGGCACCTCAGACAGTGGTCCCGTCCAACGAAATGACCGATCAGGCGGGAGTCGACCAACTCACCGAAGTTATCCATCGCATGAAGCACTTTGATGGCCCGCTTCAACCCTCTCCACTTTTCGGCGTAATGGATCGCGAAGTCTGGACCAAGGTCACTCTGCTTCACGCCGCTCATCACCTTGCCTTCCTTGAACCAAAATAGTTTCTCGATCGCACTTGGTGGCCAGCAAGAGACACGCTGGATTTCACAGCCCCCACATGCGGAACGGCGCAGATCCATATCAGCAGCGACGTCGGCACCTGCGAGCAATCCGTTCGTCCCACAGGCGAAGCACTGACTTGGGTAGACTGGCGTTTAACCAGGTCAGAAAATGAACAAGCAAATTCTCAGTCTTATCTTTGTCGGCACCGTTGCGACGCTCGGCGTAAGCTTTCACGACTTGCGTTCAACGGGCGAAGTGTTTGCCGACGACGGTCTTAACGATCAGGCACTCGACCAAGAAGAATCCGAGATCCTGTTCGCCCGATATATCGCACCGCTGCTTCGTGAAAAGTGTTTTGGATGCCATGGCAGCGATCCTGATTCCGTCGAAGGATCTCTGGATGTTCGCTCACTTGCGGGGATCATGGAAGGCGGCGACAGTGAAGAACCGGCGATCGTGGCGGGTAAAGCTGAACTGAGTGCCTTGTACTTGGCGGCAACGCGGCAAAGCGATGATTGGACTCAGATGCCGCCAAAGGAATCCGAGCAACTTTCGCCGCAGGAACTCGATTGGCTGCGAGATTGGATTAACACTGGCGCGGTATGGCCGCGTGAGGACCGAGTACGGCAGATTCAAGATCAGTATGCCGAAGGCGAGCGGGTCCTAACGTCCAAGGCACTTTCCGAGGATTGGCAAAACCGAAGGTATGAGCCTCCTAAGCTTTGGGCCTACCGGCCGCTGAAGCTTGCAACGGTCCCGCCCGGCGAGCATCCCGTCGACTGGTTCATCAATCGTCAACTCTTAATAACTCAGTTGCCCTCCGCCCCGCCGGCTGAGGCCAGCAAGCTAGTTCGACGAATCACTTTTGGTTTAACCGGCTTGCCGCCCTTGCCTCGCGACGTTGAAGAATTTGCTTCGAAGTACGAGCGTGATCCGGATTCAGCCGTTCGCAATTATGTAACTCGATTGATGAAGTCACCTCACTTTGGTGAGCACTTTGGATTGCATTGGCTCGATGTGGTGCGCTACGCGGACTCGGCTGGTTTTGCCAATGACTACAGCCGACCCAATGCCTGGCGGTACCGCGACTACGTCGTGCGAGCGTTCAACGACGACAAGCCATACAACGATTTTGTCCGCGAACAGATTGCCGGCGACGAGATCGACGACGAAGATCCCGAGCATTTGATCGCGACGGGATTCCTGCGAATGGGCCCGTGGGAACAAACCAGCATGAGCGTTTTCAAAGAAACTCGCCAGCAATGGTTGGATGATGTCACCGATTCGGTGGGTCAAACTTTTCTCGGGCATGCGATGCAGTGTTGCAAGTGCCATGACCACAAGTTCGATCCCGTTCCGACGCGCGACTATTATTCCATGATGGCGGTATTCTCCACGACACAGTTCGCCGAGCGTCGCGCCCGCTTCTTAAGCTCCGAGAACAAATCCGGTTTTGAAGAATCCGCTGAATGGGTCACGGCCAAGATCGCTGCCTATCAACGGCAACTCGCTGAACTCAACCAAAGCGTCTCGAAAAATCGCAAAGCTGAAACCGGTAGTGCAAAGGTCGGCGACAATGGACTGGCCCCCGGCGATGAAGCATCGCAAAGCCGATTGATGAAAAACATCCAACGACATCAATGGGAACTCGACCGAACCAAGCCAATCGCATTGGCGGTCTACACGGGTGCGACGGTTCAAAGGAAAAGTGTTAACGGCCGCATTTTGCTACCCAATTCGCCTTGGAACTCTGGTGAGGTGCCAACCGACACGATCCTCACCGGCGGTAGCGCGTACGCTCTAGGCGATACCGTCGTTCCGGGTGCTCTAAGTGCTGCCGAAACGCTCGCTGGCTTCACGCATGCTCCGTTCCCCGGCGGGAAAGGAAAGCGTCGTCTTGCGTTGGCGGATTGGATAACCAACCCTCAAAATCCGTTGACCGCGCGAGTCATGGTCAATCGAGTTTGGTCATGGCACTTCGGCAAAGGGTTGGCTGCCAATCCGAACAATCTTGGCGGCACGGGTGGCTCCCCAACGCATCCCGAGTTGCTGGACTACCTTGCCGCATGGTTCATGGAACACAACTGGTCCGTTAAGCAGCTCAACGAGCTCATCATGACGTCCAGCACGTATCGCCGAAGCAGTCAGCATCCCGATCCCGACCGGGAAGCTGAACTTGATCCCAATCAAACTCTCTATGCTTCCTTTTTGCCACGACGGCTGACGGCGGAAGAACTGCGTGACGCAATGCTTTGGGCAAGCGATGAGTTGAATCGACAAGTGGGAGGCATCCCGGCGCGGCCCGACATGAACCTGGAGGTTGCGTTTCAGCCACGTCAAATCATGGGGGGCACGGCTTCCGTTTACGAGCCTGATCCTCTGCCGAGTCAAAGGAATCGTCGCAGTCTTTACGCGGAAAAGTTGCGAGGATTGCGTGACCCCTTCTTGGAATCCTTCAATCAACCAGGGCCAGACAAGTCGTGCGAACTGCGGGAAACCTCGACCGTCGCTCCCCAAGCCTTGACACTTTTTAATTCCGACGAGGTGCTTGACCGTGCCTTCGGTCTGGCGGTTCGGCTAGCCCAAGAAAAACGTGACGACGTTGCTACGATTCATCGAGCGTTCGAGCTGACTTTAGGTCGCACCCCTAGCAGCGATGAATCTGCAGCATGCATTGAACATTGGGTGAATGCAACTGACGAAGAAGCAAATAAGTCATACACAAGGAAGAACCTTCCCAGCAAGATTCAACGGACCGCGATGGCGGAAAAAACAGGCGAACCGTACAGCTTCGAAGAAGAAATGCCCGCCTACCAAGCGTACCAACCCGATGTCGAACCGGCTGATTTGGACGCGAGCACACGGGGGCTCGCGCAGGTGTGCTTGGTGCTGTTTAACCTGAACGAATTCGCTTACCTGGACTGAACATGAACAACCAGAACTGCGTTTCCTACGTGACTCCGACCCGGCGTGAGGCGTTGTTTGGACTCGGTGCCGGCCTTGGGTCCGTTGCGTTTTCATCGCTGCTACAAAGTGCGGATTCGCAACGAGCATCCGCTTCCAAGCTGCATCACCCCGCCAAAGCCAAACGTTGCATTTTTTTGATGATGGAAGGTGGTCCATCGCATATCGACACGTTTGATCCCAAGCCAGAACTGACGAAACAACACTTGCGGGTGTTCACTCGGAACGGTGATCGGGAAAGCGCCATGTCGTCGGGAAAGCGTTACTTTGTGAAGAGTCCGTTTGACTTTATCAAAGCTGGCGAAAGCGGTGCCGACCTATGCACGCAGTGGTCGCACCTAAAATCACACGTTGACGACATCTGCTTCTTTCGCGGTGCACAAGTTGATTCGGTCAATCACCCGACGGCATGCTACCAGCTCAACACGGGTAATCAATTTGGCGGCGACCCCGCAATCGGCGCGTGGGTCACCTATGGGATGGGCACGTCAAACGAAAACTTGCCTGGCTTCGTTGTGCTGCCGAAAACCAGTTACCCGCAGGGCGGAGCTGGCAATTGGTCCAATGGATTCCTTCCGGCCGGTTTTCAAGGCACACCTTTGAGAGCCCAGGGTAGCCCTATTCTTAACTTGAATCCTCCCGAAGGCGTTTCGAGTACGCGTCAACGCTTGAACCTGGATTTGTTGGATCAACTTAATCGCCAACATCTTGCCGCTCGCCCCGGCCGAAGCGATTTGGAAGCGCGTTTGTCGAGCTACGAATTGGCCTATCAAATGCAAACGGAAGTTCCAGGCGTTCTCGATCTTGAAGGCGAATCACAAACCACGCTGGATGCTTACGGAATCGGCAAGGCTAAAACAGACGCTTTTGGTCGCAAGTGCTTATTGGCTCGTCGACTTGTGGAAAAAGGCGTTCGCTTTGTTCAGGCCTATGCCGGTAACTGGGATAGTCATGATTACATCGCAAAGGCACATGGGTCACTGATCGAATCAGTCGATCAACCCATCGCGGCTTTGCTAGAGGACTTGAAAGATCGAGGGATGCTCGACGACACCTTGGTGGTTTGGTGCGGCGAATTTGGCCGGACGCCAGACAATGGCCTTCGAGGCGGCGGTCAATCGTACGGTCGCGACCATAATTCAAAAGCGATGACCATGTGGTTTGCCGGAGGCGGATGCAATGCGGGACATACCATCGGCGCGACAGACGAAATCGGTGCCACGGCAGTTGAAGACGTGCATCACATTCGCGATGTTCACGTCACCCTATTACGCCTCCTCGGACTCAACGATAACAAACTGACCTACTATCACGCCGGTCGTTTTAAACAGCTAAGTCAATTCGGCGGCAAGGTAATCGACAAGCTCATCGCCTAGTTCATTCAATAGTTCATTCAAACTGGTCTAGGGTCTGGCAAGCGTGATGCCTTGTTGCAACCCATTGGCTGATCGTAGACCAATTCGGCTAGTGATCGAGCGAACTGGCCAACTGAACTCTATCGAAAGCAATTGATCTCGGTTGCTTGCACTTCATGCTTGGCTTTGGTCCAGAAAGTGCATCGTCATGAGCGTTCTTCTATTGAAGAATCCACGCTCGCTCTGCGGCTTCGAAGTTTCCTGACGCCTTCGAATGCTTCCCTGTCGACGTGAACCCACATCGGTTCCTTTGCTGAGGAGTTTTGCAATGAAAATATTGCAGTTAGCAGTCGGCGGATTGATTTTCACCGTGGCCGGTTGCGATTCCAAAACGCCGTCCACTCCTGTCGATGATCGCGACAACACTGCGGTCAATGCGAGGGATGTGGACGGTGCAACGATAACGCCAATGGATCAATCCAACGATTCAGATGACATCGACCAAGTGGCTGCGATTCGATCAGCCGTGTTAGATCTCGAAGACCTTTCGACCAATGGTCGCAACGTCAAGATCATCACCGACAGTGGACAAGTTGTTCTTCGCGGTCCAGTGGCTTCCGATTCCGAACGCGATGCGATTGTTCAAGTCGCGGAACGAATTGCCGGTTCTGGAAACGTCAACAACCAACTTGAAGTGGAAACGGACTGAACGAGACCATGCCACTTCGAGATCCAATTCACACCTTTGAAACGTTAGGTAAAGAAATGAACACTCAACATGAACATAACCAAGCTGTTTTCTGCATCGCTGCGAACCGTCGCGACGCCATTGCAATCGCAGAAGGCTTAAGAGCGGCCGGTTTCCGCGAATCGGAAATCTCCTTTGTAATGGCTGACGGCGATGATGGAGCTGAAATTGTCGTCGAAGGCAATACCAAGGCACCCGAAGGCGCAGCCACGGGTGCAGGTAGCGGCTTGTTGCTGGGCGGTGCGCTTGGTTGGGCTGCCGGCATTGGTGCCCTGGCGATTCCAGGACTGGGACCATTCATCGCAGCTGGCCCAATCATGGCGGCGTTAGGTGGTGCAGCGATCGGTTCAGCGGCCGGGGGACTGACCGGCGGCCTTATCGGATTGGGCTTTAGTGAATACGAAGCGAAGGAATTCCAAGGTCATCTCAAAGACGGCCGCGCCTTGATCTCGGTTCGCGTCGCAAATGACGAGGAAGCGGATCGAGCCAAGGAAATCTATCACCAAGCCGGTGCAGAACATGTTTCGGTCAAAAGCATCGCGACCGCTCGGTAGTAGTGCGATCTGTTCAATGAGTAATTCAATGAACTGACCTGAAGCTGACCGCTTTTCATATTTCGATTCGATTCTAGGACGGGGTGAGCAGTGTCTTGCCCCGTCCAACTTTTAGGTAACACGAACCCACGAGGCTCACCGATGAAGGCTGTTTGTTGGCATGGACGTAGAGACATGCGAGTCGACAATGTCGACGATCCGAAGATTGAAGATCCGCGAGACGCGATCATCCGAATCACCGCGACTGCGATTTGTGGAAGTGACTTACACTTGTACAACGGAGTCATGCCGACGATGGAAGCCGGTGACGTGGTCGGACATGAACCCATGGGTGAAGTGGTCGAAGTTGGGTCGGCAATCACGAACCTTATGAAAGGTGATCGTGTCGTCGTGCCGTTCACCCTAGCTTGCGGGTCGTGTTTTTTCTGTAATCGCGACCTCTTTTCGCTATGCGACAACAGCAATCGTAACGCGGAAAAAGCTCGCCAAGCGATTGGTCAATCGCCTTCCGGCATGCTCGGATACTCGCACATGATGGGTGGTTACGCTGGCGGACAAGCAGAGTACCTTCGTGTTCCCTACGCCGACGTTGGCCCCGTGAAGGTTCCCGATGGCATACCCGATGAACAAGTTCTTTTTCTCTCTGATATTTTTCCGACCGGGTATATGGCGGCTGAGAATTGTGGCATCGAAGCGGGCGACACCGTTGCCGTTTGGGGCTGCGGACCAGTGGCACAGTTTGCGATTCAAAGCGCATGGATGCTGGGTGCCGGACGCGTGATCGCGATTGACCGGGTCGAAAACCGTCTTGAGCTAGCTCGAACAAAAGGGAAAGCCGAAACGATTCACTTCGAGAATGAAGACGTTCAAGAACGACTAATGGAAATGACGAAAGGTCGTGGTCCCGACTGCTGTATTGATGCCGTCGGCGCTGAGGCTCACTCCGCCGGCGTTGTCCGTGAATTCGTAGACGACGCTCGTGAGGCGATGCACGTTCCATCGAACCATCCCTATGCGTTAGCGGAAGCGATTCTATGTTGTCGCAAGGGTGGCACGGTCTCAATTCCTGGGGTCTATACCGCGCCACTTAGCGGCGTCCCCATGCATGCAGCCATGAACAAGGGCCTGACGATGAAAATGGGACAAACTCACATGCAGCACTACATGAAACCGCTGCTCGAGAAAGTAATCGCGGGAGAAATTGACCCGTCCTTTATCATCACGCACCGGGGAACGCTCGACGATGCGCCATCTCTTTACGAAACGTTTGATGCCCGCAGCGATGATTGCGTGAAAGTTGTTCTTACACCTTAGTACGGACACACACCAGATCGTCAAAGTTCTTCGACGTTGGGCACCGTCTACAGGAAATAACGAAGGGCATTAAAAAAACGTCGCAGCCAACATGGCTGCGACGTTCTTTTTTAGTGCAATGCCGAGTTGCTCGCATTATGACGATGGCTTGTCGCGATCGTCTTCGAGTTGCTTGGCGATTTCTTTGCAACGTTCCAGATGCTTCTTAACCTTGCCGATTGCGTCTTGGGCGATTGGCTGAAGCTCTTGAGGACCTGTGTTTTCAATTGCCTTCAATTCAGCCAACATCGTCGTATGTGCCACGCATTGCTGTCCGAGAAATGCCATGTTGAAGTCTTGGCCTTCGTAATTGCTAAGCATTTCCTTCGTCATCATCAATGAGTTTTCGCAGGCAACTTCGGCGATCCGGCAGAGTTGCTTCGGCACGGTCGCTGATTGATTCATCGAAGCTTCAATGTGACTTTGAGCATTTCTTTTGGCACTCGTTTGCTGGATCTTTTCAATGCAGGCCTCATGATCCTGAATCAGGGTTTGACATAGCTGCCGGACATCCTCGTTGTCGGTTTTGTTCATCGCCAGCTTTGCCAGTTCAATCTCTGCCTCGTTTCCCTTCTTTAGTTTTTGAAGAATCGCTTCTTCGATGGTTGGGCCTTGAGCTAGATAGTCGTGATGAGCATTTTCTGAGCGATCATCATTGGTGGACGCTCGGCGAGCTTCGTACCGATCACCTTGGTTGGTTTCCGAGCCTTCATGAGGGTGACCAACTTGTGATTGACGGTCGAGTGATTTCGACTGGTTCGGCGAGTCTTCCTGAGCCTGGGCAGCGGAAAAGCCTGTGAAAGCAGTGATAGCGAGTGATGCGAGCGTGAGGCGAATGGTGGACATAAATGTTCTCCTAAGGGTGAAGAAAAGTTGGAAGTCGCTGCAACTGCCGCGTTGCAACCGTTGCAAGATGGGCAGCAAGCGTCGTTCCAATTCACCCACACGATCCGCAGTACCAGCTTCGGGATTTTGGCACAGCAATCGCATCACCATACGCAACCCTCGCACAGTATCGTTAGCCGACGGTTCGCAAACCGAACCGGAACGATCCGGTGGAAAGCGGGCGATGGTGCATTCGCAGCGACAGCTATTCAAAGCGACAACCCACTTTTGCATTTCAGGAGTGACAAACATGCCTCAATGGACACCTAAAGACGAGCGTCAGTACGAACACGTGAAAGAAAGTCAACTGGATCGTGGTAAGTCTGAAGATGACGCCCAGGAGATTGCCGCAAGGACGGTGAATAAACAACGTCGTGAGGAAGGCCGCACGCCCAACAAGACAACTCAGGGAACCGGGAATCCGAACACCTCGTTGGAAGACCGCACGGTTGATGAGCTTCGCAACCGCGCCTCGCAATTGAATATCCGTGGGCGTAGCAAAATGAAAAAGGAACAACTCGTCGAAGCGATCCGCAACGCCAATTGATTCCTGTCGTGATCGACATGCGTGTTTGCGGTCCGAAGCTACTCCCCTAACCCCCAAATTTTGAGGATCCTGAAATTTCACTACGCTATTTGGCACGTTTCGCGAGAGGGTGGATTCGTACCGTTTTCATCAACGCGCCGCCAACGATGGAGGGTGTCGAAACGGTTTATCGCGACAAGAGCACCGGCGACGAAGTCTCCGATCTATGCGAACTACTTCGACGCGTCGTTGCGATGGACCCAGATGTCGCTGACTTTCAATTGCCAAGTGCAGGCGTAGGCAAAATATTCAATCGTAAGTACCACTTGCTTTTTGATAGTGAAAGTTCTGCTGAGGAGATCATTGCTAACGTGCAAGCTTTCCCGGGTCGGTATTGTGATCCTCGACTTGCTGAGTTCAATAAGACTCGGGGTGAAGAAGGCCAGATGGCGGTTGGAGATCGTTACCACATCTCAATTTCCGGACCTTGGGATGGCCCCGTCGAAACGATCGCTATCGATGAACGTTCGTTTACATTTATAACGCTCGATGGACACCTCGAAGCCGGATTCATTCGCTTCTCGGCAAACCCCGTTAAGGACACGATCGAATTTCGGATTGAATCATGGGCTGCGTCGGCGGGCCCCATGGTTTGGTTCACTTATTCAGGCTTAAAGATCACCGAAAAAATGCAAACTAAAATGTGGCGTCACTACTGTTTGAAGATTGCCGCGGTTACTGGCAAGAATGTGATTGGGCCGCTTCATATCTCGACCATTTGTCTCGGAGAGGCAAGCAAACTGGGAATGTGCGGTGAATGACCCTTGGTGGAAAACGAGACTGAGTGAACTTGATGCCTTGCCCTACAATTACGACGCCAGTGAGTACGTCGAAGGGCAACCGGGCTGGAATGTCGACCACTATGACTGCGATCTTCCTTCTGAATCGCCTGGCCCACCACAACCCGATGGTCCCTACCAAATCGCGCGAGAGATCCTAGTCGCGTACCAGTTCCCGGATCCGTCACGGATTGTTGGCTACTTCAATCAGGAGGATTCGTTGCAGGGTCGCAACATGGTCCTTGAAGCCAAGTTTCTGGGAATACGATTTACATTTGGTGTGCGAGTGTCAAAAGTGATCGACGACGAACAAACCACGAAAGATGGCACTAAGACGAATAGATTTGGTTACGCATATCGCACTCTCCAAGACCATTGGGAAATTGGTGAAATGCAATATCTATTGGTCAAACATCAACCAACCGGACGCATTCAATTCCAAATGGATTCGTATTCAAAGTACGACCGCATTCCCAACGTATTCTATCGCTGGGGTTTTCAATTGCTTGGCCGCCGCTTGCAAAAACAGTTCGCACAACGATGCCTTGTTCGACTGAATGAAATGGTCCAAGAACGAATGCGAGCGAATTAAGCCTTCATTGCGATCGCCGTTGGCACACCAGTTGCGACCTAGCACTTTCGAATCAACTTGGGGAACACGCTTCCTCAGTAACTGACTCGCACTCCGATTCCTGAGCGGTCGTCACGTTCGATCGGCGCGAGAAACAATCAAAGGAGAAGGCGATGAGTAAGACTAACTATTACACCGAAGATGACTTGAGTACTTGGGAACGGATCAAGAAGGCGTTTGCGAACGACTGGGAACAAACGAAGGCTGACTTTGGTTCGGATACCGCTCGAGACATGAATCAAGATGTCGACGATACGCTTAAGCAAATGGCTGGATCGGACGATGCCTTTGAAAATCGAGAACAAGCTTTCCGCTTTGGTTACACCGCGCAACAGCGATACCATTCGTCCTATCCAAAGTGGAATGACGAACTCGATACAAAATTACGCAATGACTACGACGGTGACTACGAAGCAGACCGGGCCTACATCCGGCACGCCTACGGCTATCGCCCAGTGGTCTGATGTTGCGGAATCTAAATGATGCAGCATTTGGATAATGCAGCCCCATCGAATAGCAATGAGCAAACGAAATATGCCAGGTCGGTTTCCACCGGCCTTTTTTTATTGTCGTTGCTTCGCGTCGGCAATGAGTGCTTCGATCTGCAAGACGTGACTATGCGGAACACGGTTGCGACGGTACTTGTTCGAAATGACTTCTAGCAATGTCTCGAGGTCTTCCAACGGAATGACGGGAAACTTGGTCCACTCCTCTTCCGACTTTAACCGAGACTTCAGTTGCCAATTACCGCCATGCTGCGTAACGCTGACAAGACGCACGCCACCATCTTCGGTGTCCTCACGCCATTCGTGCTTTTTCATCTTTCTAACTTGTCTACGATTTCGGGCATTGCAATTTCGGGCGTAGGGACCATCTCATTCATGAACCTAAACCCCATTATCGGTAGCTCATGTACAGAAGACTACGGTAAGACCGGTCACGGTCTCCCCAAACGTCCAATAGAGCATAGTGGGTAGAGAAAACAAAGGATCCCCGATGGTCGGTTGCCAATGCTTGGCTTGCCGAGACGCCTGGCCAACATAGCTGAAGCTAGCCTCTGATGATGAGCCCGTAGTACGTGCCCAATCGCGGGACCAGTGATGAACCCAGTCCGCGTTGCGGTCCACTATCATATTGCTGGGAGAACGTCTCAACCTGCCAACCTCGACTCTTGCTAGGAATTCTTCGGCATGCGATTCACGACTCAACGGTTCTTGATGCTGCTCAGTATTGGTCTGGTGGTTACCGCAATCGTGATGCCACGTGCGCCCGCTCAAGACATTCCGCTGGTTTACTCTAGCGAGAACACAGGCACCGAATTTTCCGATCCACCTTTGCCCGAGATAGCAGAGCTACCGACGGTGCGAGCATTGCCGGATCCCTTTGAGTGGTCTGATCGACGTGGTCGCTCTACCTCCTTCAGCGACTGGAGCCGCCGTCGATCTGAGATTCAATCGGAAATCGAACACTTCGAAATTGGAAACAAGCCACCCCGCCCTCAGCTCATTTCCGCAAGTTACGCCGACGGGCTGTTGAAGGTAGAGGTGACTGAAAATGGTCAGACGCTGTCGTTGACCGCGAAGATTGAATTGCCCGACGGTGAGGGGCCTTTCCCGGCAGTCATTGGAATTGGCCAGGGAAGTGGTAGCCTGCCTCGTGACATTCTCGCGAGTCGCAACATTGCGACAATCGCATTTAACTTCAGCCAAGTCATGTCGCATACGCAACTACGCGGCAATGAGCCCATCAACCGACTTTATCCCGACCAAGTATCGATGGGTGCGTACTGCGCATGGCCTTGGGGAATAAGTCGCATCATCGATGGATTGGAGCTCGTCAAAGATGACTTGCCGATTGACCTTCAACATCTTGCCGTCACCGGTTGTTCGTTTGCAGGAAAGATGGCGTTGTTTGCCGGTGCTTTGGACGAACGCATTGCGTTGACCATCGCCCAGGAATCTGGCGGCGGTGGTGCCGCGGCATGGCGTGTTTCCGAGACTCTTGGAAATGTCGAAACGCTTGGGAAGACCAACCATGCTTGGTTTCTAGAAGACATGTTTCAGTTCGCCGGTGCCGTTGAGAAACTTCCCTACGACCACCACGAGCTCATGGCCCTTGTTGCCCCTCGCGCGTTGCTGGTCTTAGGAAATCCAGACTACGAGTGGTTGGCCGACGAGTCTGGCTACGTATCGTGCCGCGCCGCTCACGAAGTTTGGAAGGCCTTTGGCATCGCAGACCGATTTGGTTTTTCGATTGTCGCTGGTCATCCGCACTGCCAACTCCCCAACGAACAACGGCCCGAAGTCGAGGCTTTCGTGGATAAGTTTTTGCTGGGTAAGGCGAACGTGAACACCTCGATAACGAAGCATCCCTTCGATCACGTCGAGCATGAACTTTGGTACGACGGTTGGACCACGGGGACATCAAGCTTTCCGACAGCAGATAGCAAGAACCTTGAAACATTGAATTTCGAAGTCGAATCGACAGCGTATGGATCGGATTGGCAGGTCATCAGTGATCCCGAAGCGTCTGGAGGGAAGTACTTGACGATAAGGCCGGGACTCAATAGTCCGAAGGCGGCACCTTCGGACAAGTCCGGCGCGATAACAATTCCATTTGAAACGACGCAGGCTAAGAAGTACTACGTGTTTGCCCGGGCGAATTGCCCATCGGCCGATGACGACTCGTTTTGGATCAAGGTCGACGACAACCATTTCAGCGCAGCGAATGGACTGGGTACCAACGGATGGGAATGGGTGAAACTCACCGTGGTAGCTCTGAAGCCGGGAATGCATACTTTGACGATGGCCTATCGGGAAGACGGAGCGCATCTGGATCGAATCGCCATCACGACTTACCCATTTGGCCCGACTGGACTTCCCGGCGTTGACGACAGCGACGCGGAAAGCGTGTCATCATCGATGGATCGGCGATCGCTCAAAGATGCCGTCGGATCGCGATTCAAGGTTGGAGTCGGAGTTGGACACCGTGTGCTTGAAAACTCTGATGACGCTGCGTTGATTCGTCAGCATTTCGAGATTCTGACTCCTGAAAACTGCATGAAGCCGCAAGGAATTCATCCTGCAGAAGATCGCTGGCGTTTCGAAGCGACCGATCGGTTTGCAGACTTCGTTCGAAAAAACAATCTAGAGATGGTCGGGCATTGTCTCGTTTGGGCAAAGGATGATCGTACGGACCCGTGGATGATGAGCGAAGGTGACCTACCCGTATCGCGAGAGAAATTGTTGCAACGAATTGAACTTCACGTCAAAACGGTGGTCGATCGCTATGCCGACGTGGCCACCCATTGGGACGTTGTCAACGAAGCCATTGGAGATGGTCAGGACGGTTTGCTACGTGACTCGGTTTACTCACGAACTGCGGGCATGGACTTCATTGTCACTGCTTTCAAAACCGCTCGAGCATCGGACCCTGAAGCGTTGCTGATTTACAATGACTACAACGGCCACAAACCTGGCAAACGAAAAAAGCTGATCGAACTTCTAACGAAGCTTAAGGCGGCAGGCGCACCGGTTGACGCCTACGGGATGCAAGGACACTTCGAACTCGGTGACAATTCGCTGTCCGAACTTCGAGAAACCTTCGATGAACTTCGCAAACTCAACATCAAGATCGTAGTGTCGGAACTTGACATCGACGTGGTCAAACGCGGTCAATGGTGGGCGGACGATGGTGCCCATCGCGAAGAACTCGCATCATTCGATCCCTACCAAGACGGCATGCCGCCGGAAGTTGAAACACAGATGGTCGACCAGTATGTCAAGCTCTTCGAGCTCTTTGACGACTACAGCGACATCATCGCCCGCGTATCATTCTGGAATCTTCACGATGGCCAAAGCTGGTTGAACTACTTTCCTTGGCAACGAGTCAACCATCCTTTGCTGTTTGATCGCGACCGGAACCCGAAACCGGCGTTCGACGCAGTCTATCAACTACTGACCAAAGAGAAGCTCGCCCCATCCGGAAACAATGGCAACGCGACGAGTCATACTCCTTGGCAACGCAACGATGCCAATTCGCAAGCGGTGCACAAGCAACTCGTGGCTAAGACCCAACAAGGGAAGGTAGATGTCTACTTTCAAGGCGACTCGATCACGCGTCGTTGGGGCGCAACCGACTATCCCGAACTGCTTCAGCATTGGAACGAAACTTTCTACGGATGGAACGCAGCCAACTTTGCTTGGGGCGGCGACAGCACGCACCACATGCTGTGGCGAATGCAGAACGGGGAACTTGAGGGTGTGTCACCCAAAGTTGTGTGCCTTCAAGCCGGCGCCAACAACTTGCCTTGGACCGGACCGGCGACTGATTCGCACGTGGACGATGTCGTAGATGGCATTCAGGCGATCGTTGCTGAGTTTCGAAAGCGATTCCCAGAGGTGCCGATCGTGCTAACTGCGATGTTTCCCCGTGATCAAAATGCAGAACTGAGTGAAACGATTGCTGCGATTAATCACCGACTCAAAGCGTTCAGCGACGACGATGCGCGGATCCATTGGATCAATATCAACTGGGAATTGCTGGGCCCTGATGGTAAACTAAGACCTGACGTTTCCACGGACGGAATTCATCTTGAAAAGGCTGGCTACGTGGTATGGGGCAAGGCATTGCGTCCCGTCCTAGAGCAACTATTGGGCTCGCCGGCCGCGTCAGATCAGGCACCCCCGCCCACCGGAAACCCGGGCCTTTGAAATAGCACATGACCAGTCTCAACGTCCGATGCCTTATCTCTTGCATTCTTGCCACGCTTTCGATGATCGTTGGAGCGAGTGCGAACGCAGATGAGGAGATCAACTTTAATGAACAGATTCGGCCAATCTTTACACGTCATTGCACGGCATGTCATGGCGGAGTGAAGGCGGCTGGCGACGTGTCGTTCGTCAATGCTGAAGCTGTGCTGCCGCCTGATGGTTGGGTGGTCGAACCGGGAGATCCCGACGCTTCGATTATGATCGAACGGATCGAATCCGACGATCCGGACGTGATGATGCCGCCACCGGACCACGGCTCGAAACTCGATGCGTCCGAGATTGCATTGCTTCGGCGTTGGATCGAGCAAGGTGCTCAATGGCGAGGCCATTGGGCATACGAGACGCCAAAGGATCCCGAGGTGCCGAGCAACAACGATGCGCAATGGGCCAAGCAATCGCTCGATCATTTCGTGTTAGCCCGACTCGAAGCGGAACAGATTGCCCCCGCTCCCCAGGACAGCCCCGAACGTTGGTTGCGCCGAGCCACACTTGACGTGACGGGGTTGCCACCATCGCCGACCGACCGCCAAGAATTCTTGTCGGATGTCGATGCGCGAGGTGATGCGGCCTACGAAGCGGTCGCCGATCGACTACTCAATTCGCCCGCCTATGGTGAACGATGGGCCAGCGTTTGGTTGGACCAAGTTCGTTATGCCGATTCGCGAGGACTGGGCATGGATGGTCCTCGCAGCGTTTGGAAATATCGAGACTGGGTGATTAACGCATTCAACAGCGACATGCCGTACACCGACTTCACGGTCAAACAAATTGCGGGTGATTTATTGCCTGATCGAACCTTTGACGATCTCGTTGCAACCGCCGCACATCGTTTAAGTCAATCTAATGAGGAAGGCGGCACCGACGACGAAGAGTTTCGCGTTGCGGCCGTCCTGGACCGTGTCAATACAACCTGGCAAGCATGGCAGGGTGTTACCTTTGGGTGCGTGCAGTGTCACAGCCACCCCTACGATCCATTCAAGCACGAAGAGTATTACAAGTTCGCAGCGTTCTTTAACAACACCTGCGACAGTGACCTCGATGATGATTGGCCGACCGTGGACGTTCCAGTGGACGACGGCGATGCTGACGAAGCACTTGATCTCGATTGCAAGATCGAGACGCTCAACAACACTCTTTGGGAACGTGAAAATGAGTTAATCCAGAACGATCAGTTATGGCATCCCATTGAATCGATGACTGTCTCGACGAACAACTCGACCAAGGTCGTGGTGGATGCAAAGTCAAATCACGCCGAGTATCACACCGTAGATACCGTCTCTCGCGGGACGACTATCACATTGCTCTCTGATGTCCCCGAGGGAATGAAGCGTATCACAGCATTAAAATTCACCGGGATGCCGCTCGACTTAGCGAAAGCGGTTTCGGATTCCGAATGGGGTTTTGTTTTATCGCACCTGGAAGCTAGATGGATCATCCCGGGTCAAATGGACTCGGGCTTGATCGAGTTTGAACGTGTATTGGTGGATGAGCCCACCCCTCATCACGATCCCCAAGATAGCCTTGACGAAAAAAGCAAGAGCGGATTTGCTGCGTTCACGCGGATCCATTATCCACGTTCCGCAGCGTTCGTGCTCAAGCAACCCACGGAAGTTCCGCTCGATGCGCAGCTACAGGTGTCGCTTCGATTTGACGAATTCATTCTGTCTGCTTTTCCCTTGGTGGCGCGTCGCGGACGGATAGATCTAGCTGACAATGAGCAGTTCACAAGCTTAGTCTCTGATACGGTCGACCAGCGAATTGAACTAGCTGAACTTAAAGAACAGCGGAGCAAAATCAAATCGACAGCCACGCCTATCCTGAAAGAACGTGCGGAAGAATTCCGACGGCCTTCGCACGTTTTCATTCGTGGTCTGTTCCTAACCAAAGGCGAACCCGTCACGCCCGGAACTCCCGCGTCGCTTCCGCCGCTGCCGGATGGCAAAGCGAACCGGATGGCATTGGCAGAATGGTTGACGAGCAAAGAGAACCCGTTGACCTCTCGAGTGGCCATCAATCGGGTCTGGGCGATTTTGTTCGGAACCGGACTAGTCGCTACGGAAGAAGACTTCGGAACATCAGGCGAGCGTCCATCGCACCCCGATCTACTGGATCACTTGGCGCTGCGATTTCAAAACGAACATGATTCTCGCTTCAAACCGGCGATTCGCGAGATCATTCTTTCCAGCACGTACCGACAAGACTCTGCAATACGCCCTGAGTTGCATGAGCGTGATCAACAGAACCGGTTGCTTGCTCGCGGACCACGACACCGATTGCCGGCCGAGATCGTTCGAGACCAAGCGTTAGCTTGCGCGGGATTGTTAACCGAGCAAGTAGGCGGGTATCCGGTGCGGCCAGCGATTCCAGAAGGCGTCTGGAACCCGTTTGCATCATGGGACAAATGGAACACCGCCGAAGTGGGTGATCCCAATCGCTACCGCCGTTCCATTTACACGTACACCAAACGCAGCATTCCCTATCCGATGTTCGCTTCCTTTGATTCACCGTCTCGAGAGTTCTGCGCTCCGCGTCGTTTGCGTTCCAATACGCCGCTGCAGGCGTTGATGATGCTTAACGACCAAACCTTTGCCGAATGCACCACGGGGCTGGCCAAACGAATGAAGCAAAGCGGCGAATCGCTTGCCGATCAAATCAAATTTGGCTTCATCGTTGTCACCTGTCGTGAACCGAATCAGCGTGAACTGAACGAATTGATCGCGCTCGCCGAAACTTACGACGATCTAAAGAACGCAGCCGCAATGGAAGCGGTCGCCAGCGTTTTGCTGAACCTAGATGAAACTTTGACCAAATAGCGGACCATGAAAAAGACAACCAACTCGAGCGACACGTCTCACGCGGCTCATGCGTTTTGTCAGAAATTGGCGAGCGATTCGCGACGTCAGTTTCTCCAGAATTGCACGACCGGTCTTGGTGCTCTGTGGTTAGCATCGCAAACGCATGGCGCCGCCAGAGCCAGTGAGGCATTCGTTCCGCGACACGCGGACAACAATCCTCTAAGCGCAATCGAATCGCCGCTTCCCGCCAAGGCGAAGCGAGTGATCTACCTTCACATGATTGGCGCCCCGAGCCAACTCGAACTCTTCGACTACAAACCCGACCTAGAGCGATTGGACGGAAAACCGTGTCCCCAATCTTTTTTGGAAGGCAAACGTTTCGCCTTCATCCAAGGCACTCCCATGATGCTCGGGCCGCAATACAAGTTTTCGCAGCACGGTCAAAGCGGTACCTGGGTGTCCGATCGGATGCCTCATTTGTCCGAGCAAGTGGACGACCTTTGTTTCATTAAGACGATGCAAACGGATCAGTTCAATCACGGTCCTGCGCAACTGATGGTGCACACCGGGCAAGCTCGCATGGGATACCCTTCCATCGGATCCTGGGTCACATGGGGACTTGGAAGCGAAAACGAGGATCTTCCCGGCTTCATGGTGTTGCTCTCGGGCGGGCGGCAACCACGTGTGGGTAAGGCGCTATGGAGTAGTGGTTTTCTTCCGTCGGTGTATCAAGGAGTCCAATGTCGGTCGAAGGGGTCGCCCGTGTTGAACATCGAGAACCCCGGTGATATCTCACGCAACCAGCGGCGAACCATGCTGGATACTTTGAACCGACTCAACATGGAATCTCATCAAACGTACGGCGATCCAGAGACAATCACGCGGATCGCGCAGTACGAAATGGCATTCCGAATGCAAACGGCCGTGCCGGAAGTCATGGATATCAACAGCGAACCGCAACACATCCACGACATGTACGGCACTGAGCCAGGCCAGGAATCGTTCGCTAACAACTGCTTGCTTGCTCGCCGACTTGCGGAGCGTGGGGTGCGATTCATTCAGCTTTTCGATTGGGGCTGGGATTCGCATGGAGCCGACAAGAACGAAGCACTCAACGCAGGCTTCAAAGACAAATGCAAACAAGTCGATCAACCTATCGCGGCGCTTCTTCGAGACCTTAAGCAACGCGACATGCTGAAGGACACGCTTGTGGTTTGGAGTGGTGAGTTTGGTCGAACGCCCATGCAGGAAAATCGCGGGGGAACCAAGATGACTTACATCGGACGCGACCATAACCCTGGTGCGTTCACGTTGTGGATGGCCGGTGGCGGTGTGAAGCCGGGTTATAGCTACGGTGAAACAGATGACGTTGGGTACACGGCCGCCCAGAACCCCGTCCACGTGCGCGACTTCCACGCAACGATGCAAAGATTACTGGGCATCGACCACAACAAATTCTCGTATCCCTTCCAGGGTCTCGATCAAAAGCTCACGGGTGTATTACCGGCCAAAGTGATCAACGACGTGATTGCTTGATTTCGCCGAGTTTTGCCATTCCCCGCCACGGCGGACTGGCAAGCACCACGGATAACAGGCGGAAAGTGTTGATGTCGTCAGATGACTTGATCAAAGGCTGATGCAACCATCGCTTGCCACCTGCCCACGAAATTCGACCGCGACATGTGGCCACTGAATGTGACCTCGACATGTGGCCGCGACGTCTAAACGTGCTCGCCATTCCTGAACCCTATTCCCAATGCGAACCGATGCGAACCCTGCGTTATCTATTACTGGGCTGTCTGTCTTTTCTCACTGCGACTCCCGCCCTATGCCAGATTAAGATCACGGTGGATCCTTCACAAACCGACCACACCATTGCACCAGAGATTTACGGACAGTTCGCCGAACATTTAGGGGGATGCATTTACGGCGGTTTGTGGGTGGGTCCTGAATCGAATTTACCTAACGTTCGCGGCTATCGAAAAGACGTACTTGAAGCTCTGAAACAGCTAAAAGTCCCTGTACTACGCTGGCCTGGCGGTTGCTTCGCTGACGACTACCACTGGCGAGATGGAATCGGCCAGCGAGATCAACGACCACGCACCTTGAATATCTACTGGGGTGGCGAAGAGACGAACGCGTTTGGCACCCACGAGTTCCTGGATCTTTGCGAACTCCTTGACTGCGAAGCCTACGTGGCTGGCAACGTGGGATCAGGTACCGTCGAAGAAATGCGAGAATGGGTCGAGTACATGACAAGCGATTCGCAAAGCGAACTCGCGCAGTTGCGTCGCAAGAATGGTCGAGAGAAGCCTTGGCGAGTCAAATACTTCGGTGTGGGAAACGAAAATTGGGGATGCGGTGGGAACATGACCGCCGAGTACTATTCGGATTTGTATCGCCGCTACGCCACCTACGTTCGCGACTTCAGCGGCAACCGCATCACTAAAGTCGCCAACGGACCTAGTGGCCGTGATTTGCCGTTCATGAAGACACTCGTGGGCAACGCTCACGAGCACGCGGACGCGTTCAGCATGCACTATTACGTGCTCCCCAATTCCGATTGGAACGTCAAAGGATCCGCATTGAATTTTCCTGAATCGGAATGGTTCTCTGTCATGCAGCAGACCTATCAAGTGAAGGAATTGATCGAGGATTACATCGCTATCCTCGACGAATCGGATCCTGACAAGCGTCTTGATCTGTACGTTGATGAATGGGGCACATGGTATGACCCGGGGACTGACACGCCGTCTGCCTTGTACCAACAAAACTCGATACGCGACGCCGTTTCCGCTGCACTGTTCCTTCATATCTTCCACGAACATGCGGATCGCATCACGATGGGCAACATCGCGCAAGTCGTCAATGTGTTGCAGGCAATGATCCTGACACGCGACGACGAGATCTTACTGACCCCGACGTATCACGTCTTTGAGATGTACAAAGTTCATCAGGGCTCCAGCCATATTCCATTGACTTTCGAAAGCCCTATCTACACGTGCGATAGCGCCGAAGCGCCACCGCTTAATCCCCCTTCAAGCTTTAAAGCAGACGCACAACCAGGCAAGCCTTGGATCAACTCGATCGACGCGGTATCCGCCTCGGCATCGCTTGCGACCGATGGGACGATTACCGTATCGCTGGTGAACACGTCACCGACCGATGCGTACCCTGTTGAAATCACTTACGCCGGAAACAGCCTCGACCATGTGAATGGGCGAGTACTACGCTCCGATCGACTAGATGGCCACAATACGTTCGACACTCCGGATGCCGTTCAACCTCGATCCATTTCGAATTTAAAAACTGTCGGCAACACGGTACAGTTCTTGCTTCCTCCGGCCAGTGTTTCGACGGTGTCCGCAACTCATTCGAAGTAACAACGTTGCGCCCGCCGAAAAGATCGTCTTGGAACAGAGAAAGCTAGCTCCCAAACTGAGCCTTTGGCGTCCCGCCTTGTCCCTTTGAAATCAAACATGCTTTTTACCCTTGCTCGCATATTGTCCTGCTTTGTGCTTTTCATTGGATTCGTTTACCAACCAACCGCGAGCGCCGACCAAGGCAACGTGGCAACGGGTGAGGGAGCGTTGGCGGGCGATCACCCGCGAGTGATTGTTTCGACGGACATTGGCGGATCGGACCCAGACGACTTCCAATCGCTAGTCCACCTGTTGCTTTACGCGGACGTGCTCGACCTCGAAGGGATCATTTCGTCACCGCCTCATGAGGGCCGCGTGAAGCATATCGCTGAGGTCATTGATGCCTACGAAGCTGACTTTCCTCGCCTGCAACGAAACTCGGGTAACCAATACCCCACACCTCAAGCACTGCGTGACATCGCCGTCCAAGGTGCCATCGAAGCTGCGCCTGCGAAAGGCTGGAGTCAACCAACCAACGGTTCACGGTTGATCGTCCAGCGAGCAAAAGCAAACGACGACCGTCCGCTTTGGATTCTTGTTTGGGGCAGCATCACCGATGTTGCTCAAGCCGTCCACGATGATCCTTCGATCAAGGACAAGCTTCGCGTGTACTCGATCGGTTCCTGGAACACTCGACACGACCAAGCCGCTCGAGACTTCCTGTTTAACAGGCACACTGACCTTTGGTGGATCGAAAGTAACACGACATTTCGGGGAATGTACATGGGCGGCAAACAGGACGGCGAATGGGGCAATCTCGAATTCGTCAAACGCAACGTTCGAAACCACGGGGCGCTGGGCGAACTGTTTTGGAACAAGAAACGCGACATCAAAATGGGGGACACGCCGTCACTGCTTTATCTGCTGAAGGGTCCACCGGAGGATCCGACCGGCGAACACTGGGGTGGCTCGTTCTTTGCAACCGAACACGGTCCGCATTACTGGACCGACAGCCCTAAGGCGGAGCTTCGCGAAAATAATCGTGACGGAGCGAAGACAGTCAATCGCTGGCGTCATGACTATCTTCGCGACTGGAAAGCAAGAATGAATGCGTTGAAGTAGAACCGGTTTCGGCCAGCTTACGCAGCTAGCTTTACTTCGCAGCCTCAACTTGGATGATCACACGACGATACGCGTACAAACGAGGTTCCCCGTCGTCGTGGACTTCCAAAATGATGTGTAAGGTCTTACCCGCCGCGGCGGACGGGATAGCCACGCTTGCAGACAAGTCCGAATCGCCCTGAATTTTCACTTCGCCGTCGTAGGAACTGGGCTCTTCGTAGAACGACCATGCATATGTCAATGCATCGTTATCAGGGTCGCTCGATCCATCGGCGTTGAGATCCACGGTGCCTCCCGGAGTGGCCGAGATGTCCAACACGCGGCGTGTCCTGTCACCATTCAAAACGGCAATGGGATGATGATTCGCGTCCGATCGTTGGCTGGTGATGGTCCAATCCATGCGAGCAGCGAAGTCGTTGTCGTAGGCGTCGCTCCAGCGTTTAATTGCCTTGCTTCCTTCGGACGTATTGCCATACATCAAATAAGGATCGAAGTCGCCTTCATTGGTGACTGGCTTCATGCTGCGTATCCCGGCTATCTTGGTCGTACTAAACCGACCGCCCCAGCCACCCTGGTCTACCTTATCAGGATCGTTCAAACCGTTGGGGTATACGTGCATGAAGGCCGGAGTATCCCCTTCGGTCGCCCACTTGCGATCGGGATAAACCGCCCCGAGCGGACCATGGTTTTGGATGTGATTGTCGAGGTTTTCATCCGATGGCTGCCAACCATAAACCCCGGTTGCGCGGATATAGAAAAGGTCGGGAAAGTTCTTCGCAATCCAAGCTCCCGCATCGTCTTGGCCGAGAATATCAAACACGCGCATTTTCGACAGGAAAGACTCGAGTTCTGCTTGCGTTCGAGTCGCCCGCACTTTCCAAATTGCCTGTGCGACGTTGTTCGCGCCTCCCCAGCAACCAACCCAAACCGGACGCGGATCGTCCTTGTCAACCGACGCGATAATCATGTCAGAACCGGGACTATCTTTTCCTTCGCCGACGTCACTCATACCGTAGCCGGTTTGCCCCATCACGGAAATCGATCGCAGATACTCCAGCGAAGGGTAACCCTCTGCGTGGACTCTCAAATTGTCAACGCACTCACCGTAGGCATCGACGATTTTGTCGAGCATCTTCGTGTCGGCTTGCGACTTTTTCCAACACCCCGTCGCAACGATTAGCCCCTCCATTTCAAATTCGTTGGCGCTCACCAACAAGCGGACAAGGGATTGTTCGTCATCCGGGTCCGCACCAAGGTCGGTGGTGGTGATTATCCGAGGCTTGTCAGAGACCGTCGATGAATTGTCTGCTCGCACGAGCGGCACAATGCCAGCGACGATGACGAAAGCAGAGGCGATAAAAGAGAGTTGTCGGTTCATGGCGTTGGCTTGTAGGTCGATCGGGAGGGTAAAGGTGCTGCGAAGTAGGAGCGAAAATATTGGTGCATCGTCGGCACAATCGTCTAGGGACGCATGCTGACCTTAAAATGTTTCATGGCTAGTCTCATTGCATTGCCTCTTTCGTGTTCCAGTCGGCGACTTCCTCAACAGTGGGAAAGGACGTTTGAGTGCCGAGTCTAGTAACCGAGATGGCCGCCACGATTCCAGCGCGACGAGCAGCATCGGCAAGACTGAGTCCGCTAGCAAGCGAAACAGCAAGTGCCCCGGTGAACGCGTCGCCCGCGCCAGTGCTATCGACTGCCCGAACCGTCGTAGCAGGAATGAACATTGATCCCTGTTCGTCCTGAATCACCACACCGTCGCTTCCCAACGTCAAAGCGACCCGGTTGACGCCACGCTTGCGAAGCAACTCGGCGGCGAGAACGGCCTCGGCTTCCGTATTAACTGACTGGTCAACCAATAACTCGATCTCAGTTTTGTTGAGCACGCATACGTCGCAAAGGTTTAGCAATTCACCGGTAACATGTTCGGCCGGCGCAGGAGTCAGTACCGTCAAAACGTTTGCCGCACGAGCCAATCGAAACGCCTCCGTCGCAGCTTCCACCGGGGTTTCCAATTGACACAGTAAGACGTTGGAACTTTCGATGACCGTCGAGGCGGCGACGATATCTTCGGAACTAAGCTCGGCATTTGCCCCCGCGACCACCACGATGCAATTTTCCGCATGATCGTCAACCAAGATGGCTGCCGTTCCGGTCGGCTGGTTCTCGGAACGACGGATGAATGACGTATCAATTCCGTCCGCTTGATATGCCTCAATGGCTTGCGTTCCAAAACTGTCGTTGCCAACTCTAGCCACGAAGGAAACCTGTGCCCCAAGTCGCGCCGCAACGACCGCTTGATTAGCCCCTTTGCCGCCCATGCCTTGATGCAACGATCGGCCGGTGATCGTTTCACCGGGCTCCGGAAAACGCGACGTGCGAAACGTCAGATCAATGTTGGCAGAACCAACGACGCAGATTCTTCGTTGAGAGGTCGAGTGTTCAGTCATGCTACCTTTCCGGTTGACTCATTCTGTCGATCGCTACGGCGGCCAAGATTACAAATCCTTTGACAACTTGTTGCCAGAACGGAGAAACATTCAGCAAGAATAGACCGTTATTAAGAACGCCAATGATTAGGCATCCGATCACGGTCCCCATTACACTTCCGCGACCGCCCGATAGCGAAGTTCCACCAATCACCACCGCAGCAATTGAATCGAGTTCATAACCCAAACCAGCGTTGGGCTGCGCCGAATCGAGCCGCGACGTCACGATCAGTCCCGCAACTGCGGAAAGCAATCCGCCAATCGAGTAAACGGCGATCTTGATACCCGTCACCGGAAGCCCCGTCAACAATGCCGCTCGCTCGTTGCCACCGACGGCATAAAGATGTCTGCCGAATCGTGTCATCCTTGTTAGCAATACGAACGCACCCACCAACGCCGCAGTAATCCAAACGGGAACGGGAACTTTTAAGAACACGCCCGTACCAATGATGCCAAATGTTGGACCTAGTCCCGTGACCGGAAAACCTCCCGTCCACAACATCGTCAAACCGCGAGCAATACTGAACATCCCGAGCGTCGCGACGAAGGGCGGCAACTTGAACCGGGTGATTGCGACTCCGTTGAACAGACCTGCTGCGGCACCGGCAAGCAAGCCAGCAACGATCGAACCGAAAACGGTGAACTGCAATTGCACACCTAAAAAGTCAAGTCGGAGCCCGTTTTTGAGTAAGCCCGCCGCCACCGCGCCGGAAAGAGCAAGCACTGCTCCTACCGACAGGTCAATTCCGCCAGCTAAAATGATCAGCGTCATTCCGATCGAAAGACAGAGGTTCACCGATATCTGGCGAAGAATGTTCAGTCCATTTTCCGTGGTCAAAAAACTTTCAGACAATAGACTCATTCCGACTAGCATCACGGCTAGCGCGATGAGCGACTGGAACTTCGCAATGTGGCCACGATCAACCTTTAGCATGGAATGGCTGCTCCTCGCGGCAAGGCAGCACTCAAGATCTGTTCATCCGTCGCATGCTTTCGGTCAAGTTCGGCTGTTTCCCTACCTTCGCACAATACAACGATGCGATCGGAAACCGCCATCACTTCGGGTAACTCAGACGATACGATCACCACGGCGAGTCCTTCGGCGGTTAGTTCATTGATCAAGGTGTAGATTTCAGACTTTGCCTGAACGTCGATACCGCGTGTGGGCTCATCGAGCATCAGGACTGTCGGTCCGGTCGCAAGCCACTTCGCGAGGATCACTTTCTGCTGGTTTCCACCGCTCAGGTTTACGATGCACTCACGTAGTGAAGGCGACTTCACACGGAACCGTTTGACATAGCGTTGCACATGTTCGTGTTCCGCTCGGCGATTGAGCAGTCCATACCGCTCGGCCTGGGCAAGACTAGCCAGGCTAGCGTTTTCCGCGACGGTCATCGACAAAACCAGTCCGTCTCGTTTGCGATCCTCAGGAACGAGCGCGATGCCGCTGCGTATGGCGTCCCGCGGCGATCGGATTTCAACGTGGCGATCGTTGACATAAACATCACCGGTCGCCACGCCATCGTGTAAACCAAAAATGCATTCAAGCAGTTCGGTGCGGCCAGCCCCCATCAATCCAAATATCCCTAGCACTTCGCCTTTACGGACACGAAAGCTAACGTCGCGCACCAGAAAATCCGCCGGACGTGTGGGATGGGGCAGCGAAACACTTTCGACTCGCAACACATCGTCACCCAACGCATGCGAAGTCCTAACCGAGGCTTTCAATTCTCGACCAGCCATCATGTGGACCATTTGTTCTTGGCTGATCGCCCCCAGTTCCGCGGTACCCATCATGCAACCGTCACGCATCACCGCGACGTCGTCGGCGATTCGCGAAAGCTCTTCCAGTCGATGAGTGATATAAACGACGGCTACGTTTTGTCGCTTCAGATCGTTGATGCAACGAAATAGCACTTCCGTTTCATGCTCGGTGATAGCCGACGTGGGTTCGTCCATGATCAGAATGCGAACATCGCCGGCCATCGCGCGAGCAATCTCGACTAACTGTTGTTGGCCCACTCGCAATCGTCCCACAACGGTTGTTGGCAGGACATCGAGTTCCAATAGCTTCAGCCATTCTGCAGCACGACGGTTCATCGTTTGGTAATCGATCAACGCATCAAACAATCGCGGTTCGCGTCCCAGGAAGATGTTCTCGGCAACGGTCAGGTCAGGAACAAGGCTGAGTTCCTGGTGAATCATGGCGATGCCGAGATCGAGCGCGTGACGTGGACTCGTTAATGCAACCGGACTACCACCTAGAATCAATTCGCCACTATCGGGAGTCTGAACACCGGCAAGAATGTTCATCAACGTTGATTTACCAGCACCGTTCTCTCCAAGCAGCGCTGTCAATCGTCCAGCACGCAAGGTTAGATCAACGGCGTCGAGTGCTTTGACACCGGGGAACGACTTCGAAATCTGTCGGGCCTGAAGAACGATCTCACTTACTTCCGTCATGGCGTCTCCCCGATGATCGGAACAACTCGCAACGGATTCAGGTCGGTGTCCTCGTCTGAAATCTGGGCACAACCAACGAAGCGGATCATCGCACCAGGTTGTGATTGCTCACGCAACTCGGGCAACACGTCCGCTTCGATTCGGCGATTGATTTCTGACGATACCGCATTGAAGTCTTGCGAATTGGTGAAATCGTTCACATCTAACAACGCCGTCCCATCACGAACCGCATTCCCGAACACAGGTCCTGTTTCTAGCGACACTTGAACTTCCGCAGCATTGTCATCAAGTGCTATCCCGATGGAATTTGAGCTATGGTCGATGACACGTCCGGTGCCGCTGACAAAGTAGTAATAGGTAGAACTTAGCCCCACGCTTCGACCGAACTCTCTGCGTGCAGCCTGCCGATCTTTGCGGATCGCTTCCATCAGTTCGGATACGTCGACAGCGCGATCGGCGCCCGGAATCAATTGCTTTGACCAGAACGTTTCCACGAACGCCACCGGTTCAAAACTAGCCTGCTTTTTGTCAGCCAAGTCCTTGTCGGCTTGTTCCAACGATACGACATGAAAGAGCGGCCAATAGCACAGCACGACGACCGATCCAGCCACGATTGCACTAACGAACCACCATTTTCGCTTGACCAAGTTCACTCCGAATCCCTTTGGCCGTGGTCGCCAAACTTGTCGACATTGCCTTGATGGACAAGCTCGACCGAAACAGGCACCTTCTGCGGCAACTCGTGATCACCTTTAAGATACTTATCCGCGTACTCTGCAGCAGCCTTGGCCATCAGCTTGGGAAACTGCATTCCCGTCGCAACGATCTTGCCCTCTTTGATCATGTTGACCACGTCGTCCGCGCCGTCAAAACCATAGATCTTGACCTGTTGGTCTTTCCCGGAAGCCAACAACGCCTGATAGGCGCCCATCGCCATGGCGTCATTGCCGCAGAAGACCGCGTCGATATCCGGATTGGCTTGCAAGATCGTTTCCATAACTTCGAGTGCCTTCGCACGGTCAAAATCGGCGCTTTGCTGAGCCACCATTTTTAGTCCGGGGTATCGATCGACGACACTGTGGAATCCATCGGACCGACTTCGCGTGTTGTTATCACCCACCAGCCCCAACAGCTCAACGTACGTTCCCTCTTCACCCACCGTCTTCACGAAATGGCGACCGATCTCAACGCAACCGGAAAAGTTGTCCGACAAAATTTGCGAGACCGCAGCATCGGTGGTGTTGATTTCGCGATCCATGCAAAACACAGGTACGCCCCCTTCTTTGGCTCGACGTACATTTGCAATCGATCCATCGGCATCAGTTGGATTGAACAAAACCGCGGAATATCCCGACGCGATCACGTTGTCGAAGTGAGCGGTTTCCTTGGAAGGGTCATTCTGCGAATCAAAGATGACGGTGTCGTATCCCAACGCCTCAGCATTTTCCTTGGCTGATTCCGCCAGGACCACAAACCAAGGGTTGTTCAAAGTTGAAACGATAACCGCAACCTTCTTAACTGCCGTCGTATCCTGATCCGTTGATTTGCTTGTGCTGGCCTGCTTGCTGCACCCCGTGATGCCACACCCCGTCAAAACAATCGCCAGTGTGCAAACCAGTTTTATGGCTAGCCGTCGGTTGATTCGATTCATAACCTCGATTGGATTCATCACAATAATCACTAGATAAGGTGGCCGCGAAAGTGCGTTAAAACACAACGCCTGATTTCAGTATGACATTCGCGTAAGGAGTACACTCGCCAGTACGCACGATCGCCTCGCTGTCGCTGGTCAATTTCTTGAATGCCTCGTGCGAGACTTCCGTCAACTTGGGGTTCATCGAATGTGTTTCGAAAATTTGGATCATTTGGTCGTAGATTGATTGATTATGGTCGTGAATCTCTTTGGCGATCACAATCTCCTCGACCATCATTTCCGACAGTATTGCGTCGAGCGTGCGAAGGAACGTTGGGTAACCATTCTCAATCGCGAGATCAATTCGTTTCACTCCCGAAGGAATGGGCAATCCAGCATCGCACAATGTGATCGATGCCGTGTGCCCAATCCGGCTAATCTCGTAGCTCAGTTCGCTATTAAGTAATCGATTGCGTTTCATCGTGCACGCAACGCCAACGATCGTTCCTGAATGACGAAAATCATGGAGTCAACCTTGTTGAGTGAAACGCATTGAACACGAGCCATCGTAATCCGCACCGCGACATCGCATGAGTCTTGGCTATTGAATGCAGCGGCAACGAAGTATGTTGCCAAGCATTAACGGAAACGGACCGTACTATTTCTTGTGAGGCAAGACTTCGATCTTACAGCATTCATCGAAGTTGGTGACGGTTCCAAACTGGTCGACCAATTCGTCCAAGCTAAATCGGTGAGTGATCAAGGATGCGAAGTCGTAGCGATTGGATTGCTGATGAAGAATATTAAGCACGGGACGCCAATCGGTTCCGCAGTGAAACACTGAGTGAATGTGAAGATTCTTAGAACTGATGTGCCGCATCACATCGAGTGCCACGGGCTTCCCTAGGTCAACCCAGTTGCCAACTTCGATCACCGTACCGCCCTTACGAACCATACGCAAAGCCTCGATAAATGCCTCGGGTTCGCCAGCGGATTCGATCACCAAGTCCGGACCGACTCCTTCAGTCATCTCCTGAACTTGAGCGATGCGATCGTCCATCGAAACCTGAGCTGCATTGATCGTCACGTCGGCGTAAAGCCCCTTCGCCTTCGCCAGCCTCAAGTCCGATAGGTCAGTCGCGATACGCAATCCCGCACCATGAATGCTCGCCATGATCCCGTGCAAAATTCCAAGTGGACCATTGCCGAGAACGGCGACTGACATTCCAGGTCCAAATCCTTCATTCACTGGTGCAAACGGCCCGGCCGCCCGACCGAGAGCATGAAACGCGACGGCCATCTCTTCCACAAACACGGCGACGTCAGTCGACATGACCTCGGGAACCTTAAACAAGTGCGTCCCGGGTCGAATGTACATGTATTCCGCAAAACCACCGCGAAGGTAGGGCTTCGTATCGCAGTTCGGGTGCAACCCGTAGGCTTGCAACTGGTTCAAGCAGGTCGTGTTGTTGTAGTGTTTGCGACAGTAGTAACAGTGACCGCAATTCACTTCGACAGCGAGAGCGACTCGATCGCCAACCTTCAGCGTTTGCTTGTCGTAGTCCATCGTGGTTGCGGCGTTATCGCCAATTTCGACGATCGTTCCTATCACCTCGTGTCCACCGACGTAAGGAAAGATCGACTTACCACGTAACTGCGTTGCTTCGCCTTTGTAAATGTGACGGTCAGTTCCGCAGATGCCCGCCATGTCCACCTTTAAAATTGCCGAATCGTGGTCCATCGTCGGATACGGATACGTTCGCATCTCCGTTTGGCCGGGCGACGTCATCGCAACCGCGCGCACTGTTTCCGGCTTGGTTGCCGATACCTGCTGGGTGTTTTGCGAGTCCAATACTTGTGACATGACCATCCTCTAGTGCTGATAGTGCTGGTGAAAACCGAACGATTGAGAAGTGCCGGACCCGTGACTTCTGGCCCTTAACTTTGGCTTGTGATTAGGACGACTGGACGACGCTGGCATCGAGCGAACCCGTCATATCCGGCCCCGCTTCGCATGCGAACCACAGAATCCACACCCTAATACGCCGATTATGGCAACTGGAATCAGCCTTATCTCCCTCGAAAACGTCTTAAACTGACACTATTCCGAGGTAGCTCGGAATATCGAACGTCCGGTGATTTTCGTGCCTGGACGCAATCTGTGGCCGATAAGGCTCCGCCAGACCTTGATTTAAGCCCAAACACCATCGAAAACGAGGCTAACCTGTACTATCCTGAGGCCATGTTGCACTTTGACACGGACCGACCAGAGTTCTCGCCGTATGGCTTCACATGCGAAGTTTGGGAACCCAAACGGATGCAGCGGCCCGATCGCCACGATGAGATTGAGATTAACTTTCTTGCGGAGGGATCGCTGACCTATTTAATCGGTGGCAGTCGAGTCACGGTCGAACCTCGTACGGTAACACTTTTTTGGGCCGCCGTACCGCATCAGATCGTCGAGTTCCGTGATGTCACGCACTACTACGTGATCACCGTTCCGTTCGGACGATTTTTGCAGTGGGGGCTTCCCGAGAAACTGCAAACGCAACTAATCATCGGAAACGTCATCGCGGCCGATACCGACGAAACCGTTTCGCATGTCGACGAGACCCTGTTTCAGCAGTGGCATCGCGATTTGCGTAGTGGTACCGACGAATTGAAAGAGATCGTACTGCTTGAGCTGAAAGCTCGTTTGCTACGCTTGGCTCGCGCTCACCATCCTCGGCGTGCCATCTCGGTATTGGACGATGAACAGAAACTGAATCGTGCGTCGCCCAACCTTGAAAAGGCCGAATTGATGGCCTGCTATATCGCACGTCACTATCGATCACGATTGCCGATCAAGGAAATTGCGGAATCCGTCAACCTGCATCCTGACTACGCCGCAAATCTGTTTCGAAGAACTTTCGGAACAACGCTCAATACGTTGATCACTCGACATCGCATCGCCGAGGCGCAGCGATTGTTGATCACCAGCGATGAACAGATTGTGAACGTTGCCTTCGATTCCGGATTCGATTCCCTAAGCCGGTTCAACCGAGCTTTCAAAGAATTGACGGGCACCACACCAAGAAGTTTCCGCAAAGAGTGTCGAGCAAGCAACCGTTGATGGCTCGGGTTTCTTGCTTGGTGCCCGGATTGCTTGGTGCCTAGATTGAATGTTCCGCGAACCATCCGTTCATCGACGAATGGTTTGGCAACTCATCGTCTGTTGCTTGGACGATTGTCGCCAACACGGTTGGGTTTGATCATTCTTGCGAACAATTCAACACAAGTCGTCGGTAACGGGTTAGCGAAGGTTGCCCATCGTCTCGCAAGGTCAAGATCGCGTGAATCTCCTTGCCCGCTGCATCCGCAGGAATCGAAAGTTGGGCGGTTGCAGTCTCACTTTGGTTGATCGAAACGACTCCTTCGTAGGTTCCCGCCCTCTCGTAGACCCACCATTGATAATGGAGTTGATCACCATCGGGATCACTCGAACCGCTCGCATCAAGGGTTACTACTTCACCAGGGAGGACCGTCTGATACTTCACCTGGGTGCTAGAATTGTCATTCAAAACGGGTAGCGGCGGATGGTTTGCGTTTTGAAAATCATTGACGCACCAATCCATCCGTGCCGCAAAGTCATTCTGGAAATCCGTGCGCCAGCGAAAGATCGAACACCACGCGTTGTCGTATTCCTTGCCGTTGTAGGCCCAACGATCTGCCGCGTCCGCGTGCATCCAATAATCGAGGTATGGCGTTTCGTTGACAAAGCAACCGTGCGAACAATCCGCACCAGCGTATTCCTGTGCCACGATGTTGACGTTCTTCTGTTTCTCTCGCGAGAACATTCCGCCCCAACCACCCTGCCACGGTTTTTCGGGATCATTCAAGCCGATCGGCAACAGATGAAAGTAGGTGGGCGTATCGCCTTCCCATATGTGAAGTGCGTCGGGATACACCGTTCCTAAGGGCCCGTGGTTTTCTTGAATGTTTTCCTTCACCCATTGCCGCGTCGAGACGGATTCGTCGCCTCCTCGCGTATGTTCCCAAGAATCAGAGTTAAATCGCTGAGACATTCCCTTAAACATCGCGACGTTTCTTACGATCAACAGATCGGGGAACGTTTTCGCCATCCACGCACCGGCGTCGTCCTGCGCGGCCAAGTCGTAGATGCGAATCTTTTTTAGAAAGCGTGCTAACTCTTCGGGTGTACGCTCATGCTGGACGGTCCAAATCGCTTGAGCGATTGTGTTGGCTCCGCCCCAAGCTAATAGCCACACCGGTCGATCGTCGTCTTTGTCGACGGCTTGGACGATCAATCGAGACCCCTGCGATGGGCGAAAGCCTACCGAACTCATTCCATACCCACGGTTGCCTGTCACCGTAATTCGATGCAGATCTTCGGCCTTCGGGTAGCTCGCATCATGCAAAAGCAAATTTTTATGCACTTTGCCATAAGCATCGATGCACTCGTGAATCACGTGCGTCGCCGGATCCGACAGCTTCCAAATGCCGGTCGATCCGATCAGTCCCTCAATTTGCAAATCGTTCGAATACAACAACAGCCGAACTAATGATTCTTGATCATCCGGCTCGTTGGTGATGTCCGTCGTGACGATGACCCGGGGTGCGGATGGTTCCACCGCCGCCGACAACATGGCGTCGCCGATCAGCAAGGCACACCCGACACCGCAGACGATCCATGCGCGCCCGATTCGATTCAACATCCACCGCATCTTCGTTGTGTTCATTCCAAAGGTTCTCGAGCTGTCGTTCAGGTTCGTCGGCACTGACAATGCTAATCGCTATGCCAATCCCGGATTATAGAACCTCCACGGTCGCTAGAGCTACACCTAGACGAACATCACCTGACTGGAGAATGCTCGCTTAGACTGTGACCGCTGCGTCTGCATTGATCGCACGAATCAGTTCTTGCTGAACTCGATCGGCGTCTTCGTGAGCGACTTGGCATGTGCCCGCTGCCTCATGTCCACCGCCAGCATAAGACAAGCAAAGTTCGCCAACGTTTGTGCTGCACGAGCGATCGAAAATTGACTTTCCGATTGTGAATACCGTGTTTTGTTTTTGCCGGCCCCACAAACAATGCATCGAAATGTTGCACTGCGGAAACAGCGAGTAGACGATAAACCGGTTGGCAGCGTAAATGGTTTCCTCATCACGAAGATCGAGCACAACGAGATTTCCTTCCACGGTGCTGCAACGTCTAATTTGCTCCTTCGCGTTCGCTTCATGCGAACGAAATAGTTGCACTCGTTCATCAACATCGGGCAGTGTCAGAATTTCATCAATCGTATGACCTTTGCAGTAGTCGATTAAGTCCATCATCAACTGGTAATTCGACACGCGGAAATCGTGGAATCGCCCCAAGCCAGTGCGAGCGTCCATCAAGAATGAAAGCAGTTCCCAACGTTGCGGATTAAGAACATCTTCGATTGTGAATTTCGCGGCATCCGCTTTGTCTACCGCTTCCATCATTTCATCACTGATCAACGGAAACTGTTGCTTGCCACCGTAGTAGTCGTAAACAACTCTTGCAGCCGAATCGGCTGAAGGAGTCAGAACGTGATTGTCACGCTCCTCTCCGTTGCCGCGGGCTAACTCGCTTGAATGATGGTCGAAACACAGATGACATCCGGCAACGTAGGGCAGGTTGGTGAGAATGTCGTTTTCGTTCACTTCGATCTGGCCGTCCTGAACGTCCTTGGGGTGAACGAACTTGATATCGCCAAGGATTCCCATGTCTTTTAATAGGATGGCACATACCAAACCATCGAAGTCACTGCGTGTGAGAAGGCGATACTTTTGTGATTGAGTCATAGTTCTTGCATCGTGGGGGGTTTGATTACGGCCAGTCTCAAAACACTAGGTCACGAAAATTGCGTGAGGCGGCAAAAAAATGCCACCTTCATCACATTCTTCGATCTACCCGGATCTCAGACGCAAACGGAAGAATTTGGCCGGACCAACTCACCTGCAGACTTCACAAGTCTGGAAAACGCAAGCGGGCGATTATCGTTGTTTAGCAACGCGTATCGCTGCCCGCTTCGTTCCACGCAACGATCATTATTGGAAACTCACCAAGCATTGCGACGGCTCGTCAATAGCCTCGCTCATACTGGTCACTCGCCCTTGCTAATGAACCATTCCGTCCTTTGGGGTCACTGCCTAAGCCAACTCCGGGGTCGGTAATTCGATGCTTCGAATCGCCAAGACTTGGTCGACTCGATTCCGATCCACGTCAACGACTTCGAACGACCATCCCGACCATTCGAATCGTTCGGTCTTGCGGGGAATTCGTCCTAAGGATGCCAATACGAAACCGCCTACCGTGTGGTAGTTGCCCAGTTCTTCATTGGGCACATTGGCGATCTCAAGTTTGTATTTCATGTCATCGATCGCTAGCAGGCCATCAAGCAACCATGATCCGTCGGCTCGTCTTACCGCGAGCGATTCTTCGGGATCATCCGCCAATGGCATCATGTCGCCCACTAACGAAAGCACCAGATCGTCCACCGTCACTACGCCTTCAGTATTTCCGAACTCGCTAACAACCAATGCCATTGTCGATCGTTGCGTGCGAAAGGTGCGCAAGAGTTCGATGAGCGTAAGAGAGACGGGAACAAACAATGGTTGATCAAGCGGAATCTCTGCTAGGTCGATGTCGCCATCAATCGCAGACTGTAAGAGGCTGTGACTGCTGGCGATACCAATCACGTGCTGCAAATCCCCTTTGCAGACCGGCAATTGAGAGTGCGGTGAATCGCGTAGCGCTTGCATATTCTGCTCGCGCGGCGCCAACAGATCCAACCAGTCCACATCTGCAATCGGGGTCATGATCGACGCTAGGTGACGTTCATCTAGACGCAACACGTTGCTAAGGAGATGGCTCTCTTCGGGTGCCAGTGTCCCCGATCGCTCGCCTTCGTCAACGTAGGCGAGGATGTCTTCGATGCTGCTGACCGCGGGCGCGTAGTCCCAAGGCAACAACGACAAAATGCAATCGGCAAGCCACGACAACAGGTGCACAGCGGGCGAAAGTGCGCGGATGAAGACAAACATGAACGGAGCACAAAATGCGGCGACTCGTTCTGGATGAGCAAGAGCGATTCGTTTTGGCACGATCTCACTCAAAACAATCGTGATGGCGGTTACCACAGCAATCGTTAGCACGAAAGAGATGGTGCCAATCCACGGCTCAAGAAACGGAACATTGTGTTGCAACAGACGATCCACACTGCTTAGCAAGGCGGACTCTCCGTAAATCCCCACCAGCAGTGCTGCGGCCGTGATGCCGGTTTGGGTGGCCGCCAGTAAGCGACTGGGGTGGTCTTTGATCACAATCGCTTTTGTCGCGCGCAAATCCCCGTCCTCAGCCATCTGCAACAAACGTGACCGGCGAGCCGAAGCCAGGGCCATCTCAGCCAACGAAAAGAAGCTCGACAACAAGATCAAGAAAGCGAGAACAAAAAAAGCATTCATGGGAAACGCTACGTCAAAATCACCAAGGGAAAATAAGTTGAAACCGCGGTCTGCCAAGGAAGGCATTTTCCGATCGCGTCGCCAACCGTTGATGCTCGGCGAACCAGGTTCACCGCGACATCGTTGTAAAAACGAGATTGGAGCAGGAAAATTCTGTAGCAGCAGGGGGCAACCAGAAGCGGCACCGACATCGGTGTGCCAATCGACTACGATGAGGGGATGAGCAGTGATGTCACCCAAATTTTGGACGCAATCGAAAACGGCGATCGTCAGGCGACGGAGCAACTCTTGCCCATCGTTTACCAAGAATTACGTCGATTAGCGGCTAGCCGAATGTCGCATGAAAAGTCAGGGCATACCTTGCAGCCCACCGCGCTGGTCCACGAGGCTTTCATGCGATTGGTCGGAGGCGCTGACCAGCAAAAATGGAATGGGCGAGCCCATTTCTTCGCGGCGGCGGCGGAGTCGATGCGAAGGATTTTGATCGAGAGTGCCAGGCGGCGGAATACCGAGAAACGGGGCGGCGACTTGGTTCGCCGCGAACTTTTGGATGACGATGCCGCCGCTTGCCCGCAGAACGATCATGTGCTGTTATCGCTCAACGATGCTTTGCTAGATTTAGAGAACCACGATGCTCAATTGGCAAAGCTGGTCGAGTTGCGATATTTCGCAGGGCTCACAATTGACGAAACCGCTGACATTCTAGGCATTTCCGCTCGTACGGTGAAACGAAACTGGACGTATGCCCGTGCTTGGCTTCGAAATCACATCGACAGCGAAGCGTAGTGCGAACCGACGAATGTCGGTAAGGCACGCCGTATGGTCGGGCTGATTTTTTTCCCGATTTCCCAAAACGAGATGGCCCGATTCGACTCGGCTTGACGCACTGCTTTTCATGAACCGACCGAGTCAACGAACGATTTTTCTAGAAGCCCTTGATCAGGATGATCCGCAAGGTCGGGAAACCTATTTGCGGTCCGCTTGCGGTGATGACGTCGAATTGCGATCGGCCGTTGACGCGTTGCTGTTGGCGCACGACCGCCCTGAAAACCCGCTCGATCGGCCTGTCCTTCCCAATCAGCTTGCCGAAACGCTGGTAACTGACCAAACGCCAATCTCTGATCACCTTGGTTTAACGATCGGTCCGTATCGTTTGATGGAACAAATCGGCGAGGGCGGGTTCGGTTTGGTGTTTGTCGCCCAGCAAGAAAAACCCGTTAGGCGAAAGGTGGCCCTGAAGATCATTAAACCGGGCACGGCGTCCCGAGAAATCCTGGCTCGCTTTGATGCCGAACGGCAAGCCGTGGCCATGATGGATCACCCAAATATCGCCAGAGTGTTTGACGCCGGAGTCACTGACGATGCACGGCCTTACTTCGTGATGGAATTGGTTAAGGGGCAACCGATCACCGAATTTTGTGATCAACACGCCCTCCCGCTACGCAAGCGAATGGAATTATTCCGCGACGTTTGTGCCGCGACTCAACACGCGCACCAAAAAGGCGTCATTCATCGCGACCTGAAACCATCCAACGTGATGGTGGCGTTGCACGACGACAAGCCCGTGGTGAAAGTGATTGACTTTGGAGTCGCCAAGGCGATTGGGCAAGACCTAACCGACCAAACGCTTTACACGCGGTTCTATTCGATGATCGGTACGCCGCTCTACATGAGCCCCGAACAGGCTGCGATGAGCGGTTTGGATGTGGACACACGAAGCGACATTTATTCGTTGGGAGTCCTGTTGTACGAGCTACTAACGGGCACGACGCCTTTTGATCGCGGCCGTTTGGACACCGCGGGCTACGACGAAATGCGGCGAATCATCCGCGAAGAAGAACCACCACGTCCCAGCCACCGGCTGACGACAATCCAATCGAGTTCTTCCCTCACCGCAGTCGATGTGCGTCCCATGGCTGCCGATCTTACGTCGGCAAGACGTGAGGCGATTCCAAACGACTTGGATTGGATCGTGATGAAAGCTCTCGAGAAGGACCGCACCCGTCGCTACGAATCGTCCTCGGCAATGAGCGACGACGTTCGGCGATTCTTGGAATCCGAACCGATCGAAGCCAGACCCCCGTCCAATGCCTATCGTTTGCGAAAATTCGCGGCAAGAAACCGAACAGTACTGGTGACGGCGATGCTCGTCGCTTTAGCTTTATTGGTGGGAACGGGCGCGAGTCTTTATCAAGCTTCGCGGGCGGTCGCTGAACGCGATGAGAAAGAAGTGGCATTGAATGATGCGATTGAAGCTCGCAACGAAATCATCCAATTCGCCGACCATTTGAAGACAGCGAATCTGTTGCTCGGCGAATCAAGAGCTTACGAAGTGGCCAACGAATATTCCGCCGCGGATGCCAAGCTCGGGCAAGCCATCGAACTTGTTCCCAACTATTACTTAGTGTGGCTTCAGCGAGCGTTGATGCGAGCCGACTTGGGCTTGTGGGAAGAGGCTGCGAAGGATTTTTCTGAAGCGATGCGATTAGAGGCACCAGTGGACAGTCGCCAATGGGAAGGCGCCGCCGCTGTGTTTTATCTCACCGATCGACCTGAGGACTACGAAGAACTGTGCGCACGTTTGGTAAAAACACACGTCAACGATGAAGCACCGTTGCCCTTGAACACCCTTCGATCACTACTAATCTCACCGACCCATTCATCGGATGCGAGACAATGGGCTGCAGACGGCGAAAGGCTCGTCGCGATGGCTCAAGGCCCCGGACGCTTTGGACGCAGATTTGGGGACCGCGAACCTGCCAGATCATCACCTGACAGATCATCACCTGACAGATCATCACCTGACAGATCATCACCTGATCACTCCCCCCTTGAAGGATCACCTCCGGAAGGTCCTGAACGCTCGGGATTGGGAGCACCGGATTTGGGAGCAGCTACTTTCAATCCACCGGAATTTGATTCGCCCCAGTTCAGAGGACCCGAAGGACGCGGCCCAGGCCCTCGAGACCTGCGAAATCCCCGAGGTCCTAATCAGGGGCCAAGGTTTCTTGACTTGGCACCACCAAGCATCGTGCAATACGTTGCGGCGTGGGCTAGTTTGCGAGCCGAAAATCCCCAGCGTGCCTTGGAGCTTCTCGACATGGCAGCACAGGCGCGAGGGCCAAGCGCCGAAATGTTGCATTCGCTAAGAGCACTCGCGTATCACCAACTCGGCGACGACTCGCAATCTAAGCTCGAACTAGCGAGGGCCGATGAGTCGCTGAGCAAGATGATCGACGCCTTCACTAGTTCCACTAACCCGGGCCCATGGTTCGACTTTGTCGAAGTGGTCATCTTGCATCGTGAAGCTACCCAAGCGATCACCGGAACCAAGATCGAGACGGATCCGGCGATCCGGAGGTTTCAACAGCAGACCCGTGAGTCCCTTGGATTGGCCCGCTAGACGGTCCGCAGACGCTCAACAGCCTTCTTTGGCGATAAAGCAACTGGATTCTTAGCGGTTGCGAAACTCGTTGCCCATTGCGGCATTAGTACACAGGGCCCATTGCGGCAGTAGTGCACAGGGCCTATTCCGGCAGTAGTACACAGGGCCCATTGCGGCAGTAGTACACAGGGGCAAAGTTGATCGTCCTTTAATACTCGGATGTTTGGTTGCGAAAGCGAGTCACGGGGTCGAGACGAAGACCGAAGCAGCTTCCGAACCAGACACTTTTATCTCGCAGGTTGACCTTTTTTAAGATTTGCTGGCCTCCTTGATCAGCTTTTCACGCAGGACTTACTGAGCGGGTGATTTGCCGTTCAAACCAGCCCATATGAACCAGCGAGATTCCCTTTGAAGTATTGCCCTCGAAACGAATTCACGTTCGCAGTTGACGATGACACCACGGACGCCCTGATCCAAGCGATTGGGCGATTCGGACTCGATCGGAACGAGCGTCAAAGCGTGGTGGATCGCTACTACGACAGCGAGATACCCAAACGGGCAACTTCAAGTTTTCAACAATCTCGAGTTCGCCGGATCAATTGCGCTTGGTCAGTCGATTTGCAGTGCAAGAGCTGGAAGAAAGACACGTCCACGCTGAGACAAACCACCATCGATACAAGTGAGCTCTCTCACTTACGCAATGCAACCGTCGATAAGAGTTGGGCGGGTAAGTGGTTTCACAAGAAGCTGCTCAAACGACATCTGATCCCGCAATTCGATCTTGGATTTGATCGTGCCTGGATGAATTGCGAAGGTTTCGATGATGGTCGCTTAACGCTCGATCGCAACATTCGCGTTCATCCCTTGACCTTTCACGGTGGGGTTCACCCCGAGTTCGTTCAGATCGACACGAGCATTCTGAGAATGAAGTTCACAGGTGCTTTGCCGCTGATGTTCAAGCAATTGCTTTATCAGTTTGCTTTGCTCCCTGTTCATCCGTCAATTTTGTCTGACTTAGCCAACGAGAAAGTAGCCGACTTGTCATCCCTTGCAATCACGCTGCCGATGTCACGTGGAACGACGACCGAGGTGGTGACATGCCAACATGGTTAACCGAATCCGTTGACTCAACGCAGTTGCTAGGAACGCCGGGCGACAGCAGCGCGATCCAAATGGCACTTCGTTTGAGCACCGCCTTTCTTTGCGGCTGTGTGATCGCGGCAATCTACTGGGGTGTGCGACCGCGTGACAAGTTCATGCCGACGTTCCCGCCGACGCTGGTTTTGTTGTCCATTCTTTGCGCGATGCTGCCGCTAGTCATCGGTCAAAACGTGGCATGGGCCTTTGGTCTCGTGGGGGCATTGTCAATCGTCCGCTTCCGTACCGTCGTCGAAGATACGCACGACATTACGTTTGTGATTTTCGCGGTGCTCGTAGGTATGGCTGTTGGTGCCGATCAAATCACCGTTGCCCTGGTTGGAATGACCGTGACTGGACTTGCCGCGTTCTTAGTTCGCCCCCGAGGAACCGACGTCGGATCGACTGGCGACGCTAGGCTCGAGATTCGAATTGGCGTTGGTCGCGATCCCGACATGCTGTTTCGAGACGTCTTTGAACAAATGCTTAGCAAGATTGAGTTCTCTTCCGGATCCACCAGCAAGCAAGGTGCATCGTTGGACTTGCAATACAACATCCGCCTTCGTCCCGACGCCAATCCAACCGATCTCCTCAACCGGCTCAACCTGATTGAAGGAGTGCAAAGTGTTGAACTTCGAACCCGACGCTAGACCCGATCCCGATTCCACCCAACCTAAAACCTCCAAGAACATTCCGATGAAAACAAAACTACTTTCTCTATTGCTTTTTAGCGTGATCGGAACTGCCGTGGCAGGCTTCGTGTACGCGCAGCGACCCGACGGGCCCGAGTCCGGTGGACCGGCTGGCATCGCAGGACCAGGCGGCTTCCGCGGCCCCGGTGGGTTTGGCGGCCCCGGTGGGTTTGGCGGGCCAGGCGGATTTGGTGGGCCGGGCGGACCAGGCGGGCCGAATCAACCAGAACGCAAGATCTTGAAGGAGTACGATGCCGATGGCAACGGATGGCTCAACTTGGCAGAGCGCCAGACAGCTCGCCAATCGATCGCATCTGAGTCTCAGCAACGAGGTGGCCAGGGTGGCGAAACTGGACGAGGCCCCGGCGGCCGACGCGGTCGCGGTCCCTCCGTAGAACCTGGGACACCAGGTCCCAAGGTTGCGATCGACGAAGCCAACGTCTATCCCGGCAAACCGCTCTACGACACCACCGTTTTGCGAACGGTATTTCTACAGTTCGAAAACGACGAATGGGAAACCGAGCTTGAAGACTTTCATGGTACCGACGTCGATGTTCCCGCCACGATGACGGTCGACGCGGTGACCTACGAAAATGTCGGCGTCCACTTTCGTGGTGCTTCGTCATACGGCCACGTGCCTCGCGGCAGCAAGCGTTCGTTCAACGTGTCTCTAGACATGGTCGATAAAGATCAAAACATCGACGGTTACGAAACACTAAATTTGCTGAACTGCAACGGTGATCCGTCGATGATGAGCAGCGTTCTTTATTCGCAAATCGCTCGAAAGTACATTCCCGCACCGAAGGCTAACTTCGTTCACGTCGTCGTCAACGGCGAGAGCTGGGGACTTTACAACAGCGTTCAACAATTCGACAAGCAATTTGTCAAAGAGAACTTTGACGGCTCGAAAGGCACCCGATGGAAGGTTAGCGGCAGTCCGATGGCAGACGGTGGCCTGCGTTACCTTGGCGAAGACTTGGACGAATACAAAGCTCGCTTCGAAATGAAGTCCAACGATGGCAAGAAAGAGTGGATGGCTTTGGTTGAGCTTTGCAAGACGCTCAATGAAACTCCTTTGGATAAACTTGAATCCGCACTCGAGCCAATCTTAGACATTGACGAAGCATTAAAGTTCTTGGCCTTGGATGTCGTGTTGCTAAACGGAGACGGTTATTGGCTTCGAGCGAGTGATTACAACCTGTTCCTTGATGAAGACGGAAAGTTCCACGTCATTCCTCACGACATGAACGAGGCGTTTGCGTTAAGCGGTCGCGGTGGACCTGGAGGACCTGGTGGAGCGGGAGGACCAGGCGGACCAGGACGTGGGCGACCGGACGATGCTCCCGAACGGACATCAGGCAGACCAGATCGCGAACCGGGTAACGGTCCCGACGGACGACCTGGATTTGGTCGCGAACTCGGACAAGGCCCCAACGGCCCTCCATCCGATAACCGAGGCCCCACTAGTGCACCCCCGTTCGATGATCGACCAGGATTCGATGGTGGACCACGATTTGGTGGCGGACCGAATTTCGGTGGCGAACGCAACTTCGGTGGCGAACGGGGCTTCGGTGGCGGCCGTGGATTCCGCGGTGGACCGGGAGGCGGGGGAATGCACGGAGGAAGTGTTGACACAGATCCGTTGACTGGACTCGATAACGAACGCATGCCGCTGCGAAGCCGATTGTTGGCAGTGCCCGCTTTGCGAAAACGTTACATGCAGTACGTAAGGCAGATTGCAAACGATTCGATTGCTTGGTCCGAACTTGGCCCGCTCGTGGAAGGCTACCGCGACTTGATTGACCCTCTTGTAAAGTCGGACACACGCAAGATGACCACCTACGAAGCGTTTCAAGCTGCCACGGGATCCGAGACTTTCGAGGCGCAGCAAGCGATGTCGCTAAAGAAGTTCTCGGAAGAAAGGTCCCGCTACCTTTCATCCCACGAAGGTTAATCTATTCGAAGGTTAGTTCATTCGAAGGTTGGGGCAATCGAACGTTCATTCTTCAGGAAAGGTCTTCGCAAAGCTCCAACGCCGATAAGCCACCTTCCGCAATTCGACAATGCGTGTTGCGGGAGGTCTGTGTTGTGGGAGTGCCGTCTTCGGGAGAGTCGTGTGCAGAAATCCATCGTCCGACGACGCAGCTTCCAGAGAGTCATCGTGATCGGACTTAGCCCACCCGAAAGTACCGGTCAGTGCCAATGAGTCATCGCCGCGGCGTTAGACAACGTTACGGCGAGGCTCATTTTGACCTTGGCAACACTAACCAACGTCAATTAGCGCCAACCAACGTCGGCATCACGAAAACGTTGACACTACAAACGGTTCATCGAAAGGCCGCCGTCGACATAGATCACTTGCCCAGTCGCGTATGGCAAGTCGCCTCGCGCCATCGCGGCGGCTAACTTGCCGATGTCTTCGGGTGTCCCCCAGCGTTTTTCGATCAAATCGTCGCTGTTGTAGATCACGTTGTCGTACTTCTCGGTCACGCCAGCGGTCATGTCTGTTTTGATCAGCCCCGGTCGGATTTCATAGACGGGAATCGAAAACTCACCAAGACGAGCGGCGAAGAGCGAACTCATCATTCCAAACCCTGCTTTGGAAACGCAGTAGTCACCCCGGTTAGGTGAAACAATCGTCGCGGAAATGGAACCGACATTGATCATGCACGGCTGAAAAGATTCGTCGGCCTGCTTTTGCTCGATCATCCAATTCGCACATGCCTGAGAAAGAAAATACGGGCCTTGCAAATTGATCTTCATCAGCCATTCGTAGCTTTCTTCCGTCGCGTCGAGAATATCCGCACGTACCTCCGGTGCGACACCAGCATTGTTCACCAGCACATCGAGCCTCCCAAACCGCTCCTTGATCGCAGCGAGCATTGCAGCGCGATCGGCAGCAGACGCAACGTCGCCCGAGCAGTACAAGACGTCGGCCCCCAGGCCTTCGAGCTTCGCGACCGCGTCAGCAACTTTCGATGCACTCGATCGTCCACTGACCACTATGTCAAAACCTTCCGCCGCCAGTTTCTCGCATATCCCTAAACCAATGCCCCGGCCACCGCCGGTCACTAGTGCTACTTTCTTATTCATCAAACTTGTCTCGTAAAACGTGGCGTCGGGGGAGCAGTGAACGGAGGCGTCTTCATGCCCGATGGCTCATATGGTTGGCTGTCGGTCGCGATGTGCATCAGATAAGAACTTACCTTGGTTCGATTCGTCAAGTGTTTCAACTGCGCAGTGCGTTGACGGCAAGTTACGTCAATGGTTGCTACCGACCAACTTTCCTCAATCACTCGTTCCTCGATCACTCGATCACCGCATTGACCAAGTAAGTCTGGCAACCCCCACGGCTTTCAGTTCCTTCCGACACGAATTCCACGCATCGTCCCGCTTGCCTCAGCTCACAAATAGAACTTGTAGTAAGGCTGATCGTTCGCCAACCGTTGAACGTAGAGAGCCGCTTCGCGAACGTGGTAGTCACCCCACATGCTTGATTCACCACACGGCACGGACTGACCCTTCGGAATGTGATCCCAACCGTTGGGGCGATGATAGACCGAATGCAAAAGTAAACCTTGGTGGGATTCATCCAGGCTTAGATACTTGTCGCTCAACAAGGTTTGCATCACCGTCAATCCGGCCTGCATGTACTTAGGCTCGTTCAAGTAATGTCCCAGTCGAAGCAAGCCTTGCGAACCGATGGCTGCTGCGGATGAATCGACTGGTTCCGCATTGTTGAACGGATCGGATTCTCGCTCGTAAACGTCGTCACCCAGCTTGTGAATGTTCAGTGCTCCGGTATCCCAATAAGGAATCCCATCGGTGGCGGTGTTGGCAAGATAGAAGTCGCAGGTCGCCGTAGCCATCTTTAGCAAGACGCCTTCGATCGCATCGCGGCCACCAAGCGGTTCCAGTTCGCCGTCCTCCACCGTTTGCAGAAACTCCAATTGCTCAGCTGCCCCCACCATGATCCACGCTAAACCGCGTGTCCAAGTGGTAAACGGCGAGAAGCCTTGTTGTGAATTGGGACAGCGGTAATTTCCATCGTTGAGGTTGAAGATACTTTCGTGTGCGGTTCGGCCCCAAACATCGTAGAGGTCACGACCTTCGCCGTAGTAGACCGCGTAGTCAGCCGTCGTCTTGGCGTGCTGCACGAGGCGTTCAAGCAGGCTGGTCTTTTTGTCATTCTCGCCCATGATCGCGTGCCCGAGTTGATGCCCGATCGCTAACACGCGAAGCGAACGAATCGTATCGGCAAACAACGAATGGGGACCGTTGAACGAATAGATATATCCACCGGACGGAAGGTCTGTCCAACGCTTGGCCTGCACGGCGCTGGAAGCCTGCAGAGCCATTACATAGAAGTTACGTTCCCATTCGTTTTCAGGTATTCGCCCTTCGTTCATCAACCGCAGAAGGTTGCCGTAAGTACTGACGTTGTTAAATCCATGATCATGCACACCGAAATGCGTGATGTGCGGAGCCATCTTTTCAACGGTGTTCTGTTTTCCCAGCTTCAAGAATGTCGAATCGCCAGTGGCGTCGAACTGCAAAATCTCGGAACCGTATTGAAACCCCTGGGTCCATTCGGTCCATCCGCGAGTCGTGTACTTGCCGTCAACGGTAAAAACCGGCGATCCCTGCGACACGTCGTACTCGCGATTAATCAGCTCGATTTTCTGGGCCGAGACCTTCCAAAAACGATCAAGGCTCGCGGCTAGGTCAGAAGTTTTCAGGGAACAATCAGAATGCATTGAAGATTATCGGTGGGTCGGAAAGAACAAGTTGCGGCTGCCGTCGCCAAGAAAGTACTCGGTCGATCGTAAGTGAAACATAGCCCGTGCGCCTTGACCACAGGTCGTGGCCATCAAAATCAAAAGTCCACGCCAAGTCTACTTGAAGTTCACTCTGCAAACCTTCTTTCTTATCAGAGTCGTGCCCACGTGTGACATCGCCGAATCTAGGCCGACTCGGCTATCCATCTGCCTTGTCAACGAAGCTAGCCGATGGCCGGACGGCAATCCTTCTATTGCCAGGACGCTAACATCATCCCGTTGATGCAAACACTATGACGCTAACGTTTCAGCGCGGCTGCCCGACATCATGGTGGCGCGTGAGCGTTGTGGCACGGCACTTGCTCACGCACTTGCTCACGGACATTCGACGACTTCGGCTCCGGGAGAGCGAGTGTCTTAAACATTTTCCGCATGTGATCGGTGGAACTTCATGTCGGCTCTGATTACCAAAACGAGATCGCCCTCGAAGGCTCGCCGCGCTAGAAAAGCTGGATTGAAGTATGTCAATGACTTCGACGATGGGATCACAAGACGAAGGTGCGGACGTGGTTTCGTCTATCGCCTGCCATCGGGCAAGACGCTTAAGTCGAAAACGCATCGCCAGCGCATCGACAGCCTTGTCATTCCACCTGCTTGGGAAGACGTTTGGATCTGTCCTCATTCCGACGGTCACATCCAGGCGAAAGGAATCGACGAAGCCGGCAGACCGCAATACATCTATCACGACGCTTGGCACGCGATCAGTACTGCCGCAAAATTCGATCGCATGGAACTTTTCTCGGAACTGCTACCGCGAATTCGGCGACGCGTCCGACGAGACCTCCGCGAAGACGGCCTCACACGCGAACGCGTGGCGGCAACGGTCATTCGGATTCTGGACAAAGGTCATATCCGTGTCGGTAACTCACGCTATGCCAAGGAAAACGGATCGCGCGGTGCGACGACGCTAACGGACGATCACGTCGCCGTCGATGGCTTCGTTGTGTCGCTCGATTTCCCAGGAAAAAGTGGGCAGCAACAAAAGGTCGAATTCCGTGATCGTAAAGTCGCGACGGTAATCGAGCAGTGCCAGGAACTCGACGGACAGTTTCTATTCATGTACGAAACCCAATGCGGCGACACGGCTGTCATGCAATCTTCAGACATCAATCAGTACCTCGAAGAAATCTGTGATGCCAAAGTAACAGCGAAGGATTTCCGAACGTGGTGGGGTAGCGTGATTGCCAGTTCCGAGTTGGCGTCGCTTGAACACGAGATGCCCGAAGCCGAACGCAAACGAGCTATCGTAGCGGCCGTGAAGGTTACCGCAGATGAGTTAGGAAATACGCCAGCCGTTTGCCGCAGTAGCTATATCCATCCGGGCGTTCTGGCGTCGGCGTCATCGGGAGAACTGCCAACGCTAATCGAAGCAGTAAGGAAGACCGCTCCCGATTGCGTTGCTGAACTCACCCAAGACGAAATCATGTTCGCTACGTTGCTGCCTCGACTGAGCTTCAGTTAGCCTGGCATGTTCGGTCGTTCTAGCCCTATAAGCGGATCGCGATTGACGACAATTACGTTGATGTCGATGCCGCTTTTTCTTGAGGACGAATCGCGCGAGATTGATCGACCAACGTGTGGCGTATCCCCCACGCAATCCCGATGACCTGCAACGTGGCCCAGCCGATTAAGACAGTCCACCAGTGCGTCACAGCAGCGTCGGTGGATGGTGAGCTGAACCACCCTACCGCCACGCACGTGAATCCTGGAATCGCTGTGGCCACCAATATCAAAGATGTTCGACCAATACTTTTTGCGGACGCGGCCAAGATCAAACCGCTAACGTCGACGAGACAGTAGACGGCGGCAAAGCCGAGCAGGCGTGCCGCTAGAGGTTCGATTTCCGCTCGCTGCATGTCATCGACACCGCCCAGCGAAATCGCCAGAAGTGCCTGGGGAAACACCACCAGCAACCCTGACAAGATCAACGCGAACGATAACCCCAGAAACAAACTTCGAAAGATGACGTGCTTCGCCAACTCCATCCCGCTCTTCGCGTAGGCTTGGCCGGTGATAACCGTGACCGCTGTTGCCAAGCCAATCGCTGGTATCGAGAGCAACTGATAAAGACTCAAGGCCGCCGAGGTTGCCGCCAGTCCGTTGACCGATGCGGCACCAATCGCCATTAGCACAAAGCTAAACAACAGGGATCGGATCAGTTGCTGAATCCCTAGAGCCGAACCGGGAACCATGATCTCGGACATCAGTCGTTTACTCGGCCGCCAAGCCGATAGTCGGTACCGACCAAACGATCGCAATCGAACCAGCAGGACGGCAAACACGCCGACCTTGAACCACATCGAAACTGCCGTCGCTAATGCTGCTCCCAACACTCCCATGGCGGGCACTCCGAGTCCACCAAAGATGATCCAAACATCTAAGACGACGTTCAGCACTGCCGAAGCAATGTTCGCTCGCAAAATTGGACTGGTGATTCGGCGGCCGATGAAGAACGCAGTTAATCCAGCTTCCAACATCGATGCCGGTGCCACTAACAACAACGTTCGAAAGTAGGTCGCTTCCTCTGCCGCCAATTCAGGTGCGTGGCCGACGGCAGTAAAAATAGAACCACTTAGCAAACCGATAACGGCGAAGATCGGAACACAAAACAACGTGATCCAAATCGATTGCCAAAGCAAACTCCACACACGTTGATTCGCGATGCCGCGCCTTCGCTTGGGCCCCATCGCAATGGCCACCAAAGGAGTGATGAATCCCATAGCCGTCACGGGGATACACACAGTTGCCCAGTACAAGTTCCCTGCCGCGATCGATGCTGCGGAAGAAACAGGTTGGTACCACATCAACAGCGTTCGGTCGGTAAAGAGAGTGATCGCAAAACAACCAACGGTGGCGGTGAGTGGAAGCGCAACATTCAACATCGCTCGGTAGCCGAATGTCACGCGATCATCTGAGGGCGAAGTCAATGTCATTAAATCGTTGCATTTCCTTGAGTTAGAAACTTCCGTTTTGCCAGGCCGCAGATTTTGAGCCAATTGGCCCACAAGCTGCTTAGAGACATGAGCAATCTAAGAACTACTTCTTCCACCCATCGTTGGAGATCGCGAAGTGCAACCCTCACCTGTTCAATCATTGGTCGTGGACTCATCACCTCGCCTGTTGAATCAAATCTTTCAATCATTGGCAAAGGTTAGCAACACAATCGCAAAGGCAGAAATGCTAACTCGCGAAACCGGAGTTGCCAGCCCACCCATGGAAGGCATCGGAATCGTATCGACCGAAACTCAAAATTCGATCGAAGCGTAACTCACATCCTCACCCCTGATAAGAGCAAGTTGGAGTCGACGAAATGAAGATTGGGATCATTGGGCACCTGAAGTTCCCAATCGCAAAACCGTTTGCTGGTGGACTGGAAACGTTTACTCATCAATTTGTAAGTCGCTTGGTCTCACGTGGTCATCAGGTGACTCTCTTTGCCGCAGGCGATTCCGATCCTCGACTTCCAGTTCACCCCGTCGTCGCCGCCGGCACGATCCCCGATTCCCAACGTCGTCTAGGTCATTACGACGTCGAGTGGGTGGAGTCCGTTGAGGATGAAGCTTACGCCAACTTGATGGCTAACCTTGCGTCGTCAAACTTTGACGTCATCCACAATCATTCACTCAGCCCCATTCCGTTGCGGTTTGCTTCGACACTTCCGGTTCGGATGCTGACCACGCTTCATGCCCCACCACTTCCTCGGATGGTGGATGAGATTCGAGATCGTGGCCCGTTGGCCTGTGGTGACTTTGTCAACATCTCCGAAGCGAATGCGAACGCTTGGTCGATCGCCCTTCCCCGTCAAACAGTCATTCATAACGGCGTCGACACGGACTTTTGGAAGACCTGCAGCTCAACAAAGACACAACGCGCGATTTGGTTTGGACGGATTCTTTCGGACAAAGGCACGCACTACGCGATCGATGCTGCTCATCGCGCAGGCCTTTCCATCGATGTCGTGGGTCCAATCTCGGATCAACAGTACTTCGATCGCGAAGTTTTCCCAAGACTCCAACCCGGTGATGCATTTTTGGGGCATCGCGATCACGATGAGCTGTGCCAGTTGATCAGCCGATCAGCCGTCGCACTGGTGACTCCGTGTTGGGACGAACCATTCGGCTTGGTTGTCGCAGAAGCTTTGGCCTGTGGAACGCCCGTCGCAGGTTTCGCGCGTGGTGCCCTACCCGAACTAATCACCCAACACGTCGGTCAACTCGCTGCACCGGACAACGTTGATGAATTAGCGCATGCAGTGAAGCGATGCCTGCAACTTAGCGGTGAAGTTTGCCGACGAGTTGCCCAGGAACAGTTCGGGCTACTCAGAATGGTTCGAAACTACGAGCAGCTCTATCAAATAGCACCGACCGAGGTGGCGGCATGATTGCGAAAATTGGTTTCTACGTTCACTATCACGGGCTCGGTCATAAGCATCGCACCGAAGCGATTCTAAAGCACCTTGATTTGCCTGCGACGGTGATCACGAGTCGGATTCATGAGTTGGATTGGGAAGGCCCCACTCTTACATCGGTGGAAGAGATAGCGTGCGACATTGATGATATTCCCGAACGCGGCTTAGCCTATGCGAGCGACGTTCCCTCGTTGCACTATGCACCTCTCTGGACCGACAACATCACTCGGCGAGTTGCGCAATACACCGCATGGTTAGACGACCACAAACCCGACGTGGTCGTCGTCGATGTTTCAGCCGAGATCTCGATGCTGACTCGCTTGGCTTCGATTCCACAAATTGTGATCAGGCAGCATGGCGACCGCAGTGACCCGGCACATTTGGGAGCTTACGCGGCAGCGCATTCTCTCTTAGCGCCCTTCCCGGAACAAATGGAAGATGAGATCACCCCAGAATGGGTCAAACAAAAAACCGTTTACCTCGACGGTTTCTGCCGAGATTCACGGTGCACCCACAGCGCCGAGAAAGTTCCGAACCGAATCGTCGTCATGTTCGGTCGCGGGGGATCGCAGGATGTTCATCGTATTCTTCGCGAGGCGGCGGCGTTGTTGCCCGATCACGAATGGATTGTGATCGGCAAGTCAGACAACGACCAAAGCGACGACACTCCCGACAACTTACAATTTCTTGGCTGGGTAGCCGATCCGCAAAGGTACCTTCAATCGGCGGAAGTCGTGGTGACATCCGCTGGCCACAACAGTGTCATGGAGCTCGGGAATTCACGTTGCCGGTTCGTAGCAATCACCGAAGATCGCCCGTTCGATGAACAACTCCGCAAGACCATGATTTTAGAACGCGAACAGCTTGCCATCGGACTTTCGCGGTGGCCCGAAACATCGCAGTGGCCGACGATCATCGCTCGAGCAAAACAACTCGATCCTAGTCGCTGGGACCGACTGTTTGTTGGCGACGGTGCTCAACAAGCCGCACTGCATATCGAACGGGTCGCTTTGTGGTCTCGATCGCAACGCCGGCAAACCGTGGAAGGAACCTCATGTCAGTTAGTGTCCTAACGATTGTTCGAGGTCGCCAATCGCATCTGGAAAATTTGCTCGCGGGACTTAGCCAATCTCATAGCTCGCCAAATCAGTGGATCGTCGTCGGCATGGACCAAGACGTTGATCTACCGGATCCAATGGGACTCGACATAAGACATTCTCGGATAAACGGCGATGGAAACCGATTGCCACTCGCGGAGGCACGAAACCATGCTGCCGAGCTTTGTCGTTCCGAACGGATGATCTTTCTGGATGTGGATTGCATTCCGTCACCTGACATGATCGAAACCTTTGATACGGCATTGTCCGAGGATCCAAGATTGTGGATGGGGAGTCCTCGCTATCTTCCCGCTGGAGCAACTGACGATACGTGGACGTTAGACGAAATAGCATCCGTCGCCGTTCCACATCCACTTCAACCCGACCTCGCCCACCATCAACGCGAGCCATCCACTCGCTATGAAATGTTTTGGTCGCTTTGCTTCGGTATCACCAAAACAGATTTTGCAACAATGGGCGGCTTCGATCCCTCGTTCGATGGCTACGGCGGCGAGGACACGGACTTTGCCTTTTCTGCTCGTCGATCCGGCATCCCATTCGGCTTCGTGGGTGCATTAGCGTTTCATCAACACCATCCGGTATGCAAACCACCGCTCAATCATTTTCACGAAATCATCAGCAACGCCAAACGATTTCGAGCGAAATGGGGTGAGTGGCCGATGTCGTCTTGGCTGGAATCCTTTCAAACCTTTGGACTTGTTTCGTTCGATCCTTCGCAAGATCGCCTCGAAGCACTCCGCGATCCGAGTGAGAAAGAGATTGAGCAAGCAACGACGCTTGCTCCCGCCGGCTTCTGACCTTATCTGCCTGAAATTTAGCGCCTACAAGACGATATCTCGCACCGAGATCAACTTTTCAGCAGTCGCTATTTCCATGACTAGAAAATGAGTCCCAGGAAGCGTGTCGATACCTACGGTGATTGCGTAGCGGTAACTTGCGAATGATTCCATTGACTCAGAACTCCGTTGCTCTATCTTGTCAGGCCGATGGACACGTGACGTGGCTGTGAGCGGACACAGCTATGCCCGATGTCGATCGATACTATTGATAGCCGGATAATTTCTGATGCAAGCTTTGAAGTGGCTTGGTGTTGAACTAGTAGAAGTAAGCTGGTCCGAAAAATGGGTTTCTGCCATAGGATCTTGCTTCGCGATTTTCTGTGTTTTCACCATTACCCAGTATAGCTTGCCAGCAGCCGCGGCGGCCGGTGTGATTGCATCGATGGGTGCGACTGCCGTGCTATTGTACGCGGTACCCCATGGCCCGCTTTCTCAACCTTGGCCAGTTGTCGGTGGCCACACAATCTCTGCCTTCATCGGAGTAAGTTGCGCCTATGGAGTGAGCGATCCAACGATCGCGACACCACTGGCTGTGGGATTGGCAATCGGCGCGATGTATCAGCTTAAGTGCATTCACCCGCCCGGTGGCGCAACTGCGTTCACCGCGGTCATGGGTGGTACGGCCGTTCACGAACTTGGGTTCTATTTTGTTTTGTATCCCGTGCTGCTGAACACATTGATCATGCTGACCCTAGCGGTTGCGATCAATTACCCGTTTCGCTGGCGTCGTTATCCGGCCTACCTGGTGCAACGGTCGAACCAAACAGCATGGAAGAAATCACATGGCGGAAACGAATTGCACGAGGAAGTATTAGCGGCAATACGATCGCTCGACTCGTTCGTCGATGTCAGCGAAGACGATTTACTATTTCTCGCCAGTACAATCGCCAATCGAGTCAGCCACTCGGATTCGGGCGATTCCGTTTTTGTTCGAACGCGAAGTTCATCGGATCGCTGGATTGAACCAAGTCGCACTGAAATCAATCACTCACCCACATCCTCACGCGGTGCCAATGATGACCTGTGATTGCTCAGGTACCTGAATGCCGGAGCTTGGTGCTCGAATGCTTGATTGTGAGTCGTTCACGGATTCGAGCCTTACAAGTCGTCATCACTGATCTACCGACAAGCTTGTCTCACCAAACCGAGAGATCGTCGTTGATCAGAACCGAATTTTCGAGACGATGATATCGCCAGCGTAGCAACCGCCTTGGTAGCAAAGTTCCTTTCCTCCACCTCCGCCAGCAAATTCTTTTTGTGCGGGACGTACGCTTGGCCATCCCGGTCCATTCGTCGAACCTACAACGTAAAACGATCCCTGCTTGTCGAGGAAGCATGACCGACCATCATCGTAGCTCTTGCCTCCCAAAAAGCTCGCATAGTTCACATGCGAGAAATCAGCGTTAAGCGAGACAATCACTGCGTCGTTCTGTCCGGACTTTTGGCTTTGAATCGCGTCCCCGGTTGTTGGAAAATCGGCTGAAGATGTTGTCCCCGTGAAAAAGACTTCGCCATCGTCATTTGTGTAAACTCCATCGGGACCGTCTGCACCGCTGCCGCCCAGGTAAGTGCAGCACAACAACGCCCCCGTCGGCGAAAACTTTGCCGCGACGATATTGCGTTCGCCTTTCAAACGTGACTGAATAACTCCCGGGGTTACCGGCATATCATTTTGGTCTGATGCATTCACCAAGTACGCGTTCCCTTGTCGGTCAATGGCCAAGTTGTGGGTACTGTTTCCGTACTCGTCACCCGCCCCGCCAAAGTAAGTTCCGTACAACAACCGTGAACCATCGGGACTAAGCTTTGCAATGTAAGCGTCTTTGCCGCCGTTGTGCGAGCGGTCATGGGCTCCCGAAGTAGTAGGCATGTCCGTTGATTCAGTGGTCAAATTCAGAAACACGTTCTTTTCAGAATCAATCCGGATGCCCGTGTTGGGAACTTCTAACCCACTACCGCCCAACCAAGTTGCCCAAACAACACGACGACCGTCGGACGTGATCTTCATCGCCCCGGTATCTGCACCTCCACCGGGACTAGGTTGAAATGAGCTTTCAAACCATGACGCGGGTGGAAGTGGTCCTTTCCCCGAATAGCTGGTTGGTAGATACACGTCACCTTGATCATCAATCGAAATGTCTCGGCAAAGCACACCCACACCCACGTAGGATGCCCACTCAATCGCCGATCCTTCGGGATTGATCTTTGCGACAAATCCATTTTGCATTCCATAGATACCAGCGTCAGCACCCTGAAACGTCGTTTGAAATGCGTTCTCAGTAACGGGAAAACCAGGACCGGCTCGGCCAGCAACGTAGACGTAGCCATCGTGGTCGACCTCCACGGCGTAGGCCCGATCGTAATTCGGACCGCCTAGCAGCGTCGACCAGACCAGTTCTCCCGACTTAGCAAACTTCGACACAATGACGTCGCAGTATCCACCCGATCCAATTTTGTCGCCCGACTTGTCGTGAGCAGTCTGCAAAGCGTTCGACGTTGTGGGAAAGTCACTCGATCGTGTCCCCCCGACGACATAGACAAACCCCGAATCATCAACGAAGACATCTCGCGCGTGCTCCCATTCCGAACCGCCCAACAGGGTCGAAAAAGAAAGCTCAGCCGCGATCAACGGGGAACTCAACAACACAGCGCTGGCTGCGAAGGCAAGGATTCGATTTCGAAACTTCTTCAAGCTAGTTTGCATTTCATTTCTCCGAGTTGCTGCAACCAACACGACCAACCTTTAGCGGGCAATAAGGGAACGCTGGGGAACCTGTTATCGATCCCGCAAACTGCTTTCCAGTGAGTTTAAGCTGTACGACAGCCAGGTTGCTCAGCAGCCACGTTACACAACAACAAGAATGAATACCCAAGGTTCACCCGTGTAGCGAAAGGGTTTTCATTCGTTGGCAACCGCGTGCGTCTTACCAGGGCACCCTGACCGGGGCACCTTGCAAATGGACCTTATCCCCATATCCTACCGTTTCGCCCGGGCGGATTGGTCGCCCTGGGATCCTGACCCTGTTTTGAAACGTCATGAAAGCCGCCACGATCAAACAGTTGAAAGAGGAACTGGGCAAACTCGACCACGACGAGTTGCTTAACGTGTGCATACGATTGGCCAAGTTCAAAGTAGAGAGCAAAGAACTTCTGACGTACTTGCTGCTCAAAGCTGACGACGAGATCGGTTACGCGGACGAACTGTGCGATGAAATCGACCTGCACCTCCATGCGTCTGGACGGATTCACAAAAAGACACTCCGCAAGGTGGTCCGTTGGATGGACAAGTCGTTGCGGTTCTCTGGTGATCGAGAAACAGAGTTACAAGTGCGGATTCACTTTTGCCGAAGAATCAAGGACAAACGCATCAGCTTCGGCGGATGTCGAGTCAGCGAGAACATGTACGCGACGCAATTGAAGAAGATTGATAAAGCGATCGACAAAGTTCATCCTGACTTGCAGTTCGATTACAACCAGCAACTTTCAGGACTTTGACGCCAAGGACAAGTAGACTTTCAATCCGCGAATTCCGTGACAATGAATTTCGTGATTGACCAGTTTTGCCGATGTGACGTGTGTCAAACGGACATCCAACGCGGGGAGCACAAATTGACAAAACGAGAAATCGATCAGAAAGCGGCAATCATGATTGTCATTGAACACCTCGGTGACATTCCGGCCGGCACGAAATGCTCCGCCGTGTTCTTCGACACGGATAAAATTCGGCGAGAAAAAGAGTTCTACGCAAGGTTGTACAGCGAGAACGGTGTGCGAGATCAGGAAATACTTCGAGCGATGGTAGCCGCCAACGTGCCCGACGATCCGTATTGGTTGGTATCCCTAAAACCCGGCGATGACTTGATCGGAGGCGTCACGCGACTGCACCGCGTGGACGACCGAACCGGCAAGTTACTAGCGGAACCAAGCTAGCCGTCACTCAAACCGATGCCTGAAGGAAGCTGCTACAAGTTTTCAGCTCGTGAGGCGAGTCTCGACATTTGCATTCGTGAGAATACTCTTCAAGGACCCAGAGCTTCGTCAATCAGCCAGTAACATGACTCCTGGAGAACTCCCCGTAAGTACTTTCAAACAGCCAGTGAGCGCTTGCCGCTGCATTTCGATTTGGAAACCGAATATTCGACATTTCTCCTTTATGCGTGATTCCACCGCGTTCATTTACCTCACAAGGCTCTTCGCTGCTTGCTAGCCATTTTGCCATTGTGTTAGCGGGGAACCGTGATACGTTGGAACGTTGGCCTGCGCGATACGTGCATTTAGGTGCCGTGTGTGGGTTTCAGTTGTCATTACGATTGAGGCTCCATTTTTCGCAATCCGCTGTTCGCTCGCGTCAAGGATTCTCTTTGGCAGACAGACCGCAGCAGGCCTAGCGGTAGCCCGCAGGAGGCGACCATGGTCGACGGTTATGCCAAGACACCAAGATATGTGTTGAAGGAAGGCTCGTACCCGAGTTGTCCATCTGTCTTACAGACATCTTCGGATAATCATGCCGTGGTCATCTACGGCTTCTCTGATAAACCGGAGTACGATGCATTTCTATCGGGTAGTTCATTAGCATTGACGCCTTATCCGCTAGTGAAGGGATTCTTGAAGAATCAGATTAACGTCGATAGCGGATCTCTAAAACTGGTCGTGCTCGACGCGGGTTCTTCAGCGGAACAGTGCTTGTACGCAGCGACGTTTCAATCCGTGCTGAAGTCGTTCCAAAGTGACTTGGAATGCGTGACCGTCTCGCACCGACTTGTACTTGAAGCGTCCTCGCCCCTTTACCGCATTGAGGCCTTTTCGTTTTTCTCGCCTGCGGAGCCATTGTCATGAGGTGGAACCAAGTCAAAGGAGATTGGGCTACAGTGCAAGAAGGGGTGAAACGAACATGGGGAAGAATCGACGAGACAGACTTGAAAATGATTCACGGCGAACGTGATCTATTCATCCGCGTTCTTGCACAGCGCTATGGTTACGCGGAGCCTGTTGCGGAAAAAAAAGTCGACGCCTTCATTGAACGACTACAACCCGGAAGCAAACGACGACTGAGTCAACTTTGGTTTTCTCGCCTGCTAAAGAAATGCTTGGGGCAAATCCATGTTACCAATCGCCGATAATTCCGATCAGTGGATTGAGGTCATTGGCGGCCCATTCGATGGCTATCGACAACAGTATCTGTCAACAAAAAACCTCTGGCTCCTGATGTCGTATGGCTTGTCACGAATGCCTCCTTGCGACAGCGAGGTCACGGTGATTGCATCAAACCCACTGTGGAAAATTCGCTTACCAGTGTCGCATTGTATGCACTCGACGATGGTTCTCCACTCGCGAATTATCGGTATGCGGGATCGATAGGCCCACGAGCGTTCACCAACGTGATGGCGGAACTTAAGCGTCCCGAATAACACAGGCACTAAATGAAACTAATAGGAAAGCCCATATGAAACGGATGCAAGGAATATCGCTCTCGACGGGGCTCGCTAAAGGCGTTGCGGTGGTGTTGGGGTACGAGTTACAGCGGACGATCACGCTACCGAATCCCGATCAATCGGAGTCGATCTCTAGAGCTCACGTTTCAGTAGAATGCGACCGAATGGACGACGCTCTAGAACGATCAAAACGAGACCTGCAGGATCTTAAAGCTGTTGCATCCGACAACCCTTCCATAGCTTCGGCAATCGAACTGGTTTCTGTCCATGCGGCGATGGCTGGCGAAATCGCGTCGCTAGTGAAAGATCGAATCTCGAATGATCTGGTGGGTGTGGAAGAGGCCTTGAATTCTGTCATCGTACAAACCGCCAACCGACTAACCCAGATCGACAGCGACTATCTTCGCGAGCGAGAAACGGATGTCCGCGACATCGGGCAACGGATGATGCGACACTTACTAGGACTGACGCCAACAAACCTAGCTGACCTCCCCCGTGACGTCATCATTGTTGCTCGTGAACTTGTTCCGTCAGATGCGATTGCGCTGGCTAATTCCGGGCTGATCGGCATAGTGACTCAGATAGGAGGAAACCTGGGTCACACCGCCATCATCGCTCGATCACTTGGCATTCCCGCAGTGTCGGGAATCTCGAATGTCACGCAGCAAATTGCCAGCGGAATGACACTGTTGATCGACGGCGAGATGGGCATCGTTGTCGCAGAGCCTTCAGAGGACCAGAAGTCCGACTTCGATGCTCGGACAGTCCAAGCGAAACGCCTGTCCAACGCAACGGACGCGATGAACACGGGTCCGTGCCATACACACGATGGAATTGAGATAACGCTTTACGGCAACGTCGGGCTGTCTGCCGATCTTGACCAAGTGCTCCGTCGCGGGCTGGCGGGCGTCGGACTGTTCCGAACCGAATTCCTCTATCTGCAATCGAAACGTCGTCCGGATGCCGAGGCCCAACGTCGCCTTTATGCGAAGATGTCAAAGCAGCTCGGCGACCGACCATTAGTCATCCGCACGTTCGACCTGGGCGGGGATAAGCTGCCACCTTTTCTTTCACTCGATGACAACGTGGATTCCTCGAACCTCAGTTTGCGTGGACTGCGATTCTCGCTAGCGGAAAGGCACTTGTTACGCGCACAACTGACCGCCATCATTGCAGTTGCCCAAGAAGCCGACGTGAGGATCTTGTTTCCGATGGTAATCGGCGGCGATGATTTCGCTCGAGCCATCGCGATGGTTGATGAGATCGCCGAAGAGTGCAACGCGCTAAAGCGACCGCAAATTGGTGCCATGATCGAAACTCCCGCGGCATTATTCTGCCTCGACGAGATCTTCGAACTCGCAGACTTTGTCGCTATCGGCACCAACGATCTCACACAGTACTTGTTGGCGGCTGACCGAGAGTTGTCCGCCGAAAGCGAACAGGTGACCGCGATGCACCCGGCAGTCTTGCGAGCAATCCACCAAGTCGTGGTTGCCGCCAGAAGGTGGAATTGTCCCGTGTGTGTGTGTGGTGAGGAAGCTAGCGAGGTCGATTTCGCAGAACTACTAATTGGCCTCGGAGTTCGGGAACTGAGTATCAGTGCTTCGCGGTCAGGAAAACTGAGGGCAGCGATTAGTCGAGTCGACTCGACTGCCGCATGTGCCCTCGCTCAACGAGCACAAGAGTGTCACAGCCCGCAAGAAGTCCGATCTTTATGGTCTGCAGAATGCAGAGGCACTCATCGCGCAGAACCCAAAAGCCGATCGTCGCATGTGGCTAGGACATGCTCATGATCGAAACTCGATCTGAATCGCTACTACTGCGACCTTGCGATGTTTCCCCATCCCGATCGGACCTTGAAGTAGTTGGAGTGTTCAATCCGGCCGTCGCGATAGGTAATAACGGTCTAACGATGTTAGCAAGAGTCGCCGAACGTCCACTCGAATCACGAGCTGATTGGACTCCGCTTCCGCGATGGTCATCCTCTGGGGCCATAGAGGTGGACTGGGTACGCAATCAAGATCTAACGCTTATCGATGCACGCGTTGTTGCGATAAAAGACAGTGGTGATCTACGCCTGACTTCCGTTTCTCATTTGCAAGTCTTACGCTCGTCGAACATCACTGGCGAGTCCTGGGATTTCGTGCGGACGATTCTTCCCGAAGGTCCGTGGGAAGAATATGGCATTGAAGACCCGCGTATTACGAAAATCGACGATACCTACTGGGTTACGTATGTCGCTGTTTCACGATCGGGTGCAGCGACCGCTCTGATGTCCTCGACGGACATGGTGAACTTCCAGCGTCACGGCATCATATTCCCGAGTGAAAACAAAGACGTAGTTCTATTCCCCGAAATGTTCTCCGATGGCTATGCGGCTCTGCACCGTCCAAACCCTCATTCCCGTTTTAAGGCGCCCCAGATTTGGCTAGCCCGTTCACTCGACATGATCCATTGGGGGCGTCACCAACTTGTTCTTAGTGGAATGCACCCTTGGGAAGGCGATCGAGTCGGAAGTGGCACTCCGCCGATTTTGTGCGATGAAGGTTGGCTCACGCTCTACCACGGTAGTACGCGCCCAAACTCCACTGGCACCGTAGGTTGCTATTCAGCAGGCGCTCTCTTGCTCGATCGCGATCAGCCTGGTCGCGTGTTGGCTCGGTCAAGTCAGCCGATCATGCAACCGTCGACCGACTACGAACTTCACGGCTTTGTTCCCAACGTTGTGTTTCCCACAGCAATGTTAGATCGAGACGAAGAGCTCCACGTCTTCTATGGAGCCGCTGATACGTATATCGCCGCAGCTCGTTTCCTCAAGCAATCCGTCCTGGATTCGCTGCAACTAAAAGACTCATGCAAACCAAGACAATGACAACTCCTAATTTATTAAAGATTGCGTTTGTTGGTGACTACTTACCTCGTAAGTGTGGCATCGCAACGTTCACGCACGACCTGCGGATTGCCGTTTCTAAAGAGTCCTGCGCGGAGTGCATCGTGGTTGCGATGGACGACGTCCATGGCGGGTACGCCTATGAAGATGAAGTTCAATTTCAAGTTGACGACCAAGAACTCGAAGAATACCGATCGGCCGCCGATTTCCTAAACTTCAGCAACGTCGATGTCATCTCGTTGCAGCACGAATTTGGCATTTACGGTGGCCCGGGCGGAAGCCACATTCTGGCACTTCTGCAAGATGTACGGATGCCCGTTATCACGACCCTGCACACCGTTTTGTCGGAGCCCAGCCAGACTCAACGCGCTGTGATGATGCAGCTTATACGGCTATCAACAAGGCTGGTGGTGATGACCGAACGATGTCGACAAACGTTGTTCAACACGTACTCAGTCGACGAGGAACAGGTGGACTTAATCGCGCACGGAATCCCGGACGCCCCCGAAACAGATCAAAGTGTTTTAAAAGAACAGTTCGGAGTCGAAAACAAACCCGTCGCGCTCACTTTCGGGTTGCTTTCACCTGGAAAGGGCATCGAACATGTATTGAAAGCAATCCCGGATATCGTCACCAGATTTCCAGAATTTATTTACATCGTCCTCGGTGCGACACACCCCAGCTTGGTTCGCGACCAAGGGGAACGGTATCGGATTAGCCTGGAACGGATGGCCAAGGAACTCGGCGTTTCCAAGCATGTCAGCTTTTACAATCGGTTTGTTGAATTAGAGGAACTGACAGAGTTCATCGGTGCCGCTGATTTATACATCACTCCTTATCTAAACGTTCAACAGGCTGTCTCGGGAACGCTGGCCTATGCGTTCGGTTGTGGCCAAGCAGTAATCTCTACACCTTACTGGCACGCTGAAGAACTGCTCGCTGACGGACGCGGTACGCTTGTCCCATTTGCGGATTCATCCGCGATTGCTCGGGAGGTGATTGGGTTGCTTGACGACGACGATCGGCGGTTGGCGATGCGAAAGCAAGCCTACCAATTAGGTCGCAGCATGACATGGGATCACGTTTCTCAGTTGTACCTTGACTCGTTCAATCGGGCACGAAGTCATCGAACGTCATCGTTAAAACCACTGGCCGTCCGCACGCTCGATGAGCAACCATTGGCGTTGCCGCAGATGCAACTCGACCACTTGCAACACTTGAGTGATTCCACCGGCGTCATTCAGCACGCCAACTACACCATTCCTGATCATGCCCATGGCTATTGCACGGACGACAACGCACGGGCATTGATCCTGACCGTCTTGCTCGAAGAACAAGGCAAGGATTCGGCCGACGTGCGTTCTTTGGCATCACGCTATGCCGCTTTTCTCAACAACGCGTTCAATCGAGACACAGGCCGGTTCCGAAACTTCTTAGGATTTGATCGACAGTGGCTAGAGAACGACGGATCGGACGATTCACAGGGCCGCGCCTTGTGGGCGTTGGGGACGTGCATCGGCCGATCACGCAACGCGGGTTTGGTTGCCTGGGCTCGAGACGTTTTCCATCAAGCGCTTCCAACCTGTGAGCAAACGACCTCACCAAGAACCTGGGCGCTAGGTATCATCGGCATTCATGAGTACTTGCGCCGCTACACCGGTGATCGAATTGCTGCGACAATGAGTCAGCTACTGGCAAGCCGGCTTACTGAAATGTACGAAGCCACTGCAACGGCCGATTGGCCTTGGTTTGAAGTGACCGCGACTTACAACAACGCGAAGCTATCACAGGCACTGATCACACACGGTCACTGGTTCGACGATCATCATGTGGCGGATATTGGGCTGAAGTCATTGCATTGGCTTGCCGAAAAACAGCTTTCGCCGCAAGGCAGGTTCCGTCCAATCGGCTCGAATGGCTTCAGCCGCGAAGGCGTAGTGACCGCGATATTTGACCAACAAGCCATCGAGGCCCATGCGATGGTCTCAGCTTCGATCGAAGCCTTTGCACTCAGCAAAGACAACTTCTGGTCCGAACAAGCTCACTTGGCATTTGATTGGTTCTTAGGCCGCAATGATCTCGGCCAACCAATCTACGATCCATCAACAGGAGGTTGCTTTGACGGCCTGATGGAGAACCAAGTCAACGAAAACCAGGGTGCCGAGTCAACGCTCGCGTTCCTACTCTCACTCGCTGAAATGCGTGGCCTCAATGCTATGATGCGCGTTACCTCCCACCCTACTCACTGAACACACTTGCCAATCAAACGAACCGGAATCGTTCTCTCGCCAAATAAACAACGAGTCGTGTTGCGACCGTTCCAGCCCCCGGGCGATGACCGGGTGTTGCGCGTCATCGGACGCGTCTGCACACTGTCAGAAGCACAGGTCGATCAACAACTTGCTGGCGTTCTAAAAGAGTTCCATGGGCGTCACCAGAGACCCAAAGCCTACTTTGAACGCAGATTCCAACATCTCAAACATCATCTTCTCACCGATACACCGTTAAGCGAAAACCGGCGTCTGCTACTGGGGGCTTACTTCACCCAAGAATACGCTCTGGAATCGGCAGCGTTGTTCAATCCTTCGATCGTATGGCACCCCGACCAATCCAATTTACCTGCGGGCTCCCGGCGATTTGCCATGAGTCTGCGAGCGGTCGGGGAAGGACACATCTCTTCAATTGTATTTCGCAGCGGAACGATCAGCCGAAACTTGAAGATCGACATCGATGAACCAGTGCGGTTTGTCACGACACCGCGATTCGTCCCTGACTCCTGCTACGAGAACGATCTCTTTCGTCGCAAACTCATCGAACTCGGCCTCGGAAATACTTACACATACGAAGTTCTTGCGTCGCTATCTGAAGAATTCACGCTGGAAGAACTTGAAACACGATTGCAGGCTTCGCTGCGTGAACATCGCTCGATTCACAGCGAACTCGCTCCCTTAGTCGATCGCGTCGTGATGTTAGCCAAATCTAATTATGAAATCCAATACACGCCCGATCACGAGTTGTCCGAACGAGTGATTTTCCCATTCAGCCCCACGGAAAGTAACGGGATCGAAGACGCACGATTCGTGCACTTTCAAGACGAAGATGGCGAGAGTCGATACTACGCAACCTACAGCGCTTACGACGGACAACTAGTATTGCCTCAACTATTGGAAACGAAGGACTTCCTTCGTTTCAAGATGCACACCCTCAATGGCCCCGCCGTTGCCAACAAGGGCATGGCATTGTTCCCGCGGAAAATCAATGGTCACTATGCGATGCTAGGCCGCCAGGATGGCGAGCATCTTTTCTTGATGTATTCCGACATGCTCTATTTTTGGCACACTAGCGAGTTGATTATTAAGCCGGCGAAACCTTGGGAATACGTACAAATGGGCAACTGTGGCTCGCCGATCGAAACCGAAGTCGGATGGCTCGTTCTCACTCATGGTGTGGGTCCGATGCGTAAGTACTGCATCGGAGCAATGCTTTTGGATTTAGATGATCCATCTAAAGTCATCGCAAGATTAAGCGAACCTTTGATCACTCCCAATGAAGTCGAGCGAGAAGGTTATGTGCCTAATGTGGTCTACACCTGTGGTTCAATCATTCATCAAGACCATCTCATCATCCCTTACGCGATGTCTGACTACGCGACAACATTTGCCACCATCGAAGTCAAAGACCTGCTGGCTTCTATGACTTAAGTAAACGAGGTCATTCGATTAGTGAGTCGGGGTCTACCGGAGCAGCGTTAGCAGTCCGGTACCGGGCAATCGAAGATTGCTTGCGTCCTGCCGCTGCGTCCATTCATTTGCGGAACGATAACCGATGAAAATACCCCCCCCAATTCCAAACAAGTCTTGCTGGTGGGAATCGGGCGTGATCTACCAGATCTATCCCCGTTCGTTCCAGGACAGCAATGCGGACGGGGTGGGCGACCTTGCCGGTATCGAAAAACGACTGGACTATCTTGTGAGTCTTGGGATCGATGCGATCTGGTTGTCCCCGATCTACCCTTCCCCAATGGCCGATTTCGGCTATGACGTAGCCGACTACCGTGACATTGATCCAATATTCGGTGATCTGGATGAGTTTGATCAGTTGCTAAATGCTGTTCATGCTAGCGGCATCAAACTTCTGCTCGATTTTGTCCCCAATCATTCATCAGATCAACACCCTTGGTTCATCGAGAGCCGATCGTCTCGCAAGAACCCCAAACGAGACTGGTATATTTGGCGTGATCCTTCTTCTAGCGGAGGCCCACCCAATAATTGGATAAGTGATTTCGGAGGCTCATCATGGCAGTGGGACGCGACGACGCAGCAGTACTATTTGCACGCGTTTCTTCCTCAGCAACCCGATCTCAATTGGCGTCACCCCGAATTACGCAAAGCGATGATGGGAGTACTGCGATTTTGGCTGGATCGAGGCGTCGACGGCTTCCGTATGGACGTCCTTTGGCACATCGTCAAAGACGCGAAACTACGAGACAACCCGATCAACCCCCATTGGACACCCGACCGCACTGAGCGAGATCGACTCATTCAGTTGCACTCGACTGATCAACAGGAAGCTCATGAGATTGCCGCAGAGTTCCGAGCCTTGGCTGACAGCTATGGCGACCGAGTTTTGATCGGCGAGATCAGTTTGCCGAACGATCGTCTCGCTCGCTGGTTTGGAACCGCAGATCGTCCTCAGGTGCATCTTCCGGTCAATTTCCAGATAATCGAAAACGATTGGAATGCAGCGTCCCTATGCCGATTGATTACAAACTACGAAGCATCACTTCCCGCATTCGGATGGCCCAACTGGGTCATTGGCAATCATGATGCACCTCGCATTGCGGCGCGGGTTGGCAATGCTCAAGCCAGAGTTGCAGCCATGCTGTTGTTAACCCTTCGCGGTACTCCGACGCTCTACCAAGGCGACGAGATTGGCATCGGTGACGTGCATATCCCTCTTGATCGAGTTCGAGACCCTCAGGATCTGCAGCAACCCAAACTCGGAATCGGTCGCGATCGTTCCCGCACGCCCATGCCGTGGGACCGTTCAGCACACGCCGGGTTTAGCACGGCCGAACCTTGGCTTCCGCTAGGCAACGATTGGCGTGAACGGAATGTTGCGGTACAAGGCCAAGATCCTCGATCGCTTCTCACCCTGTACCGAACATTGCTTTCGCTCCGGCGAAGCTACCCGGCATTGGCAATCGGCGCATTGCTGCGAGTTGAATCGTCCGGTGACGTGCTTTCCTTTGTGCGACAGCATGACAATCAGCAACTGCTAATTGTTCTGAATCTTGGCGACCAAACCCAGACTCTGCCAACGCCCAAAGATACTGTCATTGGCAAATTACTGTGTTCGACGACGACACCTCGGCCACTCAATGGAACGCTCGCGCCGAACGAAGGCCTTGTCCTGCAACTAAGAAAGTAGTCCTAGAATGCGAATTGCAATGTTGGCCCCCATTGCGTGGCGAACTCCACCGAGAGCTTACGGACCATGGGAACTTGTTACGAGTCTGTTGACCGAGGCGCTGGTGAAGCGAGGCGTGGACGTGACCCTCTTCGCAACGCTTGATAGTGAAACATCCGGAACGCTCGACGGAGTGGTTCCGGCACCCTATGGCGACGACGCTTCCATCGACGCGAAAGTCTGGGAGTTCCGACACCTCGCGCACCTGTTTGAACAAGCAGACCAATTTGATTTAATACATAACCAAGCGGACTTCCCTGCCCACGCCTTTGCCCGACTAATAGACACACCGATCGTCACAACGATTCATGGCTTTTCATCGGATCGTATTCTGCCGATGTATCTCGAATACCAGGACGTGGTTCACTTCATCGCGATCAGCGATTCCGATCGCCACCCCAGCTTGCGATACGCGGCCACCATTCATCACGGGATTCTCATCAGCGACTTCCCATTCAATCCGAAGCTTGGTGATGACTTGCTTTTCTTTGGTCGAATTCACCCCGACAAGGGTGCTGCGGAAGCGATCGCGGTTGCACGTCGCAGCGGACGACATCTCCACATGTATGGTATCGTGCAGGACCGCCAGTACTATCAATCGCATGTAGAGCCTGCGAACGACGGTGTGCACATGACTTACCATGGCGCAGTGGGTGGAACACAAAGACTTGATGCGCTGGGCAATGCCAGGGCCCTTTTGCACCTGATCAACTTCGACGAACCCTTTGGGCTCTCCGTCATTGAGGCGATGGCGTGCGGAACTCCCGTCATAGCATCACGACGCGGATCAATGCCAGAGTTGATCGAGCATGGTGTCACCGGATTTCTAGTCGATAGCATGGAAGAAGCGGAAGAAGCGATCGAACGAATCGACGAGATCGATCGCTCCGCCGTTCGCCGTGCTGTCGAAAAACGGTTCTCAATTGACAGGATGGCCGAAGCCTACTTGACCGCCTATCGACACATCCTTAACCGATAGAGTTCACCAAGCGGCGGCGGAGTCCCAGCAACAACGTCGAAGGCGAAACAGAAATGTCGTCGGTGCTGAACTGGGTTCCCTCTGACTGAACGATCGCAACGCCCAAACGAATCCGCTGAATCCCCTACCCGATTCGTGAGAGACGGGAACTGAGCTACGTGACTAAAAACACTCTCCAGTCGGCTTGTAGACATAACACAACGATTGCAAAGTAAATTTCAGCAAATCAAATGCCTTACGTTGCGTTCGCGTTGCCGTTGTCCTCGATCGTTTAAAAATGCCGCCACAACACCTATCTTGGAGAACGTCACTTGACCGTTTCATTCAGCAATTCGCTTTCTTTAACCGCGTTGGCATTCATTTGAAACGCCGGAGTAAGTGTCCTGAATGTGCAACGTGAGCACGCAGCTAGAACAGGATGTGAAGATGCTTATCCGCAAGGTCTACTTGCCCTTCTTGCCGGGAAGAGGTCGCCGATCGTCGGCGGCTTGTCGGTTTAACACCCAAGTTTTCTAGGTTTTCTTCGTAAGACCGCTTGGATTAGTGGAGTGTAGTTGCATGAAAGACAAAACTGCGGACAAACACGAGACATTCCTGGCGCTGTTCACCGAGAACGAAGCGGCGATTCGGGCATTCGTTCGTCGCATGGTTCCGACTCGTCAGGATACTTCCGATGTCATGCAGGGGGTCGCACTCGTGCTATGGCGAAAGTTCGATGAACTCGAGGATCTCGATGGATTTCGCAAATGGGCCTTTCGCGTGGCGCGTTACGAAGCACTCGGATGGCTGCGAGATACCGGTCGTGATCGACATGTGCTTTCCGTTGATGTGATCAAGGTGGTAGTCGACGAGTCCGCTCACAATGAAGCAAAACTCGCCGCCCAGCGAGATGCACTCGATGGCTGCCTTGAAAAGCTACCAACTCCCCATCGACAACTTGTCCTAGCGGCTTATGCACCTCAGGCCGATATGCAGCAGGTTGCAAAACAAAGCGGTCGAACGGTGAATGCGTTCTACCAATGGTTGCATCGGATTCGTTTGCAGTTGGTTGAATGCACACGACGAACTCTTCAATTGGAGGGGTTGTCGTGAGTCGCCCATCCGAAAGGCAAATGCTAATTGCCGACTACGCTAGCGGAACTATCGATGCAGAATCGTTGCAAAGACTTGAATCAGCTCTTCGCTCGGACGCGCATTTCCGACGCAATTTCGTCGAGTACATGAATGTAGACTCGGCAATCTCTGACGTCGCAGCGATTTCAGATTCGGAATTCGATGCGATGAGTTCTGAGCACTTGGCATCCGCTAACAGCGTCGTGATGCGACAATCGTCGTTGAAAACGACTAGCTTGATGATTGCGATCGCCGCTGCTGCGCTCTTGATCGTCGGCCTCTTCTGGTTTAAGTCAGTTACCGGCTCCGGCGCGTCGGCCGCAACCATACCGCTTGAAGTAGTTTCACTGGATTCAGTTCAATGGGTGGATTTCGATTCCGACATCAAAACTGGCGATTGGATCGCGCTAAATCGGATTCAGTTGACGTCCGGTGCAATCCAAGTTCGATTGGAAAGCGGCATCGCCCTTGATTTATCTGGTCCTATGGATGCAACTTTTGAATCTCCGATGCGTCTGCGAATTGCCCGAGGACGAGTCAACGCGGACATTGGTGAATCGGGGCACGGCTTTACGATCGTTACCGATCACGGCGAAATCGTCGACCTTGGCACTCGGTTTGGCGTCGATGTCAAAGGAGACGAAGCAAGTCTCGCGGTCTTCGACGGCAAGGTGAAAGTTAAATCTGATGGCAATGCTAGCGCGCGAGGTCCGCTCAACGTCTTGGAAGGCGAAGGCGTCCGACTTCGCAAAGGTCAACAACCGCGTCGACTGTCTGCCGTTTGGTTGTCGCAAGAAAAACTCGGGCTATCTGCGAGCGACACCTCCTCGATCGTCGTCGATGTATCGGACAATGCAGACACCGATGGGTTCCACCGATTCTATGGAATCATTGCCGGCGGCATGCGTGACGGGACCATCGCCTATACAACACACGCGTCAACTCCTCGTCGCGACGTGGTTTGGCAAGCGGCAAAAGGCGAAGATTTCCCTTCCGAATTGATCAACGCAGATGTCGTATGCCCTTTCCATATCGACCGGCGAGAACAGTCGCTGACCATTTCGTTGCAACTTGCCGGACCAGCCGACATCTACGTCATGCAAGATCAACGCAGAAAGCCCTCGGCTTGGTTAAAGGAAAATTTCCGTAAGACAGAACTCAAACTACGCAGCGGGCCTTGGCGTCCAGTGAGCCCTCTAGCTCACGGCATCGAGCCCGACAGCGAAGGCGGCATCTATGTTCCTTACTCAGTGTGGACTAGGCGTGTCGATGCAGCCGGTATCGTTGAACTTGGTCCGCCGCAAGCGGATGGCGACCGCGCCAACAATGCGATGTTCGGCATTGCGGTCAAAAGAACCACCGGCAATCAATAGTTTTAAAACATCAAGATTCTCCAAACCTTACCCCGCATGCTCAGCTACAACGTTCATTCTCTTGGATCGCTAATGTCCCGCACCTTTGTTTTTTTGTGCACGTTAATCAGTGCCTTACTTGCTTCCCCTGCCTTCGCTCAAACGGCAACGCTGCAAGAGGTGTTTGAATCGGTGGATTCCATCGAAATTGCTAATGAGGCGCGACTACGAGGGAACCCAAAACGCGGGGCGATCGTCTTCTATGCTTCAGCGGCGGCGTGCGCTAAGTGTCACGTGACCGGTGATGGGCCGTCCCCACTTGGGCCAGACTTGACGCGTCTGGGGGACGAAATATCCGACGTTCATCTCGTCGAATCGCTGCTGCACCCATCGAAGTCCATTCGAAAGTGTTTTGAAACCATCCAATTGGTCACCGTCGATGGGGATGTTCAATCCGGAATGATGGTATCGGAAGACGACAATCAAATCGTTTTACGAGACGCGTCAAACCTGCACGCCAGCATTACAATCCTTAAAGAGGATATCGATGCACGAAATCGTTCCAACGTTTCAATGATGCCCGCGGGCTTGGTGGCGACGCTCAAATCCCCACGCGAATTCCTTGACTTACTCAGCTACCTTTTTGCGATTCACGAAGGTGGTCGCAAGCGTGCCGACGAACTAAAGCCGACACCCGAGCAATTGATCCCCAAAGATGACACTATCAATCTCGATCACGCCAAGATCATTCGGCAGGTGGAAAACAGGAAACTCAATCGCGGCAAACAGATCTACGAATCGACTTGCTACCAGTGCCATGGCAAGGATGGGAACACTCCATCATTGGCCACGGCTCGGGCATTCGGTACTCAGAAACTAAAATTCGGTTCTGATCCGCACAGCATGTTCAAAACACTTTCGCATGGCAACGGCTTGATGGCCGCTGCTTCGGCGTTGTCACCACGAGAACGCTACGAAGTGGTCGCTTACATTCGCAATCGGTTCATGAAGGGTTTAAACCCAGACTACTTCTTGGTCACGCCCGAGTACTTTAAGGGACTGCCCCAAGGGACGGACATGGGTGACTTCAAGCTCGATCCCGATCGTGATTACGGCCCAGCCTTGGCATCGCAGTTGGGACGCGACGTGAATAGCGCGTTGACCATCAAGTTAGGCGACATGTCCATCGCCTACGACCTGCACACGATGGATCAAGCTGCCATCTGGTCAGGAGGTTTCTTGGATGTCGATCAAACTCAGCACAAACGAGGTCGTGGCGAAGGCTACCCTCACCCGCGAGGCGAGACCATCGAAACGCTTGATCTTTGGCAATGGGGACACGACGGTTCGCTAGATTACGCAACAAAGGATCTGTTGCCGCGTGGCCCCCTGCCCGAACAGTGGCTTAACTATCACGGGCACTTTCTTTGTGGCGACAAGATCGTCTTAAGCTATTCGATCGACAACCGTGAAATTCTCGAATCTCCATCGACTCTGGCGAACCAGACGGCGGTTCGTCATTCATTGACCGTCCATGCTGGAAACGCATTGGTTCTTGCAGTGGGAAAATCGGCGCTCGGCCGCGCACGTCCTTTGCTGAAGGGCGACATCGATGAGGTGACGCTTGAGTTGGATCACCAACAACGGTGGGTCGTGAAAATCCCTGCGGGTGAAGTAACGCGAGAGATCGACATCATTCGATTCGGCGGTGCGTTGTTACCAACCAAAGAATTGTCTCTTTTGGAAAACAGACCGACATCGATGATTGCTGGCGGAGATCTGCGTTGGCCTGAACGTTTTGAAACGATCGGTTACCGAGGCTTTCAATCCGGTGCCTATGCCGTCGACACCATCTCTATCCCAGAATCAACACCATGGAATACATGGTTCCGAACGTCGGCGATCGACTTCTTTCCCGACGGACGAATGGCGGTGGCGACGGTCGGGGGTGACGTTTGGATTGTCTCGGGTGTTGACGATAACTTGCTGAACGTGCGATGGAAGCGGTATGCGGGCGGCATGTTCGAACCCTTTGGGATCAAAGTGGTTGATGGGTTGATTTATGTCACCTGCCGAGACCGGCTAGTGCGACTGCATGACCTCAACCAAGATGGCGAAGCCGACTTTTATGAAAGCTTCAGTGCAGACACCGACGTCTCGACCTTCTTTCACGCATTCAACTTTGATTTGCAAACCGATACAGAAGGCAATTTCTACTATGCCAAGAGTGGGCAGTACACGGACTACAAGCTGCCTGGGGCGATCGTTAAAGTTTCCGCCGACGGGAAAACTCGCGAAGTGATTTGCACGGGACTGCGAACGCCTAACGGATTAGGAATACTGCCCGATGATCGACTGACCGTCAGCGATAACCAAGGCACTTGGATGCCAGCTTCGAAAATCAACTTGGTCAAACGCGGAGGCTTCTACGGCTACATCCAGAACCAAGGTGGCGGCGCGTGGGCACCGGACGGAGGCAGAATTGATCACCGCAAAGTTGTTCCGCCAAAGTCCTTTGATCCACCACTGATTTGGATGCCCCAGGAGGTCGACAATTCGTCGGGCGGCCAGGTTGTCGTAGAAGATGACCGGTTTGGTCCCTTGGCCGGGCGATTGCTGCATACGAGCTTCGGCCAGGGACGTTTATTTTACCTGATGACGCAAGAAGTGGACGGCCTAAGCCAAGCCGCTTTGGTGCAATTCCCACATGACTTTGAAACCGGCATCATGCGAGGACGCGTCAACCCCGTCGACGGACAACTCTACGTGACCGGACTCAATGGTTGGAACGACAACGGAAGAGGAGACTTGGCCGACGGAGGCATCTATCGAGTCCGCTACACTGGCAAACCAGTGCGAATGATCACGCACTGCGAAGTCCATCCCGGCGAACTTCGGGTCCATTTCAACTTCCCTGTGGATCACGACACAGCCACGCGCGTGACTTCGTTTGTGGCCGAGCAATGGAATTACCAATGGACCGACAACTACGGTTCTGATTTCTATCACCCCGAAACAGGTGAAGTTGGAAAGCAAGGTTTACCAATCGAATCCGTTTCGATCAGCGAGAACTCCCAAACGATCTCGCTGAAGACACGAAGCCTCAGGCCCGTCAACCAATTGCATCTGCACATCGACGTTTTGGATACAAACGGCAATCCCTTTAACGAAGACGTCTATTGGACCATCCATTCAATCCCCAACGAGTGACTGGCTTGGTTCCAACTACCAATTCGTACCACTGCGAATCCATGTGAATCCGTGTGAATCCAGATGACGAATTTCGACCGTTCATCTAGCCGCACTACCATCAGCGACCACGGATCCATCACGACACTCAGCGTTTGCGTCAGCAGGAACCGCTTTGACGAAGTTGATCGCTGAACCAGCTGATCGTTGGCCTGAACCACTTCGTATGCTTTGGAACGCGTTGGACACGATTGCCCTCACCCGTATTACCCTTGATCTCTTCATGCTGCTTACTCGAATCAAACGACACTTGTTTGGCAAGTCACTTCGGCTGGGGATGCTCTCATTCGTCCTCGTGTCCCTATCGTGCTTCACCGCCGAGGCTCAATCAAAGCCGAATGTCGTATTCATCCTTGCCGATGATCTTGGCTGGAGCGACACGACGCTGTACGGCACAACCTCATTCTACAAAACACCCAACATTGAACGTCTGGCAGGCCGCGGGATGACGTTCACTCACGCCTATTCGGCAAGTCCCCTATGCTCACCGACTAGAGCTAGTGTGTTGACGGGCTTGAGTCCGGCTCGCCACGGAATCACATCGCCTATCTGTCATTTGCCCAAAGCCACGCTGACAGCAACGTACAACTCGACCGGCCCCGCGAATCAAAAATGCACGATTCCAAATTCAGCGTCTCGATTGAACACTGACTACTACACGCTGGCCGAGATGTTTCGAGACAACGGCTATGCGACCGGGCACTTTGGCAAATGGCATCTCGGACCGGAACCTTATTCGCCCTTGGAACACGGCTTTGATGTAGATCTACCTCACCATTCAGGTCCAGGACCAGCGGGGAGTTACGTCGCGCCTTGGAAGTTCAAAGATTTTGACCACGATCCAGATATCCCGAACGAGCACATCGAAGACCGCATGGCGAAGGAAGCTGTTGCGTTCATGGAAAGCAACAGCGACAAACCGTTCTTCCTGAACTATTGGATGTTCAGTGTCCATGCGCCCTTTGACGCCAAGCAATCGCTCATCGACACCTATCGCGAACAGGTTGACAGCAACAATCCGCAACGATGTCCAACCTATGCTGCGATGATCGAAAGTATGGACGATGCAGTCGGAACTATACTCAACACGTTGGATCGACTCGGCATTGCTGATCACACCATCGTCGTGTTTGCTTCGGACAACGGCGGCAACATGTACAGCCAAGTTGATAGCACATCGGCGACCAGCAATTTCCCACTTCGCGGCGGCAAGGCGACGATGTACGAAGGCGGAGTTCGCGGTCCAGCAATCGTCGTTGATCCCGGTCACGTACAAGCCGGAACCCGCAGCGCCGAAGTGATTCAAAGCTGCGATTTCTATCCAACGCTGCTGGAAAGACTCGCCATCGCCCCGCAGCCGAATCAGTCGTTCGACGGTATCAGTCTCATCCCGGCTCTGCGCGGTGAAGCCCTCGATCGCCTAGCAATCTTTACTTACTTTCCCCATTCACCGAACATCCCTGACTGGTTACCACCGTCGGTGAGCGTTCACGCTGGCGAATGGAAACTGATTCGCATTTTTCATGGCGGCGATGACGGTCAGCATGCTTATCGATTGTTCAACCTCGAAGACGACCTGGGCGAGAACGTCGATCTTGCATCGATCCAGCCCGAACGAGTGCGTGAACTCGACCAGATGATTGACGAGTTTCTGGACAATACTGACGCCATCGCCCCCTTGCCCAACCCAAAGTTCGATCCTGGAAAGTATCGTCCTGAAATGATCGGCAATGCTCACTTAAAAGCAACCGGAAACACCGATAAGAAAGCTAAACGAAAGGCTCGCAACCAGCAGTCATTGAAACCGCAAGAACCCATCGCGGGTTGGCTGCCTGGCGGCACGTGCCAATTGGCAATGAAAGACGGTTCACTGGACATAACAAGCGGCGGCGGCGATCCCTACATCAGCTACAAGCTTCCTTCCGCTGTTACGGACAACAAACTCGTGCTGAAATTTAGGATGAGTTCTAATGCCCGCGGCGCGGGACACGTGTTTTGGCAAGAAAGAGGCTTGTCCCCCGCCTTCAACCGCGAGCGTTGCACGCAATTCGACGTCGCTCATGACGGAACGCCGCATGAGTACAACGTGGAATGGGCGGTCGACAACGCTGTGCTTGCCGTCCGCATCGATCCCGCCACCGGCCCAGGACGAATCTCACTCACCAACATTCGGCTGACCACCGGCGATGGGCAAGAGGTTTACCGCTGGAAACTCTGACTCAGCACACGTTCTTCGCTAGCGTTGCGTACAACCGAAGGAGTTTCCACTGACGCGCCGATGCGATCGAACCTATTAGTTTGCACAGAGTATTCAACGCCTACAGAAATCATCGAACCACGCCATCGGAATCGCCCAAGTGCCAATCATGAAGCTCCCAATCATGTTCGCTATTGTGCCATCGTTGCTATTAACAGTAACTGCGATCGCCGACGATCGACCCAACGTGATCGTGTTCTATACCGATGACCACGGACACGCAGACCTTTCGTGCCAGGGCGTAGTTGGTGATGTGCAAACTCCAAACGTGGATGCGTTAGCGAAAAGTGGCGTGTTGGCCCGGCATGGATATAGCACCGCGCCACAGTGCATTCCATCACGAGCGGGATTGCTGGTCGGAAAGTTCCAATCCAAGTTCGGAGCTGAAGCCAATGGATATTCGCTTAAGGGTTTCGATGAAGAATTAACGATCGCCGAACGACTTCAAGCCGCCGGATATGTCACGGCGCAATTTGGAAAGTGGCACCTTGGCCCTGGGATACGTATCACCGATCACGGATTCAAGCATGTCTATGCTCAAAACAGCGGTGGACCATTCGCGGCCAATATCAAGCTCGATGGACAAGATCGTCCGATGGGTACGATGCAGACCAGGCTCTATCACATTGATGGTTGCAGCCAAGCGGCAGTTTCCATCATCGATCGGTACAAAGACGACCCATTCTTTTTGTACGTGGCCTACCGAGCTCCTCATGTTCCCTTGGACGCACGGAAAAAGTATCTCGATCGGTTTCCCGATGCGATGCCTGAACGCCGCCGCCAAGCGCTCGCCATGCTTTCGGCCGTTGATGACGGCGTGGGCCGGATCGTAAGCACACTCGCAAAACACAATCTGACACAGAAAACGCTAATTTTCTATATCGGCGACAATGGGGCTCCATTGAAAATTCACAAACGAGACGCTCCCGGCGGTGGTCCAGGCTGGGATGGTTCGCTGAACGATCCACTCAATGGCGAAAAAGGCATGTTGTCCGAAGGTGGCATGCACGTTCCGTTCGTGGTTTCATGGCCAGGGACTATTCCCGCAGGCCAGATCTATGATCACCCGATCAGCGCCTTGGACGTCGCAGCAACCGCAGCATCACTTGCCAAAATCGACGTCGAGCCCGGTGAGCCCGGTAAGCTCGATGAGCTCGACGGCGTAAACCTGATTCCGTTTCTCACCGGTCAAGACAATTCGGCTCCGCACGACGCTCTTATGTGGCGTTGGATCGCTCAGTCTGCGATTCGTGAAGGTGATTGGAAGTTGTTGCGCGGTGGAGATCGCGAGTATCTGTACAACCTCGAATCCGACATCGAAGAGAAACATAGTTTGATGGCCACCCATCCGGACATCGCTGATCGTCTGCGTGAAAAGCTCAAAACATGGTCGGAAACGTTGGACCCACCCGGGCTAACGACCGGCCCCATGGCGAAGACGTGGCACGATTACTACGACTTCTACATGGAGGGGAAACCTCTAACGCCTTCGAATGACAAGACCACCGCTGGTAACAACGCAAAGCAGAAACAGAAGCGACGACGTGCAATTCGCGCGAAGGCGGCGGCCAACGACTAAGCTCCAAACGCTTACCCAAGTACTTGAAGATGCCTCGCACTCCGCTGCACAATCATTGCAGGGGAACTGTGATCAACAAACCCAAACTAGCAACTAGCACTTCGCAAACAAGATCTCACGCTCACTATGAACTTAGCCACACTTCGACGATCGATCCTTTCGCTAATCATCTTCAGCTTGATGGTCCATGCCATCGTTTGCGGGGCCAAGCCACCGAACTTTGTCATCACGATTGCCGATGATCATGGCGTTTACCATTCGTCGGTTTACGGATCGCCCGAATTTCAAACGCCAAACCTGCAACAACTTGCCGCCGACGGCATCAGGTTCGACAACGCTTATGTCGCTTCGCCCGCTTGCGCCCCCAGCCGTGCGGCTTTGTTTACCGGGCGAATGCCTTACAGCAATGGCATTGTTGGCAATCACGAATTCGAACTCAAACCTGGTGTCGTTTCACTGTTGCCCACGCTCATCGCACAAGGGTACGAGGTCGTTTTTCACGGCAAGGTCGGGCATTCCGGGCGGAAACATTTTGGTCAATATGTTCCGCAGAGTGTAAAAATCCTCGGTGGTGGCGGTCTGCAAGAAACCATGACATTGGATCAGGTGGAAACCTTCCTCGCGCAACGCAGCGATGATGCACCTCCACTGGCCTTGTTCCTTGGCTGGACGGACACACACACGGCATGGCCACCCAAAGAAGAAGCCAGGATTGCTCCCGAAGACGTTGTCATTCCTCCGAAGATATTTGACACGCCCGAAGCTCGCGTAGAAATGACGCGATACGTCGAAGGAGCCGAAGACATCGACCGTCGAGTCGGCGAAACTCGAGGATTAGTCGCCAAGTATCTCGACGTAGATAACACGCTGGTGGTCTACACGTCGGATCATGGCATGCCGTGGCCGTTCGCAAAATGGTCGCTTTACGAAACGGGAATTCGCACTCCTTTGATCGCCGTTTGGCCAGGCAAGATAAAGCCGAGTTCGTCGACTGATGCGATGGTCAGTTGGATCGACCTGATACCGACACTTATTGACTTGGCCGGTGGTTCGTCACCTCAAGGCGTCGACGGACGGTCGTTCGCGAAAGTTCTGCTGGGTGAAACTGACAAGCATCGCGACGTGATTTTCGCTACGCACAAAGGCGACAACGAAAAGAATGTTTACCCGATTCGCAGCGTCCGCGCGGGCAAATGGAAATACATCCGAAACCTGCATCCTGAGTTCGCCTATACCACTCATACGGACGTCTGGGCCAAGGAAACACCGCGTGACCCCAAGCACTGGGCGCATGCAGGCCAGCACTGGCAATCGTACATCGATGCGGCTACGACGGACCCCAATGCCGCGGCCTTTCTGCACGACTATCACACCAATCCGCCGGAGGAACTCTACGACGTCGAGAGCGATCCGTTCGAAACCAGCAACTTGGTCGCGTCACCCGCGCAAGCCACCAAACTGGCTGAACTGCGGCACTTGGTCGATGCTCATATGAAAGAGGTTAACGACGATCAATCGCTAAGCGGGCCGCCACAATTGCTGAAGGACTTCTCGTTGCCAGAGGCGGCACGAAACCCGAAGTAGCCGGCACCGGCCGAACGACCTGATGTTTTGTTGGTGAATGTCGACGGCCTGAATTCGAGGCTGCCTGGGCAAAGACCGAGACTCGAGCAAATTTCGCGGTCCATAACGTTCACTGCTCAGCGTTTGGGAGTCTCTTCGTCATCAACATTTCATTGGTGGTCGATCTTGTCAACGATCCCAGCCTGCAAGGATCTTTAACGAGATCCACTACCATTGTCGTCCGGACAATTAGCCGCCGAAAGATGATCGATATTGAGTTCGTTAGCACTAAACCAACACCGCTCAACGACACCTTCACTCTGGCCGAGTCATCAGGACGACGATGCTTCGCCCCGCAACCTCGTAGGCGGTGGCTTCGAGAGGGCGACTTGAGCTGAACGTGATGTCCTCGGGCGAGGGGCGCGCGGTATCAATGACTCGGTGCCATGTTCCGGGAGCGCCTGCTTGAATGCCAAAGGTGGCTGTGGACGAAGCGGCGTTGATCATCACGTAGAGATCAACGTCGTTTTGAGATTGGCCATGTAAACAGTAGGCGAGCTGCTGGGAATGGTGAGACATGTCGACAAGGTGGCCGCTGCCATACCAAGTGATTTCGTCTCGCCAAAATCGCGAACGGCTGATCGACGGGTGGCTTTTGCGAAACGCGATCATTTGCTTGACAAACCGATGAACGTCTTCGTTTGCTTGCCGTCGGTCCCAATTCAGCCAGGTCGTTTCGTTGTCTTGGTTGTAGGGGTTATTGTTGCCCTGTTGCGTTTGCAAGAACTCGTCGCCCATTCGGAACATCGGCGTGCCGTTGGAAAGCATCAACAGGCCGATAAAGTTCTTGACTTGTCGTTTGCGAAGTTCGATCACCTCGATGGGAACGTTGTCGTCGCCTTCCCATCCGCAATTCCAGCGCCACTCACTAGCACCGTCGGTGTTTTCGTGACCGTTGGCCCAGTTGCGTTTTTGGTTATAGGCGACCAGGTCGTAAAGCGTCGAACCGTCATGTGAGGTGATGTAGTTGATGCTTAATGGAGGTTGCAAAGCGTGGTAACGATCATCGGGAAACAGATCCGCACTGCCGTACAATCGAGTCATCAACTCGGGGATGAAGCCCTTGTCGCCGCGAACGAATCGCTGCAACGTGTCGCGGTAATGAGCGTTCCATTGCATCCAACGCTGGCCGGGAAACTTTTGGCCAAGTTGAAATTCGCCACCCGCATCCCAAGGCTCCGCGATGAGACGGTTGTTTGTGAGATCGGCATTGGTGCCGATCTCGCTAACAATGGGCGGGTCGTCCAAATTGATGGAACCGTCGCTGTTGCGTGTAAAGATAGACGCAAGGTCGAAGCGAAACCCATCAATGTGCATCTCGCTATCCCAGAACCGCAAGCTGTCGACGATGTGTCGACGGACAGCTCGGTTGGCGGTGTGCATCGTGTTGCCCGTGCCGCTGTAATTGGCAAAGGGAGCCGCGGCGTTGCCGGTCATGATGTAAGCGGAACTACTGTCGATTCCCTTGAAGCTATAGGTGGGGCCCGTGTGATCTCCTTCGCAGGTGTGGTTATAGACCACGTCTAGAATGACTTCGATTCCAGCCGCATGAAGCTCGCGGACCATCGTGCAGAACTCCGCTTGGACATCGCAAGCAAAAGGATTGGTGGCGTAGGCATGATGCGGCGAATAAAAATTCATCGGCATGTAGCCCCAGTAATTATCGTCATCCGGATCGAACTGAAACACCGGCATCAGTTCAACCGCCGTGATGCCAAGGTCAACCAGATACGGAATCTTGTCGACCACACCGAGAAAGGTCCCACGGTGCAATTCCGGAACGCCAGAACTTGGATGCTGAGTGAATCCTTTGACGTGCAATTCGTAAATTACCAAATCACTATCGTGCCGCGGTTGCTTGTCGTCTTTCCAATCCACTTCGCAAAGCTGAGTTGGCAAAACGCCAAGCGGTGCTTGTCCCGCGTTGGAACCCGGCCGACATGCGGCGGCTCGGCTGAATGATTCCGGAAAGTGAACGCTGCGAGCACAAGGATCAAGCAGGATTTTCTCGAAGTCAAAGCAGTGCCAATCGTACCGTCCCTGGGGTGCCGGCCCGTCAATTCGGTATCCGTAGTACGCCGCGCCAGCCGCGTCCGATTGGTCGACGCGACAATGCCAAACCGGACCGGACTTGTTCGTTAAGTAGTCGAGCGCGACTTCCAACATCGGATGCGTTGTGTCTTGCTCAGAATAAAGCAGCAAGTGCACCACTTCCGCGTGACGCGAGTAGATCGAAAAGTTATAGGCTTGGTCTTCGGCGACCCAAAACGCGCCAAGGGGATACGGCGTGCCTTCGGATTGGGACCAGGTCTTCATGAGTTGGTCGTAGATTGAGGACTTCCGAACATTCGATACGCAATCAATTTCAGTTGGTCGTTCACCAGAAAGCATGCGAGAGCGTAACACCATATCAGTGCCGCCACCTTCCATCCGATCGGAGCCATCAAAATTCCGTAAACGGCGATCAACGTTGCAATGACCTGAGTTCCGACGACTGCGATGAACAGCACTTTTGCTGGCCGAATTGACCAGAACGGACCTCGAGTGCGCGTTGCGAAGACGGTAAGGTGACCAGCGACAGATAATTTTAAGTACATCAACGATTGAATCGTTTCACGATCGACTTGATAGACGCGTTCAGCAAGATAGAACAAACCGAACGAAGCTGCCACGCCGGCGAGCCCCAGCACGCTCGATACACCCAGGACAGATCGCATGTCCCAATGCTCGGGTTTGTCCGAACATCGCACTCGGTCGTAAGCGATCGACAAAATTGCTCCGTCGTTCAGTAACGCCAACAACACGATCATGACCGCGGTCACCGGGTAGAAGTTGAACACCAGAATCGACAAGGTCATGAACACCAGCACGCGAATCGTTTCAGCGATTCGGTAAATCGCGTAGCTGTTCATCCGTTGGAAGATTTTACGGGCTTCTTCGATGGCGTCGATGACTACCGACAAACCGGGCGCCATCAGCACAATGTCGGCGGCAGCTCGGGCCGCGTCGGTTGCTCCGGAAACCGCAATGCCGCAATCGGCCTTCTTCAGCGCCGGAGCGTCGTTCACGCCATCGCCGGTCATGCCTACGATGTGACCATGCTTTTGCAACACATCGACAATATGGAATTTGTGCTCGGGGAAGACCTGTGCAAAACCATCCGCATTCTCGATCATGTCGTCGACCTGAGCGGATTCGCTGTAGCTTGTCTCTTGAAAAATCTCGGCGTCAATCAGATTTGATCCCATGTCGAGCTGAGTCGCCACTTCGCGCCCGATCGCCAACTGGTCGCCGGTGACCATCTTCACCGTGCATCCCATTTGACGAGCCGCCGCGATCGTCGATTTGGAATCATCACGTGGTGGATCCGACAATGGCAGCACTCCAAGAAACCTCCAACCGTTGACGTCATCGTATTGGGCTACGCCTAGAGCACGGAAACCTCGGGATGCAAAGTTGTCGATCGCGGCTTGAACTGGTTGCCGAATGGCGTCGACGTTCGAGACCAGATTCAAAATAACTTGCGGCGCACCTTTGCTAGTCTTGAACCTGCCACCATCTTTGGCTTGCACTGCCGCTTCGGTTCGTTTGTGAACGGGATCAAAAGGTCGAAATTGGCGAACTTGGTAAAAGTCGATGGGAACATCGCCACAACCTTCCAAGATAGCGCTGTCGATGGGATCCTTGTTCTCGACTCGGGAAGCAAGGCATGCGGCGAGCAAAATTTCGTCCTTGGTAATGCCGTCCATCAGAAACGGTTCGCCGAGGGTCAGCCTGTTTTGTGTCAATGTGCCAGTCTTGTCGCTGCAAAGAACGTCCATTCCGGCGAGTTCTTCGATCGACGCCAATCGGCTGACGATTGCTTGACCGCGAGCCAGCGTTTTCGCACCTACGGCCATCGTGACCGATAAAACGGTCGGCATGGCGACGGGAATTGCGGCGACGGTCAACACCAGCGCAAATTGCAACGTTTCAGTGATCGGATCACCACGAAACAACGCGACCATCAAAATGAACGCGACCATGATCACGGCAATCGCGATTAGGAAGTTGCCGATCCGCAGCACCGCTTTTTGAAAGTGACTAGTCGTATGAGCGGATTGAACCAGTTGAGCCGTTTTACCAAAGTACGTTTCAGCACCAGTCGCCCTGACAATCGCGTCGATCTCTCCCTGCTTGATGATCGATCCGGAGTACACCGTCTCGCCGGGTTTCCGCGTGACTGGCAAGGACTCACCCGTGAGCGCAGATTGGTCAACATCCACTGAACAATCCTGCCCGGAATCCGTCCTCGTCAAATCCGTCCTCGTCAAATCCGTCCTCGTCAAATCCGTGCTCGTCAAATCCGTATCCGTCAAATCCGCATTCGCCAATCCACTAGCCAACAAATCAGCGTCGGCAGGTACGATGTCGCCTAGACGAAGTCGAATGCAATCGCCGGGGACCAGTTCTCGGGCAGCAAGAGTCGTCCATCGGCCATCGCGTTTGACACGAGCTTGAAGAGCCAATTGAGACTTGAGAGCCGCAACGGCATTGCCAGCTTGAAACTCCTCCCAGAAACCAACGGCCGCGTTGACGATCAACAAAACAGAAATGATCGCGAAATCGGCCCAGTGCTGAACGACCAGCGAAAGAATGGCTGCGATCTCTATCATCCATGGGATCGGTCCCCAGAAATAGGAGAGCAACTTCAGCAGAACACTAGTCGTTGCTTCGGGTAATTCATTCGGACCAAACTGTCCCAAACGCCGATTCGCTTCGGCCTGAGTGAGCCCGAGGATGGCGTTTTCATTTTCATTGATTGCATTCATGGAACCACTTAACCATTCCACGACTCGATAGCAGGATCGCGCCCATATTCATCCTCGCGAGCGTGTTGGAAACACAACACACTGATCGACGCGGTGTCCAAGATGAAATGCTGACCGGCCTGAACGGGCAAACCGATCCAACGAACCCCCAACACGCGGCCAAAGTGACTGTGCGAGAACAAGGCAACGTTTCCGTCCAGGCTGATGAGCCGCTCGATCAATTCGTCGGCTCGTGCCGAAATGTCATCGGGCGATTCGCCATTGGGGCATCCGTCGACGAACAAGTTCCAACCCGGACGTTGCTTGAACACATCGGCGTGAGTTCGCCCTTCATAGTCACCATTGGCCCATTCGACCAGATGCGGTTCGATTTCGGCATGCTCGTCACAACCAGCCAATTCGCAAGTCTGTCGAGCGCGTCGAAGTGGGCTGACCAGCACGTGGTCGAACTTCGTGGTCGCGAGTCGCTGGCCCAATCGACTAGCTTCCTGTTCACCATTGTCGGTCAACGGAATGTCGACGCGTCCGGTATGCTTGCCCGAAAGGGACCACTCGGTTTCGCCATGTCGCATCAAATAGATTCGTAAAGTCATCTTACTTACCCTCCCAACGCCAATCGCGAATTTCGGGCATGTCTCGACCGTTCTTGCAAATGTATTGCCGATGCTCGGCGAGCTTGTCGATGAGTTGCCGCTTCAGCGTTTGTCCCTTCTTGCCGGTTTGCGGCACCCGGTCGATCACATCCATGACAAGATGGAACCGGTCCAGGTCGTTCAGCACCGTCATGTCAAAAGGCGTCGTGATCGTGCCTTCCTCCTTGTACCCGCGTACGTGAAAGTTCTCGTGATTGGTGCGGCGGTACGTCAACCGGTGGATCAACCATGGGTAGGCGTGAAAGGCAAAGATCACCGGTTTGTCTTTGGTGAACAAGGCGTCAAACCCAGGATCGGCGAGACCGTGAGGGTGCTCGTTGTGCGGTTGTAGCTTCATCAAGTCGACGATGTTGACAACGCGAACCTTCAATTCAGGCAAGTGTTCTCGCAAGATTGAAACTGCTGCTAGGGTTTCCAATGTCGGTACGTCGCCGCAACAAGCCATCACAACATCAGGTTCGCCACCATCATCGTTGCTAGCCCAATCCCAAATACCAATGCCGTCGGCGCAATGCTTTTCTGCGGCGGTTATCGACAACCACTGCGGCGCCGGATGCTTACCCGCAATCACCACATTGACGTAGTGACGACTTCGCAGACAGTGATCCATCACCGACAACAAACAATTCGTATCGGGCGGCAGGTAAACTCGCACCACCGATGCTTTCTTGTTGACAACCAAGTCAACGAATCCAGGATCTTGATGCGTAAACCCGTTATGATCTTGTCGCCAAACGTGCGATGCCAACAAGTAATTCAACGATGCGATCTTGTGTCGCCACGGCAATCCGTTGGTGACTTTCAACCACTTCGCGTGCTGGTTGAACATCGAATCGACAATATGAACGAACGCTTCGTAACAATTGAACAACCCGTGACGACCGGTCAGTAGGTAGCCTTCTAACCATCCTTGGCATTGATGTTCGCTAAGCATTTCCAAGACTCGGCCGGCCGGTGCGAGGAATTCGTCATTGGACTGCGTTCTCGCAACCCATTGACGTGACGTAACGTCGAAGACCGCTTCCAAACCATTCGACGCGGTTTCGTCGGGTCCGAACACGCGAAAATTCATTTGCTCGGCATTGAGTTCAATGATGTCGCGGATGAAGGGTCCCATCGCATGGGTATCACCGATACCCATGACGCCTCGCGGGGAAACGTCGATGGCGTAGTCACGATAGTTAGGCATTTTCAGTTCACGAAGCAACATGCCGCCGTTGGCATGCGGATTGGCCCCCATACGACGCGTGCCGGTCGGAGCCAGTTCGGCGATATCAGGTCTCAATCGCCCCGCATCGTCGAACAACTCATCGGGTCGATAACTTCGCAGCCAATCCTCCAACATTTGCAGGTGCTCGGGATGCTTTGCAGGATCAGAAAGCGGAACCTGGTGAGCGTGAAAGGTGCCTTCGATCGGAACCCCGTCGACTACTTTGGGACCGGTCCATCCCTTCGGCGATTTCAAGACGATCATCGGCCAGCGTGGCCGCGTCATGTTGCCAAACTCGCGCGCATCATGCTGGATGGCTTGAATTTGTTCGATGCACGAATCCAACGTTGCTGCCATGGCCTCGTGCATCTCTTCGGGATCGTCGCCTTCCACAAAGTGCGGCGTCCAACCGTATCCACGGATAAGCTGGTCCAGTTCCTCGTGCTCGATACGAGCCAACACGGTGGGGTTCGCGATCTTGTAACCGTTCAGGTGCAAAATCGGCAGCACCGCGCCGTCGTTGGCGGGATTGAGGAACTTGTTTGAATGCCAAGCCGTAGCCAAGGGTCCCGTTTCCGCTTCACCATCGCCGACGACACAGGCGACGATCAAATCGGGATTGTCAAACACCGCGCCGAAGGAATGGCTCAGCGAATAGCCGAGTTCGCCGCCTTCGTGAATCGAACCTGGACACTCGGGCGATGCGTGACTGGGGATGCCGCCAGGAAACGAAAATTGAATGAACAACTTACGCAAACCGGCTTCGTCCCGGCTTATTTCGGGATAAATCTCGCTGTAGGTTCCTTCCAAATACGTGTTCGCGACGACCGATGGACCGCCGTGACCGGGACCCGAAACATAGATCATGTCCAGATCGTATTGCTTGATGATCCGATTCAAGTGGGCGTAGATGAAGTTCTGACCCGGTGTTGTCCCCCAGTGCCCTAGCAGCATGTGTTTGACGTCGGAAAGTTCGAGCGGCCGTCTGAGCAGTGGATTGTCATAGAGGTAGATCTGGCCGACCGATAAATAATTGGCCGCCCGCCAGTACGCGTCGATCTTTCGCAACATTTCCGGCGCAAGTGTGTAATGTTCCTGGACCATGTTCATGACTCGGTTCCTTGACGTTGAGATGGGGTTGGGAAAAGCGACGCGGTTCTAGCATCGGACTGCGAGTGCAGGCGTTTGACCACGTCCGCGACTGAGTTGGCGATAACGATCTGTTCGTCCGTGGGGATCACCCGAACATTGACCGATGATGGCGTGTCTGAAATCAGGCATTCGTTTTTGGAGTTGCATTGATCGTTCAGCGCAATGCCCAAGAATTTCAACGAGGCACATATCCGTGCGCGAACTTCGGGCGAGCGTTCACCAATACCGCCAGAAAAAACCAGCGTGTCAAGTCCGCCCAGCGCCGCGGCATAAGCGCCGATCAATTTCTTGGCTTGATAGCAGAACACGTCAATCGCCTCGGCGGCGCGAACGTCCGTCGACTCAATCGCCAACAAGTCACGCATGTCAGAACTAGTCTCCGAGATCCCCAGCAAACCCGATTCATGATTTGCCATCCTGAAAAACTCCTCTGGCTTTAATCCCTCGCGCTGCACCATGTAACTGAACAATCCCGGATCCAAATCCCCGCTGCGTGACCCCATTGGCAATCCGGCCGCCGGTGTAAAACCCATGCTGGTGTCGATGCACTTGCCGTCAAGAACCGCCGCCATGCTCGCGCCGTTGCCAAGATGAGCCAATATCACGCGTCCTTCGCTGGCCGCTGGGTCACCGAGTCGCCTTAGCTCTTGCATCAGATAGGTGTAAGACAATCCGTGGTACCCATAACGCTTGATGCCCTTGGACTGATACCGCCGAGGGATCGCAAGCGTCGATGCAACGCGTGGCATCGTATGATGAAACGACGAATCGAAACACAACACCTGCGGAACGTCGGGCATGCGGCGGCGGCACGCTTGAACGATTGCCAACTCATTGACCAAATGTTGCGGCGCGAAGGAACAATCCCGGTACAACTCGTCAAGCAATTCCGGTGTCACGACTTCGGGGTGAGCCAGTGGCGTTGCGTGAACGATGCGATGTCCAACCGCAGCCACATCGGCGGAAACCTTCTCGGACTCGAACCAATCCATCAAAAAATCAATCGCGTCAGCATGGTCCGAAGCTTGGCATTCGACGGTGTGCGATCGAGCGTGATCTTGGCTCCTAAACGTGAGCCGGGTCTCGTCTTTCCCTATACGATCGAGCGTACCACTGATACCAACTCGCATGGAATCATCCCCCTGGTACTCCGCGAACTGGGACGCTGCGAACTGGGACGCCGCGATTTGGTAAACCGCGAACTTGATACTGGATGACCCAGCGTTGATGGTAAGAATGTGCTCTCGATTCATCGTTGCCACCGTATCAGACCGAGCTCCAATGGAACGTGAACTCCTTCGTGCATCGGTACGATGCGTGGCGTGAAATCGTTGGCCGAACGATTGGCCGCTACAGTCGCCCGGTACGTCACCCAATGATTGGCTGAACTGAGTGACTGCGTTGAACTTTGTGGGTCTGCAAACTTCGACACATTCGACTTCGATGCATCGCTTGATTCAGTTCGCATCATCACTTCGCGAACGACCGATCGGTTCTCGTTTGCATTGGCGTACAGTTCAACTTTCACGAAATTCGGATCGAGACCATCGAGGTAGACATCAACGCTGAAGACATGTTCTTGGGCCTTCGTTTGCACTCGCAGATCGCCGAACTTCAACGACGCCCACTTTTCTCGTGTCGAACGCTCCCAGTGAACGATATTGGTCCCCACGGCACCGCCTAGCTTGGTTCGATCTCGAAAAGCCGTCGCCGCGGGCACGTAGTGTTTCTCGGTATACTCGCGAACCGTCCGCACGGCGCTGTACTGCGGAGTCAAGCGAGACATGCTGGCTCGCATTCGGGCGATCCACCGCGTCGGAATTCCGTTTTCGTTGCGTTGATAAAACTCGGGGACGACTTCCCTTTCCAACACGTCGTAAAGTTGTTCCGCTTCGACCGCGTCCCAATAAGGATCATCGTGGTGTTCTTGTCCGTCACCGATAGCCCAACCGACTTCCGGCGTGTACGCTTCGGCCCACCAACCATCAAGTTCCGACAAATTGATGCCTCCGTTAACAAGCACCTTCATCCCGCTCGTCCCACTAGCTTCCCAAGGTCGTCGCGGTGTATTGACCCACACATCGCAACCTTGAACTAAGCGTTCGGTTAGCGACATGTCATAGTCGCTTAAGAAAATCACATGCTGTCGTGCGACGGGGTGCCGGATGAAATCTATCCATTGGCGGATCAAGTCTTGCCCCGCTTTATCGGCCGGGTGAGCCTTACCAGCCAAAATCAACTGCACCGGTCGTTCAGGGTTCGTCAGCAGACGCAGCAAGCGATCGGGATCATGCAGCAACAGATTCGGTCGTTTGTAGGTCGCGAATCGACGTGCAAACCCAAGCATCAATGTGGTGGGATCAAACAAGTGTTTCGCAGCCTCGATATCGTCAGCGTGCGATCCAGAGGCAGCGAGCTGTCGCGACAAACGACGGCGAGCGTAATCGACCAACGAACGAGTTGCATCGGTGCGGAACTGCCAAAGCGTTTCGTCGGGCACGCGGTCAATGTCACACGACAATGTTTCGCTGGTTCCCAACCAACGATCCTTACCGCACGAACGAGTCCACACCTCGTCCGCAGCCGCCGAGTCCCAACTCGGCATGTGCACACCGTTAGTGACGTGCGACACGGGAACCTCGTCTTCGGGCCACTGGGGAAACAACGGTGTAAAGAGCCGCCGACTGACCTCGCCATGCAACCGACTCACTCCGTTGACGCTGCCACTTCCACGAATCGCCAAGTACGCCATGTTGAACGGCTCGGAATCATCCGCCGGGTTCTGGCGACCAAGCGCTAACAAGTCCGCCGTTGAAATGCCCAATTCCGTCTGCGCATACCGTCCGAGATACTGCTCGATCAGGTTCGGTTCAAAACGGTCGAAGCCAGCCGAGACGGCAGTATGCGTCGTGAACAGGTTTCCCGCTCGAGTGACCGCCAACGCGATGTCAAACGGCTGGCCCGACGCTTTCATGAATGCGCGAGCTCGTTCCAAAACCGCGAACGCCGCGTGCCCTTCGTTCAGATGACAAACCTCGGGGGCAATCCCCAGTTCCGCCAGCAAACGCCAACCGCCGATGCCCAAAATCAATTCTTGTTTCAGTCGCAGATCGGGACCACCGCCATAGAGTTCGCTGGTGATTCCCCGATGAACGGGAAAGTTGGCAGCGTCATTGCTGTCGAGTAAATACAACTTCACACGCCCAACTTGAACTTGCCAAGCTCGCAGCCAAACCGAGTACCCAGGCAATTCGATTTTCAAACGCAGCCATTCGCCATCCGAATCGCGTAGTGGCAGAATCGGTAATTGCCCAGGATCGTTGTACGGGTAAAGCGCTTGTTGAACGCCGGCGTCATCGATGGTTTGGCGAAAGTAGCCTTGCTGATACAACAACCCGACCGCGACCACTGGCACCCCCAAATCACTGGCTGCCTTCAACTGATCGCCCGCCACGTTGCCAAGCCCGCCCGAATAAATCGGCAACGCGTCGCTTAGCATGAATTCCATGCTGAAGTACGCGGCACACGTCAAAGCGGAATTGACCTGCGTTTGCTGAAACCAAGCCGGTTGCTCTGCCGTTCGCTTTCGCTCATTCCACAACGCATCAACCTTGCCTCGAAAATCAGCATCGGCAAGTACATGTTCGATACGTTGCCGCGAAACGGTTTGCAGAACGACCCACGGGTTGCGCGTGATCTCCCATAATTCCGAATCGAGTCGACGCCAAACTTCATCGGTTGCGTGATTCCAAGACGATCGCAGGTCCAAAGCCAAGTCGGCCAAGGTGTCAAAACCGTCAATCTCGAGAGGAAAAAGATCGTAAACGGGATGCACGTTCCGAGGGTTAGCAGACATAGTTAATCAGCCAACCACAATCGAGCGTTGTCAGTTTCGCTTTCGTCGAAAGAGCGAACCGTTTCTCGATGTCGTTCCCGCACACGCGAATCTCCAACACATTTCCCTCTTGGACATCGCTTAGCACTACGGACATCGTCACGTCTCCCTTTCTAGATCGGCGCCAATCGAGGGCGCTCGCACGAACACTCAAAACTCACCGGTCGCAATTCAGGTACCAAAGCGAATCAGATTCGAACTTTTTCGCGGGAGCAGTGGTTTGGTGGGGTTTGTCGCCCGTTGCGGCGCAGAATTTGGAAGCGGGCTGGGACGTTGTCACTACCGCACACCGATGCGCCCGCATTTGCTCGACCACAGGCCCTGACCGCAAGCGGAGGAAACGTAGAACCGATACTCGTGACGCCATCGGCCCTTCAAAAACTCAGTAGCAAAACCCCACGGCGATACACATAATCAGCAGCAGCCAACCCGACTCAGGCAATCCCCATCAAAGTCAGCTTGCGATGCACATGTGCTCGAACAAAGCCAAGGAGTTGAGCAAGCATCCCGGTAGCATCAACGTACTAAGCATTAGCGAAACTAGCTGCCACGAAAGCCTGACCGGATTGATGTGGACTTGTTGGCGGCGCGTTGCATGATGCCTTGGCAATGAAATCAAAATTTTGCTCCATGCGATCGTTCATCGACGAACGACGAGGTGTACCTATTGCTTCCCCGAATTAAGTGGCAATTAGAGGCAGAACAATCGAATCAAGATCAACGACTGACGGCATTTTCAAGGTAAAGCGATTCAGAAACGCATCGAAGTAGTCGAATGAGAATCGTTGTTTCCTCAGGCGACATAGCACCATACATATCATCTCGAATGGATTGACCAACCTTCCATAGCTTGCGAAGTTTCCGTTTACCGCTCGCAGTTAACTCCACCGTCTTGGCCCTAAGATCATTCGGGTGCGCGTCCCGCCGAATCAATCCGTTCCTTTCCAACAGCACCAACATGGCTCGGACGGTGCTGGGGTCTGAGGAGATCCGTTTTGCAAGTTCACGCTGAGTCAGCGATCGGTTTTCGTCCACGGCGAGCATCAATACAAATTGATCTGCGGTCACTCCATGGGTGGCAAATTTGGCTTCAGTGTTACGGTGGAGAGCCATGTAGGCTGCACGAAGCGCTAACGGCAACTCGTGTTCTTGTTGCGATGACTTCATAAAATCCTCGGTGGCACTGCGTGATCAACCGGCCACAGTCACGCAACAAATCATAATGCGATTGTGCTGCGACTTGCTCTAAACGCACATTTCCCAATGCTCCGGTACGCGGCGTTTCGTTGGCGATTGGTGCGCTAGTCTAGCGGAGACGATGAAAGTCGCGTAGCCGATAGGCCCGATCCGAATCGACCAAGTGCGCGGTGCAATGAAGTAGCCAAGTGTTCGGCGCACCGAAGTACAGGAGACTCGGGCTCTTCGATTCGCCTGCAATTCCTGGCAATCCATTGAGTGGCAGCAAATTTGCGGAATTTGATCGAATCGTCGGAACTGAGCCCTAAGAATGTGATTTAATGCGTACACGCACGTTCTGGGTCCAAAGCAATCGGTGCCTTCATTCAAGCTTCTCTTCCGATCGCGTTCATCTATGACGCAGCCGATTGGATGACTTACGCCTATCTGGTCTTCACGAAACGAGAGATTATCAATGAGAACGTTCCTGGTTTTGCTTTCGTTCTGCCTAATACCGTTGCCGATTGCAGTAGCACAAGAAGACGCTTCCGCCGAGCGAGAACGCCGCAGACCTCAAGGTGGTTTTGGTGGTCCAATCGAACTTGGGCCGGATGACAAGCAGATCTTTGCGGATCCGCCAGACAGCATCGTCAAGAAACGCCTTGACATTCCGCGCGGCAAGTTGGAGATGATTGACTACGAATCGAAGACCGTTGGCACGACTCGGAAGATGAATGTCTACACGCCGCCAGGATATTCGGATGGAATGAAATACCCAGTGTTGTATCTGTTGCATGGCATTGGTGGCGACGAAACCGAATGGCAACGTTTCGCAACGCCCGACGTCCTGTTGGACAACCTAATAGCCGATGGCAAAGCAGTCCCGATGATTGTGGTCATGCCCAACGGGCGTGCCCAGAAAAACGATCGAGCGGAAGGAAATGTTTTTGAAGCAGCACCTGCGTTTGCTGTTTTTGAAAACGACTTGCTCAATGATGTGATCCCTAAGATTGAGTCTCTTTACTCGGTCGCAACGGATCGCAAGCATCGCGCGATTGCCGGCCTGTCGATGGGCGGCGGACAATCATTGAATTTTGGCCTGACCCATCTGGACAACTTTGCTTGGGTGGGCGGATTTTCATCGGCGCCGAACACGAAGGCTCCTGAAGAATTAATTCCGGAACCAAAGAAGACTGAAGATCAGCTTGAGTTGCTTTACTTATCATGTGGCAACAAAGATGGTTTGATCCGCATCAGTCAGCGATTGCAGACCTACCTGAAAGAACAAGGCATTTCGCACGTTTGGAATGTTGATTCCCATGCGCATGACCCTACCCACTGGCGAAACAACCTGTATCAATTCGCCCAAATGGTTTTTCAAGAAGGATCGGCTGGTTCGACGGCGCAGAACGAAGAAACAACTGAATCGCAAGATCGACCAGCGAGCGGCGATAATCCTGCAACGGATTTGGAAGAAGCCATCAAAGATGACTTTCAGCCCGCATCAACCAACCAAGAAGGGAAAGAGTATCCAAAAGTTAATTCACAAGGCCGCATCAAGTTCCGCGTGGTTGCGCCAGAAGCAAACAGTGTTGCAACGACATTTCGCGACAGCACTGATTTTGTCAAAGGTGACGATGGAGCTTGGATAGGCTATTCACGTCCCCTTGATGAAGGCTTCCACTATTATGAACTGATCATCGATGGTGCACACGTACCTGACCCCAACAGCAAGTATTACTTTGGAGCGATGCGTTGGGGCAGCGGGATCGAGATCCCCGCTCACGATCGCGACTTTTACGCCTTGAAGAACGTTCCCCACGGGCATGTTCGTGAGATCTTCTTCCATTCAAACAGCACGGATTCCCAACGTCGCGCCTTTGTCTACACACCGCCGGGCTACGACAATGCTGATGACCAACGCTATCCCGTGTTGTATCTGCAACACGGCTGGGGTGAAAACGAATACGCCTGGAGCGTCCAAGGTCATGCCGGGCTGATCATGGACAACCTCATCGCAGAACAGAAAGCAAAACCGTTCATCATCGTGATGACCTATGGAATGACCAACAGGGTGCGAATCGGAGGACTTCGCAGTTTTGACATCAAGGATTTTGAAACGGTCTTGGTGGACGAATTGATTCCTTTCGTTGACGCCAACTTCCGTACTCTCACTGATCAGCCCCACCGGGCGATGGCGGGTCTGTCGCTGGGCAGCATGGAAACGAAGCTGATCACATTGCGAAACCTCAACAAGTTCTCGCACATTGGTCTATTCAGTGGTGCTACGATCAGCAAACAAGAGGCTGAAACCAACGAAGGCTTCAAAGACTTGGTGAACCTCGTCTTCGTCGGCTACGGCAGCAAAGAAATCGGTGGCGAAGGCCGAATGCGACGTAGCGGCAATCACGCCGAAACTGTTGAGCAGTTAAAAGAATTAGGAGTCAACGCTCACTATTACCTCTCACCAGAAACGGCGCACGAATGGCAAACATGGCGCCGAAGCTTGAAAGAATTCGCTCCGCTTTTATTCCAACCCAAGAACGAACTCTGGGGCACGTGGCATAGTCAATTTGAAAGCCCGTTCGGACTGCAAACCTATCATATGCATTTCGCCATCAACAGTTCGGGACAAGCTTCCGCACGAGCAGAAGTGGAAGCACAAGGCGAAGAACGGAAAGTTGATTTCGTGGACGTGAAAGTCGGAGACAATTCGATCGCGTTTACAGAAGTCCGTCAGTTCGGCGAGCGAGAATTTCGCATCGAGTACAGCGGTAAACTCAACGGGAAGGAACTTGTTCTGATTCGACCCATTGGGGAACGGGGTGGCCAAGAATCAATCGCCACTCGCGAGTTACCTGAGCCGACATCTCAAGAGTCCGTTGCACCCGTGGTCGAAGTGAGAATTGATCGCCATATCAAAGATGCTTTTCACGACTCGTTCTTAATCGGCATGGCGGGCGACCTGCCCTCGCGTTATTCAGACGAAGAGCTGGAACTAACAGCGAAGCACTTTGCTGCGATCACGCCCGAGAATTGCATGAAGCCCGAACGAGTTCATCCGGCCGAAAACCGTTGGAACTTCGAACCGACCGATGCCCTGGTGGAATGGGCCGAAAAGTATGACATGACGATCCATGGCCACACATTGGTTTGGCACGCGCAGACGCCAAGCTGGTTTTTCAAGGGCAGCGATTTCGAGACGATCAAGCGGAGAATGAAACAGCACATTGAGACGCTGGCGGGACGTTACCAAGGAAAACTACAAAGCTGGGACGTTGTTAATGAAGCGATCAACGACGGTGGTGACTCAGAAACTGCGAAAACAGAAAATCTTCGAAACTCGAATTGGTTGCAGAGCCTGGGCCCCGAGTTCCTCACCCTGGCGTTTCAGTTTGCTCGCCAAGCGGATCCCGAGGCCACGCTCTACTACAACGACTACAACATCGAATCGGGCCCCAAGCATGCAAGTTCGATGGTGCTACTAAAGCGACTTCTCGCCGATGGAGCCCCTGTCGACGCCGTTGGGATTCAAGGTCACTGGCGCAGTGGGCAGGTTCCGTTTGCTGACATCGAGAAAGCCATCATCGATTACGCATCCTTAGGATTGAAGGTCAGTATCACCGAACTCGACGTCACGATCCGTGGCGAGTCCGGCGGACAATTCGGCGGGCGTCGCTTCCGACGCAGTGTTCCTCCTTCCCTGGACGATCTGAACGCGCAAGCCGACGACTACGCCAAACTGTTTGCCATCTTCAAGAAACACGAAGACGTTATTGAACGCGTTACGTTTTGGGGCCTGAACGATCGACGTACCTGGCGCTGGGGGCAGCACCCGCTACTCTTCGACGCTAACAATAATCCCAAGCCTGCCTATGCCAGCATCATTGACTTAGCCACGGACGATGATGTCGATGTAGAACTCGATTCACCAAATCAGGTGGAAGTTGAAGATGGTGGCCGGGGCCCCTTTTCGGCGATTGCAACGGAGTCGCCGACGCTTTCAGGAATGACGATTTTTCGTCCAAAGAACTTGTCCCCCTTTGGCAGTGAACGGAACCTACCGGTACTCCTTTGGGGCAATGGCGCATGTGCAAACACGACCGAGGAACACAAGAACTTTCTCAATGAAATTGCATCGCACGGCTACATTGTTCTCGGCGTTGGACCTCTCGATCAGTTAGACCATCGCAGCGAACTGTCTCGCCAGCGGACACATTCTTCTCAACTACTTGCCGCATTGGATTGGATCACTACACAGAATGCCAAACGTGACAGCATCTACTTTGGAAAGGTAGAAACGACAAAGGTCGCCGCGATGGGAATGTCATGTGGCGGACTGCAAGCGATCGAAATCTCGGGCGATCCGAGAATCACGACCACCGTGGTTTGCAACAGTGGAATCTTGCCGACTCGTTCACCGTTGGCGACGATGCCAAATCTGTCCAAGGATAACCTGAAGAAATTCCATGGACCTGTCTTGTATATCATGGGTGGCCCTTCTGATATTGCTTACGACAATGCGATGGACGATTTTTCTCGCGTCGATCATGTTCCGATCGTGATGACAAACATGGACGTCGGGCACGGAGGAACTTACCGGCGGCCACACGGCGGAGAGTATGCCCCCGTGGCCCTTGCTTGGCTCGATTGGCATCTCAAAGGAAAGCAAGCTGCCGCCAAGATGTTCGCCGGGGAGGACATCGAGTTGGAACGCGATCCGGATTGGACGATTGAGACCAAGAACCTTGCACGCTGAATCCTGTTCAATCGCCATGTTCACCGCGTGAAACCATCTGCGCCCCCACGAAGCAAAACGCCGCGCCGAGCAGTTCCAATCCCGCGAACCCCAAGTGCATCATCGAGAATCCGTCGACGACCGATCCAACCAAGCGACCGCTCGCCGATCCCAGCAACGGCAACCCGCCAATCAGTAGCGAAGCAAACGTATCACCGCGTCGCCAGAGCACGATCATTGCAACCGCGATCGCCATTTCGAGCCCGCCATAAAATGCACGAATTTCCGTCGCCATCTGCGGCGTGCGATCCTCGATGCCAAACGCCCCCAACAACGCATTCGGATTGACACCCAACCAAATCGCAAATCCAGCCCACGACGCGGCAGTAATGAAGATCGTCACGGTGGGCAGGTGGTTTTTCATTTCACAAACCTCAGCGGAATTCGTCGAGTGTATTTGGTGTTGGCAGCCAAGATCGTGCCGCCGCGCTGTCTTGTGTCACTCAGCCCGATCGGCTTGTGCCTGCGGATTTCGCGAACGAGTGCATTATGGTTCATGCGATCGTTGTCCTATCGTAGCGTGAAGTTGCAAGTGAAACGCTCTCGTCGCAATCGCACCCTTGACCACTTCATTCGTCCGGTCTTGATGAACTCCGGTTGAGTCGTTCGATGATCGGCTCCACCGATAACCGGATCAACTCCACCAGTTCGTCGTCCATGAACTGGTAATCGTCGGGGATATCCAGCACATGCACCGGCTTGAACTTCGCCTCGCCTGGGAAGTCGGCCAAGATCCGCTGGCGATGTTTGTCTTCCATCACGAAAACCACGTCCGCCCAAACGATGTCGCTCGGCCGAATCGTTTGTACCGCTGACTTTGCCGTGCCGCGTGAACGAACCGAAACGCGATCATCGTTACGATAGATCGCCTCCGCCGTCGGGCTCCGCCACTGGTTCTTGCTGCACACGAACAGCACGTTGATTCGTACCATGACTAGCTGTTTTGCTGGTTGGCCCACGACAGAACAAAGCTTTCTTGGGTTTCGTTTTCCGGCGCTTTCCAGCTCGCTCGTTCCACGTCGGCTTGTCGTAATTGCGTCAGCAAACTCAGCACGTTGTCAGGCGTCGCGAGACCATGTCGTAGCAGCCAACAACAAACCGTTGACCCGGTTCGTCCCATCCCGCCGAAGCAGTGAACGTAAACGGGACGCTCGGCTGCGAGTGACAGGTCGATCGCATCGAGGATGCTTCGCATTCGATCGACGGACGTTCTTCCGCCGTCTGGGATCGGAAAACGCAGGTGAGCAATTTGTTCGTTCCCTTCGTCGGCGAGTCGCCGCAGTTCATCGTCGTAGCGAACAAACGGCACGCCGGAGTTGTTCGTTTCGTTCTCTTCTTGCAAGTTGATGAACGTCCGCATGCCAGCGTCATACAGCGACTTAATTCGCTGGCGATGATCTGCTGGATCCGGGCGACCGGGATAGGCACCAGCAAGCAACCGATCGTCAATCACCCAATAGGTTCGGCCGCACGGTGTTGGCTTGGATGGCGTCGGTTTGGATGGCGTCGGCTTAGATGAAGGAGTGAACGTGACGGGAATACTCCATCGAAACGGGAAGTGGGCGGAAGGGGGAACAAAGCGGAACAGGAATAAGATACCAGCTACCGAATCGGAAGGTCAGGCAATGGCGATGGACGTTCGGAAAGGCGTCTAGGGGCAACCCCGCGGACGCATCGTCATCGCCCAATTGTATCGCCTCACCAGTTGCCCGCTTCGGAGTCATCCGATGGAAGCCAAACGCCAACGACCGCCCGAATTCAAGAACGCGTGTACGCAACTACGACCCAACGGTCACCGCGACGTCGTTTTCATTTGGCAGTTGCCATCGCCCGCTAACTCTCGGTAAGTGCTCAAGTCTTGAGAGCATTGTAAAATTGAAGGAAACAAAGCCTTCACCACGTAGCTGCCAATAGCTCGTCCAGATTCGAGTCCCGGCAGGAACAGCACGACCACCGAGAACACGGGTGAAACGGATGTTTCCGAAGCGGTGGGTGCAGCAAATGAAAGCGACGTTTTGCTTCGCGAAATGATCGGGCTTTGGGATGAGGTTTCGTCCGAGATTCAGCGAGCAATCTTTACGATCGCCCGCCAGAGCAGGACGAGTTGACAACGCTTGTTACGCTCTGCGTCAAGAGTGTTCCGTCGCCAATTTCCAGGCGGCTGCAAGCTCCTCGGTGAGACCAAGTTGCTCGGCCCACTGATTGAGGTACTCTCGATCGAGAGTTTCGTGATTAACCGCGATCACGCCCAAAACGTCTTCTTGGTCTTTGGGGCGGGACCAAGTCAGCTTTTGCAAAATCACGTCTTCGGGTGTCGGGATCCAAACCTCGTCACCACCTAGTGCGACCTTTCGGCGACGATCGAAACGTGCTCGGTCGAAGGGCTGATCGGTCAACCGAAACAACTCGATCCGGAACGGAGTGCCCTCGATCTGAATCTCGTTTTTCACTGAACCGCCAAAGGTCTCGAACGAGAGTTGCGGATCGAACTTAAATTCGTTGCCGAGCGATTTCGCGAGTCCTTGTGAATCCCAGTCGGACGTCCCGATAACAAAGTCGGCATCCGTCGTTGAACGGGGGAACGAGTAGTACATGCTGGAGAACGACCCCACGAGCATGAACTCGAGCCCCGCGTCATTCAGTGCGGTGATGATTCGCGATACCGCTTCTTGCAACTTCACTTTTTCGCCAACGTCCGGTCTTGCATGCGACGCATCAGCTCAATCCGCTCGGCCAGCAATCGTGTTATCGTCGCATCATCCGCACGCGGATTCTGATCGCGAATTCCATCCTCGACCACGCGAATGGCAAGCTCCGAATGCTCCAGTCCAGCAAGCATTCGCTGCTCCGGCGACGTGCTTGTGGCCTGAGCAATTCGAGAACGATCAGGTGGGGAAGGGGCAAATGGTTTCATAACAAATTGGCGAGTCTTTCCCAGGAAGCCGGTCACATCAGCACGACTTTCGGCAGACCGGCATTCTACCTCAACACTGTCAAACCACGAAATAGTCCAACTTCCTGTTCAGTGAACGCGATGTTTGCCCTCAACGTGATGGCCGGCAACTTAAGAGGCAATGGACGGAGCCTGCACTCCCCGTACAGTACTCTCTCTGCAAAAACTCTCGGCTGTTGCATTGAATTTGCAGGCTTTTGGACAGCGTTTGAGCGTTTCTTGACCTGCCGCGTTGCCACTTCGGTCGATGCGGACCACCGCGCGCTGCTCGCGCATCGGGTTAACTTGAATGTGTTAACCGGCGGCGACTTCCTCGCCCGTGAAATTCCTGGCGTCGCTGGTTAACAGCAAGAGCTCATGCCGCGTCTTGACAGGACCGAGGCATCGTTGGCTTTGGCGATTGCATCGGTCTTCCGATATCGCGACGTCTGATTCGGTTGCAAACTCGCCCGATCAATTCAACGGAAGTTGCGGGAATCGAATCGCTGCGTAGGCTCGTCCTCTCGGCTGGGTACAAATACTCTGCCACTCCGATTGTCCCCGGATTTGCAGGGCTTTTGGTCGCACGATGGCGAACATTGTCCACGCACTTTTGACAGTGCTAGCGTCGCTGACGCGGCAGGAACTGGCCCAGCAGATTCGCTACCTGAAGGCGGAGAACGAAATCCTTCGGTCCAAGTTACCTGGTCGTATCACGCTGGACAATCGTGAGCGCAACACGCTCGTCAAACACGGCCAGAAGCTGGGCGGAAAGATCAAAGACGTGATGACGATCTTGTCGTATTCGACGTTCCGGCGTTGGGTCCGGAAGATGGAAGATGACTCGCCTGCGACAAAGAAAGAGCCGGTGAAGCGAGGAACGGGCCGGCCGAAGCTGGAGGAGGATGTTCGCGACACCATCGTCCGCATCCGCAAAGAGTCGGGGTTCGGGTACACGAAGATCCTGCAAGAGCTTCGCCGGATGGGCGTTCACGTTTCGCGGCAAACGGTGAAGAACGTGATCGTCGCGGCGGGCTTTGCACCGACGCCCGGTGACTATCCCGACACGTGGCACAAGTTCATCAAACGCCATGCCAACACGCTTTGGCAATGCGATTTCGCGTGCAAAAAGAAGTGGACGATAAAGGGACTGGTCGACGTCTACTTCATGGTCTTCATCCACATCGGTACGCGGTAGATTTGGATCTCACCATGCACGGAGAAACCGAATGGCGAATGGACGACGCAGCAGGGCCGCAACATCCAAATGCACGTTGATGACAACGATCTGAAGTGCGAGATGCTGATGCGTGATCGCGACCGGAAATACGTCGATTCGTTCGATGAAGTGTTCCGGTCAACGGATTGCGAAGTCAAGCTGACGCCGGCGCGATCGCCCAACTTGCAGGCCCACGTCGAGCGCGTGATCCAGACGATCAAACACGAGGTGCTGAATGCGTTTTGCATCGTGACGAACGAGCATCTCAACGGCATCCTTCGGACGATCAAAAGGGGACGCGGACGATCAAAAGGGGACGGGACGATCAAAAGGGGACGGGGGTCTTTTTAGTTGGATGGTGGCTTGCGTGGGCGGCCTCTTGGTCGAATCGTCGACCACAATCCTAATCGATCTGCGATCTGCTCGGTCCAGTCTTCATCACCATAAGGTCGGTCACGGTGAACACTCTGGCGAACACCATCGAGCTCTTTTGAAGTAAGAGCTTTGTTGACTCGCGACACCCAGTCTCCCGATCGGCGGAGGGGCCACGGGGTCAGCAACTGTGGTTTGGGTTCCGGCTTTTGCAGCCAGCGCCACAATGACCCGTAAATCCAGTTTTCGGCCTTCTTGACCAAGTTTGCCCGCAGAGCATTGCATTCAACGTAGTGGCAAACGACTAAGAAATGAGCATCGTCTTGAATCGGAAAGCTCTTGAACCGAGATTGGTACAGATGACCTTGACCACCTTTGTGATAGTGCGCGTGATGGCGCAACGTATGAGTCGCTGTGACCCATCGCATGAACCGCCCCATCATTCCATCTTCGGTGGGTCGCAAAACAAGATGCCAATGGTTGGGCATCAGGCAAAATGAAAACAACTCAACTGGATACTTATCCAATCCCTCACTAAGCGTTCGCAGAAACGCCTCGTAATCGTCATCCTTGTGAAAGATCGTCTGACGAGCATTGCCCCGGTTAAGAGCATGGTAGATCCCGCCCGCCTCATCAACTCGTTTTTGCCTCGGCATTGTACTCCCCCCATCGAATAGCCAAGCCTAGCAGAGATATCACGCTCAAAAAAGACCCCCGTCCCCTTTGATTCGCCCGGACTGGAAGCAGTTGTTACGCTCCGAGCACGGCAAGTAGGAAATTCGCCGCAAACTTCAAAATAGCCAGATCGCCTTATCTATGCCACAACAACTTTCTTCTCCCTCTATAATCCACCTCAGCGACTGCGCCGCTATACCCAGGAGTGGAACGAGGCAACTCGCCCAACGAAGAGAGAACAACAAAGCAATTTCCGATCGGAAAAGCACTCCCATGTTCCTATTTTCAATAATTCATCAATCAGCAAAACTCTCGCTTGCCGTCCTGCTCCCAGCATGCATGGCGACGAAAGTATGTGCTCAGGTCGACCTCCCGGCGAATCTTTCCGGTTTCGTCGAAAACCATTGCTTAGGTTGTCACGATTCTTTAGGGCAAGAGGGAGACCTCGATCTCGAGAATCTTTCCTTCGATTTAGCGGACAAGCAGACCTTCGCAACCTGGGCACTCGTTCACGACCGGGTAGATCACGGCGAGATGCCTCCTAAGGATGATGTGCAGCCGGCCAGGGAAGATCTAAACGCTTTTCTCAAATCGCTTTCTGGTTCCTTGATCGCCGCAGATCGCAAACGCATTTCCCAAGAAGGTCGCTCGAAAGTTCGGCGCGTCAATCGGTTCGAATACGAGAACACGCTGCGGCACGTTCTCGACTCTCCATGGCTGCAGGTATCCCACCGGCTACCGGAGGATGGGACCTATGAGAATTTCAACAAGACCGGCGACCGGCTCGATGTTTCCCACGTCCAAATGGCCAAGTACTTGGAAACGGCAGACTACGCATTGCGTTCCGCAGTCAACGCGGCCGCTTTTCGATCGGTGACGAGGCGCTACTACGCCCGAGACGAAGGGACCATGATTTTCTGGATGCCCTTCCGCAAGGGGATAAATATGGAGCCCTCTCGCGCGCCGATACCGCTGCTGGGCCTGACCTCGGAAACGGAAGTTATCCGTGGTACGCAACCATTGACCGTAGGCGATTCCAATCCAGAAGCACGAAACCAAGAGGCCTTTGGTTTCGTTGTTGGAACTCAGGCCTCGGCGGCCAAGTACGATTTTAGAAACGTCATCGTGCCCACTCCTGGCAACTACCGTCTGCGGATGAAGACGTTCACTTTCACCGCGGGCCCCAATGGCCGACGGGGCGGAGAGGATCACGGACTCACGGGCGGTACGCAGAAATGGTGGTTGCCCGACCGAAACGTCGTCATGCCTGGGAAACGCAGCGAACCGGTAACCCTCTATGCCCACACCGCAAGCGGCGAAAGTATTTGGATCGGAACTTTCGATTCGTATCCCGATCCCAAAATTATTGAGCGAGATGTCGTTCTGCGAAAAGGTGATGCGATCCGTCCGGACGCTGGAAGGCTGCTGAGAACACAACCGGGCTGGCGTGGCAACCCGAACGCGACGTCAGAAGGTGTTCCCGGTTTCGCCATGAACTGGCTGGAGCTTGAAGGGCCTTTGAGTGAGAGTTGGCCTCCTCAAAGTTACCAAGCCTTGTTTGGCGATCTTCCATTCAAAGTCCATGAGAGCGAAGAGCGTCTGCCGCTTCCGCCGCTATTAACAGAAGAAACGCTAATCGGATGGACCGAGCGTTCGCCGGGCATTCCCGACCGCCGCGTTGACGTGTTGCCCAGCGATCCGGACGCCGACGCGAGGCGACTCTTGGTAGCCTTCGTCAAGAATGCGTATCGATCCCCGATCGCCGATGATGCGGTCATCGAACCGTATTTCGAAATATACAAGGAAGCGACCGCTATCGGCCAATCGTTTACCGACGCGATGATCTCCGCTTACACTACGATACTTTCCTCCCCCGATTTCCTTTTTGTGGAATCACAAGTTGGCCCGCTCGAGGACCACGAGATCGCGTCTCGACTTTCTTACTTCCTTTGGAACGGGCCGCCAGATGAGAAACTTGAATACGCGCAGAACCTTCGTCAAGAGACGGAACTGCGAGCGCAAACCGAGCGAATGCTGTCGGATCCCAAATCCGATCGATTCATCAATGCCTTCCTCGACTACTGGCTGGAACTGAAAGAGATTAATGCCAACACGCCTGATTCCCAACTGTATCCACAATACTATATCGACGATCAGCTGACAGAAGCTTCCCTCTTCGAAACGCGACGCTTTTTCCGGGAGCTTATCGACAGGGATCTTCCCGCTGGCAACTTGATCGACTCTGACTTCACCTACGCCAATGAGCGTCTCGCCCGTCACTACGGGTTAGAGCCTTTCGAAGGCGTGGAGCTCCGCCGTGTTTCCTTGCCCGACGACTCTCCACGCGGAGGACTCCTCACCCAAGCAAGCGTGCTCAGGGTCACCGCGAACGGGACGACAACGTCACCTGTTTTACGCGGAGTTTGGATCATGGAACGTCTTTTGGGAGTTCACATCCCGCCGCCTCCTTCGGGCGTCGAAGCCGTCGAACCGGATACTCGCGGCGCTACCACGATCCGTGAACAGCTCGATAAGCACACCTCTTTCGAATCCTGCCACATGTGCCACGCAAAATTCGACCCAGCTGGCTTCGCCCTGGAGAGTTTCGACATTGCTGGTGGCTGGCAGGAACGCTACCGAGCGATCGGCGAAATCGGAGAGCCCTTGGAGGGAATTGGCTTAAATGGGCTCTTCTTTACTTATCGAAACGCTGAGCCAGTCGACCCTTCGGGAGTACTGCAAGACGGTCGAGCCTTCGCTGACATCCAAGAGTTCAAATCCCACTTGCTGTCTGACGAACGAGCCATCGCCCGGAACCTCGTCAAGCAATTCATCGTTTACGCAACGGGGGCCACGATAAGTTTTAGCGAGCGCCAGCAAGTCGAGGAGATTATCGATTCGTGCCAGGATAATGAATACGGGGTAAGATCCATCATACACGCCGTCATCCAGAGCGACCTGTTCAAAATAAAGTAACCGGAACGGTACTACCATGCATATACTCTCTTCCGATCGGCGCATCTCTCGCCGCCAACTCCTTCGTGGAGCCGGAGTCGCCTTGGGCTTGCCCTTTCTTGAGGCCATGCTGCCGCCGTTTACGCAACGTCTCTTCGCGGCAGCTCCAGTCGAACCGAAGCCGCAGCGCATGTTCGCCATCTGCAACAATCTCGGCGTCTTACCGGACCATTTCTTTCCCAGCCAGGCAGGCGGCGACTATGAGTTCTCACCTTACCTCCAGGAGCTCTCGGCCCATCGAAACGATTTCACCGTCCTGAGCGGAGTTCACCATCCCGGTGTAGACGGCGCGCACTCATCAGACGTGTCCTTTCTCACCGCCGCGCCCCATCCGGGAGGTGGCGGATTTCGCAACACCATTTCATTAGACCAATACGTAGCGGGCGAGATTGGCCATCACACCCGATTTCCCTCGCTCACGCTGGGTGTGAACGCTGCTCCGGGACGTCGCAGCCTGTCATGGACTCCTTCTGGCGTGCTAATTCCCTGCGAGGACAGCGCTTCAAACGTCTACAAACAGCTCTTCCTCCAGGGGTCGGAAAAAGAAATAGCGAAGCAGATTGAAAAGTTGAAGCTGGGCGAAAGCATCATGGACACCGTTGCCGAGCAGTCGCGAGCTCTCAATCGCCGACTCAGCGCTAGCGATCGCGACCGTATGGACCAGTACACGACGGCAGTCCGCGAGACCGAACGACGTATGGAAAAGGCTCGCGAATGGGAACGACTTCCCAAACCAGTTCCCTCTGCCGAAAGCCCCATCAACCCCGGCGGCCCCGCCGCCTACATGGAAAAGACTCGACTCATGTATGAGATGGCGCGCCTCGCCTTTGAGACCGACTCCACCCGCAGCATCACGCTGCTGCTGGACAGCAACAATTCTCCCACAATCGACCTATCCGAAATTCAAATATCCGACGGCTACCATAACCTGTCTCACCACGGCAAGGACGAGAAGAAACTAGCCCAGCTCGAGGCCATCGACCGCAATCACATGAGGCTCATCAGCCAACTGATCAGCGCATTTAAAAGTTCGAAAGATGGAGACGCCAGCCTGCTCGAGAACTCGCTGATCCTTTACGGCAGCAATCTCGGCGATGCAAACAAGCACACCACCGACAACATGCCAATGTTGGTGGCAGGTGGACGACTCAAACACGGCCAGCACCTCGCCTTCGACCGCGACAAAAACTACCCGCTCCCAAACTTGTTTGTCTCCATGCTTCAATCCATGGGGATTGAGGCCGATAAGTTTGCAAGTTCTACCGGCACCATGAGAGGCCTCGATCTAAAAGCCATCTCATAAACACAACTCGATCGTGTGGTCCATAAAGCCAGTTTCAAAAGCTCTCGAGCGTCACGCCGTGCAGCGGGTTATTCGGCTGGGGTTGATTCATGGCGATATCGGGGACTCTCGAACTCTCTCTCTGCCTGCCGATTTTCGTTAACTGGGCTGCCCATGTTAACCCAGAGACTTCGAGAGTTTCGGTCGTCCTATCGGGGCTAGACGGCAGGAAAGGAATGGTTTGGTACGGTTCCCGGACCGTCCAAGACGCAGGCAAAAAACACGCTGCGAGCCGAAGTCCCGCAAAACACGGGGACAAACGCAAAAAGGCCGATGCGGGTGCATCGGCCTTTGGCGTTAAATGGTGGTCAGCAGCATTTCGCTACTGTCCATGAAGGCTCCCCGAACCCAACGCTTTACGGAACAAGTCTCGGTTTGCCGAATGTTGTAAATCAATTACAGCAAGGGATTACAGCAAATCCGTTCGGTTCGGTCACGCCTGTTTGCGATCCGGACGTAGACGAAATTTTGTTCGCTGGGTTGACAAGCTGATGTTAACCAGGGGTCATTCTGTCCGATTGAAAAGACAATCGCACTCTCGGTTAACAACGGCCGAGCGTTTCACCCAGTTCGATCTCGGAGGCGGCGTTGAAGTTCGGTCTCGATTGCCGCCAATTCGTCGAGAGAAAGGTCAGCCAGTTTCTCGTCCGATGGTGTCAATTCGCCGACGATGTCTCGGAGCATCTTAACTGTTCGGGCTCGTTCATTGCGTTGCCCTTCCTCGATACCCTCCAACTTTGCCTGCGCGGTCCGCGCCCATTCGTCGCGTTCAGCCTTGAGCCGGTCTTCGTAGTGCTGTCGTTCTTCCGGATTCTTGGCGATCATTTCGAGCACTCCTGTGGCTTCTTCAAATATCGGATCGGGCAGTCGGCGGGCCAATTCTTCCGCGGTGCAGTTGGATGCATCCCGAAAGAAATAGAGCCATTGCTAGACCGGATCGGCGATGGGCTCATTATCGCTCGGGATGACATACTTGGGTACCTCGAAAACGTGGACTTGCAGGCAATCGGTCAGCGAAAGTCCGCCAGCGGTGCGAAGTCCGAACGCGTGTTGCAGCCTTGGTTCGTCCCGGAACTTGATCGCATCAAGCAAACAAATGCTGATCGATGGGTTCAGGTCGGCGTACTGGTCGCCTTCGCCAAGTTGTTCGATCAACTGTTTCGCGGCGTAGTAGGTCAATCGTTTGGGCAAGCCCAACGGCCGCGTCGTTTGGACTTCAATATTGTACCGTCGCCCAACGCTGTCGGCCGCCTTGATGTCGAGGATCGACAGCTTGTCCGCGTCAAAGTCCTTCAAATTGATCGGGTTCAGAATCTCGACATCCACAATCGGGCTGGCGAAGCCGAGAACCGAATTGAGAAAGTGCAGCGTGATCCGTGAATGTTCGGGACTGCCGAGGACTCGCTTGGCCGCAAAATCAACGAGGGGATCAATGCCGATGGCCATGTGCGATGGAGCTTGGTTGCAGTGAAAAGATTGCTCGGGTGAACACGAATTATCATCGTCGCTGTTGCTGCTCGCCACCCCGCCCACCATCCATTCTTCCATAGCCAAACAATCTGCATTCATTCTTCAGCCCTGGCTTTTTGTTTTGTGGTGCCTGGCCGGCTGGATGGGCAAGCAGCAACAAGAACTCATCGACTATCTCTTCACCGAAAACGCGGTGCTGCGAGAAAAGCTGGGCGGCGGACGTATCGTGCTCAATGATGATCAGCGAAGAAGACTGGCCGTCAAAGGAAAAGTGCTCGGACGAAAGCGACTTTCCGAGATCCGGACGTTGTTCACACCGGACACAATCCTGCGATGGCATCGTCAACTCGTGGCAAAAAAATGGGACTACTCGGATCGCAAGGAGAAGAAATCTGGTCGGCCAAGGATTCGCCAAGTGATCGTTGATTTGACCGTCAAGTTCGCGAAAGAGAATCCGATGTGGGGCTACGACCGCATCAGTGGTGCGCTAGCGAACGTCGGCAACCACATCTGCGACTCCACTATTGGCAATATCCTCAAAGCTCACGGCATTGAGCCAGTACCGACACGCCGGCGCACAGGATCCTGGGAAATATTTCTCAAGTCGCACTGGGACGTGATCGCTGCGACTGACTTCACGACCGTGGAAGTCTGGACAAAGGGCGGCCTGACAACGTTCTATCTGCTCTTTGTCATGGAATTGAAAACACGCCGCGTCAACTTCGCGGGCTGCACCGCCAACCCGAACGAAGCTTGGATGCAAACGATCGCCCGCGAGTTGACCAACCATGAAGACGGCTTTCTCAACGAGAAGAAGTACTTGATCATGGACCGCGATGCAACGTTCAGTAAGTCGTTTCGTGCGTGCCTGCAATGCGAGGGTGGGATGCCAGTTCGCTTGCCACCGCGAAGCCCGAATTTGAACGCGCACCTGGAGCGATTTTTCGGAACGTTGAAATCCGAATGCCTTCACAAACTGATTCTCTTTGGCGAGACCGCGACGCGCAAAGCTGTTCGATCTTTCCTCGAACATTATCACACTGAAAGAAACCACCAGGGTTTGGGCAACGAGCTGATCGTGCCCATGGATCGTCCAACAGACTTGGATGCTAAGATCGAAACGACGGAGCGACTTGGTGGCTTGCTTCGATCTTATCGACGCGCGGCTTAGCTCGACCGGTTTTCTATTGCGATCAGCTCGCCGGCCTCAATGACAACAATGCGATGTCTGCTGCGCGGTGCTGCCGTTTTGTCTCGATTTCCAGCAACCGCCGCACTGTCTCGACTCAATCTCGACCGGAAGTTGGGCTCCATCCACTCAAGCAACGTTGGATTTTTCCGCCCGAAATGCTCGTTTCAATATTTTGACCCCACGGGCTTGAATTTTGTCAGTCACATTTCGCTTTGCTGTCCGCTTGGGAGAGGACTGAACTTCACTCACGTTCCCAACTGGAAAACCACAATGTCTCTGCCGAAAATCCTTGCTCCGATTCGCCGCCTTGCTTCCAACTCCCTCCAGGATTCTGGAACGGCCGTAAAACCGTCGAAAAAACGACGGCCACGTACACTGCGATGCCAGAAGCTCGACAAACGTGAACTGATGGCTGCTGACATTGACTTGTTTCTTGGCACGCTGAGCGTCCGCGGAGACGCGGCGAGCGACCAAATCATCATTCGCGAGATCGCTCCAGCTGCAACCAATGTTAGCTTGTCGAGTAGACAATTTCAGCTGTGGGGATCGATTGAGGTCAGTGTCACCAACCGTAGCACTCAAGCGAGCGAGGTGACTCAGTTTTCGCGGTTCATGGTCCGGTCGATTTTCGTTGACGCTGGAGGCGGAAGCGATGTGATCAACAACCAAACCAACCTGCGATCAACGCTTCGGGGCGGCTCTGGCACCGACTATATCTATGGTGGATCATCCGCAGACATGATTTTTGGGGACGGATCTCGCGACTATCTGTACGGACGAAATGGAGACGACATCATTGAGGGAGGCAGCGGAAGCGATTTTATCTACGGTGGCAACCACGCGGATATTCTGCGCGGCGGCAGCGGCACCGACTATCTCTACGGCAATGGCGGAAACGATCGCTTGGTCGGCGGTTCCCATTTCGATATTTTGCAAGGTGGTTCGGGGCACGACTCGTTGATCAGTGGGAATGGTAACGACTTGATGTACACCAATAGCGGACGTGATCGCGTGCTGCGAACCGTCGGCAGCAGTTCCACCGTGATGGATCTCTCCAGCGATGACGTGCAAATCGATTTCATCAACCCAACAGCCGATGAGCAGTTCAGGCTGGGCAGCAACATCGGCTCGGTCACTGCAGAAGCGTCCACGTGGGACGATGACACAGTGGAAAAGATCGACGATGCGTTGCAAATGATGTTTGATGCGACCAACAACAACGCTCTTCTGCAAAAAGCCAATGGCGATCGCGTCAATTTCGCTCGTTACGGTGAGCTAACCGAAGCAGACGGGGACATCAACACGAACGTGCTGGGTTGGAACGGCGATGGGAACATTGTGATCATCGACAACGCGATTGACCGCGGAAGGATCAACGAAACGGTCATTCACGAGCTGGCCCACAACTTTGACGAGCAAGACGAGAATATCTTTGTCAATGTTTTTCGTGCCGCTGGATCTTGGACCACAAGATTTCGTTGGCAATCCACCGCTGGATTGACTCAGGCCGACGATGATCGCTGGTCAAACTGGTACTTCAACAGCGGCGAAGAGGACGCTTTTGCTCGCGAATACGGCACGATGAATCCGTTGGAGGATTTCGCAACCTCGGTCACAGCAAAGATTCTGTCCGACAACGGCATGGACTACTTTGGGGAAAGTCCCGACTCGGTTCAAACTCGCATGCAAGAACGATTCGACGTGCTCGACGACTTCTTTGCGTATCTGGCGTGAACCGTATCTTTCAGATTCGTCGATTCTCAGCGGCCAAATTTTGCCGGTTCCCATTTTATGCGTGGGTAGCCGGCCAATGTCTGCGGAAATCTCCTTGTCAACGGTTTCTAAATTGCCGACGGGAGAGCTGGGATGAATTTGAAAACGCAAAAAACACGCCAAACTCGACGAAATACGCGGCGCCGTAGAAAATCACGTGTCGAAAACCTCGAATCTCGGATGCTGCTCGCTGCGTCCCTCGACACGTTTGGATACGAAGACTGGGACCATGATAGTGCCAATCAGGCCTTGGCGATCATGGTGGAGTACAGCGACGTTCCGTTTGCACCTGAACAAACAGAGGCATACTACGAAAAGATCGTCTTTGGAACCGATCAGGTCAGCGTCAACGGGTATGTCCAAAGCAACTCTCGAGCCATTTCTTCGCTCACTCCTTTCGCTGACGGGGTCGGCAATCCCACGGACGGCATCGTTCGTGTTCAGGTTCCTGACGATCCAGAGTCGCCCAGCGTTGACGAAAGCACGCGTGCTGCTCATGAAAAGCCGGCGGCGATAGGCGAAATCCTCTACGCGTTTCTTCGCACGCCCAGCAATGGGAAATTTGTCCAAGCGGATCCCGTCAGCGGTGACCTCAATACAACGTTTGACCCGAACGACGGTGACGGCATCAGGAAAACAAGCCGTACTGGCGACGCGACCTATCAAATCGTCGACCTGTCGGCGGGCGGATTGTTTTTTGATGACGTCGTCAAATTAAAGAGTGTGTCGGGGACCTATTTCACAGAGTCGGGAACGGGTGTGCAGCACGATGCACGAGATCCTCTTGATGCGATTAAGTTCACCATTGAGCACGAACGGGGACACGAACGAGCACGAACGGGGACACGGACACAATGAGCACGAACGGGGACACGGACACAATTGAAGATGTCGCGCGCTTCTTCGGTTGGGGCGTTCTTGCCCTTCCGCTCATCGAAGCTGATCGAGTCCAGGTACAACCGCTCAACCTTCGCCCGCGCCCAGTCTGTCGTACGAAGGAATTTCAGGCTGCTGTTGATGGTCGGTTCGTAGTTGAAGCAATGGATGTTGATCCGTTCCCCCAACCGCTCCCAGCCGTACTCGGCGACCAAGTATTCCAAGATCGCCTTGAGCGTGACGCCGTGCAGCGGATTGTTGGGCTGGGGTTGGTTCATGGCGATATCGGGGACTCTCGAACTCTCTCTCTGACGGCCGAATTTCGTTAACTGGGGTGCCCATGTTAACTCAGAGACTTCGAGAGATTCGGTCGTCCTGTCGGGGCTAGACAGCGGGAAAGGAATGGTTTGGCACGGTGCCCGCACCGTCCAAGACGCAAGCGAAAAAACCACCCGCGGGCGAAAGTCCCGCAAATTGCGTGAGCAAACGCAAAAAGGCCGATGCATTTGCATCGGCCTTTGGCGTTAAGTCACGGGCACTCGCTGTTCGCGAATGTCCGAAAAGGCTCCCCCGGCAGGACTTGAACCTGCGACAGGCGGATTAACAGTCCGCTGCTCTACCGACTGAGCTACAGGGGAGTGAGTTTGGAGTGGCTCGGTGAGTCACTCAACGTCAAGACGCGGAATTTAGTTGAGCGGTTCGCTAGTGACAAGGGTGGTTTTTGCCACGAATCGTTCTCTGCCGCGGCTTTTGCTCAATTTTTCACTCTGGGCTACTTATTTTTTATCGCCCCCCAACGGACTCATCCCTTGGTTGCCGTGTAGGCGTACCGGTTTTGATGGCCCGAACTCATCAACCCCGCCGTGTTCCAAGGGGCAATCTCGGTCCGAACGAGGGATTCAAACCGGGGCTCGCCGAGGTCGCTGATGATGCCGCACGCGTTTCGGACCGCGGTTCGAAACGCGTCCTCGCCCGCATTGTAAAGGTGCGACGGGTTCTGGCCCGCTTTGAGTTGCTCTTCACAGGTGATCGCAGCAGCAAAGTAAACCATGCACGCGGCGTTGAAACGAGCGGGATCGTTGGCCACGGTGTAAGCGGTGCTGATCAAACGGTCGAGCAGCGAAACTTCCTGGTGAAGGATCTCGGCGTAACGCGCAGGCGCATTGCCGTCGGGATTGAGCAACATCGTCGCTAGGCGTTCCACACCGGCAAGCCCGTGGGCGATCCCCGTGCTGTGCAACGGATCCATCGTGATCGCGGCTGTCGGCATCATCCAAACTCGATCCGCAACAATCGGTTCATGGTAGGACTGGATCCAAGGTTCCGTAATCAGCGACTGACCAGAGGGTATCAACGATTGATCATCCGGGTATACCTGAACCGCGTCTTGCATCATCCAGTGGTACGCGGAAGTGCTAGCGAAGTCGTTGACTTGACCCCGCGGCGAGCAAAAACCGATGCTGGTGATGTCGTTGTCAAACCGAAGCATCCACGTCCACGTGTTGCCAAGCAAATGATGCTGAGCTGCGTCATCGGGATTGAATGGATCGTTGGAAGTGTCAAAGCCATGAGCTTGCAAGTAGTCTCGCCAAGGACGCACACCGCGATAATGAGCGAAGGAGGTGGCGGTTTGTGTCTTGAGCTGATCTCGCAGGTTGGGTTGACCGAGCAGCTTGGCAGTGATCGCGGCACGGCCAGTCGCATCGATGACGTAGTCCGCGATCAGTTCGCCGGTGTAATTCCCACCGCAAAGCAAACGGCATTGATCGCCAACCGACGCGATGTCGACGATCGATGTGGCTGAATAGGGTTGAACGCCTGACAGAATCGCCTGCTTGAAGAAATACTCATCGACTTCGCTGCGGTACCAATGCGTGTCGGCCTTTGAATCGGACTGCGACGCAGCCACCAGCAGACTGCGTTTGCCGAGATGATCTTCGGCGAACGGTTGACCGGCCTCGTGATGGTAATAGCTGAAGCCACGTTTCTTTCCGCAAGTGATTTTTGGATGCGTTTTCTTCCAACTGCCGTAAGTGGAAAGATCGACCAGCGGTTTTAGTTGGTACGTTTCACCGAGTCTTCGCAACAGTGTGTCGGCAATCGGTGTGGAGGATTCGCCGATCGCAAACCGTGGATGGGTTTGCGCGTCAATGAGCGAAACTTGCACTCCTTGGGAAGCGAGGATCCAACCGAGGAGCGAACCAGAGAATCCGGATCCGATAATGGCGACGTGAGAAGGATTCAAGAGACTTGTTCTTTGATCAAACGGTTGGGGATCGTGCGGCTTTCAATCGGCATTAGGCCGCACGGCTAGCTACGAGTCAACGTGGACGAATCCATTCGTGGTTCTTCTGCGTCACCAGCGGTAAGCCGGCTGATCATGATACCCGATCACCATTTCGCTCGGCCGGTGACGATGTCCAAACGCTGCGTGTGGACTTGGCGAAGGTGATGTTGCAAGGGGCTACGCCTTTCCCTGGGACACGGTTCGTTTTCGCAATAGCGCGACCGACACCCATTTCACGATCGCTGCGATTGCACCGCGCAAACCTAGATTGGGTTCAAACCTAGGTTGGGTCGCGGCCCCATGTGTCCAGTGTGACCGTCGCGTAGCCGTTGGCGTCATGGATGGCAGCGTTTAGCAAATCGCGTAGTTCTTGATCACTGCACTGGGGCAACTGATCGGCTTGTCCGTTCCAACCATGACCTTGGCGAGCAGGAATCAGGCTGATGTGCCGAGCACCAGCCAGCACAGCGTGCCGCACCGAAGATCGCGTCCACCTAGCGGATTCGTTAGTCGAGATTCCTGGAACTCCGACGATCAAGAACACTCGCAAGTCGATGTGATGGTCGATCAAACCTTGGGCGAACTGATCAAACGAGTCTCGCGTCATGCGTTTGCCAAGTCGGTCGAGCCAACGGGGCTGGACGGTTTCTAAACCTACGGCGATTTCCAATTGCGCATCCAACATGTCGTTGAAACGCAGCATGCGATCACCACCGATGTGGGGATGGTTTTCAACGACAACGCGTTGAAAGGGTTCGCAAAGCTTGGCGATGGCAGCATAGTCCGCGGGTGGAATCGAACGCGGATCAAAGAAATTGCCAGAGTTGTAGAGCTTGATCCATTGCCGATCGTGATCGAGCGGTTCGTCCAAAACGGTTTTGATTTGGCGAACGATCGCACCGGGCGGCGTTGGCACGGTCAATGTGTTTTGCCAAAGGTCACACATGCTGCACCCGATCGGACATTCCGATGCGGTTAAGAAGATCGTGGTCGCGTGGGCATACCCACCTTTGCCATCGGGCTCCCATTCGTGCTCGACGTGATAAGCTTGATCGGCGCTGGTGGGTCTGGACACGGGATTGCTTTGGCTCACAGGCAAGTCGCCTATGCCAGTTGAGGTTTAATGAACTTGCCGCTGATACTCGCCGGATTGGCGGCCACTTGTTCCGGCGTTCCTTCGGCAATGATCTGACCGCCCCCGACACCGCCCTCAGGTCCCATATCAATGATCCAGTCACAAGCGGATAGCAGATCGAAGTTGTGTTCGATGACCAATACGGTGTTGCCTGCATCGACAAGGCGTTGCAGAACGCCAACTAAACGTTCGACATCGGCGAAGTGGAGTCCCGTGGTGGGTTCATCAAGCAAGTAGAGCGTGCTGCCGGTGGAAACGCGAGCGAGTTCCGTCCCGAGTTTGATCCGTTGAGCTTCACCGCCCGAGAGCGTGGTGCTGGCTTGACCCAAATGCACGTAGCCAAGGCCGACGTCCTGCAACGAACGCAGCAGGCGAGAAATCTTCGGCACGTTTTCGAAGAACTCGGTTGCTTCGTCAATCGACATTTCCAACACATCGGCGACGTTGGCACCTTTGAAACGCACTTGCAACGTTTGTCGGTTGAAACGCTTTCCGCCGCAACGGCTGCAGGTGACAAACAGATCGCTTAAGAAATTCATTGCGATGCGTTCAACACCATGCCCTTTGCACAACTCGCATTGACCGGACTTCGAATTAAAACTGAACCGACTCGACGAGAACCCGCGCGTCTTGGCTTCGCGCGTGGCGGCGTAGACCTTGCGAACTTCATCCAAGACGCCGGCATAGGTAGCGGGGCATGACCGCGGGCTTCTTCCGATCGGCGTTTGATCGATGGGAACAAGCTTGTCAATTTTGGTCGCGCCGAGCAGCGATTGATGCTCACCCGGCGGCGGAGTTTGCAAGCCGAGTTTTTGGGCCAAAGCCCGGTATAGCGTGTCGGTGATAAGCGAACTCTTACCGCTGCCCGAAACCCCGCTGATCCCGACAAAGCATGACAGCGGAATTTTCGCGGTCACGTTCTGCAAGTTATGCGTGGACGCTCCCTTCAAAGTGATCCATTGCTTGGGCTGCCGACGCGTTGCGGGAATCGGAACTTGTTGCTTGCCGGATAGGTATTGTCCGGTCAGGCTTTTTTTGTCCTTGGCGACTTGCTTGGGCGTGCCTTGGCTAATCAGGTTGCCGCCACCCATCCCGGCACCGGGTCCAATGTCGACTAGCTTGTCGGCGGCAAGCATCGTGTCCTCGTCGTGTTCGACGATCACGATCGTGTTGCCCTGGTCCTTCAGCTCTTTGATGCACTCGATCAGCTTCCCATGATCGGCGGGATGCAAACCGATCGATGGTTCATCAAGCACGTAGCAAACGCCGACCAAGCCACTACCAATGCTGGTGGCCAACCGCACTCGTTGTAGTTCGCCGCCGGAAAGCGTGTCGGCGGCTCGGTCGAGGGTTAAGTATTGCACGCCGACGCGGGACAAATACTTCAAACGCCGAGTGACCTCGCGCTGAATCGGTTCAGCGACCTTGGTTTGCAAAGCAGATAGAGCCGAATCACAGTTCTGCATCCAAACGATCGCGTCGTCGAGCGACTGGGCCGTTAGCTGGTGAATCGCTGTGTCGTTGATCGTGACCCGACGCGCGACCGGGCCGAGCCGGGCACCACCGCAATCGGGACAAACCTCACGCGACTCGTTTTCACCGACGAATCCAAGTCCTTCGCAGGTGGGGCAGGCACCGTAGGGACTGTTGAAGCTAAACGTTCGAGGTTCAACCTCGGCAAAACTGGATCCGCATTCGATACAGGCCATGGCTGTGGAATAGATCGCTTCGTCCCACGCGTCATCACTTGAATGCACCAGCGTCGACATCAATCCATCGCCCAACCGCAAGGCCAAGTCCACGGACGCTCGCAGCCTCGACTCGATGCCGGGCTTGATGGCGAGTCGATCGATAATGGCTTCGATGGTGTGATTCTTTCGCGGCGCCAGCGTCGGGATTTCCTCAAGCAGGTAACTTTCCCCGTTCACGCGAGCGCGAACCAGACCAGCCTTTTGAATGGACTCGATCACTTCACGGTGAGCGCCTTTGCGACCACGCACCATCGGTGCCATGATCACTAGCTTTGTTTTTTCGGGCAGTCCCAACAAACCATCGCCGATGTTTTCGGCTGATTGCGGGGCGATCGAACTACCACACTCGATGCAGTGCGGAGTTCCCGCGCGGGCAAAGAGCAATCGCAGGTAGTCGTAGATTTCCGTGATCGTGGCGACGGTACTGCGCGACCCCGAAGCAGTGTTCTTTTGATCAATGGCTAGCGTGGGAGCTAGGCCATCGATGGAATCGACGTCGGGGCGGGGAATCTGGTCAAGAAACTGCCGAGCGTAGGCGGAAAGCGAATCGATGTATTGCCGTTGCCCCTCGGCATAGAGTGTGTCAAACGCAAGCGAGCTTTTCCCACTGCCCGAAACGCCGGTGATAACCGTGATCGCGTCACGGGGAATGTCGACATCGACACTTTGTAGATTGTGAACACGAGCGCCGCGGATTTGGATTGCTGACAAGGGACGCCGATTCTTCTCGGTTTAAATGCGGGTATGGATGTCCATTGTTTCCCATCCGTCAAGTTCCGGGAAGTGGAGGAATGCGTATTGTTGCGATGGACGGCCATGAAATTGCGGTCTAAAATAGACATCCCTCCCCCCCTCCTTCCACTTTCTGGATTAGGCCACCGATGCTGCTTGGGCCCAACGTTCGTAGCCATACGTCGCCGCAAACTGGTTCACCAGTTCCGGATGGATGTGGTTTATTTCCAACGATTCGAGCTGCTTCGTTTCATGCGATGTTGGCTGGAATTTTTGCGACGCTCTTCGCATCGTTGAACGTCTCGATGGCGGCTGATCCGAACGACGAGGCGGCGAAGTTTGAAGCTGCGACGAAGGCGTGGGAAGCAACCTACGACGAACAAGTCTTGCCGATCCTTCAAGATCGTTGTGCCGACTGTCACGTGGGCGAAGACGCAGAAAGCCACTTCAATCTCGATCGTTATTCCAGCGGCAAGCGTGTTTCAAAACGATCGCGTGCTTGGAAAGAAGTCGGCAAGCGAGTTCGGCTCAACGAGATGCCGCCCGAGGGCAGTCCAGAGATGACCGACAACGAAAAGGCGCTGCTGCATCAATGGCTCGACGCAAGACCTCGACGCGATTTGTGCTCGAGCTTGGCAACCGATGAAACCAAGTCGTGGTACCAAGGTTATGTGATGAGCCGACGATTGACTCGCACCGAGTACACCAATGCGGTGGCGGAACTGGTCGGATTGCCGGTAAAGGATCCTTCTCAAATTCCGTCCGATGGTGCCGGGGGCGAAGGGTTTGATACCGCCGGAGACGCCTTGTTCACGTCTGCAATTCACATCGAACGATACCTAAGTGTCGCCGCGGGTTTGATCGACGAAGTTTTGGCAACAAGCCAGAACATGCAAAACCAAAACCACAACGACCAATCGCGTAAACACTTGGCTCGACAAGCTCACCAACAATTGTTTGCTGATGTCGAAGACGTCACTCAAGCCGATCGTGAAGACGCATCGCGAATCATTGAAGCGTTCGCTCATCGTGCTTGGCGACGAACGGTGGAATTTGGCGAAGTCGATCGACTACTGACGCTCTTTGACGCCGCTCAATCGCGGGGAACCAGTTTTGAGGTGGCTACGGGGGAAGCGTTGAAGGCGATCCTGGTTTCGCCGCACTTCTTGTTCGTGGTCGAAACGGAAACTCCCGAGGGGGGAGTGCAACGATTAACCCAGCATCAACTGGCTACTCGATTGGCCTTATTCCTATGGTCGTCCGTTCCGGATGAAGAACTGTTGCGAGCAGCCGACGAAGGAAGGTTGGATACGAAGGAACAAATCATCGAACAAACACGCCGGATGTTGGCCGACCCACGTTCGCGTGCACTAGGCGAAAGCTTCGGCCTGCAATGGTTAGGACTCAGCACATTTCTAACGAGTGTTCGGCCTGATCCAGAAGTCTACCCCGAGTACAACGAAGCACTGGCTGCCGACTTACGCGAAGAGGCCGTGCGAGTGGTTTGGAATGTGTTTCGCAAAGACCGCTCGATCTTGGAATTGATTGATGGCGGTTCGATGGAAATCAACGAAACGTTGGCTTCACACTACGATATCGACATGGATCCAGTCGCTCGAACCGACGATGACGAATGGACAGAGATTCAAACGCGTGATCGCCGTCGTGGCGGAGTGATCTCGTTGGGCGCGGTGTTGATGTCCGCGTCGTACCCACGTCGCACCAGTCCGGTTCTGCGAGGTCGCTGGGTGCTGGAAGAGTTACTTGGCGGCAGAGTTCCACCACCGCCGGCGAATGTCCCGGCTCTGGAAGAAACCCATGGCGAAAAAGAAATGACGTTGCGTGAGCGACTGGAATTGCACCGCAAGAACCCGGAATGTGCTTCCTGTCACAATCGCATGGACCCGTTGGGCTTTGGACTCGAAAACTTTGATGGACTAGGCCGTTGGCGAGAGCGCGATGGGTCGCTCGAAATTGATTCGTCGGGAAAACTTCCTTCCGGCGAAACCTTCCAGGGTCCAGAGGAACTTAAACAAGTCATTTTGCGTCGGTCGAGCGAGTTCGAAGAACATTTTGTCAAGAAGTTGCTAGGGTTTGCGCTCGGTCGCGAACTCAACGAGTTTGACCAATGCGTGATTAATGATTGCTTGAAGGGCTTGGCTGCCAACGAGCATCGCAGTTCTATTTTGATGGAAACGATCGCGACCAGCTATCCGTTCCAACATCGCTATTTCAAAGCCGCCGAATCGAATCAGGATCAGTCGTCCGACAACGACGATGCTGATGACGCAGATGAAGAGGCTCCTTGATGAACCATTTCCACCCCACAGGCAATCCCATGTTCAATCGTCGACGGTTCCTTCACGGCAGCGGTGCATTGTTAGGCTTGCCTTGGATGAGCTCACTCGGTCACGGGCAAGATTCACCAAGTTCCGGTGACGCAACACCGCCGGTTCGCACCGCGTTCCTGTATTTCCCCAACGGTGTGTGGCAAAAAGACTGGACACCCGAAAAGACTGGACGCGATTTCGACTTACCGAAGTCTCTTACTCCGCTGGCCGATCATCGCGATGAAGTCACCGTGATCTCGTCGTTGGACAAGAAGAATAGCCACCAAGGCGATGGGCATTACGCTAAGACGGCCAATTTCTTGACGGGCATGCCGGTCAACAAAACCACCGGCAAAGACATCAGCAGCGGTGGTGTTTCGGTGGACCAATTGATCGCGGCTCAAGTGGGAAAACATACTCCGCTCCCATCGTTGGAATTGGGAACCGAGCCCGTGATCAGCGGCATCGATAGCAACGTCGGTTACACACGCTTGTACGGTTCCCACATATCTTGGCAAACGGCGACGCGCCCGATCGCCAAAGAGATCAATCCTCGCGTCGTCTACGAGCGATTGTTCGGCAATCAGGTTAGCGACAACACCGAAAAGGCCGAATCCTATCGCAACTTGCTGGACTACGTCCTCGACGATGCGAAACGGGTGCGAGGTAAGTTGGGTCGGGATGACCAATTCAAAATGGATGAATACCTCGATGCGGTTCGCGCGGTTGAACGACGGATTGAGTTCGCATCGCGTCCGGACCGTCGATCCTGGCAACCCAGCATTAGTGAGCGTGAGATCGCGGGACTCAAACCGGGAATGCCCGATGAGTTCACCGAGCATATCGACATCATGTTGGACTTGATCGTGCTGGCGTTTCAAACTGACTCAACGCGAGTATGCACGTTCATGTTCGCCAATGATGTTTCCGGTCGAAACTTTTCATTCCTTGATGGAGTGCGAGGTGGGCACCATGAACTGTCGCATCACGAGAACAAAGAGAGCAAGATCGCTCAATACCAAAAGATCAACCAATGGCATGTGGAACAGTTCGCTCGCATGCTGGGCAAGATGAAGTCGATTCGCGAGGGCGATGGATCGTTGCTGGACAACAGCATGATCCTGTTTGGCTCGAGCTTCTCGGACGGCAACAAGCACGACCCCGATGATTTACCAATCCTGTTGGCTGGTCGCGGCGGCGGGACACTGAATCCGGGGCAGCATATCCTGCCCGGTGACGAAGTCCCGTTGTGCAATTTGTACTTGTCGATGCTGCATCGGAACGGCATCGAGATGGACAGTTTTGGTGACAGCACCGGCGAACTGGCGAATCTTTAAGCCCGCGAAGTTCAACTGCTACCCGTCGCAAGTTCCAGAAAGTCGAGTTGGTAATCAACCGTGTCCGCGCTGGTAGTTCCGACGCGAACATAGATTCGTTCGCCCAAAGTCGTATCGATCGCTCCACCGATCACGCGTTGTGAATTTGTGTTCGGGTAGGCTTCCATCACGCTGCCGTCTTCACGGAAGAACACCAACGTCAAATCGGTTTCGGTGTCGCCACTGGTGTCGGCGTTGCTTGACATTAAACCAAAACCGATGGACGCCCCCGATCCTTCAATGACGAACAAGTCTTGGTCGTCGATGCTGTCCAGCGATCGCTGAAGACTAACGCCGTTGGCATTCATCACGACCAGTTCGGCCATTTGCTGGTCATCGGCAGTCGGGGCGGTGACGTCGACGGAACCTAGTGGCGTTCCGTCATCGACCGGCAATCCCGGACGTCCCACGAATCCCGGGATCGGCTTGGACGTATCAATGAACTCGGTAGCCGAGTCACCAAAAATGGGGTGCGTCCCCAGGGACTCGCCTTCGACCATACCCGCACGGGCAAGTCGATTGATGATCCGAAGTGCATCACTTGCCGACACCTTGCCATCACCGTTGGTGTCGTAATCGCGTTGGTAGACCGCCTCGTTCGAATCAGCCTCGCCCTCGGAGTTCGTTGTCGCAAGTCGGTTCACCACGTTAAGTGAATCGCGAGCCGAAACGGCTCCGTCGCGATTGACGTCATCCTGGCTGAGGTAATAGTAGGCTTGATCGAAACCCAAGAGCCCCACGGACTGGCCTTTGACCGAAGCCGAGAAACTTGACTCGGTGAGTTGTTGTCCCATGAAGGCAACATCGCGTGTCGCTAGCAGTTCGATCCCTGCCGATCCTTCACCAATCCGTTCGAATGTCAGCGTCACCAGATCGCTGCCTCGGTTGAACCCACCGAGCGCTTTCACTCGGACGGAACTGTTCAATTCGTTCGCTTCGGCTAAGAACGGGAACTCGCGACCGAAGTCAGCGCTGTTCAGCTTGACGACCTGCGGATCGAACCCGACGCTGAAATCAAACGCAGTGACGTTACCGAGTCCGCTGGTTGAGATCGCGACTTCGATCACCTCATCAAGTTCCGATGCTGCGACATTCATCGTGATGCCAGTCTTTAGTGCCACGTCGACGGTGATGGTACCCTCGGCTTCCTGGCCTAGCGCAGTCACACCACGAACAGTGATCGTATCGGTACCCTCAAAGTCAGCGGGCGGTGTGTAATCGAAGTCCAACACCCCATCAGCATGAATTCTAGGTGTGATTGTTGCGCCAGCTTGCGAAGTGAACTCATTTGGCGTGAAGAAGTTCCACGTATTTCGTTCCGCAGCGGTCAAATTGGTATCTGCGACTCGGTAGCCAAAGCTGTTAGCAAAGAACCGAGATTTAGATCCGCCACCAATGACTTGGCCGCCATCAATGGTCGCTAGCGTGTCACTGAAGTTGACAAGGTCGTCGATAGTTCGAGGAATGGAATCAACGAATAGCTTTCCCTCAGTTGGATCCCAAAACACTCCCGACGAACCTCGGCCGGTTGCCGCAACCAGGGATTCTCCGTTGACACTCGACAGACGAACGTTGATGCCTTCGAGGCTTCGAGCGCTGGTCAAAATGCGCCGGTCATCGACGATTTTAGTGACCGCGGATACTCCCGCGACATTGGCATCGGCTTGTGACTGCTCACCGATCGCCACCAACCAATTGTCTTGGTCGTAACCGTTAGCGATTTCGCGATTCGATGCATCTGCCTGATTACCGACGATGACGTTATCCGCGGAAATATCAATCGCTGGGTCGGAATCGAAACTCAATACCGTGACTCCCGGCGTCCCCCGCAAAGCCCCAAACGAATTGATTGAAGAAAGGTTGAGCGGGTTCTGATTTCGCGTGATCGTGGACCCAGAAATCTGAACTTCCAGTCCTCTACCAAAGGTGGATACGCCTTGGCCGTTATCAAAGACGACCGAGTCCGATATCACAACGGACGTCGAGAGTCCTTGAACCGCGTGTGCGGCCGCACCGGATATCGTTGTTCCGACGATTGAGGTGGCCCCAGCCCCATCGTCACCCAAGCCCAATATGATGGCCGAACCGGCGCTGTCGACGATCGCCGAATTGGAGATCTGGAGATTTCCACCGCGAATCAGTGAAGTGGCTTGGAACTCATAGTTCCCTGCCTCCCCATCGTCGACCAAACCGATGACGGCCACCTGGTCCAAACTGGCATCGCCCTTGGCCCAAATCGCGCCGCCCGCAACGCTTGGTAACGCGTAGATTGTCAGACGCGATAGTTCAAGCGATCCTGTTTCATTCACAAGAAAGGTAGTACCGTCGGGAGCGCCGATGATCTGTGTCTGCGAAGGCGAGATGCCAACGATGGAGATGTCCGAACTGATTTCGAGAACACTCTTTTCCAACGACGCTAGATCATAGGTCCCCGCAGCCAACTCGATCGTGTCAGGTTCCGCAGTCGTGTTTGCGGTCGCGACGGCTTCTGCAAACAACGCAGCAGCGTTGTCTTCGGGGCCAGGGGCAACACCCAAAACAGCGAGTAAAGCACGGTCATTGAGACGTTCAACTCGAGGACGGCGGGAGGTGCGTGATTTGCGTTGAGGTAGGGAAGGTCGCATAAGAAAAGCAGAACTCGTGTCAAGGAATGATTCAGGGATAGAGGTGCCTATGTTGATAGACAGAAGCCTGAGGTAGTTGTCACGGCGATAGCACAGAAAGCGTGAAAACATTTCGACGCTGAGAAAAAACGTCGCAGCAATGCGGGCCAAAGACTCGAAGAACCACACGCCCGCGCCGCGAAGGCTAAGACCATCGCGCAACGGATACCGCAATCTCCGGCTCATCGAGTTGGCATGGAACTCGTTCGCAAGGAATCAGAATGAAGCGAAAGAAATCCTGCGTCCGTCGTCAATATTCGCGAATCCTTTGATTTGAAAACTTTTGACCATTTTCGACGTGACACATTTCTTTTCATTCGGTCCTCGCTAGTTTCGTCAACGAGATCGCTCGCTTCACATCAAGCTTGGCTACAATACTCGTGAACTGTCCTCGTTCTCGTTTTGCCAGCCATGTCTCCTTCTAGCTACGATCATCGTTCCGGGCTATTACAACTCGCTCGTGAGGGCAATGCCTCTGCGATTGAGGATCTGTTTGCCTGTTACCAACACTACCTGCGGTTGCTCGCCCACAGTGGGTTGTCCTCGAAGGTAAAGACTCGCGTCACGGTTTCAGACGTGATTCAAGAAACGTTCCTTCACGCGTTCGAAGCGTTCGAACAATTCCGGGGAGCTTCGACCGGTGAATTTGTCGCTTGGATCCGCTCGATTTTGGTGAGCCGAATTGCGGACGCGCACGAGAAACATTTGCACGCAGCCCGACGTGATGTTCGACGCGAGGTTTCCATCGATACGATCCAGGCCAACCTGAGTCGATCGAGCATGGGCCTTGAAACGATCGCTCGTGATCATTTGCAAAAATCGCCCGGGTCAATCGTTTCGCAGCAAGAACACGCGATCTTGGTCGCCGACGCAATCGGCGAACTGCCGGTCGACTACCAGCAAGTGATCGTGATGCGTCATTTTGATGGCCTATCGTTCGAGGACATTGCCGAGCGAATGGACCGATCAAGCGGAGCGATCAGGATGGTGTGGTTACGCGCAATTCAAAAGATGAAGCAAGTCCTTAAGGAGACGCAGTCGTGAATGACAACGACCTTAACGACAACGACCTTAGTGGCCACAAGCTTAGCGATCACGCCTTTGACGACCGCGTCTTTCGCGACAACGGCTACGTCAAGACTGACCGAAGCGAGACCGATCGTGATGCGTTTGTTTCCACCCTGGGCAATCCGGAACTGGAAGCGGATCCCGACGACAACATGAGTCTGCTCGGATTGCTGGAACAATACCTCGAGGCGTTGGAATCTGACACGACGTTTGATCGCCAGCGATGGATTGATCGCGTTTGCGAGGACCACCCGGAACTTGCCGATGAAATTCGAGATGGCACCAGCCAGATTGATGCCCTGTCCTTCTTGGCGAATGGCGAGACCTCGGTCACCCCTTCGATTGCCGGTTACCAAATCCACCGACGACTCGGCCAAGGTGGTTCCGGTGTGGTGTACGAGGCAACGGAAACATCGCTTGGCCGGCGAGTTGCATTGAAAGTCTTTCCAGCGGCCTTCGATCCAAGCACGAAAGCTCATGCAAGATTCATGATCGAAGCTCAGGCGGCAGCGAGGTTGGACCATCCTCACATCGTCCCGATCTATGCCGTGGGTGGTGACCCGGTGAACGGTTCGCCTTGCTTTTTAAGCATGAAACTAATCGACGGATCATCGCTCGACCAAAGGGCGTGTAGCGTTCACGATGGCATGAACTGGCAACCATCGGTTCGTTGGATTATCTCAGCCGCCGAGGCGATCGCGGATGCTCATTCGTACGGCGTGGTCCACCGTGACTTGAAACCATCGAACTTGCTAGTGGATTCTCAGAATCACTTGTGGGTCACAGACTTCGGGCTTGCAAGAATGATGTCTGACGATGCCGTGTCGCTCACGCAAACCGGCGACCGCGTTGGCACCATGGCTTACATGAGTCCGCAACAAGCGGCGGGAGACCCCGTCGACGCAAGAACCGACGTCTACTCGCTCGGACTAACGCTATTCGAATTGCTGACCGGCAGTCGAGCGATTTCGGGACAAACGGTTGGTGAAGTGCAAGCGATTCGCGACCGCACCGATCGCTTTCACGTCCGAGCACTTGAAGCGTCGATCCCTCGTGACCTTGATACGATTGTCGCCAAGGCAACGGCTCGCGATGCCGACGAGCGATATCAAACAGCGAGTGATTTCGCCGATGATCTACGCCGGTTTGAACAAGGCGAACCGATCCAGGCCGTCCCTCCATCCCTTGCGATCAGAGGAACGAAGTGGATCGTCCGCCATCGGCGCGCCAGTGTCGCCATCGCAGTCGCCTTACTTTTAGTGACAGCCATCTCATGGGCTGTGATGGCGAGTCTTGCCATTGCCAACCAACGGACGCGTGAAGCACTCGCAGGCTCGCAGACTCATTTGCGACACACGGAAGATATCCTTGATCGTTTTGGATTGCTTGCAGCGGAAAAACTCCGCGATGTCGAAGGTGCGGAATCCGTACGCCGCGAATTGCTGAAACAAACGCTGCTGTACTACCAGGATCACGCCAAGCGAATTGAGGGCGATGACAGGTTCACCGAGCAAAACGCGATCACCCATTTCAAAGCGGGCCAAATCATCGATGAGATCGGTGCGGATTCCGATGCGATGCACGCCTACCAAACTGCCGCCCAATTATTTGCTCAACCATCGAGCCTCTCTTTTATCGGCAAACGGACTCAAGCGTTAACCTGGAACAACTTGGCTGTCTTGAAAGCGGAATCTGGGATGATGAATGAAGCCGTCACCTTGTACGAGAAGTCAATTGATGCCCTTCAGCATGGCCTATCTACCCAACCGGCTTCATTTGGCGAACCACGCGACAACGCCCCCGGCGACCTGGACGCGAATGCGGGCAATCGACTACGGACGGACCTGGGGCGAACGTACGGCAACTTTGCGGTTGCGATGATCGAAGCCGGGGAAGAGTCCAAGGCGGTGGAACTGATTGAGGCGGGGCTAATCAGCATCGAGGATTCCGTTGATTCACCGGATGCGATTGCCGTGAAATCAATGTTGCTGAGCCAGTTAGCTTACGTCCAGCGAGAAAGTGCAAGTTCGCTCGAAACCTGCGATCGCTCGATCAAACTCCTGCAACGATTACGATCATCCCAGCAAGGATTGGCTGATGATGAAACCACTCGGATGTTAGCCACTGCGTTTGCTAACCGAGCGGCTTTGCAGCGTGACGCGAACGACTATCGCGAGTCGCTTGCGATGATGCAGACGCTCAGCGAAAGCTTTGATCATGAACGCACCTTCTTGTCCGAAGTGGCGACCCGCCGCAATGATCTAGGGCGTCTGCTGCTGCATCAAAACAACCTTCGTGAAGCGGTTGACGAGTTCAACGAAGCGGAAACATTACTGGTTCAGCTTTGCGAACACGACCCGACTGCTGATCACTACTGAGCCTCGCTCGCTGGCGTGCAGCACAACCTCGGACGCTCGCATGCGATTAGCCAGAACAGAACCCTGGCGATGGATTACTACAACCGTTCGCTTGAATTGCAAAAGCAACTCAAGCTTGATTCGCACCGTTTCCCAATGCCGCTTCGGCTTACGTGCCAAGAACTCTTGCAACAAACGCTTTCCGACGTCAAACGATTGCAATAGAAACAATGCCATTTACAACCATGAAACCATTGCGACCAACGAAGAACGACGCGAGTTCGCGTAAGCGTCCCCTTATGCTTGAACGCTTAGAGGTGCGATTGCCGTTGGCGGGTGATAGCTCCGTTGATCTGTCGAAGTTCATGGAATTCCTTTCGCAGTTGGACCCTCAGGACCAAGCGGCTTTCGGCGATATCTTGGCGAATCTAGAGAACCAGAACGCCGCACCCAAACCAACCGAACCCGTTGCCGTCGATGCCGAAACGGAGGTCGTTCGTTTGCGATTGGATACCCGAGATTCGGTTCCGAAGGTGGGCGAACAGTTCACGGTTGATATCTGGATCAAGGATTTCTCGTCCGAGACCGCAATCCAACTTATTTCCAAAGAAGCGACCGGCCTCTTTCAAGCAAAGTTTGACCTCAGCTTCAATCCCGACGTGGTTGAACCACTGGTCGATCAGATCGTTCTTGACGAGCGGTACGTGGGCAAGGCATCGCTAAGCAGTGACACCGCTGGTCTGCTACAGAACGTTGGCGGGATCATTGGTGCGTTGTCCGGATCAGCCCTCGCCGAATTGGAGTTGAACGAGGATGGCGAGTTCATCCTGGCCAAGGTGCCGTTTCGTGTCATCGGGACTGGAAATGCCGAAATCACTCCCACGCCAATCCAGACCGGTGAATCGTTCTTGATTTTCGGCAGTGACACTCCCATCCCAGACTCGAACGTCACGCTGCCATCATTGAATCTGACCATTGATTCGGGGCCCGAAGATCAGCCGGTGGTCGATTCGCCTGCCGACGACAGCGATAGCCCACCCGTTGTTACGCCGATTGATTTCGTGCAGTACCCGTCCTACGAATCACTGCAGCGGTATCCTGACCAGTCCACCGAATGGATGCTTTCGCGATTGGAATGGCAAAGTAGCAACCAGGACGATATCGACGACCGTATCAACGACGATGATGCGAAGGACTTGGCGGACGCTTTGCCAGCGAAAGAAGACAATCCAGACTCGCTTCCGTTGGACCTTCAGGCTGATCAACAACCGTTGGCGAATAAGGGCGATGACGAAGGAGAAGGCGAAGCCGAGAGTGGTAACGAACGAGTTCGGTTTTGGCGCGAGTATGACCTCGACATGCTCGATGACGAAGCGGCAGTATCGTTGCTAGAACTACATTTCCGAGTTTTCCAATTACGGTTGGCCGAGGAACCATCTCAACCGACTTCCCCAAGAGCCGAAACTGACCATCGTCCTAGCTTGGTGATTGATGCTGGCATGGCTGACATTTCCGTTTGGCTTGCTAACCCAAATTACCGCTCGTGGAAACGCGAACCGCAGCCAAAGATCGTCGACAAAGTGATCACGGATGCCGTGCTGGCTGACGACGAGTGGCAACCGAGTGGAAAGACGGCACGTTTGCAGAGGCTCGAAACCGCCGAGGAAGTCAATCAGGATCCGGTGGTTGGTCAATCCGATCTATTTCGACGTTATGGCGACGTCGATGCGAAGACGGAAATCCCAGAAAGTGAAGCCCTGTAGTCGCAATGCAAGCAGATCCAGGTCGAGAGTCGTCCGCAGACGAAGAAAGCTCCCTGGGGCTTCGGCTGCGCTAATATGATCTGGCGTCTTTGGTAGCATTGACGCTAGACTTCGAGCATGAGCGCGAACCGTTTTACCACTTTTGAAAATCCCGCCATCGACCTGCGTCGCTACGCCGATCGTGAGCACTTGATTCTGGCACCATACGCCATGCATTCAAGGGATAGCGTCGGCCGTCATTTCCAAGAACCCCAGCACGCCTATCGCGGTCCGTTCGCTCGCGATCGAGATCGCATTCTGCATTCCAGTGCGTTTCGGCGTTTGTCGGGAAAGATGCAGGTGTTCACGGGTGAGATGGGGATCTATCACCGCACTCGATTGACTCACACGCTCGAGGTCACCTCCATTGCCCGAACCATCGCGCGGACGTTGCGGCTCAATGAAGACTTGACCGAAGCTTTGGCGTTGATGCACGACATCGGGCATCCGCCTTACGGACACTGCGGCGAAGATGCACTCAGTGAGTGCATGCAACGGGTGGGAGGCTTTTCGCACAATGCTTTCGCCCTTGTCATCGTCGAAGAACTGGAACACCGCTACCGAAAGTTCAACGGACTGAATCTTTCAAAGGAAACACTCGGCGGCCAAGACACCCGGGCGCACAAAGCGGAAGCCGCAGTGGGACGATCACCGCTGTTGGAAGTTCAAATCGTCGACCTCGCGGATTCGATCGCCTACGATGCGCACGACGTTGATGATGCCATCCAAATGGGACTGCTGTCGATCGACGAGCTTTCGGAATTGACCATCATCCGACGATCACTCGACCGGATTCGCGAGACCGAGGGCCATTTGCCGACCACGCAATTGCGTCAATTGTTGGTGCATGACTTGCTCGACCTTCAGGTGAGCGATGTGCTGCAAGAATCAATCGAACGGCTTCGTCCCTGCGATCGCTTTGCCGCAAACGAAATCCGTGACGCCGGCATTCGTCTGGACCATTCCGAAACCATCGCTCGCGAACGACAACAGCTCGAAGCATTCTTGTTCGATGCGGTCTATCGACACGAACGATTAATTCCCGTTCGCGAAGCAGCAGCGGATCGAGTGCAAACTTTGTTTCGAATCTTAAAGCACGAACCGAACCGCTTGCCACTACGGTTCCGCACACGTCTTGATAAGTACCCGCTGGAACTTGTCATTGGCGAATACATCGCTGGCATGACCGATTCGTTCTGTGACGCGCAGCACCGTTACGCCATCCAAAGCGGCGTGGGCCCGATGGCTGATTGGTGAAAAACGCTCTTAAGTCTTAGGATGGCGTTGGTCGAGTCGTTTCTTCAGCTCGGCTTCGAAACCGCGATCAACCGGCCGGTAGTATCGCTCGTCGACGCCGTAGTGCTGCTGGCCGATACCGTCTTCGGCATCGTGAGAATAGTGATAACCTTCGCCATGCCCCAGTGCCGCGGCCCCCTGATAATGGCCATCTCTCAGGTGTTTGGGAACCGGAATGGTTTTCTGCTCGCGGACATCTTTACGGGCCATTGAAATGGCCACCGTTGCCGCGTTGCTCTTAGGTGCCAACGACAAATATGCGACGGCTTGCGAAAGCGTGAGTTGAGCTTCCGGGAGGCCTACGAATTCACATGCTTGCATCGCTGATACAGCAATCGTTAGGGCTTGCGGATCAGCATTGCCAATATCCTCACTGGCTAGAATCACCAATCGTCGGCAAATGAACCGTAGGTCTTCGCCTCCTTCGAGCACCCGTGCGAGCCAGTAGATCGCTGCATCAACGTCGCTGCCACGAATGCTTTTGATCAACGCACTTGCCAAGTCATAATGATCATCGCCGCTGCCATCGAACCCCGTCAATCGACTGCCCAGTGATTCGGCTGCCACGTCTCGGGTGACACCTTCGTCGTGTGATGTAGAACTTCGCACCGCAATTTCGAGTGCGGTTAGCGCTCGACGCGCATCGCCTTCGCATACATCAGCCAAGAAGTCGATGGCTTCGTCGGTGACCTTGACCTTGGTATCGCCCAGCCCTCGTTCTTTGTCGTTAAGCGAACGAAGCAACAATGATTTCACGTCCTCGGGCGTGAGTGATTCAAGCTGAAACAGTTGGCTACGACTGAGCAATGCAGCGTTGACGGCAAAGAATGGATTGCTGGTGGTTGCGCCAATGAGCGAAACGATTCCCGCCTCGACATCGGGCAACAATGCGTCTTGTTGTGATTTGCTGAAGCGATGAATTTCGTCAATGAACAATAGCGGACGTGGATCGCCCGCCGAAACAAGATCACGAGCCCAAGCAAGAACTTCGCGGACATCTTTCACGCCCGAGGATACCGCCGACAGCGTGCGCAGTTTGCCACCAGTTTCAATCGCAATCAAATGCGCTAGCGTTGTCTTCCCCGTGCCTGGCGGACCGGACAACAGGACGCTACCGGTGATGCCGCCGTTGTTCTTCCCCGCGTCGATCATTCGGCGCAACAGCTTTCCGGGACCGAGAATATGTTGTTGGCCAACGTACTCACCGAGGTTGCGCGGTCGCATGCGGGCAGCAAGCGGCGCGGCACGATCGAGGTGGTCGGCTTCAGCAGCAGCGAAAAGAGAAAAGTTGTCGTCCATGAGGATTCCTGAGGCGATACGTTGACTCAGGTATCAGAAACCGAGGCGGATGATCCCTCAATCCCCCCGGCAACCATCTTCGGCGAATTTGACATCGCCATCGCTCCAGACATCCGGTCTGGGTCGGAATCCGCAGTCCATGCGTCAACCTTGCTGCGTTGCAATAGAAGTAATAGGCTCGAATCGAGACCATTTGAGTGCAAAAGCGATTTGCACTAGCCCGGCCGAAAATCACTTCACCAATTCAGCGGCTGGATCGAGATTCCGCCACCAAGAGATAGGCCAATTTTAAAATCGGCCTGCTGAAATCGGCCTGTATTGAATCATCACGACGCCGAATTGCGATTGGCTCGCTGCAGGCACTTGATCAGCCACGGAAGAGGATCCGTTTGCGTGGGCTCGGAACTCGCCGGCTTGGTGGCTGGCGTATCCTCATCAGAAATCACGGGCGAAGGCACTATGGAGTACCCCGAATCTTTGCTGCCCGCCTGAGACGTATGTTCAGTTTCAGTCATTTTGCTACCCCCCGGTATCAAACAGAAGCAAATGTCGAAGTGACAAGTGCCCACTTAAAGACGCGACATCGGGCGGTAAACCCGCACCAAAATGCGGGTATTGGTGGCAAGCTACAAAAGAGAATCTGCAAACGTCTTCTCAAGGCCCTTGAGTGCAAGATCGGCTTTCTTCGCGTCGATCACCGCGTTGACTTGCAATTCGCTCGTGTTGATCATCTCGACGTTGATCGAATCTTGGGCCAAACGGTCAAACAATAGCGTTGCGACGTGAGTGTGACTGCGAAGACCGATGCCGCTGACGGTGATCTTTGCGATTCCGTCGGCTCCGATCACATCTCGCATCCCGTGCCGCGATTGAATCTCGTTCGCAACTTTCAAACTCGCGTCCAAGTCCTTCTCTTTCACCGTGAAGCTAACACTGGTTAACCCGTCTTCGCCATCGTAGCCCTGCACGATCATGTCGACAAAGATCCCCGCGCAACCGATCATTTCGAACATGTCTGCGGCAATACCGGGCTTGTCGGGAACACCGTGCAAGGTAACCCGAGCTTGATCCTGGGTCAGCGAAATGCCTGTCAGTGTCAACGCCTCGAGTGCATCGGCTTGCAAACGATTGACCAGGGTATCCACGTCCGCCTTTCCTCGCTCGGCTTTGATTTGGTGCCAAGACTTCGCATCGGAGGGTCGTTTGTGGAGTTGGAACGCTTCGTGAACCGCTCGCAGTGCCGCGGCCGATTGTTCTTTGGCAACCAAAGCCGAGATTTTAATTTCACTGGTGGTAATCATTTGAATGTTCACGCCCGCATCCGAGAGGGCTCGGAACATTCGTGATGCCACGCCGGTTTGCAAAGCCATGTTAGAACCGACAACGGAAACCTTTGAAACTTGGTCGTCGTGGGTATGCCCGGTCGCACCCACCTTGTCGATCACCGAATCAATGGCCGCGATCGTAGCTTTAAGTTCACCCTTGGGAACGGTGAATGATATGTCGGCGCGCCCGCTTTGACCGATGTTTTGCACCACCATGTCAATCGCAACCTTGCGTTTGGCAATCGCCGAGAAAATTTGCTGGCTCTTGCCCGGTACGTCCGGCACACCAAGCACCGTGACTCGCGCTTCGTCGGCTGTCATGGCCGCGCCGCTGACCGGTTGAGTTATTGATTCGGACTCGGCAACGATCATGGTGCCTTCGGTATCCGAGAAACTGCTGCGGACATGAATCGGCACTCCAAACTTTTTAGCGAACTCGATACTACGTGAATGCATGACTCCCGCACCGAGCGATGCAAGTTCAAGCATCTCGTCGTAGCTGACCACTTCAACGCGACGCGCTTCAGGCAGTTTCCGAGGGTCGGTGGTATAGACACCGTCGACGTCGGTGTAGATTTCGCAGGCGTCAGCACCAAGCACCGCAGCCAATGCCACGGCGGTTGTGTCACTACCGCCACGACCAAGAGTCGTGATATTCAAATCATCGTCGATCCCTTGGAATCCAGCGGCAACGACGATGTTTCCCTCGTCGAGCAATCGTTCAATTCGCTCGGTGCTAATAGATTGAATGCGTGCTTTGCTGAAACTGTTGTCGGTTTTCATGCCGATCTGGCCACCGGTCAAACTGATCGCCTTTGCGCCAAGCGAGTGAATCGCCATCGCAACCAAGGCGACACTAACCTGCTCGCCCGTCGAAAGCAGCATGTCCATTTCGCGTGCCGGCATGTCGTCGCCAATATCGCCCGCAAGTTCAAGCAAAACGTCCGTGTTCTTGCCCATGGCACTGACGACCATGACGACTCGATGGCCTTGATGTTGGGCGCGGATGGCTTTGCGAGCGGCTGCTTTGATCTTTTCAACGTCAGCGACACTGGTGCCACCAAACTTTTGGACGATGAGCGACATGAGAAAAAGGATGAAGTGAGAAGGATGGAAATGGAAGGGTGAATGCAGCGGAGCGGCTGGCTAGGTTTTGACGATGAACGCGTTCATTAGATCCCAGCCCTTTTCGAACTTCTTACCCGCGGAATCGCAAGCGAGTTCGTCGTAGGTGGTTTGTGAGTCGGCTTCGACGCCGGTTCCCGCAATCACCAATGGCACCATTCCGTGAGTGTGTTTTTTGGTACTGCAGAATGTCGGATGATCGGGCGTCACAAGGATGCGGTAGTCGCCGTGCTTCGCTAACGCTTCGACCAACGGGCCAACGATGTGGGTGTCGATTTGCTCGAGCGCTTCGATTTTCGCCTCGTGTCGACCTTCGTGCGATGCTTCGTCGGGTGCTTCGATGTGAACGCACACCACATCGTAGTTTTCCAACGCACTGATGGCGGCGCGTCCCTTCGCGGCATAGTCGGTGTCGAGATAGCCAGTCGCACCTTCGACTTCAATCCGCGGCCAACCAACCAACGCAGCGATACCACGAAGCAAATCGACCGCGGTGATCATTACACCTTTGACACCGTGGTTCTGCTCGAAAGTGGGCAATGCGGGTGCACCGCCAAGTCCCCACAGCCAAACATTCGTCGCGGGACGCTTTCCGTCGGCAATCCGCTTTTGATTGACGCGGTGTCCGGCGAATAATTCGACGGACCGATTCATCAAATCGACAAGCACGTTCGAACCTAAACCGCGAGGGAAGTCGTCGGTGATCGGCAAGTCAGTCAGATCGTGCGGGGCCGAGGAACGCGTTTCGTTGGAAAACGGTGCGGGCGTGTTCTCGTCACCACGATAGATCAGCAAGTTCCGGTAGCTGACCCCGGGAACAAATTCCAACTTTGATTCGATCGGGCAATCTTGCTTGAGCAGACCGTTCAGTGCGTCCAGTAATTCGGTGGACTCTTCGGTGCTGATATGGTCAGCCGTAAAATCGGTCATGACTTGGTTTTCAACGGTAACCAAGTTGCAACGCACAGCCCAGTCATGCGGCCCGAGGGTGATCCCTTGAGCGGCGGCTTCCAGGGGCGCCCGACCGGTGAAATAAATGTCCGGATCGTAGCCCAGCAGGCATAGATTGGCGACTTCGGAACCCGCGGGCAGATGAGCGGGCGTGTTGTTGGCGAGCGCCAGCATGCCCTGGGCGGCCAGCGCGTCCATGGCGGGCAGCTTTGCAGCCTGCAATGGAGTCTTGCCCGCGAGTGCTTCGATGGGCTCGTCGGCACAGCCGTCGGGGATGACGATGACGTATTTCACGGGCATTTTCCGGTGTTCGCCCAGACGAGGTGGTGGCCTATCGTGGTGCCTGGGCTGAATCGTTGAAGGCAGTTTGGGTGGATAATACGGGTGATTCTGAATACCAAGTCGCTCTCACGAAAGGGGGGCGACCCCCTGGAAACCGAGCGACGACGATTGGGCAAACGAAAATTCGTTGTGATCGTCAAAGCGTACGCCCCAATCGAGCGATTTCGGTTCCAACCAGGTGGTAGAACGACCGACCCCACGATTGAGAATTAAAGTGCTATAGACCGCTCGAAAAGACGCCAACGCTGCGTTCCCACCACTCTTTTCTCTATCCGGTCGACCAAACTTTATGAGCAACAGCGCCGTCCTCAAGCCGCACACGCGAATTGTCGAACTTGACGCCTTGCGAGCAATCGCTGCGATCAACTTGGTGCTCTTCCATTTCACCTGGGTCTACGCCGAGAAATTTGGCTACTCGTCGGACCTGGGTTTCAAGTGGCCGTTTGGTGCGTACGGCGTCGAGATGTTTTTCATCCTGTCCGGCTTCGTCAATAGCATGTCGCTTCTGCGTCGCGGAAAACCGGTTGACTTTGTGGCCGCTCGTTTGATTCGGATTATCCCAATTTTCTTGCTCGTCATCATCGCAAACCTGTTCATCTTGAAGCTCGCTCCGATGAACGAACAAGTCTCGCTGGCTCAGTTCGCCGCCAACATGACACTGCTTCCAAAAGTATTCGGCTACGAATGCGTGGATCCGGTGATGTGGACGTTGCAAATTGAAATGATGTTTTACGCTACGCTCGTGATCATGTTCCGCCTCGGTGCGTTACGACGCTACTTCGTTGGATGGGGCAGTTTGCTGATCGCATCGCTAATCGTATGCCCGTCACTTGACGCGCTGGCGGTCAGTCACGGGGAAGCGGGTTGGTTCATTGCGGCCAGCACCATCCGTCGTTTGATGTTGTTGGACTTTGTTCCGTTGTTCGCGATCGGATTCATGCTGTACATGATCAAGACAGGCGTGGGTAAGAAGTGGCAAAACCTATTGGCAATGACAGTCGCCGCCGCGGTGTTCCACAGCATCGATCATGGAAAGCACAATCCGGCGGCCACCGTTGCGATCATCGGGCTTGTGACAGCCTGTGCGTACGGCAGGGTTCCCGTGCTGCGGTTCAAGCCACTGGTTTACGTCAGTACGATTTCCTACGCGCTTTACCTTTGCCACAACAACCTGGGTAGTGCATTGATCTACCGATTTGACCAAGCCGGGATTCCGCCACTGGCCTGCTTCGTCATCGCGGTCGTGTTCTCGTTCTCGTTAGCGATCATCATCACCAACCGAGTCGAACAACCGATGACCAACGCTCTTCGAAAGGCATGGACGCGACTTCGAACTCGCGAAGTCGGCGTAGCGGTAGCCTAGAGAACACGCTGCTGAAGTTGACTAACTGAGTTGGCCATCTGAGTTACAGTGCCGATATCGTCGATGTCGCGATGGCCTAGGTCGCCGATGGTCGACAACGCTTTAATAAGGCGTGTGTAAAACTCGAATAGCGATAAAGCGAATGTGGGAGCGTGCGGTTGCGTGCAATTTGGGGTGGTTGCCAACTGGGGCGATAGATCCTGGCCTCGGGCTCTGCATCACCCAACGCTATGATCGACTAGACTACTAGCTGTATCCCAGCGTCTACCTCCACCGCTTGACCATGCCTGCTCCCAATTTCTTCCTCGTCGGGGCGCCTAAGTGTGGTACGACTGCGATCAGCGTCTATCTTCGCGACCATCCAAACGTTTTCTTTTGCAACCCCAAGGAGCCCTGCTTCTGGAGCGACGATATGCCCGGGATCCGTGAAAGTTACGGAATCAATAGCGTCGATCAATACCTCGAACTGTTCGCCGGCGCGGGTGAACCCTACTTAGCGGTGGGCGAAGGATCGACCAACTATCTCGTGTCAGAAATTGCGTTGAAGAACATTCTTCAGTTCAACGCCGCAGCTCGAATCATTGTGCTGCTCCGCAATCCGGTCGACCTTGTGCATTCGCTTCACACTCACAATTGCTTCAGCGGTTGGGACGACGAGCCCGACTTCGAACGAGCGTGGGCTCGACAAACTGAGCGTGCTCAAGCGAGCAACGTGCCAAAGGCGTGCCTCAACCCGGTCATGCTTCAGTACAAGACCGTGGGCAATCTAGGACAACAAGTCAAGCGTGCCATGAACATCGTTCCCAGCAATCAACTACTTGTTGTCTTGCACGACGACTTTCGTACGTCACCCGGCAATGTTTATCGACGCATCCTTTCGTTCCTGGACCTGCCGGACGACGGTCGCAAGGAATTTCCGTTGGTCAACGAGGCAATGGCGGCTCGTGCAAAGTGGTTGACACGTCTATTGCAAAGTGACCAAGCCAGAACGCTGACCCAGACGCTCAAGCGGACCCTTAAAGGACCATTCTATCAATTCGCCGACCGTGCAAAAAAGCAAATGTCGATGAAGAAGCAGCCCAAGAGTGAACTGGAGCGATCTTTTCGAACCGAATTGATTAATGCTTTTGAAACCGAAGTCGCGTTGCTCGAAGAGTTACTTGACCGAGACTTATCGAACTGGCGATCTTAGTCGCGCGGCCTGTCGCACTCGCCAAGCTGCTGTTAGCCCGCTTATCGTTCAATCGATCGCTAAAGAGCAACAAGCCGTAATGCTGCTTCTGCGTCAGCCCGGCAAACCAAATAACGCCGCGGGGTCCATGTCGCGATCAAACGATGAACGACTTCCCTGGACGATTGCATTGGCTGCCTCTAAACCGCACCACGAGGCGTAGTCCGTACCGGGTTGGCAAATGCAGTACAGGTTCGCGAACTTCCGTGACCTATCAAGCATCTCACGACGGGTTGGGTTCCACCAATCGTTTAGGTCCGTTGCACCATCGACACCCGGCAATCGCCGAACAAGGTGGTCAGAGAACCTAGCTTTATCAACCAGATTGGCACCGGCGACCTCAGCGAGCGCTAGTTCTTTCAAACGTTCATCGCTTTCATCCAACAGCGGATCCTGTCCCAAGCAACAAAACTCCACACACAGGCAGGTCTTTCCCGAGGGAACCATCTTGCGGCTGAAGATGGAATAGTTGGTGACGCGTCCGGCTTTAAGCCTCGGACAGGTGACCTTTAGCCAGCTATGTGGAAACCGTGGTGGTTCGTCGAAAAACAGATAAACACAAATAGTGCTGCGACGTTCGGCAACTGACGGCTTCGCAGTGGGTGCTGGCAGGTCAAGCAGGCGAGCCAAAATCTCGATGGGCAAACTCGACACCACAGTCTTGGGGCGAAGCTGGCACTCATCACCACCTCGCATCACGCGAACTTCCGTGACACGATCACCCTCGGTTCCGATCTTACTGACTGCCGTATCAAACCAAAATTCGGCGCCACGATCAGCAGCTTGCTGATGCAGCGAAGTGCAGACCTGCCCCGACCCGTACGCAGGATGGCGCCAAGGAATCGGAGTGGACTTTGCCGCAAACGCTCGACGCAAAATGTGTCGCCAACTAGTCGTCGCCGTCTTAGTTGTGCTTTCCACTTCGGCCTGTCGTTGATCCCAACGGACACCCCCGATCTTCTGGTCGTATCCTTGGTAGAAAATTTTGGCAAACCGTTCGCCAATGCGCCGATAGACCTGATCCTGGTAAGTGACCGGCGTATTGCGACTGCTTAATCGCCCGCCGATCATCTGCGTCAAACCGCCTAAGAATTCCAGTGGCGACATGCCATAAGTCAGTCCACCGTGCGAACGTTCGGTTTCGTAAATCTTCCCCTGGTACAAGACACCAAGCCGCCGATCGTAGTTGCAAAGGTCGGCGCCTAGCACTTCGCTCCAAAGCTGATCGACGTCCGACAAACGTCCCGGAAGTTCCTTGCGTCCAATGTCGAGAGTGAATTCACCGTGGACAAACGACCGCATCAACCCGCCGGGTTGATCAGACTGTTCCACCGTGAGGGACTTGCAACCGGACTTTGCGAGCTGATACGCCGTCGCTAAACCGCCCGGGCCGGCGCCGATGATGAGTGTTTCGATGTCGATGATGTTCGTTGACATAACTTTCAATCGTAGGAAGTCTCAGATGCACTCTCAAGTCGACGCCGTTTTTCGCAAAGTTATCGTGAAGTCGGTCCTATCCCACGCAAACTCTTGGGTCCGTTGGATTAAGCTGAGCCTAGTCCAAGCAATAAAATCTATCACCCTCCTTATTCAACTCTTCGACGGCCTTCGAGAGCGGGCGAATGGCGTGTGGAAAGCGTGACTGATATGGATGAAGTACCTGCAAAGTCAAATCAGTTTCTTGTCTTCGGCTATTTTGGGGGCTGGAATTCAGGCGATGAAGCGATTCTCGATAGTGTTTGGAGCATGCTTGAACAAGAATATGCCCCCGCGTCCGTGACCGGAATTTGCACGAGAATAAGCGAAACAATCTCACGAGATTACCAGCGTCGTGGGGTTCGGATGGTCAAGGCCGATCGTATCGGATTACTCTTTCGCTTACTGAAAACACACCGTCTTGTTATCGGCGGTGGCCAAATGCTGACGGGCGATCGGTCAAGCAAGGGCATGCTTTTTGTGCTGCTATTGTGTTGGATGGGAAGACTGCGAGGCCAGCGTGCGAGGTTGATTGGAATCGGTACGGAAGGGGTAACCCGTTTTCGCTCTCGTTGGCTGGCACGACGAATCGTTGCCAGTTCGGACTGGATCGGCTGTCGCGATGATTTTTCGCACGCGATGCTGATCGCTGCCGGATGCCAGCCCAAGCGATTGAAATCAACAGCCGACGTCGTCTTTTCGGCGGTCTTAGCTGAGCCGAATCAAGCACTGTCTTGTTCGTCCAAGTCATCGATCGTCATTGGATTGCACCGAAGCCCACTGCGTTCGTTCGCTGATGCATCATTCTATCGAACGTTGATCGCTTTCCTGCGTGATTCGTTTCCGGATCGATCTCTGATCGTGGTATCCAGTGACGTTCGCGAGAACTTTGATGCGGGATTGCTTTGTCAACTTCAAGCTGACATCACTGACACGTCCATCCGTTGGCAAAACTGCGATGCTCCTCGCGAGGTTCTCGCGACGTACGCCAACGCTGCCTGTGTGATCAGTGTTAGGATGCATCCATTGATCTTGGCGTTGATCAACTCGGTACCGGTGGTTGGAATCGCAAAGAGCAACAAAGTAAAGTCGCTTGCAAAGCGAGTGGGCTTTCCGCTGTACGATCCCGAGCTGATGACAACTACCGACTTGAAGCGGCTAATCGACGAAGCGATTGCGCACGGGTCCCCCAGCGTCGATTCATTGTTGCCATCAGCTTGGAAGAATATCGATGGCTTACTCGAGACGCGAAATCGCAGGCGAACGGCATGAGCACCGCTGGGCGTCAAATAGAGACGAGTGATCCGCAAGCGATGAGCCGTTTTGCTTCCTTCGTGGGTGCGTTGCCTGGTCCACGAACGGGAATGACCTATTCGACCGAGCAAATCGTTTCCCGATTGCGTTCGTGTTGTTCACTTCGGGAACATGATCTGGGAACTTCGTTCTGCGATAGCCGGCCATTATGGCGATTGAAAAAAATGCTGGTCAGCTTTCAAGCGACGTTGGTGATTTTGAGCTGGAAGTGTCGAGGAAACGAATCTATCTACATGGTGGTAAATTCTCGCGCGGGCCTGATCTACAATCTGCTGCACGTGGCCGCGGCTCGAGCGCGTGGATTTCGCTGCATCCTGCACCATCACGTCGTCAACTATATCGAGGTCCCCGATCGCAGAATGCGATTACTGTTGCATATCGCCCCTCGAAACACTCAGCACGTCATGGCATGTCAGCGGATGGTTGACGACTTCAACCTTGCCTACCGTTCGACCGTGAATGCGTTGATTGTGCCTCCCATGGTCGTCGATTGCGTTGCCCCATCCGATGTTCCATCCGATGTTCAATCACGCAACGAATTGCCCGACGCGGCTGGGCAACGTCGGGGTTTCATAGTCGGCCATCTCAGCAATCTTTCAATTGACAAAGGACTTCTCGAGATCATCGAAACGTTTGAAATGGTTGCTAAGAACGACGACTCGGTTCGACTTGTCCTTGCCGGTCCCTGTCACGGCGCGTCAGATCGTCGGCTACTCGATCAAGCGATCGCGAATCATGGGGGTCGAATAGAGTATCGTGGTGCCGTTTACGATGATGACAAAGTGAAGTTCTTCCAAGACATCGATGGCTTTCTATTCCCATCGAAAATTGATTCCTGGGGAATCGTGCTGAACGAATCTCTTGCCTATGGAGTGCCAGTGATTTCCGTTGACCGTGCCTGTATCCCCTGCCTTATCGCTGGGGCCGGGTTGATCGTTCCACCCGACGTTCGATTCGCGGATCGCGCCTCGGAACAGATCAGGCAATGGATGTCGGATCCGGTGTCGCATCAAATCGCTTCGGAGGCAGCGATTCGTCGTGGCAAACAATTGGAATCGGCAACCAAAGCTGCCATGCAGTCGTTAGCATTTTCCATCGCGGGAAAAGATGTCCCTGAACCAGGGCATGTCGACTCATGAGTAACAATCCTCACAAAGCCTATGCGACCACTTGGCGAGACACCGTGGTGCGCCGTTTTGGTGCAAGAGCCATGCTTCGCCGAACCATGCGTGACATGACATTGCGTGTCAAAAGTTGGCTCGACACCAAAGACGAGTCCACGTTTCTTCGTTGCCTCGCATGTCACCATGTTTTTGATGATCAACGCACTGAGTTCTTGCGATTGATTCAGATGCTCAAACACCGAGGGCAGTTTATCGACACGGAAACTTGCCTAGCGATGGCCGAAGGAAACAACAAAATTGATGGTCGGTACTTTCACCTATCGTTTGACGATGGGTACAGGAACGTCATACGCAACGCGCTTCCCATTTTGTGCGACGAACAGGTTTCTATGATCATGTTCGCTCCTACCCATTGGATCGGATCGGACTGGGACAACGCCGCTCACTTTTCCCTCGAGATCGCTGAATACCGAGACGTATTAGAAATGGCCACATGGGATGATCTGCGGCAGATGATCACAAACGGTTTCGATGTAGGATCGCATACCAAAACTCACGTGCGTCTGGCCTCGCTTTCAAACGAACCTGAATCGCTTGATGACGAACTGCGGGGATCCAAAGCTGAAATCGAAACGCAGCTCGGGCGACCATGCACTACGATCGCCTATCCGTACGGCAAGCCTGGTGACTATGACTCGACAACATTTCAGCAGACGAAGGTGGCTGGCTATCGGGCCGGTTTTGGCATCCATCGCGGCACGGTAGTTGGTGGCCGCACGCCGATGATGTTGATTCCACGCCATCACTTCGAGGCCGAGTGGCCGGTACCTCATGTCCGTTACTTCGCGAATGGAAACATGGAAGAATACTGGAGAAAGCACGTCGGCGAGCAAGGTCAGCCGGGGTGATGGAGCCCGCATCAAATGGACGGGGCCGAATGCCATTGAGCGGTTGCGAAGAAACGCGGGCTGCAGTGACGAAACGCTGGCTGTAGCGAAAGAATTCGAGCTGCAACGAAAAATCGCTTGCCCAGGCATCAAAACGCAGGCCGTAACATCAAAACGCGTTTTGGCCGGCAAAAGACGGTGCTTTTGAAAGGGTGACTGAGGGGATTTGAACCCCCGACATTCGGAATCACAATCCGACGCTCTAACCAACTGAGCTACAGCCACCGCGTGAGACGTCAATTTATCCATGGCCAGGACCCTGGTCAACGGGCAGAAGCCTGGCCTCACGAACAGCAAGGACAGATTCCGCTCGGATTGGTTCGGGTTTTAACGATTTGGCGATCAGGGCTTGGGTGGCTTGGGCTCGGGTGCAAAGATTCCCTGACTGTGGCTTTGAAATACTGGCTCTGAAATACAGTCCTTGATGACCTTCGATTGGGGGCAAAGGGATTGGAATTTGAGGGCATGGGCCGCTTGCTAAGTGGGATGGTACAATGAGCCTTCTTCACCACGTGACCCAAGGACCCCGTGCATTGGCTACTGATAACCTCGTCGCTTTGACGGCCAACCCCAACGAAGTTCATCCGCTGAAGCCTTACAAGTCTTTAGAAGCAGACGAACTGAACGCTCGCATCACAGCCGTTCGGCAAGAGCTCGGTGATCGTCTAATGATCCTCGGCCACCACTACCAACAGGACCAGGTGATCGAACATGCCGACCTTCGCGGCGATAGCTATCTGCTAAGCGAATCAGCGGCGGCAAGTAAGACGTGCGAAACCATCGTTTTCTGCGGCGTGCACTTCATGGCCGAAACGGCGGATATCTTGGCCAATCGGCCTGACAAGCTTGCCGAACGCAATGGTCGCCGCGTCACGGTGATCTTGCCTGATATGGCTGCGGGTTGCTCGATGGCGGATATGGCTGGCATCAAGCAAGTCGAAGCGGCTTGGGCCGATATGGCAGAAGTGATCGATACCGAGCGAGTGATTCCGGTCACGTACATCAACAGTGCGGCAAGCTTAAAAGCGTTCTGCGGTCGGCATGGAGGCATCGTTTGCACAAGCAGTAACGCGGCGGCGGTGATGGAGTGGGCTTACGAACGTGGCGATCGCGTTTTCTTTTTCCCTGACCAACACCTCGGTCGCAACACAGCATTAACGATGGGAATCACCGAAGAACAAATGCCGGTGTGGGACCCTTACGAAATGGACCTAGGTGGCAACAGCGAACAAGCGTTGCAAGACAGCAAAGTGATTCTGTGGAAAGGTCACTGCAGCGTCCACCAAATGTTCCGCGCTGAACACGTGCATCAGTTCCGAAAACAATATCCGGGCATCAAAATCCTCGTGCACCCGGAATGTCCTCGCGAAGTCAATGACTTGGCTGACGTCTCGGGAAGCACCGGTAAAATTTTGCGAACCGTCGAGCAAAGCCCACCGGGAACGAAGTGGGCAATCGGCACTGAATTGCACTTGGTAAACCGATTGAAGGCTGAACATCCAGAACAGGAAATTCATTTCCTTAGTCCAGTCGTCTGCATGTGCGCCACGATGTACCGCATCGACTTACCGCACTTGTGTTGGACTCTGGAAAACCTTCGCGACGGTGCCATTGTCAACCAAATCCACGTCGACGACGAAACGACGAAGTGGAGCTTGATCGCGTTAGAACGAATGCTAGCCGTGAAGTGATTACCGACGACTGATCGGCTTAGCACCGATTCGCACGTCTCGGTCCACCCACTGTGTCCCGTTCCACATACTTCGTCCCGCGATTCGCCAGCTCGATTCGTCGATATCGACAGATGATGAACGCAGATGTTCAAGCGTAACCTGCGCTGCCGGATGCGGAAGCTTGACAGTCACCAATTGCTCGATCGGCTCACGTCGCAAGATCGCAACGTGCTCACCTAACGACGCGACTTCACACGCTGTGACGTCGTACTTCCAAATCGGAAGTCCCATGGGCAGACTCATCAACACGCCGCTGCTGGTGAGCAAAAGCTCGTGGTTGACCCATACCGTTGGTTCACGCCCGAGGCTTTCTCGAGCCTGGACGTCGTAGTCGAGGGCTGCACCGGGCAGATTCCAAACGCGAATTCTTCGAGAAGTAGAGATCGCAAGAGAGTCGCCATAGGGAGAAAAGCTAACGGCGGGAAGCTTAGGTTCAATCTTGATTTGCCCGAGTCGCTTGCCGGTTGCCGTTTCGTGCAGATCGACTTTTCCGTAGCTGGGAATGGCCAAGTAACGGTGCCCGCCTGATAGCGCCGGTGTCGCCTTCAGATCCACGTTAGCAATTCGATAGATCGGTTCACCTGAAACAAGATTCCAAAGCACGACTGAAGAATCAATCGCCACGATCACATGCTGGGCATCCACGAAGCGCGCCCACCGCACCTTGGGCTGCGTTTGTATGGGGGACGCCCCTGGAACCGCTCGCGCATTGGTGATCCTTAGATTGTCAGCCTGCCATCCTTCGGCCAGCGCTAGCTTTCCGCCATCACCCACTGGACCATGATCAACCAACACTAACGATCGCTGGTTGTCGTGGTCATGGTCAAGAAGAGCGACGTTTCGATCATGCTGCATCGCTACCACACGCCGCCCGTCTTGAAAGTCAAATCGCACCACTTGGTGACGCGCGGTGTCTTTCATGAACCGGACCTGGGTGCTTGCCGAAATGATCACCGAGGTGGTTCGTGTATCCCATTTATCCGTGGTAATGATCGGAATCGGTCGAGAAACTCGATCGTCGGTGAAGTCGAGCTTGTCCATCTCGATGTTGATGTCTTGGCATCCAAACGCAAATCGGGAACGATCTGCTGGCAATGACCTCGGCAGGCCAACATCGCCCGCCATGACCAATGCCGGACCGAGTTCCAGGACGCTGTTTTCGGCCGATTCAAATAATGCTTGGGGAAGTTCCAAAGCCTCGAGCGGTTCGACCTCTGGCTTGGGCGGCGGTGATGATCGCAAACCGTTCTCGGCAGTGATCTTCTCGCTGTAATTGGAGACGTATTTCTGATCGTCGTGACTGAGTTGACCAAGCGGTAGCTTTACCTCTCCACCATCGGCTCGCAACAAAACCACCGAATCATTCTCGACCCGCACCAAAGTCGCAGTGATCGAATGCAGGCCCGAGGCATCGACCCAAACGCGACCAAGTTCTTGCCCCCGAGCAGATACGTCAAAGAAAACGAACACCATCGCACTAGCGACAGCACAACGAAGTTTCGATGGAAAACGTAGTTTCAACATCACAGTGTCTTGAGCCGTAAGAAATCAGAACTATTCAGGAACAACAAGCCGATGGCCTTGGACTAACGAAAGATGTCTTGAAGACGATTGGCGACCTTTGTCTCACTATCCCCAGGTCCGCCAATGGCGCCCGGTGTGAGAGAGTCATCAGGAATCTTTTCGAGGGCTGCGATCCATGTCTGAGGATCGTCGCCGAGATCCTTGCCGGTGGAGCCTTTGAGCGAAGCGACCGCAAGCGACCGCGTTGCGGGATTGCGATCTTTCAAAGCTACGCTCAAGGACTTAATGGCGACAGGCGAAGAATGCGCCGCGAGCGATTTCATGGCGGCGTGCTTCACATCTTGATCGGTTTCGGTACCCACGGTGGCTGCAAGCAGGCGTGCTGATTCATTGGATTGCTTCGACGCGAGTACTCGGCAAGCTTCCATTCGAACCTTGACGCTCTCGTCATCAAGGCCCTTTTCGATGAGCGTCAACGAAGATGCATCGTCGATGCCTGCGGCGGCACGTACAGCCAACCTTCGCATCTCGGCGCTTTTGTCGTTCGCCATCAATTCCGATAACTGACCCGACCAAAACTGTTGGCGTTCGGGAGGTAAGTCGGGCATCGTTTCGGCAAGCTCGGCAAGCTGCACTCGCCGCTCGAAATCAGTCGTTCCGATCTCTTTGTCCTTCCCCCATTCGCGATACGAATAGTAGGGATTGGCAGCCTTGATGGCGTACATGGGTCCATCCTGGCACCCGACCATCGCGGTGGTCAGCAACGTACACGTGAGCGCAACGACAACCATTCGTGCCAAAACACGAGGGGCCAATCGACATGAAAAGTAAGGTGCAAGGTCGCGCATACGGCTCGGTTTCCTCGAGATCGAATCAAATAACTTCGCGAAGTTCTGTTCGATGTAACAAAGCTCGGCCCGCCAGACCAAGAGCAAAGTGCGGGACAGATTCCAGGGCCCGTAGTCCGAGACTCGGCTTCGTATTCAGAGCGGTTGCTGGCGATCTTTCAAACGGACACAGTATTCAGGTGCCCTGGGTTTTAGGGGTCCCGGGTTTTAGGGGTCCCGGGTTTTAGGGGTCCCGGACGCACGCCGCGCATCGTGCCTCAGCTCATGAACCTTGCGACCGACTCTATGCTTCACTGCGTTCCTGCCGGTCCTCATCAAACCAGATCGCTACTTCTCTCTTGCTCTGGGGCACTGGGTTTCGGTACGACCGACTCACTTCATGAAGAAATTTGCCGAGAATTCTCGAATCCGTTGGAGTTGAGATCTCGCGCCGCTAGGAAAATCGCATGAGAATTAGCATGAACTGCTTACTCAACCACCGCTGCATCACCACGCTCGCCGCCTTCGCGACGCTGATCGTTGCTGGATGTAGCCAGAACCCGTACTTTGCCAGTCAAGCAGGTGCCCCTTGGGGCGCTCCCAACCAGGCCCAGGTATCGATGGGCGAAGCGAGGATCTCTGAACTGAGCCGACGTGTGCAGTTACTCGACGATGATAATCGCCAATTGCAAACTCAACTTGCCCAAAGTGAGCAACAAACCCAGGTCTATCGGGACGAGTCGGAATTGCTACGACGTCAACTCGCTGACATGTCCAGCCAGGTTCAATCCAATGCAATCGCGGCCCGTGAAGCTGAGTCCAAAGTACGTGGCATTCAAGCGAGCACGCAAATACGGGGCAATGCTGCGATCACCCCCAACACGAACTTGTCTCAAATGGCGAGCCGCTTGAATCTAGGCGGCATCCCTGTCCAGCAAGACGGCGAAGTGATCCGCATCGTCGTTCCCTCGGACCAACTCTTCCAGCCCGGATCGGGACAACTTCATCCTCAAGCCTCTTCCACGCTTGATCCGATCGCGGCTCAACTACGAAGCCTGTTTCCACGAAACCGTATTGGCATCGAAGGCTACACCGATAACGGACCTCTTTATGGCGGCGCGGTTTCCTCAAGTCATCAGCTCACCGCGGCGCAAACGGCCGCAGTCCTTGACTTGCTAACGCGCCGGTCGGGAATGCCCGCCGATCAATTGTTCACGGTGGCGCAAGGTTCCAATAATCCTCGGCAAAGCAACCAAACTGCTGCAGGCCGGTCCGCCAATCGACGGATCGAACTGGTTATTTATCCCGAAAACTTCTAGCCGGAACGATTCTTGAATCACGACGGTTCAACGACGAGTAAATACAAACTCGTTGCAACCATGGCCTCCGCATGCGGTCGTCATTTCGGTTAGCACAAAACCTCGGTCTCGCATGAACCGAAAGATCTCTTCGGGTTTAGCAACCTCGAACGGCCATCCGCCGACCCAATCAACCAAGTCGTACCATCCATGCATGCCGCGAGTCTTCGTGTCACCGATCCAATTGAAGATCGGCACTAACGGATTTCGCAGCATCAATAATCGCAGCAGGCAGGCGGCCAAGGTCACCATCAATCGCTTTACAAATTCTAGGCCTCCCACCAACGCCGCAAAAACAGGCCTCAGGACTACGGGCAGCCTTTGATAGATCTGCTTGACGCCCGACCATATCCGAGACACATAGAGTTGATCGTTGTAGATAGCGATCACCAAGGTTCCTTGGTCGGCAACACGCTCAGTTAAATGGTCGATCGCCGTCCACATGTCGCCGGTGTGGTGGGCAACGCCCCAGCAGTAAACGACATCGAAGGTCCCCAATGATTCCATGAACGGCTTGTCTCGCAGCGAACCCTGATGGACTCGCCACTGGCCCGATTCCGGCGCGTACCTTCGTTTGATCTCGTTAGTGCAGCCCACCGAATCGTCATCGACATCAAACGAAGTAACAATCGCACCCATTCGATGAGCCGCCAGACTAAACAGGCCGCTTCCACTTCCCGCGTCCAAAAATCGCAAGCCGGACCAGTCGTCCCGTCCCACCAGTTCTTTCAGCGACGATTCAGCGGACTGTATACGATCGTCGTTGAGCGTTTGCAAAAAACGAGACCAGTTCTTTCCAAAGGCGAATGCATCCGCGGGAGCAGGGGTGTTGCTTTGCATGAATTGTATATTCCGACGAGGCCCTAAAGGTGAACGGGCAAGAAGCGTTTGACTTCACCTTCGTCAGGTGCGCGGTACGATTCGATCCAAGGAATCTCTTCGCCCGATTCGTGCATTTCTTTGACTCGCGTGCGGAACAGCGGCACTAACTTCGACATCGCCTCGCGTTCATTGGAAGCTTCGACTTCGAATCCGTCTAGATTCATCACACGAGCAGCAACCTTGCCTCCGTCGAGAGCGCGGACATACACAATGCATCCGAATGCGGGTGGCGGTTGATCACCAATAGGCAATGACGAATGGGTTTTCATGCGAAGCTCAGGGAAAAGTATTTCTTCAATAACAGTCGGCCACGCATCATACCCGATCGACGCCCCGCCGTTGGATCACCCTCAGGTTCACGCCGGTGGAGGGCCCCATTGTGATGTTCCGACGCGTCGATACTACGTCGCCTTGGTCGAGCAATTCAAGCTCATGCGAACGCAAGATCGTTCCCAACACAATTGCCAACTCGAAAGTAGCAAACGCGGCGCCCACACATCGGCGATTGCCACCGCCAAACGGAAAGTACTGAGACGGCGAATACGTCTGGTCGACGAATCGCGAAGGGTCAAATTCATTCGGATTCACGAACACGGTTTCGTCGTAGTGTGCCAAACAAGCGGCGGCTGCCACCGAGTGACCCACGGGAAGATGATAGTCGCCCAATGAGAATGGTCGACGCAACGTTCGCAAGACCTCGGTAACAATCGGGTTGAGTCGCAACGTTTCTTGGACGACTCCCATCAGCAGGGGCATCTTCGAATAAGTCAGAGGCGATCCATCACTGGCGTCAATCTCGACTCGCAATTGATCAAGCCAACCGGGATTGCGGTGCAAATGGTACAAAGCCCAAGCAACCGATACCGCAGTCGTTTCGTGGCCGGCAAACAAAAGAGTTCCCACCGAGTCAGCCAAGTGTTCGAAATCCAGGTGGGGCTCGTCTTCCGTCGGTCGAGCAAGGATCGACAAGATGTCTTCTCGATCAGCAATCGTTGATCCTCGACGGTCGAGTTCTCGTTTCAATGCACCGCGAAGCTGTTGCTGCGCATTTCGCAACCGATCCATGGGACTAAGTCCGGCAAAGCCGAACTGCATCTTGGGCGAAAAGAACAGAACCGGCCAAGAACGATCCAATGCCGCTCGCGTGCAGACACGAAACTCTTGCAGAAGGTCTTCTGAATCGGCACCAAAAACAGTCTGCAAAATCACATCGAGAGAAATCTCGGTTCCCAACTGTAGCCCCGTGAAAGGCTGGCCGTCTTCGCGTTTCCTAATCGCTTGTTCGGCGATCCTCTTCATCGTCTCGCCGTAGACCCTCATGCGATCACCATGCAAAGGCGGCGCGACACGCTTGCGCTCGGCGCGATGATCCGGGCCTTCCATCATCAGCAGCGACCCAGCCCCCAAGATCGGCTTGAGACCCTCGCTGGCGAAGACAGAAAACGTATCAGGATCGGCTCGGAAAATTTGTTCAATCAATTCTGGCCGCCCCGTCACGACAACCTTTCCGTTGATCGCGTTCATCGTGAACGGGTCACCATACTTCGCGACACAATCCTGGAAAAAATGCCGAGGGCTTTTCAGCACGCGCCAAGTATTGCGAAGCTTTCCACGAGGCCCCGAAGGCAGGCGAAGCGATAGAGATGTCATGCTAATCTTGGCCTCAAGGAGTCGTATCGAATGGAATGAGCTCCTTAGGCTTGTCGCTCACCCAGCGTCACGCTGGATGAGATCCGCCACCATCAACAAGATCTACTCGCCGTAGTTTTCCATCGGTGGGCAAGAGCACACCAAATTACGATCGCCATAAGTGTTGTCGATCCGCCCGACCGTGGGCCAGAACTTCGCATCACGCAACCACTTCATTGGCCAAGCGGCCTGCTCGCGAGTGTAAGGGTGACTCCAATTGTCGCTACCAACTTCACCCATCGTGTGCGGTGAATTCTTCAGCGGATTGTCCTGGCGGTCCATCTCGCCAGCTTCAATCGCGGCGATCTCTTTTCGAATTGCGATCATGGCGTCGCAAAACCGATCCAACTCGTCTTTCGATTCGCTCTCAGTCGGCTCGATCATCAATGTCCCCGGCACGGGCCATGACATTGTGGGACCGTGAAAACCATAGTCCATCAATCGTTTAGCAATGTCTTCGATTTTGACGTCCGCTGATTTTTCAAAAGCTCGACAATCAACGATGAACTCGTGCGCCACACGTCCATTGGCATCGGTGTAAAGGATGTCGTAGTGGTCGCTCAATCGCTTAGCCATGTAGTTCGCGTTCAGGATCGCTACCTGAGTAGCCTGCTTTAATCCCGCCGCACCCATCATCGCGATGTAGACATAGCTGATCGTCAGGATACTGGGGCTTCCGTAGGGTGCCGCCGAGACTGGCCCAATGGCAAACTCGCCCGCCGTATCAGGCCGCTCGACCGGGTGTTCTGGTAAGAACGGCGCCAGTTGCGAAGCCACCGCAATCGGCCCCATGCCGGGACCGCCGCCACCGTGAGGAATGCAGAACGTCTTATGCAGGTTCAAGTGACAAACATCAGCACCACAGTTGCCGGGGCTGGTCAATCCAACTTGAGCGTTCATGTTTGCACCATCCATGTATACCTGCCCACCGTGACGGTGGATGATGTCGCACACTTCACGAATGGTTGATTCAAATACGCCGTGCGTTGATGGATAAGTGATCATCAGTGCCGACAAGTCATCCGCATGCGTTTCCGCTTTCGCTTTCAAGTCATCCATATCGACATCGCCACGATCATTGCAAGCGACCGGAATGACCTTCATGCCCGCCATCACAGCCGAAGCAGGGTTGGTTCCGTGGGCCGATGTGGGAATCAAACAAACATGGCGACGATTTTCAACGCCCGCTTTCTTGGCCATGTGTTCGTGGTAGGCACGAATCACCAACAAGCCCGCGTATTCACCTTGGGCGCCCGCGTTAGGTTGCAACGACACCGCCGCGAAGCCGGTGACTTCGCAAAGCCATTGCTCGAGTTCACGGAACAAATGCGTGTAACCGCGCCACTGCGTATCAGGTGCGAACGGATGAATGTCGGCGAACTCGGTCCACGTGACCGGAATCATCTCGCTCGTTGCATTGAGCTTCATCGTGCACGATCCCAACGCGATCATTGAATGCGCCAGCGATAAATCGCGTCCCATCAACTTGAAGATGTAACGCAACAACTGCGTTTCACTTCGGTGCTGATGAAAAACAGGATGCGTCAGGTATTCGCTCGTTCGTTGGTGAACTCCTAGCGCCAATCGACCCGCTTGGTCAAACTCAGCGAGCAACGCATCGACATCGAAACCGGTGTAGTGACCGAAGTTGAAGGCAGCCAATAAGTCAGCCACCAAAGCGCGATCGGTGGTCTCATCAAGCGTGACGCCGAGTGTCCCGTCAGCGTACTCGCGCAGATTGATTTGGCGTTCTCGAGCGGCATCGGCAACTTGACGAGCGGCATGACGCCGGCCTTTACCAAGCTCAATGCGAATGGTGTCAAAAATGGTTCCATTGCCCAAAATCTTATGGCCGAGCTTTTCCAATCCCAATGCCAACGCGCCAGTAAACGCTTGGGTTCGTGTGGCGATTTGCTTCAGCCCATCGGGTCCATGGTAGACAGCGTAGAACGAACTGATGATTGCTAACAATGCTTGAGCCGTGCATATATTGCTGGTCGCCTTGTCGCGACGAATGTGCTGCTCGCGAGTTTGAATTGCCATCCGCAACGCGCGATCGCCATGCGAATCCTTAGATACCCCGATCAGACGTCCCGGTAGCTTGCGAGCGAACTTGTCGTGGGTGGATATGAAGGCTGCGTGAGGCCCACCGAGTCCCATTGGAACTCCGAACCGTTGTGCACTTCCGATGCAGATGTCTGCGCCCCATTCGCCCGGCGGTGTCAGAACAGTCAATGCAAGCAGGTCAGCAGCGGCTACGAGCAAACACTTGCTGTCAGCAGCTTGCTTGGCGAGATCGCGGTAATCGACAATCTGTCCGTCGGTCGTTGGGTACTGAACCAAGACACCGCACAAACCGCCCTCACCATGCGCAAAATCGATGTCCTCGATCGGACCGACCTTCAAATCGATCCCCAAACCGGTTGCTCGGGTCTTTAGCAACGCAAGCGTTTGCGGATGGCAATCGTCCGCGGCATAAAAACCAGTCTTCTTGTGATTGGCAATCGAAGCACACATCCCCATCGCTTCAGCAGCGGCGGTGGCTTCATCGAGCAAGCTTGCACCGGCGAGCGGTAGGCCCGTCAAATCGGCAATCATGGTCTGAAAGTTTAACAACGCTTCCAAACGCCCCTGAGCGATTTCAGCTTGGTAAGGAGTGTATTGGGTGTACCAGCCGGGATTTTCAAGAACATTGCGGAGGATCACCGGTGGCGTCACAGTCCCGGTATACCCCATTCCGATGCAAGAACGGTAAACCTTGTTCTTCGAAGCAATCGTCTTCAGCGCGATCAAGAATTCACGTTCGCCCCGCGGTGCAGGGATGTCCAAGTCGTGGTCGAGACGAATTTCGGCCGGCACCGTGGCGTCGGTGAATGAATCAAGTGAATCAAACCCTAGCTCGTCGAGCATCACCACCATTTCACTAGCTGAGGGGCCAATATGCCGGCGAATGAATCCGTCCGCAAAGTCGAGCATGGTTGATGTTTGAGAGGAGGAAGTCGTGCCGGGAAGGGTGACGCTCATAGTCGACGTGAATCCAGAAGTCGAAGGCGGGAATCGCAGAATGCAGGCAATATCTTAGATACTCCATGCACGAATTGTCACCTGCCAATTCCAGAGTGCTCGGCGAAGTGCGTCAATTGTTCCCTAGCTGAAAGGCTTAAGCGAATCGGTGCGTTGGATGCCCCGCCCTAACTCTGCCCCTGCCTCTGCCCCTGCCTCTGCCCCTGCCTCTGCCCCTGCCTCTGCCCCTGCTTCAGACTCAGACTCAGACTCAGACTCAGACTCAGACTCAGACTCAGACTCAGACTCAGACTCAGACTCAGACTCAGACTCAGCATGAGCTCGGGATCTGCCTCGGTATGAGCTCTGGACCTGCCGAAGCTTTACCCCCTGCTGAGGACCTTCATTCAACACACTCTCGTCGTCGTCTATTGAGCCGCCAAGCCGTACATGCGTTTGACATGACGAACTTTGGTCACTGGTCATCGCTAGTGCTCCTGGTCATCGCTGACACCATTTCGCCGCGGCACGACCGTAGCGGGAAAACAGTGACAAAAACAGGAGCGTTGCGTACTCGCACGCTAAGCCATGAAGACGAACCCAGGATGACGAACGGAATTAAAAATTGGACTTTTTCCTAAACACCGAAATCCATCGCCTTTGACGAATCGTCTTGGCTGTGTCGCTCACTCTCACAGCGATCTTCTTCAACATACCGTCATTGGAGTGCCTAGCCGTGATATGCCCAGTCATAAAATGTCCAGTCATGAAGCGTCCCGCCATGAAGTGGTTAGCCGTGCAGCGCTTAACCACGAATCATTTAACCACGAATCGTTTGGCCATTCCCTGCCTACCCATCTCACATCCTTCCTTAAGCAAACTGGTCGCCTTCACATTTTCAATCTTGGTTGCCGGATGTGGCCAGCAACAACGAGGTTACGTTCATTCGACGATTGACGATGCAATGTACCTTCATGAGTCTGCTGAAGATGACCATGCCCCTGACCTACGAGACTCGGATTCGGATCGACACGATGTGATCGATACTCATCCCTTCATCAGTGCCGCTCATCAGCCGCTAAGTACATTCTCGATTGACGTCGACACCGCGTCTTACAGCAAGGTGCGCCAACACTTGCGAGACTACCGACGCCTGCCGCGGCCTGACGCTGTTAGGATCGAAGAACTGGTGAACTACTTCGATTACCAATACGCATTGCCCGATCCCGAGAGCAGCGAACCGATCGCGACTAGGTTCGCAGTTACAAATTGTCCCTGGAATGATGACCATCAACTTGTTCGAATCGCACTCAAGGGACGCGATATTGACTGGCGACAAAGAGACCCTGCCAACTTGGTGCTACTGATTGACACGTCCGGTTCCATGGAAGCGTCTAATAAGTTGCCACTGTTACAACGCAGCTTGCTGTTGCTGCTCTCGCAATTGTCGCCCCAAGATCGAATTGCCATCGTTGCTTATGCGGGATCGGCTGGCTTGGTTCTGAATTCGACCGCCGCAAACGAACGAGACGAGATAAGTCGAGCGATCCGTTCACTTCGCCCGTACGGATCCACCAACGGAGGCGATGGCTTGCGGCTTGCCTACCAAATTGCTCGCGATCACTTTCAATCCAATGGCGTCAATCGAGTCCTCCTTTGCACCGATGGCGACTTCAATGTCGGCCAACGTAGCAACGATGAGCTCGTTCGCATGATCGAACGGGAATCTGCTAGCGGGATTGACTTGACAGTGCTTGGATTCGGGATGGGAAACCTGAACGATTCGATGCTCGAACAGATCAGCAATCGCGGAAACGGCAACTATGCATTCATCGATTCGGCTAGCGAAGCTCGGAAAGTACTGGTCCAACAGGTGACCTCGACACTGGTCACGATCGCCAAAGATGTGAAGATTCAAGTCGAATTGAATCCCAAGGCCGTCGCTGGATATCGGTTGCTGGGTTACGAAAATCGGTTGCTTTCCAATGAGGACTTCAATGACGATTCCGTTGACGCAGGAGAAATCGGCGCCGGCCACACGGTTACCGCGTTCTACGAGATCATCCCCGCTGGCTTAACTACCGATATCCTGAGGGATATCGATCCGCTGAAGTACTCCGCCGCGAAAACTCCTGTTGCCGATCCCAATGCAGGTGAATTGATGACTGTGAAGCTACGCTACAAACTGCCGGGGGAATCTAACAGTCGCTGGAGCGAACATGTCGTCGTCAACGACTCGACTCGATTTGATCTCGCCGATGCAGACTTCCGATTCGCAGCCGCGGTGGCCGGTTTCGGAATGTCATTGCGTCAGGTAGATCAGGGCAAACCATGGAAGCTTGCCGACATCCAGCAGGTCGCACAGTCCGCCCTCGGGAATGACTCCACAGGCCTTCGAAGTGAATTTGTCAACCTAGTACAAACAGCCGCCCAACTAAGCGAACGGTGAACTTAGTCGCAAATTATGTACAGTTCTCTCTAGCCTGCTTTGGTCATCGTCAACAGACAATGCTCTAGCTCATCGGCCTGTCCGGCTTGATCGAACAATGCTTTGGACGCATCGCGAATTTTTCGCAGCACGTTAACTCGGAAATCATCGTCATTAACGACTCGTGTTGCTAACCCGATATATTGTTCTGCGTCACCCGCAATCAAATCGGTAAAGTCCACGCTCTCATAAATTGTGCTCGTAATTCGACTGCGCAAGTAGTCGCCTCGCATCGTCACCAGAGGCGTTTCGATTGCGAGCGCCTCCAGCGAACTGTTCCCGCCACCAAAATGAATTGGATCAAGCAACACATTGACATTGGCAACGAGCGAGAGAAAGTCCTCATGCGGCAGTGCAGGCAAGAAACGCACTCGTTTTCCCGCCTCAGGCAAAGTGCGTCGAAATCGCCTTCGCAGTCGGTGGGTCCACTCGGGCAGTCGGCCTTCCAACAACACTAACTCAGCGATCGGGTCTGCCTCCAAAATGCCCGCAAGAATCTCGTCAAAATCAGGATGAAACTTGAACAGCGTCTGGGGACACCCGTACAGATTCGCATCATCAGACAAACCCAAATCGTTGCGGATCTTATGTTTTTCGGGAAGCGAAGGACGCTCGTACTGAATCCCCAATGACGGAAGAAGAACCAAATCCTCGGAATAGGCCTCCGAACTGTTCTCGGACTCTAAGCCCACACTGGAAATGAAGTAATCCATCATCGTGCTTCCCGTTGTATCGGGATGGCCCCAGGTTGCTGCCTGAACAGGTGCGAAACGAGAAAAAGCGAGTGTTTGCGTTAGCGAGTCCATGCCGACATCGGCGTGCGCAAGCACATCCAAATCCAATTCTGACATTGTCGCGATTGCGGAAGGTAAGTCACGCGGCAAACGGATGTAATCGTCAGCCGTCGCTCTAAATCGCTCACTCATCTCGTCCTGTTCTCGTCCGGCATAAATCACGCTCAAGTGAATTTTTTCACGACTAAGATTTTCAAGCCGCCCGATATTTAAACGCCCAATCGTGTGGTTGCGGAAGTATGCCGAAACGAAACCAACTCGCAGTCTGTTATCGCTTCGCTCAGCTCTCTGACGAGATGTAAAATCGGTTCCCTTCACCGCTGCTGCGCGTCGCTGCATCACGTCACGATCGTTGAGCCCCTTATATGCCGCGAAGAAGCATGTGGGTACTAAACTCTTGGTCGCGTCCACTTGCTCGCCGGTAGCAGCCAAGTCTTCAAGGACCTTCAACTGACGTTCTCGCCAATGCTGCACTTCCGCTTCTGAGTCATAAATCACTGGCAAGACCGAAGCAGCGAGCAGGTAATTGATCGCCGAAGGCTCAATCGCGAGCAGCCGATCATAGACGTCGCTTGCTTTTTCAGCTTCGCCCATATTGAACGCCAGATAGCCGAGATTTTGCAAAGCCGGAATGCACTTGGGATCAATCTCCAATGCACGTTGGTAACACAACATCGCTGATGGTTGGTTACCCTGTTCTTGTCGCTTATTCCCCAGATCGATCAATTGAGCAGGAGACAAGTCCCCTGATGATGATCCCCCGTCAATAGAAGGCGTCGCAAACAGCGGCACGCTGGGTTTGACCACTGGAATCGGTCCGTTTGGATTTGGCACGATCCAAACTTCACGTTCCTGTTGATCAACCGATGCACCGGCAATCAGCGGATTGCTAAATCCTCGCAGCGCCTCAACCGCAAAAATTTCTGTCACGCCGCTATGAAATTGAAAAACCGCTACGGTCTTGCCGGTCGTCAGATCAATCACACCGACACCGCAGCGAAGCTCATCACGCTTTTCAGCTATTGGCACCCCACCAAATACCGACGTCTCGCGAATCTTTGATAGCCCAACGAAGGCAAATTGACCGGCAAAAGATAATCCGCGAGTGTAACCAGGAAGTTGCTCAACAGTTTGATACTTACCGCTGGATTGATCGATATAACCAAACGCACCCCGCCCAGAATCGAGAACCCACAATCGGTCAGAATAAAAACGAGGCGAATGTGGCATCGAAAGATTGCTGCACATCACATCACCACTAGGCACTTCCATTACCACACCGCCATTGGCCTTATTCGGTCGCCAGCCTGCGGCCGTGTCGGTTTGGCTCATCGCCGTCACGAACTTGGGCTCGCCTTCAACCATCGCCATGCCGTTTAGGTGACAGCGATCTTGATCGATCAACTGCGAAATGAAAGGTGGCTTCCATCGCGGCACGAAGCTGTAGTCTTCGTGCAGCGTCGACAAACACGAAAACAGAGTATTGACGACCCACAAGCCTTCCCTTCCCCATGCCAAGTCATGCCCGTGAACATTGCCCGTATAGAAACTTGTGCGAGGCACATAACAACTGTCATACTTCGAATCACGCTCCTGAGTTTCATGAGCTGGAACTAAGAAGTGCATTTGCCGGCGCGAACCCACGGCGATCCGATGCGGACTTACCGCCAGCCCCATCGGTTGCTCGTAGTCCAAGAAAGAGATTGTTAGTTTCCCATCTTTCGCACCAAGCACTAACAATTTGCCAGCTTGATAGGTCGATACCAAAATGGTCGTATTGAGATGGGTCAAGATATCGACGAGAGCAGGTGTGTATTCATACTTAACCTCCCGCAATGCTGGTGGCACAATTTCGTCGTCGTTCGTTTCGTTGGGCTTCATGCGAATCGGTCCAGTCGAGGCGAGAGAAGCTGGACATTGTAGACGGAACTCGGATCTGACGTTGCGTTTGCAAAGTGGATTCTCAATTTACCCGGTAAGATTCTCAACCATCTCTGCTACCATCGCCTCAGCGATTTCTTCGGCGTCGTCACGGTCAATGAGTTGACCATCTAATTCGCGAGAACGTGATTGACATCCATTCATTGTTATCATCGCAACGTGAATTTGGTTGGTCTGATTGCGTGCGGGAAACGTGGGCATGGCGGCGACCAACGCGATCCCGACGGCTCGTCCCTGATCGATGTCAGAAAACGAAACCGCTCGTTCAAATGCCACTTGCGCGAGTTGAATTGACGTCTCTTTCGATGCACTCTTCCCTACCATCGGCGCGCCAAGGTAGTCCCGCATCGAAGCTCGCGAATAGGGAACGACCGCTTCCACAAAGTTCACCGACGCACCCGCTCGCTTCATGCATCGCTCGATAGCACCGATTCCGCCACCACTTACCACCAGTGCTATTTGCCAGTCCGTTTGCGATAGACGCTTCGTTAGCGATTTCCAGTCCACTGGTCGATCCATACCGAGCCCTACTTAAAAAACTCATCAGGAAAACTCGCTTGCGGTGCCTTCTGAGGATTTCGCAACGGATACGTTGAACCGCGATCTTCCAAAATCGGGATTTCGTTTCCATCGCTTGATTGAATCATCTCCCACAACCGAGCGTTCATCTCCTCTACGCGAACCGCTTGGTCTTCGTCGTCGATCAAGTTGCGCATTTCACCTGGATCATTTTGCAGATCAAACAACTCATCTCGATCCCACAAGCCATGATATCGAACGTACTTGTAGCGAGTCCCTAACAACGCATGCATTGTCGGAGTCTGAGGATAGTTTCGCTCCCAAAGATACTCATACAGAACGCTACGACCTTCCAAACTGCCGGCGTCGGCTTCACAGAGTGGTTTCCACACACTCATTCCATCCACTTCGTCCAGCGGCTTAGCGGACGCCGCTTCCAGCAACGTCGGTCCGATGTCGATGTTCGCGATCAAACCATCAAACGATTGCCCCGATGGAATTCGTCCGGGCGCTGTCATGATCAAAGGCACGCGAGCGCTCGCTTCGTATGCCACTCGTTTGTCAATCAACCCATGGTCGCCGAACTGAAAACCGTTATCCCCCATGTAAATGAACACCGTGTTGTCCATCCAATTGCGATCCGCAAGCTCTTGACGCAGACGTCCGACGCTTTCGTCAACAGCGAGCAAGGTTTCGCAGTAACGTCGGTAGTAAACTTCCGGCGTGAAGCCTTTCAAGTTGTATCCAAAGTCCACCCCGTGACGACTGTTGCGTTGGTTGCGAACCCACATTGGCAACTTACCCGCGTTCATCTCTGACACGCTGGGCACTTCGATCGGAAGCGGTTGATCGTCGTAGCGACCGCGATGTCGGTCAGCAGGTACAAAATCCGAGTGCACGGCTTTGTGACTGACATACAAGAAGAACGGTTTCTCGTCGCTTCGGTCTGCCAACCATTCAATGGCATAGTCCGTTAGTTCATCGGTGATGTAGCCTTTTTGTGGCACCCGCTTCCCGTTGATGTTGAGACCGTCATAAGTCGTTTGCGGAACTTCCCGAGTCGTGCCACGGCCATCGGGAAAGTAAGTGCCTTGTCCTTTGAATGCGATCCAATGGTCAAACCCTCGCTGAGGGTCATCAATTTCGCCGCCTTTGTGCCACTTGCCGATGAAGGCCGTTTCGTAGCCCGCTGCTTGCAGATGCTGAGGAAAGAAAACCAAATCAGGATCGACGGGATGATAGTTGTCGATCACACGATGGTTGTGAGCATACTGGCCCGTCAAAATGGACGCGCGACTGGGTGAGCATAACGAAGTTGTCACGTACGCGCGATTGCAGATCGCCCCGTCACGTGCAAGTTGATCCAAGTGAGGTGTTTCCAAGAATGGATGCCCTGCAATCCCCAAACAATCAAAACGATGGTCATCGCAAAGCACAAAGACAATGTTGGGACGTTTGGCCACGTCATCAGCCGTGACTTCACTTCGGAGGCTAGCCGAGACCAGGATCAGCGCAAGTATCAAAACGCAATTAGAAAACTTCATCGTGTATTCTCGAGGGACATCAAGCGGTCAAAACGATCCGTCCAACAGAACTCAAAACGTCGCGACATGCAACCGACAACCAAGCTCTTACACGCTCGATACTAGACAGCGAAGCACTCAGGAAGCTTTTGACTCAAGCGTCAGCTACAGATTATTCACCGCTCACTTCGACACACTCACTTCGACAAGGTCACTTTGAAAGCCTCAAGCAAAACCAGAACGTCTGAATCACGACTCCGTTGCACGCCAGGAGCGTAGTTATTGAGTCAGCTTGTCGATCATTTGGCTTGCGATTCCCAACACCAAAAAGAATCCACACATGTCAGTAATGGTTGTCAGCAGCGGGCCGCTGGCAATGGCCGGGTCAAATCCGAATCGTTTCACGATAAGGGGTACCGTGCCGCCGATCGACACCGCCACGATCGTATTGGCAAATAGCGCCGTACCAACAACCAATCCCAGGTAGCCATTCCCGTTGTAAAGCAGAGCAGCGATCGCCACCAAGAGTCCCAGCACGGCGCCATTGATCAACCCGACGCCGAGTTCTTGGATCCAAACTCGCAAGACTTCCGTCGGCCGCAATAACCCCAGTGACAATTCTCGCATACTGACCGCGACCGCTTGGTTACCGCTGCACCCGCTCATGTCGCTGATGATCGGCAAGAACACGGCCAAGGCAATCACCGACTGCAACGTGTCCTGAAAGAACGCCACCACACTGGCTGCTCCCACGTTCAACAAAATATTGACACTCAGCCAACTCAAACGTCGTCGCGAGCGCAACCACAGCGGCATGGTTCGTAGTTCTTCACCGCCGACAATACCCTGGCTCTTCAAATAGTCGCTTTCGGCTGCTTGCCCAGCGGCATAGTCAACCGATTGCCTGAGCACAACACCTACGAGTTTCTGATCAGCGTCAACAACAGGAATGCCAAGAAAATTGTACGAATCAAACACATCGATCAAATCGTCCAAAGGGGTTTGATCGTGAACAGTCATCGGCTCGCGAATCATCACATCGCCGACTGCGGTGGATCGCTTGCTAAACAATAAGTTTTGCATTGGTAGCACACCGACCAAGCGATCACTATCGTCGACCACATAGCCGTATCGAACATCGCCCTCGGTCAGCCGTTCAAGCGCTGACTCGATGATGCGAATCACACCACCGATGGTTTCATTCAAAGGAATGCGAATCAGCTCGCGATTCATCAACCCACCGGCCACCTCGTCGTTGTAAGCGATGAACTCACGCAGATCAGTCGCTTCATCCTCGGGCAACTGATCGAGGATGGCACCCACTTGATCGTCGGCCAATTCGCCGAGCACGTCCGCTTGTTCATCCGATGGTAATTCGTGAACGATGGCTGCCGCCAATTGCGGCGAAAGTGTTCCCACCAAACCCGCGGCTTGTGCTTCGGAAAGTCGCGACAACAATTCCGCAGCGTGCGAGACCGAAAGCGTGTTGACGATCAATTCTGCGTCTTCATCGTCCAGGTGAGCAAACGCAAACGCCTGATCCGTTGGCGGGAGACTCGCCAAGTAATCAGACAACTCAGATTCGTCGCCCTGGCGGGCGAGTTTCAGAAGTTCTTCCCAGGGCCGGGTATCCGATTCGACGGCTGGTTCAGTCATAACTTTTCGCGAAAGACAGGTGAATGGCAATGAGGCAACGATCGTAACACGGCCATTGTGGCTGGGAATTGGGGGACCGCTCTTTCCTCTACGACTGCTCCAACCCGGTCGATGCTGGGATCTGATACCAGAATTTCAACGGTGCGTGGATTGAGCGCATAAACAACGTGATTAGGGCATGGCAGCCCCTTCCGTTTGCCCTGGAGTGATCGATATTTGGTTTTAAGATCGGCATATGCTATACTTTTAGTATCCCACCTCAGCTCAAAGCGTTGCTTTGACCCCACCCTACCGACGTGAAACTCACCGAATTCAAACTTATTAAACGCCATCGGCAAGCCATTCATGGATGAACGGCGCTTAAGCAGACCCTCTGTTTAAGTTTGAGTTTCACAAACTTCCCTCAGGACGAGTTCATGATGTGCGCTCATACCCACCGCTTTCGCCGCGTGTTTCTTGCAGCAGCGATATCAGCAGCAGGCCTAGTCGTTGGTAGCACCAACGCGATTGCAGATCCTTCTACGCTGATAAGCACCGAGGTTTCCTACGAATCTAAAGAACATGGGATAAGATTCGACACGGACTTTCCCGGCGGCAAAATTGACAGTCTCGTTGAGAAAAAAGATCACTTCGAAATCACCATCAAACCCGAACTCGAACCGATCAACGACAGCGCCTGGTACGCTTTTCGGGTCAAAGCAGACTCCGAACGCGAAATTCAAGTTCGCTTGCGTTACGAAGGCGGGTCTCACCGATACGCTCCTAAGATCAGTCGCGATCGAGTGAATTGGGAATCGGCTGAAAACCTTGTCGTTTCGCGGCATCCCACCGGTCGCGAAGTAACGTTGAACATTCCCGTAGGCGAAAAATCGCTATGGGTCGCTGGTCAAGAAATCGTCAGTGAAAAGGAAGTTGGCAGTTGGATGAAGGGCTTGTCAACGAAGCCTGACGTCGATCAATCTGTGATTGGTCAGTCCGTTCTCGGCAACCCACTGCATCGAGTCGCCATTGGCAATCCTGATGCGAAAGATTCCATCTTCATTCTTTCGCGACAGCATCCACCCGAGGTCACGGGAACGATTGGCATGATGCACTTTGTCGACGCGATAAACACCGATAGCAACTTGGCGAAAAAGTTTCGCGAGAACTTCCTGACGGTCATCGTGCCGGTGGCCAACCCCGACGGAGTCGAACGAGGATACTGGCGCAGTAACGCTAACGGAGTCGATTTAAATCGCGATTGGCTTCGATTCACCCAGCCCGAAACCAAAGCGATCCGCGACGAAATGCTAACGCTACGAGACCGAGAGAACGGTCGATTGTGGTTGTTTCTTGATTTCCACAGCACGTTTAACGAAGTCTTCTACACACCGCCCCGAGAAACCGAACTGTTTCCTCCAGGCTTTACGACTCAGTGGGTTGCCGCCATCGATAAACGCATGCCTGCGTTTGAGATGCTACGCGATGATGGCCACAACGCTCACCGATCGACCAGCAAGGCTTGGGTGGCTCGTGAACTCGGCATTCACGCGGTCACATATGAGTTCGGCGATGAGACTCAACGTGACCTGATACGTGATATCGCTATCAATTCGGCCGAAGAGATGATGCGGTTGCTGCTTGAACGTAAAGCAGACATGCAATAGCAGACATGCAATAGAAGGCACGCAATTGCTGGCAACGGATTTGGGACTCTCGATCAACAGTCCCGGTCCAAACCCCAGTGGCTTCGAATGACTTCACCTACGCATACGACAGTTTGCGTACCACGATTTGCGTACCCTGATTTGCGTACCACGATTCGCATCAGATCATTCGCACACATCTCTGGCACGTGAACGTCCGAGGGGTATCAAACGTCAGTGACGCTGCGGGTCGGCTTTCTAGCTCCACGAAAATGGGGCGAGGGAACTCCGTGAGCTTTGGTTGAACTATTGACGTCCACGCCATCGAGGTTGCCCAGGTATTCCTGCTGCACCTTAGGATGCTGCTTGACTTCCTCTGGCGTGCCATCAATCAAGACTTGCCCTTGATAGATCACGTAACAGCGATCCACGGTGCCCAGAATTTCGCGGGCCGCATGATCGGTGATCAACACGCTGATGCCTGATTCACGCAGTTGCAAAATCACTTCCTGAATCGACTGCACCGTTACGGGGTCGATGCCCGCGAACGGTTCGTCGAGCATCACAATTTTGGGATTCGATACCAAGCAACGCGCGATTTCCAAACGACGCCGCTCGCCGCCCGACAACCCGCCTGCCTTGCTCTTGCGGATGTGCGTGATGTTGAACTCTTCGAGCAATTCATCAGTGCGTTCTTTGCGAGCGGCGCGGTCCATGCCCAACAATTCCAATAACGCCGAGATGTTTTGTTCCACCGTTAGCTTCTTGAACACACTTGGCTCTTGCGGCAGATAACCCATTTGTCCGTCGCGAGCGCGCAAGAACATCGGCCAAGTCGTGACGTCGCGCCCGTCCAAATAAACGCGTCCACGGTCTGGTTCGACCATGCCGCAAATCATGCGAAAGCTGGTTGACTTGCCCGCACCGTTGGGACCAAGCAATCCTACAATCTCGGCCTGCCCGACGTTCAATGAAACACCGTCGACGACGCGACGACGACCGTAAGTCTTTTGCAAATCAATGGCTTCAAGCACATAAGGCGGCGTGTCATCGAGCACGTCGTCGGCATCGCTAGTCTTAACGAACGGGAACATATTGGATTCCTTTCCAGAGTCCGACTCAAATGGATTGATCCCGTTATCGGATCAATTTCATGCGTTTGAAATTAGGAGTAAATGGTACAGGCGAATTCCAAGAGTGCGGCCAAAACACCACCACGGCACGCCCGACTAACAAGTCTCTTGGTACATAAGAAACATCGCCCCACTTCCAGGCGTCTCGATTGACGTCGCGAGGCATCGGTGTTTGAGCCTTTGTGCCTGCCCAACATCTTGCATCGAGACTTTCGGGGCTGTTGTCACCCATTGGAAAAAACTGATCTGCTTGCAGCTCAAACGAAACTTCGCGGCGGGTTTGCCATCCCGCAAAGCTGTCCCACTGAGTCGGGTCAGCAAGCACATCTTGAATCTGACGCTGGCTCATTCCACGTCCGGTCAATTGCGAGAGTTGATTGCGGTCGTAGTCAAAAATGCCGCCGAAACGACTACTTTCGGTCGAGATGTAATACTTGTCCCGCAGCACCTGAAGGTGCCGAATGGTTGACGAACCACCGCGAACGGCAATCCCAACGGGCGAAGCATCAAGTGGGTGAGCTAACGTTATGCGAGGACGATCGTCGGAAATTTTACGAAAGGATCCAGCTTGAAAAGTTGTCGGTGCGTCGAAGGTTACAACCTTTTCATCCACCCAAAGCAAAATCTGGTCATCGCAATTGCTAAAGCGAATATGATGCCGCGAGCCCGCTTGGACTGACGTCATTGCGGTGGGTGAAGCGTTCGCCTTATCGCTTTCCTCTGCAGTGTCAAATCGCTGCGGATTGCCTTCGAAATCAATGATCGAAAGCGATGCCGATCCCGATGTCAAATCAAACCGACACTGATGGCGAACCCCTGCTTCCACCAATTCGAGCACAAGTTCTTTGGCATCCGAGGTGGTTTCAATGTCCAATCCCGCGATCAGGTCACCAACCCAATGCATGCCATCGCGTCCGAGTTGCTGGTCTCCCGAATCCATGCCTCCCCATGTCGTCGCACCGCCGAATTGTTCGGGGCCCTCGCCGCTTTGATAACGAGGATTGAAGGACAGACCCGAAAAATAGCCACTACCTTGAGCCCCACCGGATCCCGCGTTCGCAAAGACATACGAGAACGGAGCTTGAATGTAGGAATCGTAAGTGTAGAAGTCAGTAATCGCCCGCGTTTGGTAGGGATTAGCATCGGCCAGCGAAACGCCCGCCGCGGCATCAGCCCATTGTTCATCGTCGGGGAAGTGATGGAAATAACGCAGCCACTTTGGTTCGTCACTTGCGGTCACCGTAGCGAGAACACCATCGACGCTTTGATTGACCTTCCACGAATCCGTCGGAGGTTCCGTAGCGTTTTCAGTCCAAGATTGCCAGCGACTGGGGTAGTCCGCGTTAATCAACATCTCGGACTGATAGTCGGTGTCGTAAACGAGATGACTCATTGCCAATAGCGTGCTCGGCGGCTTCCGCAAAATTTCAGGACGGTCGTCGGTGCCTGTTTCGCGAGCATAAACATCACCATGCAGAATCGTTAACGTCTCGTTGGGCAAGCCTACCAATCGCTTGATGTAGTTTTGTTTCGGATTTCCCGGAAACTTGAAAACAATCACGTCCCAGCGTTCAGGATCGCCCAACACATAGCTGAACTTATTGACCAAGATGCGGTCACCGTTGAAAGTCGCGTGATCGGAATTGCTCGCCAAGTCCATGGAGTTGACGTGTCGGCAATTCGCACATATCCCACCGACAACAACGACCGAATTTCCGTCGGCTCGTTCACGACTCGCCCCGACGCGAAAGTTGTATCCACAACGGTCACAGAAAATGTCTTTGTGAGCCCCCATCAAAGTAGGCGCCATCGACCCAGTGGGGATGACAAACGCCTCTGCCAAGAATGCTCGAAACAAAAGCGCTAAGATGAACGCGACCACAAACGCCTCGATCGTTTCGCGACCTGCGGCAATTCGGAACGACTCAGCGCGAGTTTGGGCGGGAGTGAGCGTCTTTGATTCAGAATCCAAGGGATCAGCCGTATTATTCGTTTTCGCCACAGATCAGGCTCACAGCGGTAATGGTTGCTAGCAAACAAGGTAAGTAAGGACCAGCAGGGAGCCTGTATCCTATCTATTTTACCGTCCCGACGGAACTTCGGTTTAGACAGCGAAATCCCGCTTTACAGTGGTGCTGGCAGGTCCCGTTTGGTGAAAATCTGAGCCGCAGCAATGTAAAACGCCAACCCCAGTCCGATCAGGATCAACGGATAAACCAAGGGTGGTGACACACATTCCGACAACGGCTCGGTCAAGCTCCAAGGTGCCGCCAAGCCCTCATCCGACGCAAGCAATGTCACCTTTTGTGGTTTGTAACAACTGAAAAAGGTGAGCGACAAAAGCCATTCTAGTGCGGGTGCGGCTTTGCCCAACCCAAACATCACGGCCTGCAGTACATAAAACCCAACGACAAGGCCGACCGTTCGCCAACGATAGCGATCAAGCGACGATAACATTGTCGCCAAACCCAGCAAGAAGAACCCAAACGAAAACAGATGGAACGTCGACGCAGCGTAGGTGCGAACGTCCACTCGTTCGGCCAGCAAGACAGTTTGAGTCTGCGGCTCATTCACGGTCAGCGGAATATCAATGTTGACGATCGGCACCCGGAAGGTAGGTGCCGGCAAAGACTCTTCGACGCTTGTCGCGTTGACCCCCACCCAAATGCCCGCCCAGACCAACAGGCATAGCATTGCCAGTCCAGCAATGGAAACCGTGGCGTGAGAAAGCAACAACGTCCGCCGGGTGATGGGTTGTGACAGAATCATTTCCATCGTGCCGCGTCCTAATTCACCACTAACGACATCGCTGCCTCGGGAAATGCACCAGATCACGGTGCATAAAATCACGATGGGTTCGTCGTACGTCATGCCCACTCGGCCGCCGTAGGTAAACAAAGCATCAAATTTGATCGGCGCGAACTTTTCGAATTCGCGAAACTGTTCGAGGATCGTTTGGAATTGCCCCATATCCAGGAAGCTCACCACCCAAACTCGGACCCACGCGAACGCAAACAGCGCCACACCGCAGGACAGAAACAGCAGCAGAGATTGGCCGATGTACTTACGAATCAAGATTCGATTGATCAAATCGCCACCTCACTGGTGCCGGATGTTGTCGTCGCATCGAACTTCGTTCCCAGGTGCACGCTGTCATAGACCGCTCGCAATCCCAACGGTTCAATACGAACGTGGTTTAGCGATAGCGAATCGACCCATGAAAGCAGCGGAGCTAAATCGCCTTGGGTGTCGATGCAAAGCGTCTTGCCGCCCCGACGTTCGCGAACCGAAAGTTTGACAAGCCCGGCCAATGCCTCAGGAACTTGCAGCGGGTTTGCCGGCCAATCCGCTGTAATTCGATGGCGTTGAAACAAGTCATCCATCGTTAATTGGTGAGCGAGGTGCCCTTTGCGAAGAAACACTACTCGGTCGCAAGTTTCTTCGATTTCGCTTAGCACGTGCGACGAAAACATCACCGTCCGCCCTTGGTCCCGCGCCTCCATCGCCAAATCTAGCACGGCAGCACGAACGGTGGGATCCAAGTTTGCCGTTGGCTCGTCCAATATCAACAAGGGAGTATGAACGCCAAAGACAACTGCAAGCGCAAGCTTCTGGCGCATCCCGGTCGACATGAAAGCGACACGAGTAGCAATGTTGAGTTCCAACGTTTCGGCGACCGCCAAGCTCCGCTCGAGGCTGCCGTGAGGATGCATTTCGGAAAAGAACTTCAAAACGCTGCGTCCTCGCATATGCCGGGGCAAGCGAGCGTCACCAGGCAAGTAAGCCACACGCTCTCGCAGCGATACCCCGTCCACTCGAGGATCAAATCCATCGACTGAAATCTCGCCTTCGGTTGGCTGTAGATACCCCAACAACAACCGAATCAGCGTGGTCTTGCCGGCACCATTAGGCCCCAGCAACCCGAATATTTCGCCACGAGTGACCTGAACGCTGCATTTCGATAATGCTTCGAAATCACCGTATCGCTTCGTCAAACCGGTCGTGACCACGATCGATGCAGACGCATCTGTCGATACCGATTCCGTAGGACGTGGGGGCAGAGTTTCGGATTCTGGCAGACGATTCAAACGCGATTCTCTTGCTGAAGTGGTCTTGGCGGGCTTTTCGTACGCTCGCCGGGTTGTTCCATTATTCGGCAACGTCAATTCGATGCCCAGTAGACACTTTTTCGCTTGAACAGGTCTCCCCATTATGACCGCAAATACCAATGCTCCTGAAACTTCCGACCTCGCTGACGACGTTCTGCCGCAGGGCTTTCGCTTTGCAGGCGTCAAAGCAGGAATCAAAGCAAGCGGCAAACCCGACGTTTCACTGATCGTTACGGACCGACCTGCCGTTGCTGCGGGCGTCTACACCACCAATCAAATTGTCGCCGCGCCGGTCGTCCTATGCCGCAGCCGAACACCCACCAGCAGTTTTCGCGGCGTGGTTATCAATAGCGGCAATGCCAACGCGTGCACCGGCGATCAAGGGGATCAGGATGCCGCGCGAATGACACAAATCGTCGCCGATCATGTCGGATGTCGCGCCGACGACGTGCTTGTGATGAGTACCGGGGTAATTGGCCACCAACTTCCGATGGAAAAAGTCGCCGCCGGGACGGTCGATGCGTACGGAAAACTTGCCGCGGGAGCCGAAGCATTCAGTGCCGCCGCGACCGCGATCATGACCACCGACGCTTTCCGAAAAGTCCAATGGGGTAACGTTACGATCGGCAAGAACACCTACAAGATCGCCGCGATGGCCAAAGGCGCAGGAATGATTTCGCCTAACATGGCGACAATGCTTAGCGTCGTGATCACCGACGCACCGTTGGACGAAAACACTTGTCAGTTTGCGTTGAAGATGGCAGCCGACGAGAGCTTTAATCGCGTCAGCGTTGACGGACACACGAGCACCAATGACACGCTATTGCTGATCTCTAGCGGAGAGGGCGAATCACTTTCCGGCGACGACCTTTCAACCTTCCAGCAAACGTTAAATGATGTCTGCATCCGCTTAGCCAAACTGCTGGTTGCCGATGGCGAAGGCTGTACTCACGTGCTAGCGATCGAAGTTTCTGGCGCCGCCAGCGACACCGACGCGACTCTGATCGCAAAAACGATTGCAGCGAGCCCCTTGGTCAAGTGTGCGATCACCGGCGGCGACCCGAACTGGGGACGCATCGTTTCCGCTGCGGGGTACGCGGGCCCAACGATCAATCCCAAACAAACATCGCTAAAGATCTGTGGCACGTTGATCTACGAGAACGGAACCCCGTTGCCGTTCGATGCCAAAGCTCTTAGTCAGGCAATGAAGGCTTCATCGGAAGTCCTGATCGAATTAGCCGTCGGCAAAACGGGTGCATCGGCGAAATACTGGGCGAGCGATCTAACGAACGACTACGTAAACTTCAACTCCGAGTACACAACGTAGCTATCGACACGCCCGGTTCTTGGGGCCGCGTCGATCTTACAGGTTCGCGTCTATAAAGCGCCGAGTGTTGATTTAGGCTTCGCGCTAATCCTTCGACATTCGCCGCAGCGATTCCACGCCTCGCCGCGGCGACTTGCCGGTTCACTTACGCGGTCAACTTCGCCTTCATCGACGCCATCGCTTCTTCGAGGGCCGCTGGAAGTTTCGCCGGATCTTTGCCGCCGGCTTGAGCCATGTCGGGACGACCTCCGCCACCGCCGCCAACCGCTTTCGCTGCAGCACCAACCCATTCCCCCGCCTTCAAGCCTCGTTCGACCAGCGAGTGGCTTAAACCACCAACAAGCACTACCTTGCCATCGGCGACAGATGCCAGAAGCACCGCTGAATCACCGTTGGACTTCTTGCGAATTTGATCAATCCATCCACGCATCAGGTTGGGATTGCCACCAGAGACTTCAGTCACGACCACCAAAGTACCGTCGACCGTTTCACCACTTGCGATCAAATCATCAATCGAAACCTTGTCACCTTCGCTGGCGGTTTTCAATTCACCGACTAGCTTTTCGCGATCAGCCAACAAGGCATCAATGCGATCGCCCACGTCGCCAATGGAAACATTCAATCGGCGGGTGATCGCTCGCACGGCAGTGCGAACGGCTTGATAGTCGTTGGTGTCAGTCGTTGATTTGCCGCCCTTGAATTGGAACGTATCGGAATGCTTGCCAGCCTTTCCGGATGACAGTTCCTTCTTCAACGTTTTCACGTCGTCCGTCAATGCAACGAGTGCATCAAGTGCTTGGCCGGGCTGACAACCAAGTTTGGAAGCAACCAGCGACAATAGTTCGCGAGTCTGAGCACGGTGTTCTTCGGCTCGGGCACCCGTGAGGGCTTCGATCCGGCGTGTTCCAGTGGAAACCGATTCTTCAACGACGACTTCGAACGCCTGGACTTGCGAGGTGTTGGTCAAGTGCGTGCCACCACAAAGCTCGCGACTAAAAGTACCCATCGATACCATTCGACATGGGTCCGGGTATTTTTCGCCGAACAACATCATCGCGCCGGCTTCGCGAGCCTCGGCAAGTGACACGGTGTCCCATCGAATCGGCTCGGCGTCTGACACCTTGGCAAGAACGTCGGTTTCAATTTTGGCCAAAATATCGTCTGGAATGGCCTTTGGATTCGTAAAGTCGAAACGCAGCCGGTCAGCTTCGACCTTGGACCCCTGTTGTTCAGCATGACGACCAACGTGATGGTGCAGTGCATGATGCAGAATGTGCGTGGCCGAGTGAGCACGGGCTAACGCCGTTCGATTTTCGACGTCAACCTTGGCTTCGCATTGATCACCCTCGTGGATCGCACCGCGGACGAGCCTGCCGTGATGAACGATCAACGAGGCATGTCGTTGGGTGTCGCGAACTTCGAAGGTAAAGTCATCGTTTTCAATCACGCCACAATCGCCAACTTGGCCACCCGATTCACCGTAAAAGGGAGAGTGATCGAGCACGATTCGCATCGGGTTATCACTGGGGCGATCAAGATGGGAAAGCAATTGCCCGTCGTCATCCTTGTCATCATCGCCCGTGATGATGCCCTTGACGATGGCTTTGGCGGACGTGTGTTCATAGCCGATGAAAGGCGTTTCGCGAAGAGATTCCTTCAACGTTTCGAGGGGACCGGTTTGGAATAACGCAACTTGACCGGCACCGCTGTCGATGCTGTGCTGGTCCATCGATTTGCGATAGCCTTCCCAGTCAAACGTAAAGTTTTGCTCGGCCGCAAGCGTTTGGACTAATTCAGGTGGCACGCCATAGGTTTTTTGCAGGTCCGCTGCGTCGTCACCGGGCACCATCGCCTGCGATTCGCTCTTCATATGAGTGAACAGTTTTTCGATTCGCTTCATGCCGCCATCGATCGTATCGAAGAACGCCTTTTCTTCGGCCTCAATCGCCTCGGCAACTCGAGTCGTAGTTTGCGAAAGCTCTGGGTAGGCAGCCTTTGAAGCATTAGCGACCGCTTCCACAAGCTTGTAAAGGAATGGCTCGCGAAGCTTCATTTGATATCCGTCCAAGACCGCACGACGAATCAATCGTCGAATCACATAACGAGCATCCTTGGCACCCGGGTACACATTCTCGTGAATCGTAAAGGCACTCGCGCGAGCATGATCGGTGATCCGGCGTAGTCGCCGACCATTGTCACTGTCGTAAACGTACTTCACCCCACAAACATCCGCGGCCGCTTCGACGATCGGGAACAAGCTATCGATGTGAAAGTTCGTGGGAACACCTTGCAAGACGCTCGCGGTGCGTTCAAGCCCCATGCCGGTGTCGATATTCTTGCTTGGCAACGGCAACAAATTGTCCGGCGGGTTCCCGGTTCGATTGAACTGAGTGAACACGAGATTCCAAATCTCGACATCACTGCCATCTTCCAGGTGGTAATAAATTTCACTGCACGGACCACAGACACCGTCGGGGCCTTCGCTAGGTGCCGACGCGGGCCAAAAGTTCTCGTCCTCGTCCATGCGGTTGATGCGAGATTCGGGCAGCTTGATCTTTTCGTGCCAAATCGAATGCGCCTCATCGTCATCCTTGTAGACGGTCACACTCAGGCGGTCCCCAGGGATGCCTAGCCATTTTTTGTCAGTCAGGAACTCCCAAGCCCAGTGGATCGCTTCTTCCTTGAAGTAGTCGCCAAAGCTGAAGTTGCCCAACATTTCGAAGAACGTGTGGTGGAACGCTGTCCGTCCAACATTGTCGATGTCGCCGGTGCGGAGACATTTTTGGCAGGTCGTCGCCGAGGTAAAGTCGAGCTTCACTTTGCCCAGAAAGTGATCCTTGAACTGATTCATGCCAGCCGGCGTGAAGAGAACAGAGTGGTCCCAGGCGGGTACCAGGACGTCGCTGGGGCACCGGGTGCAGCCCTTTGATTCAAAGAAGGCAAGGTACTTTTCGCGAAGTTCGTCAGTTTTCATAGGAGCAAAGTGCTGTTTAGTAGCGTGGAGGACGGTGCGACAAGAATTCCGTGACTGGCGAGAATCCAGTTTCAGGGCACTCCAGCGGAGGGAAACGAAGGTTCTCGCATTTGTCGCAGAGCTAGATAATATCGAAACAAGTGCTGTTCTTGGAATGTCCCTGAATTTGTCAATCGGCTCGGGGAAATCGCTCGCTACAATGAACGCACGATTGCCCGATCCCCAATAGCCCCCCAAACTCACTTGGCCGCTCCTGGTCGACCTGATTCGATGTCTGACGATTCGCGCTTGCCTCCCGACGATCAGACCGCCACGGATCATCCCGGCGAAGGTAAAGCCGCTGGTGAGCCCAATGCTGGTGACCAGAACGCTGGCGATCAGAACGCTGGTAGTCAGAAGGATGGGGTTAGCGACACCAGCGCCCCGGGGAGTGACCCAACCGGCAATGATCGCGACACCGTTCGATCGGGTAGCCGTAAAGCCAAAGCGTTCCGGCTCGATCGTCCGCTGGTGTCTCGCCTGATTGGGCTCGAAACCGAGTACGCGACTCTGGTTAACGACCCACAGAACCTCGATCGCGAAGATCTTCCGCCAGCCCGCTTGGTCTTTGAACAAATCTGTGAAGCGGTCCAGCGCGATCAACCCACCGTTGGCGGACTGTTCGATAGCGAACAATTGTTTTTGGCCAGTGGAGGCGCGATCTCGTTCGAATCGCATCCTTCCATGCACTCAGCGCCAGGTGGTTTGGTTGAAATCGCCACACCCGAGGTTCGCAATCCAACTGAACTGCTTTCCTGCCAGCGATCAATCGACGAACTTGCTTCGGAAGCTACGTTTGATTCAGAGACCAGTTTTGATTTGCGGATTCTGAAAAACAGCAGTGATGCTTTGGGGCACGTTTACGGCTGCCAGGAAAACTACGAAGCCGAAGTGGCCACAGGTTGGTTGCTAGTCGTGTACCGAGGCTTCATTGCTCTGCTCTGGTGCATGCAAGTGATCAGCTTGATGGTGGCAATGCCAATCATGTTGGTTCTTATCTCGCTGGTCGGCATCTCTCGGTTACTTAAATCGCGCAAAGACAAACTCGCCCAGGAAACAGAATTCCACGATTTTGACGACGACCCGTTACCACTAGACAATCGAGATGTCCTGGCGAGTTTGCCGACTTGGGTTTCGGGGCTGTTGATCCATTCGCTTCGCCTCGTTCATTTACCGACGGTGCTGGTGCTGGGGTTTGTCGCCAAACACATTGCATTTCGCAAACAACGGCATTATTTAGCTCCGATGTTGATTTCACGCGTCGCACTATGCGGGGCAGGCAACCTTGATCCCGACGGTTGTTATCATCTCAGCCCGAAAGCGATGGCGATTGATTCGGTTTCTCATATGGGCGGCTTTCGCGGCGAGCGACCGATCTTTGTGTTCGGACATTGGTTGGCTCAGTTTTGCGCGAAATCCTTTCTCTCGCTGACATCGACGCGCAGCATGTTTGCCAAACGGCAACGACTGCAAATCGGATTATCGGATTCCAACATGTCCGATTTGGCCGAGTACGTGAAAGTGGCTTCGGTGTCACTCGTGCTCGATATGATCGAATGTGGCTACGTGGAAGGCCTGCCGATCATTCGCCAACCGGTCGAATCGCTGCACCGGATCTCGTCGGACTGGAACTTGGTTTCTCGGGTCCCTACCAGCCGTGGCGAGATGACGGCATTGGACATCCAAAAGGTGTATCTCAATTTGGCCAAGCGGTTTGTTGACGATGCGCCGGCAAACATGCTCGGTGACGCCAAGCTAGTGCTATATCGCTGGCAAGAATTGTTTGATGCAGCAAACGCGTTTCGACAAAACGCCAACGACATCGACATGGCGATCGGCCGAGTAGATTGGTTAACCAAACGAAATCTGATCGACTCGCTCGGTGAAGAGGCTCATTGGACCGATCGAAAGAAAGTTGACCTGAGGTATCACGAGCTCTCTGAAGAGGGCTACTACTCGATGCTGATGGAATCGCGGCCCGACTTACGCCTCGTCACTGCCGAGCAAATTGACCGCCGTCGGCGATCGCCACCGGCCGGATCCCCCGCCGCCCGTCGTGGATGGCTCATTCGTGAGTTCGCCGGCAGCGATGAACCGATGCAAAGCGAATGGGCGTACGCCGTGATTGGACGGGGACGCAAGCGGCGCCGTGTCGATTTCGCCAAAGAAAGCTGATCCCCAACGGTTCAACTGGGCAATCAACCATAGCCAGATCGCGGTGTCGCGTGATGGTAACTCTTGCATTGAAACGTTACGCTTTGCGTTCTTGATTTACCTCCCTGCCAAACACAGATTGGACCCTGATGAGCGATTCTTCATTGCCTGAGAACATGAAACTTGGCACCAAAGCTTTGCACGCCGGACAAGTCCCCGATCCCACCACGAACAGTCGTGCTGTGCCAATCTATGCCACGACCAGCTTCACTTTCAACGATACCGATCATGCGGCTGCGTTGTTTGGACTCACCGAGTTCGGCAACATCTACAGCCGGCTGATGAACCCTACCGTTGACGTTCTTGAAAAGCGTTTGGCAGCACTCGACGGTGGAGTCACCGGGTTATGTTTCGCTTCAGGCCAGGCTGCGATCACCGCCGCCGTGTTGACGCTCGCACACAGTGGGCAAAACATCATAAGCAGCACGTCGCTGTATGGCGGAACTTGGACGTTGTTCAGCCAAACGTTGAAACAACTTGGTATCGAAGTTCGGTTCTTCGATCCGGATCGGCCTCAAGACATCCATGGGCTCGTCGACGAAAACACGCGTCTGGTGTACATGGAAAGCATTGGCAACCCGAAGAACGATGTGCCTGATTTCAAAGCTATCTCGGACGCCGCTCACTCAGCGCCGCATGGATCGCTCCCCGTGTTGTGCGACAACACGGTAATGACGCCGCTCTTGCTTCGCCCGTTCGAACACGGCGTCGATATCAATATCTACAGCACCACGAAGTTCATCGGAGGTCACGGCGTTCACATTGGCGGTGCCATCGTCGACAGCGGCAACTTCAAGTGGGCCGATCAACCTGAAAAGTGGCCAGAGTTCTGCGGTCCGTCGCCTTCCTATCATGGTGCCGTTTTTGAAGAACACCTGCGCCCGATGGGCAACATCGCTTACCTGCTTCACATCCGTACGCATTGGTTACGCGATACGGGCGGAGCGATGAGCCCGTTCGCGGCGTTCTTGTTCTTGCAAGGCCTTGAGACACTTCACCTTCGCATGCCTCGCCACTGCGAAAACGGAAAAGCCGTCGCTGAGTTCTTGGAATCACACGACCAAGTCGAATGGGTGAACTACCCCGGCCTGCCGTCCCACAAAGACTACGCTCGCGGTCAAAAGTACTTGCCCGACGGACAAGGTGCGATCATGGGATTCGGAATCAAGGGCGGCATGGAGGCGGGCAAGAAATTCATCAACTCGTGCAAGCTATGTTCGCATTTGGCCAACATTGGCGATGCGAAGACTTTGGTGATTCACCCAGCAAGCACAACGCACCAGCAATTGACCACCGACGAACAAAAGAAGGCCGGTGTCGTCCCCGAATACATTCGCATATCCGTCGGACTGGAAGACGTTTCGGACATTATCGCTGACCTGGAACAAGCCTTGGCGGCCGCGTCGGCCTAGGTGCCAAGAATTGGTCGCGAGTAGCTCGTTGGTTGCCGCTGAGTGCCTGCGTCGCGATGTGCAATGACGACTTCACCAATCCGCTTTTCTTGATCAACATGTCCTCGTCCCGCAACGCCAGCACCGACGACTTTCGCTCTGCTGCTCCTTTGCGCCATGCGAAGGAGATTCAGTTCGCCGGCCCCATCGAGCTGGAACTCGGTGGGCAGCTCGAATCCGTCACGTGCGCGTATGAAACGTGGGGCTCGCTGAACAAAGATCGCAGCAACGCCATCTTGGTCTGCCACGCGATCTCGGGGGACTCGCACGCGGCCAAACACGATGCGGATGACGACCCTGGTTGGTGGGATCGGCTGATTGGTCCGGGGAAACCCATTGATACGAATCGCTTCTTCGTGATTTGCCCGAACGTGTTGGGTGGGTGCCGGGGAACAACGGGTCCCTCGGATGTCATTCCAGGAAGTAATCCGCCCCAACGTTACGGAGCACAGTTCCCTCGCATCACGATCGGTGACATCGTGATGATTCAGCGACTTCTTGCGGACTCGCTTGGGATCGAAGCGTTTCGCGCCGTGATCGGAGGGTCACTCGGTGGTCATCAAGCGATGATTTGGAGCATTCGTTATCCCCAATCAGTGCAGACTTGCATCGCCATCGCTACCTCGCCACGGTTGACAAACCAAGCACTCGGTTTCGACGTAGTGGCCAGAAACGCGATTCAAACCGACCCCAATTTTTGCGACGGACAATACTACGACAGCGACCTTCGCCCGGACACCGGATTAGCCATCGCCCGGATGCTGGGACACATCACGTACCTATCAAGCCAAGCGATGGAGGCAAAGTTTGATCCTGATCGCCATGACCCTCGCCAATTTGCCTCCATCTTTGAGCAACGATTCAGCGTTGGATCGTATCTAGCCCACCAAGGTGAAAAGTTCACCACTCGGTTCGACGCCAACAGCTACGTCGCGATCTCGATGGCAATGGACTTGCTGGACCTGGGATCAAGTCGATTGCAGTTAATGGAATCGTTTGACGATTTGCGGTGCGATTGCTTGATTATATCTTTCAGCAGTGATTGGCTTTTCCCACCACGACAATCGCAAGACATCGTGGAAGCGCTTTCCGCGCTGGGTAAACCGGTCACCTACGCGGAAATCACGACCGACGCCGGACACGACGCGTTCTTAATTGATAAAGACATCGACCAATACGCCGGCTTGATCGAAGCCAAGCTTGGCACGCTCAGCGATCCTGACTCGCCACTAACGTTGGCGGAAGAGGCTATCTTGGAAATGGTCAGTCCCGACTCGTCGGTACTCGACCTGGGCTGCGGAGACGGACGACTCTTGTCGGCCTTGGCTGCTCGCGGCCACAACAGGCTTGTCGGTGTTGAGGTCGCCCAAGACGATCTCGTTCGCGCAGCAAAGCGCGGGCTCAATGTGATCGACTATGACTTAAATCAAGGTCTTCCTGCGTTCATTGATGGGCAATTTGACTATGTCGTCTTAAGCGGAACGCTCCAAGCGGTTGCGAATATCGAATCGCTGTTCGACGAAATGATGCGAGTGGGGAAGCATACGATTGTTAGCTTTCCCAATTTCGCGTACCGCGCATTGCGGGAAGACTATGTCATGCGAGGACGGTCACCCAAGGCCAACGGAGCCTTCAACTTCGATTGGTTCAATACGCCCAATCGGCGATTTCCGTCGATCGCTGACGTTTGCGACCTCTGCGATCAGAAAGGAATTGCAATCAAGTCGGAAATCTATTTCGACTCGGAATCCAATCGTCGGGTGAGCGCCATCGACGATCCGAACCTGAACGCTGACACAGCGATTTTGCTGCTATCGCCAACTTGAACGAGCATTCGCCCCCCACCGCGCTGACCAACGGCAAGGTCGTCCTGAGACTGCTGCAACTAGCCTGGGTCTATCGCGGCTGGTGCGCAGCGATGCTGGCGTTGCAGGCAATTTTGATGGGGCTGGCTGTCACGCTGGTTCAAGTGGGTGGCCTTGCCATCGACGTGATCCGCTTTCACGCTGGCAGCACCACGACATTGCCAACTTTGCCGTTGGAATTCACGTTCCCGGTGAGTTGGTCGCCGATGAAACAAGTCGTATCACTGGTAGTCGCGATGATCGTGATTGCGATTCTGCGAGCCGCCTTGAACTACGCATACGCAATTACATCTGGGACGCTCGTTCAACGCAAAATTGTCGTCGACCTGCGGGCGAAGGTGTACGCAAAACTGCAGCGACTCAGTTTGCGATTCTACAATGACCAACCCGCTGGCACGATTATCAATCGCGTGACCGGCGACGTCCAAGCTACTCGAATGTTCATTGACGGCGTATTGGTACAACTCTCGATCCTTGCCATGTCATTGGTCGTGTACCTGACCTTTATGCTGCGGATTCACGTCGGACTTACGATAGCCTGCTTGATTACGACTCCGATGATTTGGTGGATTAGCATTCGTTTTTCGCGAACTGTCCGGCCAATGTACGATCGAACGCGGCAACTTCTTGACGATCTCGTCCTTCGAGTTGCCGAAAGCAGCGACGGCGTGGCAGTGATCAAATCGCTTGGTCGCCAGGAAGCGGAAATCAAACGTTTTCATCAGGCCAACGATGCTGTCGAAAATCAGCAACAAGAAGTGTTTACCAAAGTGAGTCGGTTTGGACCGCTGGTTGGATTCCTGACTCAAGTCAATCTGGTGATTTTATTGATCTATGGCGGCTACCTGACGTCCATCGGCGTCTTGCCACTGGGAACAGGTTTGATTGTGTACGCTGGCCTACTGCAACAATTCAGCAATCAAGTGGGAAATCTTTCAGGTCTCGCCGGTTCGATTCAGGAGTCGTTGACGGGTGCTCGGCGAGTCTTCGAAGTGCTCGACGCAAGCGAGGAAGTCTCGCCGCCCGCTTCCCCTTGGACGCCGGATCGCGTTCAGGGCGAGATTGACTTGCACAGCGTTTGGTTCGAATACCAGACGGGGCAACCTGTGCTTAAAGACATTTCCATTCACATCCGCCCGGGCGAACGGATTGCGATCTTGGGTGCCGTGGGTCAGGGCAAGTCGACGCTGTTGAGTTTGATCCCGCGATTTTTTGATCCGCAGTGCGGTATCGTCGAAGTGGACGGCGTTGATGTACGACAATGGGACCTCAAAACGCTGCGACGCAGCGTCGGTTTGGTGCTGCAAGAACCGCTGCTTCTAAGCAACACGATCGGAGCGAACATTGCCTTTGGTGTTCCCGGCGCGACTCGCGAGCAAGTCAGGATGGCGGCACGTCTGGCGGCCGCCCACGATTTTATCGAAGAGTCACCGGACGGTTACGACACAATGCTAGGCGAATTTGGAATGTCGCTTTCGGGCGGACAGCGTCAACGACTGGCACTGGCCCGGGCGATCCTGACGGACCCGGCCATTCTGCTACTCGACGATCCTGTCTCCGCGATCGACCCCGAGACGGAACACGAGATCATGTGCGCTATGGAAACTGCGTCAGCAGGCCGAACCACGCTAATTGTCGCGCACCGACTTAGCACGTTGCGAGGTGCCGATCGAGTGTTGGTGATGGAAGGCGGATCGATCGTCCAAGAAGGGACGCACTCTGAACTTGTCCGACAAACGGGACCGTATCGATTGGTAGCGCAAAGCCAAGGGATTGAGGTGACCAATTGAGCAACGCAGCATTCCCTCCCATGGTCCGCGTGGTGCGAGACCCCGAAGCCGATGCCGAAGCAAGACAGCGTCCACTGTCGCTAGCGTTGGTGCGGCGATTGTGGGCATTGATGCGACCGTATGCGAAGAAACGCAACACCCTCACCGCGCTTGTGATCATGCGGTCGATGCAATTGCCTGCCCTGGCATGGGCAATCGGCGCAGTCATCAACGGTCCGATTACCCGGGGAACGATGGGTGAAAACAATCAGTTCCCAGCCATTCTTCTCGGCGCGATTGGCGTGCTTGTCTTAGCTGCCTTCACGCAGATCACTTTTGTCTATCGACAAAGATTTGCATTGGAATTAGGCGAAGCTATCGTTCACGATTTACGTGGCCAAGTGTACGAGCATCTGCAAAAGATGCCGATGCAGTACTACGCCAAAACGAAGACGGGCCGAATCATTAGTCGCATTACTAGTGATTGCGATTCTGTTCGAGTTGGCGTGCAGGACGTGCTGTTTGTTTCTTTGGTTCAAGGTGGCCAAATGATCGGCGCGATGATCGTGATGGCTTGGTACGACCAGCCATTACTGGGCATCGTGGTCGCCATGAGCCCCGTGATGTGGTTGATCGGACGTGTGATGCGGTCGCGACTGAGCCAAGCCTATCGTGATATGCAAGAAAGCTTTAGCCGAGTCACATCGACGATCGCGGAATCGGTCGCTGTCATCCGAGTCACCCAAGCCTTGGCTCGCGAGGACGTCAACGCCGATTTGTTTCGCGAATTGACCAGCGACCACGCCGAATACAACATGAATACCGTGCGTGAAGGAGGCCGCTTGATGCCGCTCTTGGAACTAACGGGTCAAATCTCAATGGGGTTAGTGTTAGTCGTCGGAGCCTATCGAGCGATCATCGCCGCCGACCCCATGCCGGTCGGTGACTTGATTCAGTTCTGGTTCCTGGTCGGGCTATTCTTCAGTCCCATTCAAGTGCTTGGCAATCAATACAATCAAGCGCTCTCTGCGATGGCGGGTGCCGAACGAGTATTTCGATTGCTCGACACCCAACCGGAATGGAGTGACGTTGAAAACGCAACGGAATTACCCTCAACCGTTCAAGGCGATTTGTCGGTCGAGAACGTTACATTTGCATACGAACCCGGACGTAATGTGCTACGAGACATTTCGTTCGATGCTCCCGCTGGTTCGATGATCGCGTTGGTTGGTGAAACCGGCAGCGGAAAATCAACGCTGACCAACATGATCGCTCGGTATTACCTACCCGATTCGGGCGTGGTAAGGATTGATGGCTACGACATTCGACAACTCACTTCGCGATCACTCGCCAAGGTCGTATCAGTCGTGCCTCAGCAAAACTTCTTGTTTACCGGAACCGTGGGCGAAAACATTCTTGCCGGTCGAGAGGGCGCTACGATCGAAGACGCCATCGCGGCGCTGCGATCGCTCGATTGTGAATGGCTGCTCGACGACCTGCCCGAGGGCCTCGACACGCAAGCCGGATCGCGCGGCGGGCGAGTGTCGCTGGGACAACGGCAATTGATTTGTTTCGCTCGTGCAGTGGTCGCGGATCCGCGAATCCTAATTCTTGACGAAGCCACCAGCGCCGTCGACACGATGACCGAAATGCGAATTCAGCACTCACTGGGACGTTTGCTTGAAAGTCGAACCAGCATCGTCGTCGCTCACCGCCTAAGCACCATCAAATCAGCAGATCAAATCTTAGTATTCGATCACGGCCGGATCGTCGAGCATGGAAAACACCAAGACTTGATGACAAAATCCGGCATATACGCAGCACTCTACGAACGCTTTGTTTCCCAAACTTAGCCGCCAAGTTCCTACAGCGGTACCGCTGCATAACAGCCCTTCGCGTTTGCGACTACGAGACTTCGGGTTTGTCGGTGAATGTTTGCTTGACGTCTCGGATCGAGTGCAAGAACATGTCCATGCTAGCGGTCCGATCATCTACGTTCGGATTGAGTGCGTGCATGATCGCTTTTGCCAAACGAGGATCAACCGTCGGACAAAGATCCACCAGTTGCTTCGAATCGGCGGTGTCATGTTGCAACGCCGCGCGACCGTTGAGCATTTCGCTTTGCCAAGGATGCTCAAAGGCGACCAAGCAAAAACACGTTACCCCGAACGAGAACACATCGACTCGCTTATCCGTGGGACGACGACGGACAATCTCGGGCGACATGTACAAGGGTGTTCCGGTGCGGTTTCCAGAAACCATAAACGGCGCCGTCGCAGGCACGGTAAGGCCAAAATCAATTAGCTTGGTGAGGGTATTGTCTGGGGTACAAATGAAATTGCGAGGACAAATGTCGCGGTGAATGAACCCTTGATCATGAACGTACTTGAGAGCCTCGGCCATGTCGCGGATCATCCGCAAACGCTTGCCGGTCACGTGGTGCTCTTGTTTTTGCACAACGATATTTTGCAAACTCGGGCCGCCGATATATTCCATCACGATCACGGGTTCGCCTTTAGGCGAAACACCAATCTCGTAAGTCTCGACCACCTTGGGATGCTTCATCAACATCGCAATTTGGCCTTCGGTCGGTTTGTTGAGACCCTTGAAGCGAGCTTCAAAGAGCTCGTATTTTTCGATGTCAAGAATTTTTACGCCAACCATGCGGTCGTTGTGCATTCGGTCTTTGGCGACGAAGAAGTTCGCCATCGTTCCCGTGAACGCCGTTCGCGTGCGATGGAAACGTCCCTCAACATCGATTCGCCCGGTGGTCTTCGCACCACCGGAAGATTTGAAAGCCGACTTGAGCGAATCAAATAGGGACATGGAAGGCTGGCGTCAGATATCAGAGGATAGATAACAGGAAACAGGAAACAACGCTTCAGAAGCGTTGCCCAACCGATCGACAGTGAGCTGCAAACAATGCGGCCATTGGTAACAGTGTCACTAGCAGCAACGTCACTGGTATTTGTGGTCACTGCTGAAAGGACACGAATAGCCAGATCTTCGCTGGCAGGTCACTAACCGCGTATCGCTAGCGATCGACCATCAACGCCCGAACTCACACGCTTCTAGTCTACTACAAAGCTGACAAAAACGCTCTGGCGGACCCCTAGATCCTTGTTCCTAGTCGCTGTTGCGACTTGCTACTTCCCGCAATAGTCGATTGTGCGGGCAATTTCGGTTTTGAGGTTTTTGCGCGGCACGATCCGGTCGATGTAGCCGTGCTCGAGCAGGAACTCGCTCGTTTGGAATCCTTCGGGCAATTCGATCCCGATCGTGGCCTTGATCGTTCGGGGGCCAGCAAACCCAATCAAAGCCTTCGGTTCAGCGAAAACCAAGTCGCCCAGCGAAGCAAAGCTAGCTGCCACGCCGCCCATCGTTGGATTGGTCAGAACGCTAATGAACAATCCTCCCGCCTCGTCATAACGAGCCAGAGCAGCGGAGACTTTTGCCATCTGCATGAGCGACAGAATGCCCTCGTGCATTCGAGCTCCGCCACCCGAGGCGCTGATGATGATCAGCGGCAAGTTCTGAGTGGTGGCGTGTTCAATTAACCTCGCCAAGCGTTCGCCCACCACACTGCCCATCGATCCCATGATGAACGCTGAGTCGGTAATCGCGATGGCAACGCGTCGAGCTCGGATCATGCCGGTGCCGGTCAGTGCAGCGTCGGTTAAACCGGTACGCTTTTGTTCGCCGATCAGCCGGTCAGCGTATTTGCGACGGTCCGAGAACTCCAGCGGGTCCGTCGGCCGCAAGTGCTCATTCATCGGCTCAAACGTGCCATCGTCGAGGACCTGGATGATCCGTTCTTTGGCCGAGACATAAAAATGATGCTCGCACTTCGGGCAAACATTTAGATTCTGCTCAACAGCTTTTTTGTAAACCGTCGACCCGCAACCGGGACAACGAACCCATTTTCCCTCGGGCACTCCGCGCTTCTTCGGAGCCACGACTTGAGTGTCGTCGCCTTGGCTGGCGGAACCTGAGTTAGCCGCAGCCGACGCGGCGTTTCGCGCAGCCACACTGCCCGAGACAGCCTCACCGCTGGGAGCAGAAGCGCCAGCGGGCGGCGTCAACGAAGCACGGTCGGACGAATCAGAATCGACGGTGGACATACAACGCTTGATGCAGGAAAAGGGAAGGTCCCAGAAATTGGATCCCAGATTCTGGGGTGACCGAGTTCTAGCCTAGCCAAATTGACCAGGAAAACCCGCCAAAATTATTTCTTGCGGTGACGGATTTTGGCTCGCATACGTCGTTTTTTCCGCCCAACTTTTCGCCGACCTTTTCCCGTTCGTTTAGTACCCACCTAGTGAATTCTCCATGATTTTTCGCCATTCGCGGGCATCCGCGAGGCATAAGGAAGCAAATCGCACGGCAAAAAGACGCCGCACGCCATGATTTTCAATCGGTAGCCTACCAGAATGCCGGTTTCGAGCAAGCTGGGAATGCATGCTTCGACACTCAGGTCGGCGAGATAAGAAATCAAACCGCTTCGATCAGTCAAAACATGACGGATCGGCTGAGCCTCGATTATCTGGTTCTCATGCTCAAACCTAGCCCAGAGAGCAAAACGCGGCCCTCGTCATCTTACCCCCAGGCTCAACGAGACTCACCGCGGCTCACCTTCAACCATTCAGAATCGCTGGCAATCAGCGAGATTCACTGGCAATCACTGAGCCCCCAACGACTCACTGAAGCCGTATCTACATTTCCACATCGCGGGTGTACACCGCCAACGCTGTTTCGAAGGTCTCGGCGCTGATCTTGAAATCTGGATGCGCGTCCGTGTGACGATTGCAATGGTCAACCAACACGCGGTACAAGAACCGAAACAAATGCCGAGGAACTCGCAACGATTGAAACGCCGACAGCATCCGTTCATAGCTCACATCGGAAGCGAACAAATCTCGCGGCTCCGGCGTGCTGTTCTCGCCCGCACACGCCAGCATTCGGGCCCTGGCCAAGTCATAGAGAGCTTCGCCGGTCCATTGAAACGCCGGGATCACGTTCTGCTTATCCATGCGAGCGCGCTCATGGAAGTCTCGCGTCTCGCGTTCAATATCGCGGTGCAATTCTTGAGGCAAGAACAACTTGAATCCAATGCCAGGGTGCTTGAGCAACTTGTTGTCTAACATCGGCCACACAAATCGCTGCATCAATTCCGCCTTACCGCCAGTCATATGAGGTTCATCGACGCGATCCATCAACACTACGATTCCCGAGTACCCAAGACGTTCGAGGATTGCGCGAAACTTGTTTAGCAATTCGTAGCGATCGTCAGTACGTTCGTAGCGAGGCAGCGGTTGCGATGCGAGTTCTTTCATCGGAATACCTTGAAGCGCCGTCCGAAGTGGCCCGATTTCTCGTTTGCCCACTCGCATGTGACGACGAATCCCAATTGCCGCAATTTGGTTCTTGATGGTCTTGATGAAGTACGGCAATCCGCCCAACAACGTAATCCCAGGCACCAACCACAACACATGATTCGATACCGGTTCCGCGTCCACACCACGGTCCCGCAGAAACAACCAAGCCACCAAGCCGATCGAAGCAAAGAAGCTCACCATCAACAGCGCCAGCGGTAACTTGGTGACAAAATTACCGTACCGCAATTTACGGCGAAGATTGTTCCAACGTGTCGCAAAAGAGGATGCGGTGGATTGATCGTACGCAGTCGCCAACAACAACATGTCGCGGGCCGAGGTGCGGTCGAGCGACTTCAAGCTCTTGGCACTAACCGGATTCCCCACACGTGCATTGTCGTCTTCGGACTGCAAGATACGATCGACAAGCTGGGTTACTCCCAAGCACATGATCGCGTCCATGTGGTCCCACAACCGCCAAGCGTCGAGCACTTTCTCGGGCTTGCGATTCGTCCGACGACTCATCCGTTCGCAGAAATGATCTAAGAAAGGATTGAAGTCGTCATAACGAATGACGAACACGCGTTGGCCTGGATTTTCTTCGTTGTACCGATGCAGGTGACGATCAATCTGCAATCGCATCGCGGTTTTGCCGCTGCCCTTAGGCCCGAAAACAATCGATGTCGATGGCTCCTTGGGATCGCCATAAACTTTGTCCCAAATCGGATGGTACGCGCTACTGATGCAGTGCTCTTTGAACACTTGGTCGGTTTGCGCGTCTTCTTCGGCGAAGGGATTTCGTACAATCCCGTGGTGCTCCAAGAAACTCTGGATATTCATGAGTGCTAAGACAGGGTGAAAGGGTGCAACGATTCAAGGAGCCAATGGGACAGTTCGACTTGGCACTACTCGGACTTTTCGATGCTCTTAACCATTTTCAGGAAGGCATCGCGATTCGCTTTGACGGTCGACTGAGGCCCGATCATCTTGACGAAGAATAGTTTGCCGGTGGGGCTTTCAAGGATAGCACCTGTCATGCCGTAATCCTTTCGATTGACTACTTTTCCGCCAGCAAACGGTCCGCCGCCCATTCTTTCCGAGAAGTTTCCGTTCGTATCGACCACGTGAATCTTCCACTGCCCGGCATCCATAACTTCGACCTTCTTCGCGGCATCATCACCGCCGGTGAATTGCCCTTTCCAACGAGCGATGTTCGGCTGCACGCCACCGCCACTGGCCATCATGGTTACGCGAGCAACCTTGGCATCGTCGCCTTCACCTTCGCTAGCTTGGAATTCGTGCTCCAGAATCATTGATTGGGGTTTGACGCGTTTGAAGTCCGCAGGAATCTGCATCGTCACTTCGCCAAACACACTTACCGTTTCTGACTTTTCAGCGGTTGCTGGGTCAGCAAAGGCCGGCGACATGGCCGCGACGACGAAACAACTGGTTAGCAGCATCAATAGCGGGATCGAACGAAGCATTAGGTATCTCCTAGTGGAGTGAACTGGGGGGAAGATTCAGGCTCAACTACTGTAGTGAATCGGGTCTAAGCCGGGTACGGGAGGGACCTCAACCAGGTTCAAACGAATCCCGCTACGGGCGAACCATCAAGTAAACCAGCGTGCCCAAGAGTGCTAAAGCGATAAATGCCAGTAGCACGATCATCATGATTCGACGGCCATTTCGCTCACGCCGCACTGTCCCCACTTCCGCACGCCCACTCAACGAAGGCGGTTCGGCCGTTGCAGGAATCGGGGAAGGCACTTGCGATGCGGCGTCGGGGGTGACTGATCGCACAACCTCGGGAGCATTTGAGGGGGTGGTCGCATGACCGTTGGCAGCGACAACCGACTTAGAGGGTGACGCCGTTCCGGAATCTCCGCCGGTTCCCGCACCGGGGAAACGTGTCGCCAAACCGGGTAACGTTTCACTCGCCGCACGCCACTGCGGCCATCCATCTCGCCACAGCAGTGCTGACGCTGCGACGCGACCTTCGTCAATCCACTGTCGCAACACGTCCGAGGTCGCTGGCCCATACTGACCACCACTTGGCGGACGGACGTACCAGGTCGCCTCAGGATCGTCCATCAATAGATCCGCCGGAGTCGCCTGAGAAACCTGGGCGGGCTGAGCTGCCTGAGCTGCCTGAGCAGTTGCGACTGAGGAATTACTTCCGCTGGAGGACCCCTTCAACGATTCCGACGAACCGTTGGGTGCTAGCGATGCGTTGATCGCCGAGGCGCGTTCCCTTGAAGCGGGAAGCTGCTTGGCTGACGAATCGACCAACGGCGAAGATTGAGGCGCATCTTCTAAGGGAATCCGGAACTTGATCGAGCATGACGGGCAAACGCCGCGTTTGCCCGCAAGGTCTTGCTTGATGTTCAACGACTTACCACATCCGTGGCAAGCAAATCGAATGCCCATGGAATTGATGTCCGGAACACAACGAAGAAAAGTAGATGAGATAACCCTATGGCAGATGCCCGCAGGGCTTTGCAGTTCACCCAGGATAATCGATCAGGGCCAGAAAGGTGACGCATCGGACCGAAAGAGCTGGTAAACGCTAACGCTTAAGCCAAAGAATCCGTGTTCGTGTTTTTCAGAGGACTTTCTGTGCTGACGTGCCGATCTCTTAAGTAGACCGCCGGGACTGGCGTGTCTTTCTCAACGAACGCCGCTAAATACCGCGACGCTTCGGGCCATGGAACGGGCCAAACGCACCCCCCCGTTCACTCTCTATTGAGGCCCGAACAATGAATGTTGATGCTTTCCACGCTGCACTCGGTCTCACGTTTACTTTTGTCTGGTTGTTCGTCGGCCAGATCCTTGTCGGCAATCGTTAGACGCACCACTCCGTCTAGCGACGTCATGTGACCGCATAACGTTTCAGCGCCATCAAACTGCGACTTTCCCATGAGCTCGAACGGCTTGCCGATTCACAAAAGCTTGCGATAAGTCTCAAGCAGATACTGCAGCGGGAAAACGCAGAACGGATGCTCTCGGCTTGACTGCACCAAATCGCCGGCGGCTTCCTGCTTGGCTTCCACTAACAACTCGCGCCACTGGGACGTCAGATTCTGCAACGACTTGCTCAATGCAGCGTTAATCGAAGCGACCTCGTCGTGCCAAGCCTTACTTGGTCGGGTATCACTGAGCTGCGAAATCAATGCTTGCTTGCGACCGATTAGACCCGAGTCCATGTCGACCTGATCGGCAAATCGCTCTGGCTGATAAACAGCGTCTCGCAATTGTCGAGTCAGCTTTTCAATACGCTCAACTGCGTTACCACGGTGCGCCCCTGGTAAATTCACCGTTGCGGAAATGACCATGAACTGCGGTGGCTTCACTTCAAAAAACCGCTCGATGATTTGGTCGCCCAATTGATCGTACTTGCCGCCTCCGATTCCGTGCATGAACAAGTCGCTCAGTACCAAGCGGGCGTACATCGTCGTCACTAGTGCTCGCGGGCGAATCTTGAAATCGGGATTCACTAGATTCGCCAATTGTTCCGCCGCAAGTTTGCGCATGCGAGTGTCGATCCGGATCACTCGAGCTCGATCATCAGGCTCGATCGTATCGGACAACACCAATGTCTCGCCTTCCATCTTGACCCAAGCCGCCTTTCGCTGCGGATCATCGTTGCCAAAGATCCACATCGGCGCCTCCCACCAATCACCTTCACGTGACAAATTAGGGACGGGGTGAGCTGAGCTGCGAATCCCATGTGCACGGCGATAAGCGTCGGTGCACTGGTTGTAGTCGTCATGAAACTTCGGCAACTGAGTCAATATCGCCAACGCAAACTCAGCGAACGCGGCACCTCGACACAGAACACTTAGAGGCAACTCAAGCGTTTGCAATCCAATCTCGCCCTCAAGCCCATGACGGGCCTGAGCTAACGCGCAACCAGCCACGCCGCATCGACCAATCGCTTCGAGCGCATGTCGCCACAACTGACGCACACAGGGCTCACCGAACTCAGCCGACGTTTGCCCCATGGCACTAATCACGGCATCATCGAAATGATCAAACACCTGGCGGTCACGAATCACGGTTTGCTCGTAGGGTACGCCGCCACCCGCCGTATCGTAGGGAACCGTTACTCGCGACCGTCCACCATCGACGGGAACTCGAATCGAAGAGCCAGGAGCCACGTCGTTATCAATTACCAAATTTACCGGAATCGCATGCTGCCCCTGATCCACTTGATTGAGCTGGCGACCAATGTGATCAAGTGCGAAGTTCTTGAACCACACCCCTGGATGAAAAAGGGCTGGTTGATGGCCCGCCATGATGATCGAGATTTCCGCAGCGTCGCTGTTGGCCAAACGTTCTCGAGCCCACGTGACATCGCGGTAGGCCGAGGTGTAACGAAGCGAATCTTCCAGCATCTGGCTCCGCGCTCGCGACCGTAGCGACGTAAAAAAATCACCATACTGATCCAACAACTCTCGGTTGGCTTTCACCATCGTGTCGGCTTCATCTAATCGTGGATCGATTAACGCTTCGCCATGCTTCGATGGCGCGCGGTAATCTCGAAAGCGAGACTCGCTTTCATCCTCGACTAATTGCGTTTTCGGATTGGCCAACTTTCCAAGATTCATCGAACTCGTCTACCCAATCCGGCTGTTCACAGCCAGTGATGCATCGCGTGATGGAAACTCGCATCCCAGCGTTGCTGCTTCCGCAATCGCATCATCGAGCACTTGGTGGTAGTAACGCAATCGAGTCTCGGAATGATCAAGCGAACCACCGAACGATCTTTCCAAATCCAAATAGATCAGCGGTACCGGAACCTCGATCACATCGAGTCCGGCCGCCGCCGCTTGCACCCACAACTGAAGCGGCATCGCATAACCGGGATCTGTGATCCGAAGTTTTTTTAACGCATCGGTGCGATAAGCTTTGAATCCGCAGAAGGCGTCAGTCAAATCGAATCCCAAACGCTGGTTTAATTCGCCTGTGATGCGACGATTGATAAACATTCGCTCGGGCGGGGGCGCATCGTCGCCCTCATATTGTTTCAAGTACCGACTACCTGAGACGATGTCTGCGCAGGCCGCGGCATCAATGAAACGAGGAATTCGTTTAGGTTGATGTTGACCATCACAGTCCAAGGTCACCAAGCCTTCGTAGTTCCCTTGGATAGCATGTTCAAACGCGGTAATGAGGGCTGCACCGTAACCGCGATTCTGATCGTGACGGACGACCTCAACATCAGAACGTGTCGCTAGGACCTCCGCCGTTCCATCGCTCGAACCATCATCAACCACCAGTACGTGATCCGCGTACTGCACCACTTCGTCCAGCACCGAATTGACGTAACCAACTTCGTTGTAAACCGGTAAGGCGACGAGCCAACGACGATCGCTAGGATTCCTGTGTTCTGATCGAGCCATCAATTAACCTTCAAAAGAAATAAAGACGCCAGTTTAGCGCCTGTCAAAATGGCTCTTCGGTGGCCATCGAATTGTACACGCAGAGCAACCGGCGTTCCAAGAATGCGGAAAAATGCATTCCCAGCGAGGCGAGTGCTACCCTATAGTCGCCGGAACGCTCCGCGGTCCGCCATAAGACATCGCCAACAAACGCCGCTAACCAAGATCGCTACCGAACATGGGAGCCGACGACTGGCACGCACGAGTGAGCGTTTCCCCCCTCGCTTGAACCGACGCGTTCCAATACGTGTCGATAGGCGCAAACGAATCGTTAGACCCGCACGACGGGGTCACTCTCGTTGCGGCTTGCCCAAACCTCAATTCCGTCAAGCTCGTCGGCCATCCGAGTCGCTAACCACTCCATGGCAAACCGCTCGGACGCATAGTGCCCCATCATCGCCAAGCCAATACCCATCGAGCGTGCTTCCAAGCATGTGTGAAAGGTTGCCTCGCCAGTGATCAAGGCTTCGCACCCGCGTCGCTTGGCCGCGGCAAGAAAACTACCGCCACTGCCGCAGGCGATTCCGATCCGTTTGACCAGCCGTTCTTCGCCGCCAACCATCCGCGGCGCACTGGCACCAACCATGTCGGCAGCCCGCACGGTCAACTCCTTCATCGAAACGGGTGCCGGCAAGTGACCTAAGCGACCGGCTCCCTCGCGTTTCGTTCCAACCAATGCATCGGAGGGCACCAAGGGTTCAACACTTTGCAGTTCAAGCAAATCAGCCCATCGCTGATTGATTCCCACCGCCGCAGAATCAAAGGCCGTGTGAGCGCTATAGATGGCAATGCGAGCGCCAAGCAAACGCCACAACATTTCGCCAGCAACCGTGTCAGTGGTGATCTTTCCGAGCGGCTTGAACGGCAGCGGATGATGCGCCACGATCAAACCGACTCGCGATTCGATCGCTTCATCGACCACGTCGGGGGTGATCGTCAAACAAGTCATCACCCGCGAAACAATCACCTTGCGGTCGCCCGCCAGCAAACCGACATTGTCCCAATCCTCCGCTAGGCGTAGCGGAGCGATTTGAGTGAGGGTCGAGCAGATGGTTTCCAGTGGAAGACCAGGAATGGCACCAGCACACACGAACGACGGGTCCGAACTACTTCGGCGCGATCATCGCAATCATGCGACGACCGTGCTGCTGAGGCGGTGTTTCCACCTTGCCAAATTCGCTGAGCTGTTCGATCGCACTCTGCATGACCTTACGGCCTTCTTCGATGTGAGCCATTTCGCGACCGCGGAACAGCACGCTCACTTGAACCTTGTCTTTATGCTCAAGGAACTTCTGGGCTTGGCGGATCTTGGTGCGAATGTCCTCATCACCCGTCTTCGGACGTAGACGAATTTCCTTCGTCTTGGTGTGGGACTGCCCCGTGTTTTTCTTCTTGTTCTTCTCGTACTTGAATTTGCCGTAGTCCATGATTCGACAAACCGGAGGCCGCTCACCAGGAGCGACTTCTACGAGATCAAGACCGGCATCGCGAGCGCGCTGAAGCGCATCTTCGGTAGGAAGGATGCCAAGCTGTTCTCCGTCTTCACTGACGACCCGCACGGGGGTAATTCGGATGTTAGCGTTGATTCGCGTACTATCACGCGTTTCAGGTAGTTGGTTTCTGCGAGCTAATGCCACTAAAAGCGTTCTTCTCCGGCCGGTGGGCTACCAGCACAATTTAAAAAGGAAATGAGCACCCCATCAGGCAGCCTTGCCGCAAGCAAAGCTTCACCGTTGGAATGCGTGAGCGAGGATGACCACCGGGCTTAATTGCACCGATTCGGGACCCGACTGCACCAAAGCGTGCGGAGTCCCTGTCAACCCCAAACTTCCGAAAGTATCCGACGCGGGGGTGGTAAGCGTCAACAGCGAATTGCCGGAAATAGTAAGAATTGCGACCTTTGTGCCGTCTGGAGAATCCAAACCGGCTGATCAGACCGACTTGACGACTCGGCAAGACCTGCACAAACTACTCAGCCCAACGAAAGTTGATTTCGCAGCAGCCCGAACCGGCCGCGAGCCGAAATCAACAATCCGGACTGACCACCAGTCCCAGCGACCCCAAATCGGACGATTAGCTCAGTTGGTTAGAGCGCCACGTTGACATCGTGGAGGTCACAGATTCGAGTTCTGTATCGTCCATTGCCGAAAACCCCGTAAAACCCAGCGTTTTGCGGGGTTTTTTCGTGTTCTGGCCCTTCGTTCTGGGCTTCATTGGTTTGGTCAGGAATGGACAAAAACGGACTATTTTGACCCTCCTGGACTGCATCAGGTGCAACCAGTGGTGCAACCATTCGCGGGCCAGCTTCGGCGTCCGTTTGCTGTGTTTCGCCGGGCCGATCATCCCCTAAGCCGTCCGGTTTTGGCTGTTCGGTGTCGTCGGCAATCGGCAGCGATGGCAACGCCTCGACCGCTTGGGCAGTGTCCAATAGCCGAGCATCGGTGTAGGTGCCCATCGTCAGGCTGATGTTGCTGTGTCGCATCGCGGCTTGGGCAACGCGGGGTGCAACGCCCGCGATAGATAGGTGAGTCCCGAAACTGTGTCGCAAGGCATGAACGTGGACGACTCGATCGTCCACCGTCTTTTCGATGCCAGCGGCTTCCAGGTCGCGGTTGAGAATCCGCAGGATGCCATCGGGCACCGTGAACACTCGGTCGGATCGGTCGCGCCCCGCAACCCACTTGCGCAAGTCAGCGGCCAAATCCAAACGCAATGCGATTTCGGACCCGGCTCGGTTCTTTTCGTTGTCGTGCTTCAACTTGATGCTGGGCACTTCCTTGAACAACAAGTCGCCCACGTTCAGCGTTCGCAGTTCGTTGGCCCGTAACCCGGTCAGCACCAGCGTTTTGTAGATCAATGCCCTTTCGCGTCCGAGTCGCTCGAGTTCGCGGCGGCGATCGTCGGGAACCTTGGCAAGCAACTGACCTTTGTTCGGTCCCCGGTAGATCGTCCGAGCGTGAATCATCGGTCGCGTTCTTGCAGCTTCCAATAGCTTCACCAATTCGGCTTCCGTCAATGCCCGGGCCTCCCGGCGGCGTTCGGCTTGTTCGTTCAGCCGCGTCATGCCATCGAAAGGGTTAGCGATCAAACGCTTTTCGCCGTTAAAGTGAGTTTGCTTTCGGCTTTGCCGTTTGCCTATGCACCAATTGCCGAACACCATCCAAGTTTCGCGGTAGCCGTTGTAGAGCGATGCCGAAAGGTTACGGTCGCCTTTACGTTGCTCGGACAACCACTTTTCTAGCCGATCGACCGACAAGTCTGACAACGTGCGAAACCGGCAAGCGTCGGAGGTTTCGTAGAGCTTCGTTTTGTAGTGCTTGACCCGGTCAACGTGCGTCCCTTTTTGACGTTGGTATTCTAAGAACGCTTCGATGTGTTCAGCGATCGGTGTGCCAGCGTGATCGGCAATACGGTCTTGATCTGGTGACTTAATCTTTGACTTGACGTGTTCGGCCCGTGTCGTCAAATCATTCAACACCGCCAACGCCGATTGCTTGTCTTTGCATCCCGTCGCGACTTCTTGGACGACCCCTTCCCCGTCGCGGTACTTCGCCGTCCACGTTGCCGCTTCGGTTCTGATTCGTGGCGTTCCGCTTTTGCCGGTGGTCACTTCGGCGGTTCGTTTTTTGCCGCGTCGGTCTTTCCATTGGGCAATCTGCTTGCCGTTGCGGGTGACAATCTTTGCATCGGTCGGCATAGGCCGGGTGACGACTTTTTTAATTAGCGTTCCCATCAGTGTTTCACCTTTTCACGTTCACCATTGAAATAGAATTGCGACGGCAGATCAGTGGTGATGCCGACTTTTCAGAGCGGGTAATTAAGCCGTTCCTAGCCGTCGCTTCGACATCATACCGTGATTCATCGACCGAGATCAAAGGTCATTCGCGACATATCGAAATCGCGTTGCTTTTCGTTGCGTAAAGTTTCCTGTTTCAACTTTGTGAATCCGCTCCAGTCGCACGAACAAATCAAGCCAACGCCAGCACTGCATCGGCTTAACGCCAATCAGTTCACCAGCGACGTGTGCCGATAGATAGAAAGGATCCTCGCCGTTGGCGCGTTGCAGAGTTCGGCATAGTGAAGCAAGAACCTTGCATTTAGGATCGAATTTCGTCGACGATATCCAAGGCGGGCAGCCATCCCGAATTGCTTGATTGAAGTGTTCTTCCATAGTCGCACCGTACGGTGTCTGTGCGTTCTCAATCGCTCTTAGGAAGTCGTCGAGCGACGTGGCGTAGTCCTTCGTGCCTAGTCTTGATTCCGACAAATCGTACCAGTGATCGAAGATGGCAATCAGATCGTCCGTTAGCATTGGTTCGCTGGAAATCCCCTTGATCCTTCGTGCAAGGTCAAACAAGCACCGATTTCGTTGACCGGATGTTGTTGGCACCGATGCACCAATAGCGTCGGAAACTTGCGAGCGAAAAACGCTCACTTCGCCTACGACATCGGTTGGCTTCTGTTGGCTTAGTTTGCTCTGTTGGCTACGTTGACTCTGTTGGCTCTGTAACACCTCACCATAGGAGAGCTTTCCTTCAAGGTGTACCAGGTCAAGGTCGCTCAATTCGACCAATGGTAGCTTTGCGAATGGTTGGACAATCCATTCGTAGACTGCACCACTTGGATGCACACTTGGTGGTGCGATGACATACGCACCGTTCCCTCTCAGTTCCCCATCACCAACGCCGTTGACTCTCACTCTTGGGCATGGAGACATCCGAGCGTAGCAGTGGTGTCCATTCGCTGTGCGAGCCGTAGGAAGCGTTTTTGCTAAGTCGCGATGATTCGCCGACCATTGCTCGTATTGGCCCTTAGAATCGAAATCCCGCACGATTAAGTCGTCGGAAACATCACCGCAGACAATTGCGATATTTCGGTCAGCACCGTCGAACCATCTCGCAAGTTTATCTCTGTTGGTACGTGTCGATTGATACGGCTTCCAGGATCGAACCGCTGGTCGCTTCGTTGCGACTTTGCATGGAAAGACTGACCATCCGAGTGCAAGGTAGTTTTCGGCGTGTTGTCGTGTTGTGTGCATTTGCCTTGGAACCAAAGATGCAAGAAAACGGCAGCCCGAATCGAGTGATTCGGGCTGCACCAAAGACGATCAGCAGATCAGGCAGGGATTCTGCACTGATGCTTTGCTAGTCGGTCAAGAAAACCACGAACGTCGAAACGAGTCGCTCGTCGCTCTGGATGCACTTCGATTCCCTGGCTGGTCGTACGGACGCAACCCGCATTCTGCAAGTCTAAGCTGGTGTCGTCGTCGAGCTTCTCAGGGTGTAGAATGTTACTTAGCAGTCTCATGATTTTGATTCCCATCAGGTTTTGAGTTTGTTGAAATTGGCGACTCAGCGATTGCCCTCGCTGGGTCGTTTTTTATTGAAAGAGCAAGGCGTAGTCGGCTTGCTCTGGCTTCGGCGGCTTTTCGGTCCAAGAGTTCCCACACACCAGTCCAGCCACCCTTACGTGACTTGCGACTACTGTGCTTCGTGGTCACGAAACGTATCAAACCGTCGTGTTGTAAATTTCGAATCGCAGGACCGATCTTTTTGGACAGCGACGCGGACTCGTACGTTGCGTGCGAGTCCCTAACAATCGAATCCATTGATACGGTTCCGTCGCTCAGCAAGCATTCCAGGAACGCTAGTTTCGCGACACGAATCCGGTCGTCGTCGCTGTGAACCAAGACAGCTACGCCAACAAAGAAATCAAACTCGGATCCGATACCGTCGAATAGAAAACCCTGCTTTGCTTCGGATTGGTTTTCGTTGGCATTCATGTCCGCCCCCGCTTACTTGCGTTGCGAACATTTGGACAGCCATCGGCTAACCAGCGGTCGAAATCCGAGCGAAGGATTCTGACCAGCGACCCAAGTCGAATCGGCCTCGGTAGTCTTTGACCGTCGATCATTCTGCGAACATGGCGAGACGAACAACCGAGTTCGGCAGCGACATCATCAACTGACATCATTGCTCGTTTGTGGCCATCGCGAACAGTGTCCACGATCGCCTCTGATGCTTTGGGCATCATTGAGTTTGTCATTGGTTTAACTCCATCCAACAACGGGTAATGAAGACCAGCGAAGTTGCTGGCGTTCAGTCGTCGTTAGATGCTGTCTTGCAATGTCACTCAATCGCCGTTTTGGCGAGAATGAGGCAAGTGAGGCAGACTAGTGAGGGAGTGAGGGAGATAGTGAGTCAGGCAGCGAGTCTAATGGATAGATCAGATGCTTCCCGGTCGCATCGCACTGGTAGTAAGCCTTACCTTTATTCAATCGCCAAACAACAAAACCCCTTTCTTTCGAGTTCACCGGGACGTGGTAGCCGAATGTCCCATCTGCGATTTCATCACCGAACCCATCAGGCTTGCGTGCCTCGGAACGCTTATTTGCCAGGGTGCCTTCGGACGTTCCTTTCACAGACTTGGCTTGATTCCAAAACGGCGCGTCGGCTTTCAGTTCAGGGACAATCTTTTCGAGCTTTTGCACGACAGATAGACCACAGCCCTCCGCATCGGCGGTCATCTTTTCAAATGTCGCGTTCTTGGCCTCCGATGCTTGGGGTTGTAGTGCAGTTGTCGAACTGAGCGGCGACGTTCCAACGTGGGTTCTCGTCTCCATATTTGAATGTGTTATCGCTTCCTCTCCGTGCCGCATAACACCAACCAAACCAGACTGCGAAACTGAAATCAAATCAACAATTTTTTGCAGCGCCAACGCGGATGTTTCCTTTGCAAGTTGCCGTCGCATCCGTTCAGATTTCACTACGTCTAACTGCCTTTCCGTTTCCGACTCGGTGGGGTTATCAGCTTCTTCATCGAGCAAACTTGCCAAGTCCAAGATTTTCTTTTTGTCGAAATCCATCGTTGTGATTTTCGCTGTCTTGCAAAAAACGGCCCGATAGCGGATTAACGACTCAGAAGAAAATCGGTCCCCGTTTGATTCAAACTCTATTTTGATTCGATCGACTCCCGGCCAAGTCAAAAGGTCCCCAAGCAATTTGCTCGCTATACGATCTTCTCGCATCGCTGCAAGCATGTAGTAATCGCGATGGCCGCTTCTATCGTTCGCTGGGAATGACTCTGATTTTTCTTGGCTCTCAATTGCTGCTTTTTTCGATGATTCAATACAACGCATTCCCAAAAGCAAATCGGCGAAAGTTCGATCTTCCGGCGGGACATCATGGCAATGGTGAGCGACTTGATCTATGAAGTCTTGGCGCATTCTCAATCCTTTCAATCAATAGGCCGATTCGACCGGCCGTGACGGAAAGGGCGTCAGCGACCGGTGGAATCGTGCGGCCGTAGCGAACGGCGTACCTTTGGAAGTCATCGCGGATCAGGCGACGACGAAAACAGCGGGCGATCAGACCCGCATTGGTGTCATTGTTGGGCAAGAAACGCGACGAAGCAACCTTGCGGGGTCCTTCCGGGGTCTTGGTTCCGATCCTCTGCGATGCCCGAGCCCCGCTCTCATAGAGAGAGTTCGTTCGGCGATGCCGACTTCCCTTGCCATTGCTGAAAACACAGCGAATCGTTGGTATCTCCCAATATAGGAAAGGGAAGCCAGTTTTCATTTTTTGCAACCAGACACAGTTCGCGGTGCCCCTACCCGCTCCCAGCCTTTACCTGGAAAGGACCCGCAAAATCACTTTGCTGCACGCACAACAAACATCAGGAGCAATCGGTCGTAAGCAATTCATCCCGCAGAAAATACCCGCCCCCCGTACTCGCAATCAATTGGTGGTGGGGGTGGTCCTGGTTCATGCGTCGTTCGTGCGAAAGTTACGAAGTAGGAATAGCGGTGCCCGCCAAGCAGTCGCGTCGAAGTACCTTTGTGCCGGGGGTGCCAAGCACGATCACGCACCGGCCCCCTCCCCGCTTGCATCACTGCGTCGGACTGTGTCTACCAGTAGTTGCGACTCAGCAATACCGCGACCGGAGCGATACCTGTACGGGACCCGAAAGCCGTATTGCCCCCCGCATCTCTGCATCGTTCCAGTTTATCAACGGGCGCGATTGTCCCTCGGTTAGTCGTGCGATGCACTCAGACAGCCGCCGTTCATTCTCAATCAACCGCCTTGGCTTGTTTTTGCAAAGCATCTAGCAACCGTCCAACAGCGTCGGCCCCTAGCGTTTCGGCGATCGTATCGACCAGTACCGAAGCGCCCGACCTTTGACCCGATTCGGCAATCAGGTGCAACCAGTGGTGCAACCATTCGGCGTCGTTGCTTTTGACTTCGCAATTTACGCTGTTCTCGCAAGGTGCAGAGACGTTGACATCGTGGAGGTCACAGATTCGAGTTCTGTATCGTCCATCATCGAAAACCCCGTAAAACCCAGCGTTTTGCGGGGTTTTTTCGTGGAACGCGGCGGCATCCGGGTCGTTATCACATTGATATAAGAGTGAACGGCAACCTACGCGTCATCGCTGGTGAACCGGGCCAGACGCAGCCAATATCGTAAGGACAAAGACACTTCGTCTTTTATATGCAGTGATAGCTACGATTTCATTGGTCCCAAGGTTTCATGGGTCGCATGATCTTGGGCATGCGTGAAAACGAACCCACAAAGCACAGTGACAAGACGAAGAGACACCGTTCGCAGGCAAGGAAACGCCACGCGTAACCTCTCATGTGACTCTTCCCTCGCCGAAGGCGTCATGGTGGAGTTCGCCTCCCCATGCGTTCGGATGGCGATCGACAAGATTGCCGGTGTTTCGCTTTCCCGAAAAGCAGCTAGCACAAAGGCGGTCGACACGAAGGCAATCAACCATTCGCTACCGTTGGCAAGCGTTCTTGGTATCGGCGACCATGAACTACCTTAGTTTTCATCAAATCGAGATCCCAAAGGACGGCAAAGGCGGACTCGAGCTATCGACTCGCAAACTCCTCAATTCCATCTGTGTGAACCGTTGCGGCGAGCCTTTGGCTTGTCACTTGATCTCGCTAAGCGGCGAACTATTTGGCTGCGGCTTTGACAGCTTCGATGACTTCGCTGGGCTCTGCTCGCTTCTTGTAATCAGCGTCCAAGAATGCGTAAGTGATCTTCCCCGACGAATTGATGACGTAGGTCGCAGAGAGTGGAAGCTCGAGTGCGCTGTTGCCGTTGTACTCTGGCAAACGAGCTTGATACATCGGAGCAATCACTTCGGGCAGTTCAAAAACGATTCCGTACTTCTTCGCTAGGGCTAAATCCTGATCGTGCAAGGCCACGATTGAAATGCCGCTTGCCTCGGCCGTCTCCTTGGCTTTCTCTGGCAACTCTGGAGTCAACACAACCAATCTCGCTCCCGCATTTTCGATCTTGTCGAGCGATTGCTGCATCGCTCGAAGCTGAATGTTGCAGTACGGACACCAACCGCCGCGATACCACATCAACACCACGGGGCCTTCTTTCCATAACTCACTCAGCGTAACGGAATCACCTTTCCATCCAGCCAATGTTCCATCCACCGCATCGTCCCCGACTTGCTTTGCTGAGTCTTCAATTCCGCTCGCTCGCACGTCGTCGATGCCTTTGGTGAAGGCCGCGAGTCGGTCGGCCGGTGCTTTCTTGGCAAACCCAGCGGCCTTTTCAGCCAACTGCTGCGAAAGTGTTGCGGGGGCCGAGTTGTCTTGCGCCATCGTGGAAATCGCCATGAGAGAAATGAGCAGGGAAGTGCAGGTCAGCGTCTTGAGCATTGAAGAACTCGATTCTTTAGTCGTGAAGATGTGATCGAAAATTGAGGGTCAACATGCTTCTTTTGCGCGTCCTCATGCGTTGTCGACCGTCCACCTATCCTATGCTCCGTCCAGCGAAACGGCGATGCTGACGGGGAATATCCGATATAGGGCGAAGAAGCACGACCTTAATGCCTGCTTCTGAGAGGCACCCCATTGGCTACCCGCAGATATTCATTGATTTGCTGTGGACCAAGGGTCTTTGTGAGACAAAAGGCGGTGGGAGCAAAACGGGGCAAGGCGGTGAGAGCAAAACGGGGTAACGAGCGGTAGTTGTGATCGACCTTGTTTTCCCAAATCTGCTGAGGGTGCGATCCGTCCATTTTGAGATCATTCACCGTTGTTGACAACGACGGTCGGACTTTCTCATGCCGGCCTTGATGCTGGCCCTAATTTCAGTCGTTCATGCCAACCGTTGACAGCAGACTTATCAAAGGCAGACCCCAGAGTGATGACTCTGTCAGTCAGCCATCTATTTCTTTGCCAGGGACTATCAAGTCTTTGTCGGGGACTATCAAGCTTGGCTCTGGGTTCAAAACTTTACTCGGGTTAATAGCGAACCAGGATGCGACCGCGAGGATCCCCATGGTGACGAGAAACAACTTGATCGCCGGATCGAAACTACCGTATCGATCAAGCGACATGCCCATCAAAAGAGGACCGCAACCGCTGCCAGCCACCGTGGCGCACCAAGCGCTGCCACGGATTGACCCTAAGGATTGGCGACCGTAGTAGCGAACCCAGACCACGGATCCGACAGCCAAGAGCAATCCTTGGCCACCACCAAAAAAAACGGCGAAGGCTTGCAAGGTCGTTTCGCTTCGCCCCACCAACAACGAACTAATTCCAAGACATAGCATCGCAGTGCCTAAGCCGAGCATGCGGTTCAGTCGCACGAAGTCCGCCAGCACTCCACCGCCAAGCTGTCCAGCCAGCATGCACAGGCCAAACGTTTTGAATAGGTTGCTGGGAACGTCGACCTCGAAGCCCCGCTGCTGACAAATGATATAGAGATAGAACACGACTCCGGTTCCTATCAATGCCCAGGCAAGATTCGTAACTGCCAGAATCCAAAAGGCGGGCGTCCGAATCGCTTGAGCGAATGTCATCGACGGCTCGGTTTCGATTGCAATTGCGATTGCGTCGGGTTCGGTTCGAGTCGGCTGTTGAGAACCCGCCAAAGGTGTTTTGTCGTTTTGAGTTGGAGTGCGATGGGTATGCCCTCCGTCGACACTCTGCCCGATTTCTTCCGGTCGATTGCGGAAAAAGATGAGCACTAGCGGCAGGGTGGTTGCGGCAACTAGCACGGCGATCACTTGATACGTGTCACGCCAGCCAATGGCGTCAATGGAATTGCGAATCATGCCAGGAACCCAGGCGAACGCGAAGGCAGTTCCGATGCTCATCAGTGCGGATACCCGCCCTATTCGATTTCGAAACCACATCGAAATTGCGTTTCCGCCAAGCAGGCTGAGCGATCCCTGACCTAGCAGACGTAGCAAGAAAAAAACAAGCAACAAGTTCCACCAACCTGTTGCGAATGATGCCAGCCAACATGTCAACGACACTCCCAAGACGGCCAAGGTCGACAACCCCTTCAATCCGAAACGATCTGACAAAGGCCCAACGATGGTCAAAGGAATGGCCGCTAAGAACGTCCCCAACATGTAGGCGAACGTAAGGTGGCTGTCGCTCATCGCAAACGCTTGGCGAAAGGATGGCGTGAAAGCACTAAAAGCAAACGTTTGGCCGGGACTGGTCGTGATCTGCAACATCATCGCAAGCGGAATCATCAAGTAGCCGTAGAAGAACGGCAACTTTGCAGCCAGTGTGTCCGAAGCTCGATGGAGCATTAAGTTTCGCTTGCAGGATGGGCGTAAAAGCAGGTGTTGTAACGCCAATCGCGATAATCACAATCACAGTCAAACCAATTGCCGTGGTCAACGTTCGCATTCGCATGGGTCACGATTGCGTGCATCAGCGATATCGCGTGTCACGGTGAGCGTGTCAGCGATGCGTGTGTCAGCGATTGCGAGTGTTAGCGATCACATAGGTGCCTGCTCGAACACAGACACGAACACAGACATGGACTCGACTGCATGCTCGTCCCACACATGCACGTCGCGCGAGAGAATCGTCAAATCACGAGTTCGACAGGCTTGAATTTGACGTGCTTGATGGCCGCGCCTCCGTTGTGAAATTCAAAGCCGGCATTGTGGTATCGTTCAATCTGGCGGTGAGTGTGACCAAAGACGACACGTTCAATCGGTTCGAGTAAGGCTGAGTCTTGCCGGTTGATCCATCTTGCGAGTCTCAGGCAGGTCCTTCGCCGGCGGTGCGCACTCATTGCGACGGCTTGATGCAACCTCGCCGAGACTGCTGCGTCATAAAACTTGCTAGCGTGAGGATGAGCGACGGGTTTGCCCTGCCACGTTCGGCGGTAGTTCGCAAACGCGATATCGGTACCGCCCCCCTCGATCACATCACCGTGTAAGAAAACTGTGTCGCGGACCACTAGCGCATCGAGCCCACAAAGAAACCGATTTCGATCATGTCCCCACTCACGCAATCGCTCCGCAAAGCCCCCATGAGCGTCGTGATTTCCTGTTAGGAAAACAAACTGCTTGGTAGGGTACGCTTCGTAAAATCGGCTCAACCATTCCAGTGCCGCTTCGATCGAATCGTCTTCATGTCCAACCTGGCTCCATCGAAAGTCGAAAAGGTCGCCGCCCCAAACGCAGACATCGCTTCGATCAATGACTTGTTCGATCAAAGACTCATGCTGTGTGGCCGTCGATCGACTGCTAAAACAATGCAAATCCGAAACAAAGCAAAACCGCGTTGAAGAATTAGCTTCATTCGGCCAGCGCATGATCATGGGAGCGTGTTGGTGCAACATGTCATTATTATAAGACCGCAATGGCACTAATTTTCCGTCGGGAAAAACAAAAAGTTTTTGGCAAGACGAAGCACTCTTGGTTGCCAGGCAATGGAAAGGTGGGTTGCCCAAACTTTTTCGACACGAACATTGGGAACTTGATCAAGCGGCATCTGCCGTAGGCTCTCGTCGAAATGAGACCAGATCACGAGACGCCTCACTCGTTGATCGCAATTGAGATTCGCACAGGCCAGTTCGCGATCCATGATGACTTTGATTTCGGGAATGAGTTTCCATGTCAGTGCATAAGCAAGCCAAGACAAGAACCCCGATCGCATTACGGGGGCGAGCGAAACCATTGAACGGACGCGATGATGACTGGACTTCGCAATCGCCGCGCGAGCGACCCAATCGCCAAAGCTATGCGTGACAAGACCAATGGAACCAAGTTCGTCGGGATCGCCGGCGATCGCATCAGCGAGCCGACTAACGCTTTTTTCGAAGGAACGAAAAGCAATTCGATCGTGCCAGCGCTCGATCGTTTCCGCATGCGTCTGCATCGAAATCTGCAGCGGCAGCAGGGCAATGCTAGGTTCGAACAATCCGGGAATTAAGATCACCGACCGCGGGATGTATGTCACCGACGAGTCACGCTGCGGTTCCGTCTGTACGTCCATGGAGAGGTTCACTGAGTCAGCTCGGATGATAGTCCCTTTGCCTCGACGAACACGACATACTCGCGGGCTTGCATACTGGATACTTAAATACTGGGTGCTTTAATGCTGGGTGCTTTAATGCTGGGTGCTTAAGTATTGCGGGGCGAAATACCAGGGCCCCACCTAATATCGTCCGCCACATACGATGGTACGCCACCGATCAATTCCAATCGTATCATGTCGGTCGAACCGACTTCAAACTTAGTGCATTCTTAATTCCCGAGAAGATGGGATCAACGAGCGGCCCGAGTTTTGCTTATCCTTGAACTATGGATTTCTACTGGCAAATACTCGACCTTCGATGGACAGCGCTTATTATCACGGCGAGCCTGTTGTTGGTTCACCTTACCGCTTTCGTATCTGCATTTCATGCTTTGCAGAACGTTCGCACCTCACAAGCTGCCGTGGCCTGGGTCGTCGGGTTGGTAACGGTACCCTATCTAACCCTTCCGCTGTACTGGGTTTTTGCTCGCCATCGTTTTTCGGGTTATCGGGAAGCGATTCGTGAAGTCGGCAACCAGCACGAACAGTCGGTCACCTCGATTCGCCGCGAATTGTTTACGGGTTCCTGCCAACGCACCACTTCGCTCGAAACACCGCTGCAACAGGTGGCCGATGTCTTGGACACTCCCATTAGCAGCAACAACCAGTTTCGATTGTTGATTGACGGGCAAGCCTTTCTTGATGCAGTCATTGACCAAATCAAATCGGCATCGAGATACGTTTATGCCGAGTTCTACATCATTCGTGACGACGAAACGGGTCGCCGTTTTGCAGACGCGCTGGTGGAGCGTGCTCGTGCCGGCGTTACGGTTCGATTGCTCTACGACGAAGTTGGTTGCTTACGTTTGTCCAATCGCTTTATCGAACACTTAACCGAAGCTGGTGTCGACGTCCACGCGTTCAACACCCGGCAAGGATGGGCGAATCGCTTTCAAATTAATTTCCGCAATCATCGAAAGTTTGTCCTTGCGGACGGCGAACGGGCGATCGTGGGCGGCTTGAACATTGGCGATGAATACTTGGGCAAAACAACCCTGGCATCCAGTTGGCGTGACACCAGCATGGAAGTTGTAGGTCCTGCGGCAAGAAAGATTCAAGCTGTTTTCGCGGGCGATTATTTCTGGGCGGCCAGACGCAGTCTACCTGAGGCCCAATGGGCAGAGGTGGTCAATCACGCGGAGCATCGAGACCAGACCGATGGATTGACCGCTGTTTGTTCAACAGGCCCAGCGGATTCGCGACCACGAGCGACCATGATGTTTACGGCGGCGATTGTTGCCGCCAAAACGCGTGTCTGGATTAGTACACCGTACTTAGTTCCCGACGATGCCTTGCTTGTTGCCTTATCCATGGCAAGAACTCGTGGCGTTGATGTTCGAGTGCTAATACCAGCGGTCGCTGATCACTGGGGCGCCTACTTGGCTAGCTTCCACTATGAACACGAACTGGCTGAACTCGGGGTTCCGGTGTTTCGCTACAAGGACGGCGTGCTTCATCAAAAGTGCGTGTTAGTTGACGATTCACTCGCATTGATTGGTTCGACCAATTTAGACAACCGTTCGCTTTACCTGAACTTCGAAATGATGTTGGCCGTTGACGATCGTGAATTTGTGAACCAAGTGGAGACAATGTTCCAAAAAGACTTGGCTGCATCGGAAGAAAGCAACGGAACCGGTAAACCGGCTCGCCCTTGGGTCGGGCGGGCGGGCACCGCGGTTGCCCGGCTGTTCAGTCCTGTTCTGTAATCACTCATAGCAAGCAGTCGTAGCAATCACTCATAGCAATCACTCATAGCAATCACTCATAGCAATCACTCATAGCAATCACTCATAGCAATCACTCATAGCAATCACTCATAGCAATCACTCGTAGCAATCACTCGTATCGCTTTGAGTGAAAACGAAGCGAGAACACAACCATTCGCTACTTGTCACCCGACCAGACATGAGAATCGCTTAAAAGTTGCTGGTAGGCGTTTTCAAGTTCACTTGTCAACGATTCAGTAGGAACGTCAGAACGTCCGGCGACGTCGATGGTTTCACTGACATCAGAATCAAGATCATAGATTTCGATGTCCGTCAGGGTGGCTGCTTGTACCAAGTCGACGTTTTTAGAGGTCACGTTTTGAAGCTTGGCTAACTTTCCATTGTCAAGCTTGGCCAGCACCTTCCACTTGCCGCTTCGCATCGCAACGCGTGCCTCGTTGGTAGCGTTGTAATAAGCCCACACCAACGGCCGATCTCGTTCGACGGTAACTTGGTTTGATGGCGAACCCGTCAACACGGGCTCGATATTGATTCCGTCGAGACGTCCTTGCGATGGCGAAGGGCAATCGGCGAGCTGGCAAAACGTGGGCAAGAAATCAAGGCTACTGATGGGCGTTGCGACCGTTTGATTCGCGGAGATCTTCGCAGGCCAATTAGCAATACCGACCACTCGGAAACCGGCTTCGGTCGTGTGCAGCTTCATGCCTCGCAACTTACCAGGACGGCCATACGATCGATTGGCCGACGCGTAGCGATTATGCGTTTCGGGTCCATTGTCAGAAGTAAAGATGACGAGCGTGTTGTCCCGCACGTTCATCCTTTCGAGCCCGTCAATCAAGCGACCAACGGCATCATCAACATTCGCAACGTTGGCGAAGTACTGTGCTTCATCTTCGTCTCGGGCAACATCGCGGTACTTCGATACAAGCGTTTCGGGAGACGCCACCGGTTCATGAGGTTCGTGAAAGGGAACATACAAGAAGAACGGAGCATCACGGTCAGCCGATTGCAGCCACGTGAGCGCCTCATCGATCAAAAATTGACAAGAAAACCGCTCGACTCGGCCGATCGCTTGGCCGTTGCGAACGAAATTGCGAGGATTCTCGTGGCTCGGGGCTGCATTGTTCTGAGTGGCTAGCCAATGGTCGAAACCAAAGTCGCCCGGTTGCGGTTGAACATCGCTGTTGAAGTGCGAATTGCAGTGCCACTTTCCAGCCATGCAGGTTTGATAGCCCGCATTGTTAAGCAGAGATGGAATCGTGGTCTCACTCGCACGCATGTGGACCATCGATCGCCCAACACTTCCTCGCTGACCAACTTCGGGGATCCAATCGTAAACGCCAGCGCGATTCGGGCTGCGACCGGTCAGCAATCCAACTCGCGATGGCGAACAAACCGGTGCCGCGGAATACATGTCGGTGAAACGAATTCCGTTGGATGCAAGTCGATCGAGATGAGGCGTTTGGATATGAGGGTGCCCATAGCAACCCAAATCCCCGTAACCAAGATCATCACAAAGTAAAACAACGATATTGGGACGCTTGAAAGCATCTGCCAATGCCGGACCAACCACCGCGATGGCGAGCAAGCAGCCAAAAACAAAGCGAATATTCAATCGTAGGCTCCGAGTGTTTCGGCAAGCTCGTTCCATCAAGACTCGCGCTAGCCGATCGGTTGATGAGAACGCAAAGAAACTCAATGCGTTGGTACGACTCGACTACAGTCGCAGGACAGCATCCTTAGGACGTTTCTTCAGCATCTTGGCTTTGTCGTCCTTAGGGGGTCGAGGAGGATTGTTGTTGCCATTGCCGGGGTTTGGCTTCGGCGGATTCAAATCGGTGTAAGTTTCGGTCCACTTCCAACCGATCGGCACCTTTAGCTCTTCGCTAGCCAGCAATGCCCATGGCGTTCCGGCATGATCGTCGACCACTCCCTGCAGCAACTTCTTCGCCATTGCCGCTTCGTTTTGCCAACGACTGCCAACGGTGATGTCCTCGCTTGGTTCCAGAACCCACGTATTGTTCTTGGGATCCTTGAATGCTTTGCTTTTCGCTTCGGCAAGAATAGCGTTATAGGTTTCCGTACGAACCTTTTGAGCCAAGACGCGGCCCATCGCTAAGTCGTAACCGGCACGCCAACGAAGGCTGGTTTCGTCCTCTCGGTGCTTGAACCCACGCATCAACGTTTCGCTAATCACCCTCAGGTCGTACTCGAGTTTGGCAGGTTCCTTTTGTGCTTCGGATAAATCGCCGACAAGCTGCGCATCTTCACGACGAACAAAACGCATTCGCGGGCGACTGAGGCCCGTAACAGGTTTCATCTCCGCTGCGGTCTTCAACGCCATGCGAAGCGGACTGGCTTTGATTTGATTCTCGTAATCCCGCTGGGTCAAATAATCGGGTCGATACTTTTGCATCACCGTAGGATCAAAGAAGTATTCGAGTTCCGAGGCAAACGCGTCCAGTTCGCCCCGCCGAACTTTGCGGCTGACGTTTCGGTTGGGGTGGACCGTAAAATAGATTCCACCGGTTTCATAACACAAGCGTGTCAGCGCGTACGGTCCAAAACCACTGTCGATGACGGGTTCCTGCTGGAAGTCACCCGTGAAGCCAACTTGGACATGTTCAGGGTAAAACGTTTCCGGCCCTTGATCGACTTGGGCGAATTGAGGAGTTTGATCGTAAGTTGGATCGGGATCGACATACTTGACCAGGGTGTGTTGGCGACCAAAGGGAGCAGGAACCCCAATGACATAGACCGGTATTCCAAGATTGCGACATGACTTAATCGAAGTTTCGAGCAAGTATTCATCGTCACCCTTTTCATCTGTGACCACGATGAACATGACTTTGCGAAGCGGACCACGATTGCCGCGTGGCTTGGCGAGACTCTTGTATTGATTGGCGGCGCTAGCGATCGCCGTGAATACTTTTTCTTCCCCCGATGTATCGACGGTAAACTCTTCATCGATGATCGACTTGATTTCATCAAGGTCGCTAATCGGCTCTGGGGTGAATAGCTTGACTTCTTGTCCGAATCCCATGATCGAGGTCAACAACGGCGACTCTTTATCTTCGTTATTGGCAAAGCTCTTTGATCCACTCGCCTCGGCGATTCCTAGTTCGCTGTAGATTCGATCAAAGCGATTGCGGATGTCACGACGTTGACGTTCGAGCGATCCACTCAAATCGAACATCCACACGACAAGCGTGGGACTCTCTTCCATTTCTTTAAGAACCTCAAACGTGATTCGATCAACCGCGCCGACGGCACCGGCCGCACCTTGGCCAACTTTTCCTTTTTGATCTTCGAGTTTGTCGAGCGGCGCAACAGCTTGATCGAACATCTTGTTGACCATGATGTCACCCAAGTCGTCGGGTTCGAGATCAAGCGGCATGGGGATCTCTGAAACCTCGGCAAACATCTCAGCGGATGCTTCAGCCATGCCAGCGTCTTCCAGACTCGCAGCCCCCACCTGCACCTGCGGGATGTCGCTATAGGTGATATCGTCAATCGTCTCGATTTCTTCCTGTTCGTATTCAGGAGTCTTCGACACGATCACGACTGCTTCATCTTCAAGCCGGATGGCTAGCGGGACCATTGCAAGCGACAGGATGATGATCAAGTGAACCAGCATGCTGCCGATCAGAGCGACATTCTCAGCGTTCTCAAAAAAACCCATCGGTTCCAATTCGTCGGGCATCCACGAATCGACCGGTTCAGCCGAGTCGAGAGACTCAGGTGATGGGCGCGACGTCGTATCTGGCTTTGGATCAGAATCGGTCATGAGCGAACCAAAAGGAATGAAGTGAGCGGATCACCGACGGTGGGTCACCAAAAGTGAATCACCGTGGGCAAATCGGGTGGCAAACCAATCTCGCTGCCGTTCCGCAATGCAGTAAGCCTAGATCAGTGTGCCAGGTGCCATATAGACAGTTTCGTCGACTCAGGCCAAACTTTCAACATTAACCCGTCATCGGATGAACGATGTTCTGGCAATAGCTGTACTCGATTACTGTGAGCCGTCGGGTAATTTATCTTTGGTTTTGGTCGCAATGGACGATGTCTCGTCGTTGGACTGCCATCCTCAGGCCCCCCCTATTCCACGGTGGAGACGAAACATTGACGGAGCGTTTGATCGCAATCGGAGACATCCACGGATGCCGAAATGCCTTGAAGACGCTCCTAGAGGCGGTGGATCCCGGTCCTCAGGACATCGTGGTGACGTTGGGAGATTACGTCGATCGTGGGCCTGATTCAGCCGGCGTGATCGACGAACTGATCGCGTTGGGCAAACGCACGCGGTTAGTCAGCCTGATGGGAAACCACGAGGAAATGATGTTGGAAGTGGTCCGGCATGGCGAGCCGCACCACAATTGGTTGCGTTACGGCGGGGTCGAAACGCTGGAAAGCTACAACTTTGACGGTGGCCTCGATTTCCTATCTCCCGAGCACGATCGGTTTTTCGATTCGCTGGGTGACTATTTTGTGACCGACGATTATTTCTTCACTCACGCAGCTTACGATCCGGGCTTGCCTTTAGAAGAACAGAGCACCGAAATGCTGCGGTGGTATTCGCTGACCGAAGGCGTGCCTCCCCAACACATCAGCGGTAAGACAGCCGTCGTGGGTCACACGGCCAACCGCCACGGCGAGATACTCGATGTCGGACACCTGCTTTGCATCGATACCTATTGTTACGGCGGCGGATGGCTGACCGCTGTCGATCTAAAGACGCGAAAGTATTGGCAGGCATCCGACGACGGAGTCCTGCGTTCGTAGGAAATCGTCGCGTAGCGTTTCGGTCGATTTGGCTTACCATCGCTTGGCAAAATATCGAATCGCGACGACGCGAAGCTAGTTTGCAACGCAACCTTTGAACACGTGCTGTGTTTCACGACGGCGATCCTTCGCGTCACTTCTTTCGCAACCCGCAAAGGTTGCCAAATTTATTCAACCCGAACATCCCGCAAGGTCGATACCTGTTTCGGGGGACGATGCGCGAGTTGTCGCATCGCGGTGGTTACTCGGGAAGATGAAAGCATCTCCGATGAAACGGAATACGAAAATGTGCCGCAATGGTTGGGGCAAAAACGCGTCACGGATGAACATGTTGCTTGCGATTGCAATTGCAGGCGTGGCCACGGCGTCAACCGTTCACGCGCAAGTGCGCACGAAACGTCCAGACCGCGGCACGTACCGGTCCCCGGAAATGGAAACGTTGCCGCTCGACACGGTCGAGTTGGAACCTCCGACTCCGATGCAAGACACTGAAAACGCTTCCACGAACTTGCGGCGTGTTGCGCATGAGAACGTCCAACTGCGTTCGCTGTCGAGCATGACGCCATTGGTTGACGATGCTAATGACGATGCCATTGCCGATAGTGATCAAGACCGTCACGGCGTTCCCGTGTCGTACGAATCGTATGAAGTGATTCAGGACGACGGCCAAATTATCTATGACGAAGGCTACGCTCACTACGGCGGTGAGTACTGCGACGACGCAGGTTGTGATTCGATGGGAGGAGCCTGCGGTTGGGCTAACTCGAAGATTCGATTGTCACGTTGCGATTGGTTTGGCAGTCTTGAACTGCTAACGATGTTCCGAAACGGCGATCGCTTGCCTGAGTTAGTGACCACTGGTCCAGCCGAAGCCACCGCTGACGCTCAAGTGCTTGCTGGCGGCGAAACGCTGCTCAAAGACATCACTGTCGGCGGCCGCTTGACGTTGGGCACATGGCTTGACGATTCCCAATGTCGAAGCCTCGTCTTTCGTGGGTGGGGTGCAGCAGAAGAGTCCTACCACTTCAGCCGCGATCAAACTCAAACGTCGATTCTCGGTCGCCCCTTCTTTGACGTGACTGATGGTGAAACACCCGGCGACAATGTTCAAATCATCGCCTCCCCAGGCCGAGCGAACGGATCAATCAACGTCGATGCTACCAGCAACGTCTTCGGCGGCGACGTCTCAGTACGTCAATATCTGTACGGTGCCTATGGCGGCACGGTGGACGTTCTGTATGGCTACCAGTACATGCGGCTGAACGAAGACTTGCGAATCGGATCATCGACTGTATCCCTTGACGACGATTTCGCTCCAGTGGGAACGATCATTGCATCGAGAGATGCTTTTGAAGCTGAAAATGATTTCCACGGTGGCCAACTCGGCATCGCCACCAAGTACCGCGAAGGATGCTGGTCATTCAGCGGTTTGGCAAAAGCTGGATTCGGCTCGTTGCGACGCACGGCGACTCGAACGGGTGCGACGGTGACTAGCAACGGTGGAATATCAGCGACAAGTGATCAGGGACTGCTCGTTCGCAACACCAATTCAGGAAAGACCACTGACCACACGTTCGGTTGGGTTCCGGAACTCGACTTTACCATCGGGTACCAACGATTCCCCTCCTATGAACTCACGGTGGGCTACCACATCATCGCGATGACGGACGCCTTGCAGACCTCGGGAACCATCGACCCGAATTTAGCAACAAACTTGGCGGACAATCCGACCGGCACTCAAAGCCCTTCGCCTGATTTGCGATTCGATACGTTTTATGTGCAGGGCATTCACTTTGGAATACAGTACGTGTACTAGTTTCCTTCCCGCGTTCGCTTACGATTCCGCGGGCTGAGTCTTCCCTGCCCAAGATTTGAATCGAGTTACCGTTGAGCGAATCGTCGTTTGAATTTTCCGAAGCGCCAATTTCGCGTCTCGTTGGCTTTGACGTCGAACCGGGACCGCCAGGTGAAGCCACCGTTGGTATCCAGTGTGACCGGCGTCATCACAATCCGATGGCACGGGTCCACGGCGGGCTGATCGCCGCGTTGGCAGATGCAGCAATGGGCATCGCGTTTGGGCGTACGCTCGTGGATGACCAGGATTTCTCGACGATTGAAATGAAGATCAACTTCATCCGTCCGGTTCGTGAAGGTCGTATCCTAGCGAAAGCCAAAGTGGTCGAACGAGGTCTACGGATCGGCTTCGTCGACTGTGAGATCACCAATGATCGCGGCAAACGAATCGCAACGGCGACTTCGACCTGCACGGTGATTAGCAAGTGATGATCCGCAGGCAATCGTCAGCACGTGGCGAACGATAAGCGGCGATCATCGTTAAGCGCGCAACTACCCATCAGTGGAGTGTTCAACGATCCACCACGTTGAACGGCCGCTTCTAGATTAAGACACCTTCGGTGAGTCGGACTCTGTGAACAACTCGATGCGGTTGCGACCATTGCTTTTCGCCACTCGCAGCGCCTGGCTACAACGTGCGAAGGCAACAGCTCGACTTTCGTCACACGAAACACAGCTTAGTCCTGCGCTGGCGGTGATCTCCAGCCGCTGATTTCCGACCATGATTTGCTGCGACTGCAAACGGTTAAGAAATTCTTCGACAAAGTTTTGCGCTTCAACGATGTCATACTGCGGCATCAAGAGCGCGAATTCTTCGCCACCAAATCGGCAAGCCCAAGTATCACCGTGGATATGCCGCATCAACAGCGTAGCAACTTGGCAAAGAACCGCATCGCCGATGCAGTGCCCGAATTGCTCGTTCACGTTCTTAAAGTGGTCGATGTCAATCATGGCGACGCATAGCGGTGTCCCCAAATGCTTCGCGACTTTAGCGGCGCCAGAGAATTCGCAGTCTAGCGTTCGACGATTGGGCATTCCCGTCAATGAGTCGGTTTGGGCGGCGGCTTGGTAGCCGAGTGACATTTGTTGTCGAACGATGGCAAAACGAATCGTGCGGACAATACCCTGAGTCGATAAATTGCTTTTGGATATGAAATCTTGGGCTCCGCTTTGGACAGCGCGAAGCGCCAAGTCGTCGTCCTCGTGCCCCGTCAATACGATGATCGGCAAGCAGGAATCGAATGCGGTGAGTTGTTCAAATGAATCGGCGCCCATGGCATCGGGCAAATTTATATCGGCCAATGCAACGTCGTAATCGTTGACTTGCAGCTTGGTGATGGCTTCGTGCATGGACGCCACCCGATCAACCGTAAAGCTAATCAAGGTTTGTTTCCGGAGCGTCCGCAATAGAATGGCCGCGTCGAGCTCGTCATCTTCGATCAACAGCAATCGGATGGATGAAACCGCGCGAGGTTTGCTTGGTTCCAGAATCTCAGCGACGGGTGCGACCCTATTTACAGCGTCGGCCACCAACTGCTTAACATCGAAAACGTTTGTATCCAGTGGATGCAAATTCATCGGAAACCACTACTAGAAAAAGAAAGCACCAATCCAGCCCCTTGTGGCTTGGCATGATAAACATGGCTTTCAATCTGGCCGTGGGAGTTATTGATCTTGGTGAGACCCAGCTTTAGGCGTAATTTTGTGCACCATCCACGAAAGCTTGACGGTCATGCCGTTTGTAATGGTGATGACTATCGTGGCAGCCCTACGTAAGCGAGTTTGCCCCAACTCGTCTCGCGCTTTTCGCAACGGAAGTGGTCGTCCAAACTCTGCAACACTAGTCTTGGTTGACTGAGCCATTGCTCGTAGGTCTGACGCTCGCGGTCAATCATCGCTGCCAACGCATCACCCTTGGCATAGAACTTCCGCACAAGTGGATTCTGGACGATCGCATGAACCATTGTCAAAAAAGGGGTTTGCCAAGGTTCGATCGCATAAAACCTGCCGCTCGGTTTGAGAATCCGTCGGATGCCAGCAAGCGTTCGATCGAGGTCATCGGGCAGGCTCGGTAAGTGATGCAGCCCGCCTTGAACAATGACGGCGTCGTACGTGTTGTTTTCCAGTGGCAGGTCCATGCAATCGGCCAAGTGCAAGGTGGCTTGGCCGCGGTACTCTTCGAGCAACGTATCGGACAGATCGACGCCCTCGAGGTTACGGAACCCCATCTTGGCCAAAGCGGTCAAGCCAACCCCACGTCCGCAGAAGATTTCGACAATCCGCGCGTCGCGGTCTAATTGGTGAAAACCAAATCGCGTGAGCCGCTTGATGAACTTTGCGAGTTCTTCATCCGGCGTTTCAAATCGCTTGTAAGCGTCCTCCCATTCTGGATCGCAACACAGTTGCCCCGCAGCGACGTGTCGGATGATGGAGGGACGATCGGTTTGTTCTTGAATATCAGACATGTGCGACAATCAAACGATCTTTTCTTCGCCACCCACATCGAGATCTCGATTGACCGCGTCTAGCCAACCGAGTTGTTTGATGTCTTCGATCGTCGCCCAACGGCTCGTTTCGCCCCACAAGGGTTCGCCGCTTACGGGACTGACTGGATTCTCAAGGTCGGGATAAACGTGGACGGTGGACGTATCCGGTTCCAGCCATATCGCTTCGCACTCGTCGCAAATGACGAGCCCGTGAGGTGGCGTATTTGCAGGCGAGTTCTCACCGATGCCGTAGATCCGAAGGCCACACAAGCCTCCGCCGCAAATGGGACAGAAGTCAATCGAGTGTCGAGGGCTCAAGGTGGATTACTCCCAGAAAATCAGAAACGAACGAGATCAGTATCGAACAACAACAACAACAACAACAACAACGAGGCGAATGTTCCTCGGCCGTACCGGGGCTGGTTACATCGGGTAGGCCGTGATCACTCGGTCACCGTCGAGCACCAATCGAACCCGTCTGGCCATGGGATTTCGTTTTCGCTTGCCCACTTGCCCGCCCACAAATCCAACACGTCCTCCCATATCCACGGTGTAGATCGTGCGTCCCTGATCAACGCTCTTGGTTGTCCGCTGGCCAGTTTTGGCGCGTGCGTAGGCGCGGTCGATTGTCTTCAAAGCGCCTTCCATTTCCCCGTCAAATACACCGTGACTGCCTGGACGGTTGGGCTGGTCTCGGGTGTGGCGGGCGAGGTGATCTAGGCGATGCCCTTCTGCGCTGCCCGGTGTATAGAGTAGCCCTTCGGGCGAAAGAAACCGGTCGCGGGAAACCTCGCGAAGGAGACCGTACCGCAGGTCACCATTGGCGGCAGACGAATCGCCAGCGGATGCTTTCGCGGCAGGACTTTCGGTGGGTGCGGCGTCAGAAAGCGGTGTGCCACTCGTCGCCGTACCCGAAGTCGCCGTACCCGAAGTCGCCGTACCCGAAGTCGCCGTACCCGAAGTTGCCGTGCCCGAAGTTGCCGCACCCGAAGTTGCTGTGCCCGAATTCGACGAGTCGGTAGATGACGACGCCGTTTTCTGACGGGAAGCAACGTCGGTCGACGTTTTTGCATTGGTCGCCCTGGTGGGCTCTGGCTGTTTCGTCTTGTCAGCTAATCGAACATTGCCTGCCGCGTCCGTTTTCAGTGCGGGCAGGTTCCAGCCCATTCGCTCGTTCACCTTTGGCGCGGCAAACGAGTAAAGCCCCACCAATAAAACGACAGCGATTCCGCCTAGCTTTGACTTATTCCGATGAGACCACTGGGAAGGCGACTTTGTCTTTCCCGCTGAATCGGTGTCGTGAGATGACGACTCGGTCATAAAATTTCCCTCAGTAATCCTAGCTGGCAAATCTGGCCAATCAGATTGCCTGAACATTAGACTAGTCGATCATTGGGTGACCCTGCTACCGGTTCGGAGCCGCAAGCCAAGCGACTCAGTCCTGAACGCAGTCTTGATCTGGTTCCCAAAAACAAGATTTGGTGTCAGAGTTGAGACTTACCGATATGGCTTTGCCGGACCTGGGACAGTCAAAAGCCTGCCATTCGCGTGATTCCGCGTTTTCGCCTCGGTTGGGGCATAGAAAATGCAGGCGAGTCAATCAAACTACCAAACGTCGCCGCTGTCCTAGGCAATGTCCTACAGCGCTCAATGTACTCCCTGTTTGGGTACTCCCTGTTTGGCCTCACGACTTATTACGCACTGGAGCGTTTTTGCCATGCCTCGCTTTGTTTCGCCGATAACCTTGATTGCTGCCAGCCTAGTAACTTCGGCGTTATTACCCACCTCAGTGACCGCCCAGCAACCAGGTTGGTCGCCGGTGATTGTTGCAACCGGAGAATACCGCGACCAAATAAAGTCGATGCCAATCGAACAGCGGCCTTATCGACCGTTGCACTTTTATGGCAACACCGTCCGTCGAAACTATTATCGAGGCACAGACGCATCACAGCGCGTTCAGCGTCAGCAAGGAATGACGATCGTCAACCAATCGTTGCAAGGTGGCGTTGTGCTAGAGTCGGCCCCGGTTCAGTCGTATGGTTCAAGCGTTCGCTCCGTGCCTGCCACACCTTCGTACTCGGCCAACCGCGCCAGTGTCACCTACCCGAGCTTTCCGCAAAGCTCAGGTTACTCGCCCGCTCCACGAGTCATCTACCCAAGCGCCCAGCCGTTGACGACACCTGTCTATCCAATGTCGTCGACTCCGAACTACGTTCCGGTATCGCCGGCATCGCCAGCGATAGGTTGGTAAGAGAAAAACAGGCTGGCAGATGTTAAATCAGTCCGGATGGACTGATTCTGCAAGCCGTTTGCGCTTTTATTGCCGAGGAAGTATTTTTCAGTACGGCAGAGTGGCGTGGTCCATGCTTAAAATGTGCAATCCTGCGACCGTTTGGTTTTTCGCGTGTTTAGCATTTCCGCAAACACGCGACGACGATCCGAGTCGGTTGTTTGCCAGTATGCCTCTTTCGCACAGGCCATTGTGAAGCATGCCAGTTTCTGACCTTTCCCCCAACGCAACGCTGCCCGAGTGGATCGGCAATCGCGCGATGCGTCACGGAAATCGACTGGCTATCTCATTCGTCAGCGACAACGGAACCACCTCGAGTTGGACTTACACCGAACTCTGGTCGCGAGCTTGCCAAGTCGCCGAACAACTCAACCAACTACAAGCGGCTTCGACTTTTGACCCTCCTTCGACGCAAACCAATGGAGCTTATGGCGATGCCGACCTAGGTAGCGATAGCAGCGCCAAACTTGATCACGGATTCCAAGCACCGCGAGCGTTGCTGCTTTACTCACCCGGGATTGAATTCTTGGCTGCATTCTTGGGATGCCAGATTGCTGGTTGGATCCCGGTGCCAACGTGTTATCCCCGTCCCGGCCGTAAGGTTCCAAGGCTTGATTCAGCCGCGGAAGATTGCCGTCCGGCCGCATTGCTAGGTGACGCGACGGCAATAGAGGGTCTTGAGCATGACTTACTCTGTGACGCCGCGCGGAATATTCCTCACATCGCAACCGATGATTCGTCATCGGCGACGTCTAGCTCGCACGTGGACCCCGCGACGCTCGACATAGACCCGGACTCGCTTGCACTACTGCAGTACACCAGCGGAAGTACCAGCGAGCCCAAGGGAGTGATGGTTCGTCATCGAAATCTAGTAGCGAATCTTCACGCGATCGGTTATGGTTTTCGCATCCCGATGCAGCCAGATGATGCTGAACAGGTCGAGAAAGCGGTCTTCTGGTTACCATTCTTTCACGACATGGGATTGATTGGTGGGATCCTCGCACCGCTTTACTTGGGCTGCACCACAATCTTGATCAGCCCGCGTGCGTTTCTGCAGCGGCCTTTGCGTTGGTTGCAAATGATTAGCGACCATAAAGCTTCGATCAGCGGTGCTCCCAATTTTGCGTACCAGCTTTGCGTTGATCGAATTTCACCTGCCCAGGCAGACGACCTTGACCTTAGTTGTTGGAAGATCGCGTTCAGCGGAGCCGAACCAGTTTTGGCTCGCACGCTCCACGACTTCGACGCACGATTTTCGTCGTCCGGGTTCTCCGAGAATTCGTACTACCCTTGCTACGGTCTAGCCGAAGCAACGTTATTAGCCGCTGGCGGCGAGGGGCCTCATAAACCCCAAGTCATTAAGGTCGACCGCCAACGACTGGGCGAGGGCGATGCGGAAGTGATGTCGCAGGGTCGCGGTGCAAATGTTCGTGCCCTTGTTTCCTGCGGATTGCCCGCCCGCAACATGGAATTGCTGGTGGTAGATCCGGCAACACTTGAAGAAAAAGACTCGCGGCAAGTCGGCGAAATATGGCTTCGCGGTCCCAGCGTCACTGCAGGCTACTGGAACCGAAAAGCAGAGAACGAAGAACGCTTTCACGCCCAAACCGCCGACGGTCGCAGTGGCTTTTGTCGCACCGGAGACCTCGGATTCCTGCACGATGGCGAGCTGTTTGTGACCGGCCGACTCAAGGACATGGTCATCCTGCGCGGCCGTAACTTCTTTCCCAACGATATTGAAGACACGGTTTCCGAAACGATCGGAAGCGAAGGCGGGCAGTGCGTTGCGATTGCGGTGGACGGAGTTCGAAGTGAAGCTCTTGCGATCGTTGCAGAGCTACCTCGGCACCACAAAGAAATCTCGCTACCGGGACTCGTCCGTTCCATCCGTCGCGCCGTGATCGATGTCCATGAAGTTGATCCTCGGCACGTGCTACTTGTTCGCCAAGGAACCGTGCCATTGACCAGCAGCGGCAAGGTCAAACGCAGCCATTGCCGTCAAATGTTCGACGACAACTCAATCGAGTCGAAGTACCGATACGACTGCGCGTCGGGATCGACACAGGTGCCCTTGGACATGCCCGTCGTTCCTACTGGCAATGAACCGAAACAGCGTGAGCGATTCTTGCAAGATACGGAATCGTGGATGACTCAATGGCTGATCGCTCGCGCGGGAGTCGACCCGCGCGATATTGATTTCGACAAACTCTTCGCCGAGTATGGCCTGGATTCGATGACTGCCGTCGAGATGAGCGGCGAGATCGAAGATTGGTCCGGAGCCGAACTTACGCCGATTGATGCTTGGAACTATCCCACGGTGTCAAAACTAAGTGCATTCATCGTCGCGCAAGTAATGGGTGACGACATGGACTCAGTACCATCGCTACAGAACTTCAACAACGACGATGAATCAACGCTTGAAGCTGACGACGCACATGCGTTTGCTGATAAGCGTCAATCCTAAGACGTCGGACTCAATTCGAGACCGATACACTTCTGCTCTTCACCGCTGATAGAGCCAGGCACCCGCTTTTGGTTCGTCGCGAATCCTTGGCGAACATTCGGCCATAAAAAAAACGGCGAAGGAGCACGGAATGCTCTCTCGCCGTTTCGTAAGTTTATTGCTCGGTCTCAACCCGAGACATGGAAGCGATGCTTAGGCTACCGGTTGAGCGATTTCCCAACCTTCGCGTGCTTCTCGCATCACATGCTCATTGACTGAACTAACGTTGGTGCTCTTGAGTTCCTTCGCATCCCACTCGATGCGTTGGCCTTCACCTGCACGAAGCGCCAAGTTGCCAACTAAGATTGTTTCGGTCAAACGACCGGCGTAACCAAAGTTCGACATAGTGCCAGGCTCGTATTCGCCCTTAACCGTGCTGACAAATTCCCACTTTTGGTTTTGATCAACGTTGCCCTTGAATGGGATACGCGGCAAGGTCGGCTCGGGAACCTTGTAGTCGCGATAGTTATCGCGAGGCAACAACGCATAGCGTCCGCCGTAATCGTCACCCGAGTAAAAGACACCTTTGCTACCCATGACCATCGCGCCACTGGTGCCACGTTGTCCGGGTTTCTTCTTTTGTTCTTGGATCTTTGCCAATTCGCGTTTCGGCAATTGGTTGATGACTTCATCCGGTGGCAGGTTACCACCGTCGTACCAGAAGAAGTTACAAGCTGGCAGTCCGTCTCGTTCTGGGAACTCAAACTTAATCGCCGTATTCGCAGGGAACGTTTCCCCTTCAACGATTCCTGGGTTTGTGATCGCCGTTACAGCGATCGGATCCCAAAGTTGCAATGCCATCACGGGCAGATTGGTTGTATGACAGGCCATGTCGCCGAGAGCGCCAGTTCCGAAGTCAACCCAACCACGCCAATTGAACGTGTGGTATTCGCCGGCCTTGTAGGGACGCATAGGAGCAGGGCCGATCCAAGCATCCCAGTTCAAGCTTTCAGGAATCGGATCTGAACCGGCAGGCCGACCTTTTCCTTGTGGCCATACTGGACGATTCGACCAAATGTGAACTTCCTTCACTTCGCCGATGGCGCCGCTTTGAATGACTTCGACGCCTTCACGAAGGATGTCTTGGCTGGTGCCTTGATTGCCCATCTGAGTCACGACGCCGGTCTCGGCTGCAACCTCTCGCATCATACGAGCTTCGCCAATCGACCATGTCAGTGGCTTTTGGCAATACACGTGCTTGCCCATATGCATGGCTTTGACACAGGCCGCAGCATGCGTGTGGTCGGGAGTGCTGCACGTGATGATGTCTAGCTTGTCACCGAGCTGATCGAGCATCTCGCGGAAGTCAGTGAAATGCACAGCCTTCGGCAGTTCGCGACCTTTCTTGGTCAGTGTGTCCTTATCAACGTCGCAAATCGCAGCGACCTCAACACCTTGTTCGGCGATGTGAGTGGTGTCGCTGTCTCCCTTGCCACCGACGCCGATGCATCCTGCGGAAAGGCCGCTCATTGGTGTGTCTTGAGCATGCAGTCGGTGAGGCGCGGAACTAGCGTAGAACCCGGTACCGGCAATCGCAGTGAGGGCAGCAGATTGACCGAGAAATTTTCGACGGGTCGTCGTCTTATTGGCCATCAAGTTTCCTTAGATAGAAAGTGAGAGAATTTGGAGGGCGGAATGCAAATGGACGCTTGAGATTGTAATCTAGATGCAGGCCGTTTTGGCGGAATGACCGCCCCTTCCACCTTAGCAATGGATGCCTCAAGCGACAATCAATCCGATTGACGCCTTGGGCGCTAGCAAAGGACCAGTAGAATACTGTTCAAATCAAGCCTGCCTCCCCTATTCTTCCTGCCCCTAAACCTGCTGCTTTCACATGACTTTATCCCCTCGTCGTCGACTCCACGTCACGTCACACAACGCAATTCTTACCCTCATCTCGAGCCTGCTTTTCATCGCTCCCCTTAGCGCCATCACGGGCTGCAAGTCAGAAACGCAAAAAAAACCAGCCCCAGAATCAACGGCTGATGTCGCCGTGGAGCCAAAGCCAGCACCCCCTGTCGAACCCGATGATGCCGAAGCGGTCGCCGCCTTGGACACGGCCGGGTTCTTGCTGACCAAGAATGCTGCGGGAAATGTGATCAAAGTGGGCGGTCTACTCAGCGAAGAAAACCCCGAATTGCTGGCCAACTTGGCCAAGCTTCCCAGCGTCACCGAACTTCAACTTTCCGGTCCCGGACTAACCGATAACGGTATCGAAGTCCTTAGCAAATTGACCAATCTCAAACGCGTTGACCTCTCAAATTCATCCATCGGGGACGGTGCACTTCAAGCGATTAAGGATCTCAAGACGCTGGAAGTATTCTTCGCTCGTCGAACGGGGGTGAGTGACGAAGGACTCGACAATCTTTCCGGACTTACACGACTTCGAGCCGTTGACCTTCGCAACACCAATATCTCAAACGCTGGCATGCCCGCGCTGGCGAAGCTTCCTCGACTTGCCGACCTGCAACTTGAAAAGTCAAAGGTCAGTGATGACGGCGTCATTGCAATTTCTACACTGCCGCTTAAGTCGCTCAACGTCAACTATTGCACCGCGATCACCGACGAGGGACTCAAAGCCCTCGGAAAAACCACCACGCTACAGTCTTTGCAAATGGACTATTCCAAAATCAAAGACGAAGGTATGGCTGCGGTCAAAAATCTGAAAGACCTCAAGCGACTTCGCATTCGCGGGACCGACGTCACTGGCAAAGGCCTGCAAAACATTGCTGAACTCAAGAAGATCAATCGACTTGAACTGCGAGCGTCCTCATTCGATGACGAAGGCATGGACATCATCGTCGGTCTTCCCGAACTGACTTTCTTTGACATCAGCGAATGCAAACTTGTTTCCGCCGAGTCGCTCGCTCAAATTGGCAAACTCACGAAACTAACCGTCTTGGGTCTGTGGGAAACCAAAGTCAACGACGAGGCCTTCGCCAACTATGACAAGTTAACCGAAGTGACCGAATTGAACTTGGAATCCACTTCGCTGACTGATGCATCGCTGCCCGTCATTCTGAAGATGGACAAGCTGAAAACGATTAACCTGATCGGCACTCAGTTTACCGACGAAGCGTTCATGAAAATCGGCAGCATGCCGAGTCTAAAGAAAATGGTGGTCACCAACACGGGCATTAGCTACGACACGCTCGACGAACTGTTCGAACTTCGAGAAGACTTAGAAGTTGTCGAGTAGGACCACAGCGAGTGGACGGTTCGCGTGGCCGGTTCACGCCGGCTATGCGTACTTCGTTAGGTTACTAAACCCTTTGTAACCGTCATGAAGACATCTTCGAGCGTGGGGTCGCGATCGTTAAACGACTTCATTCGCACCCCTGCTCGAACCAACTCTTCAAGCAACTCGGCTAGCCCTTCGTCGCCAGTCTCTAATTCCGCGATCACGCCCGTTGGTTCATGCTCAAGACTTCTTAGGTGCGGATTGCTGCGCAGGATCGACATGCCAGCTTCTTCGCCAGAAACGAACTGGATTTGCACGATTCGGTTACGACGAATCTGCTTGTAAACGCTGTCGATGGGTCCGTGCATCAGTAGCTGACCTCGCTCGATGATCCCAATCGATGTGCAACAATCAGCCAGCTCGGTAAGAATGTGGCTGCTAATCAAGATCGTCTTGCCCATTTTTCGAAGCTCTTTTAAAAGCGCCTTCACTTCCACGCGAGCCCGAGGGTCTAGACCGCTGGCCGGTTCATCAAGAATCAAAATTGGCGGATCATGAACAAGGGTTTTCGCCAAACACAATCGTTGCTTCATGCCTCGCGACAATCCGTTCACGAAGTCGTTGCGTTTGTGAGTTAGGTCCAAGAGCTCCAGCACGTTGTCGATAATCTGCTTTCGCTCGGTACGTCCGATGCGATAGGCGACGGCAAAGAAGTCTAAGAATTCCCAGACACGCATTCCGTCATAGACGCCGAAATTGTCGGGCATATAGCCAATCGCTTGGCGAACGCCGACGGGGTCTCCCATCACGTCGCATCCCGCGACCACACCACCACCGCGTGATGCGCGAAGCAGTGTCGCCAAGAAGCGAATCGTGGTGCTTTTACCCGCACCGTTGGGACCGATGAAGCCAAACGTTTCACCCGCCTCGATCGTTAGATCGATACTTTCCACGGCTGTGAAGTCACCGTAGTCTTTGCCGAAACCGGTCAAACTGATCATGGACATATAGCGGTCGCGAAGAAAAGGAAAATGGAATTAGCCAAGGCAGTCTGTTGTCGGACACCCGGTGGCGTTTATTCGGAGGTCACGTCACTTGGTTCTTCAAGTAGCGTGTTTACGATTCGAAAGTCCGTGACAAAGTTCTCATCGGGTTCTTGCTCGAAACCGTTGGCGTGCTTCAGGTGCGCAACCACGATGGTTTGCGATGATTGCTGGTTGGCTCCCGGTGAGATTTCGATTCCGCCAAGGCGCTCACTTGCACGCCCGACCATTCGCATCGTTCCCATGGTCATTGTTTCTTCGGAAGCAAACTGGCGGATAATCTTGCTCGTCTGCATCGGAAGTTCTGAATCAACGTTTAACGAGTCGGTGTCTCGAAATCGTAGAGTCTTTGCTTGGCTAGGCGAACAACCTCCCACCACTGCCACGCGCACGTCACCGGTAACGTCTTTTTCAACCACAAAGACGTCCAACAAGTCCAGGCTAGAGTCGTTCACGAATTTGTCGTCTTTGACAAACACGCCACCGCCGACATCGATCATCTGTTCCGTCCTTAACAACCGAACTTGATTCGACCCGACCGCCATACCTGACAAACTCGGCCCTTCGTTGTACGAAGTCCTGAACGTGGCATCATCACCAGATCGCTCGCCATCGAGTACACGATCGGCACTCATGGGCATCGCAGCGCCGTCAACCGTCTTGAAGTCGATATCGTAGCTACTCGAAAGCGAGTTATAGATCGCGATGACACGCGACAGATGCCCGCGAGGATAGTCAGGTTGCAATTCAAGCACCGCCAGTTCGGTTTGGCTGCGAGCAAACCCGATGTCCAATCTCGCCGCACGCGCGACCCAGATTGCACCCCCAATCGCAATTACCGGCACGGCAAGCCACGCGTATTCAAGACGTCCCATCAAACGGAAGATGAGGTAATTCACGGGAACGAGCAGAATCAGGTAGATCCCCAGTGACTTGATTACCAGATCCGATTTTGGAATTTCGATGCCCGACTCGCTACGCAGAACGTCACGGCACAAGTTGATCACGTCGCTGCTGTCGTTCCATCCGCCGATCCCGGAACCCGCTCGTGTCACAAAGGACTCCGTTGGAATTACCTGGCTGGCGATATTCGCGTTAGATGACACACCACGCGAGGGCCGTGCTTGTCGCAGTGAAGCATCACGTGAAAATAGCCGCAATTGAGTATTCATCTCGGCATCGGCGTCGAGCCTACCGAGCGACGGGTAGCGTTGTCGGACTACCCCATCGCTTTCCGCTTGGAAGTAAGCACGACGCGGACGTTCGATTAGAACGGCGTTCACAAATGAGTCGTACGATTGCCAATTCGCAATCCAATCGCTTGTCACATCAAAGCGTGGCTGAACCACGACACCACGTCCAACTTTTCGGCGCATTATTAGGTTGCCCGTTTCGGGAACCACCCCAGCATCCTCGGCCACTCTTCCATCGACGGCGACGCGAGCAGATTGTCCCTGCATGATCGCAATCTGTTTTTGCGTGGATGGATCTGTTTTGACCTGCCAGTTGCTAAGCACTTCCGCTGCCGCCGTTGGGTCCAGTTCTATGTTGCCGGTTGGAACCAAGGGAAGCGAGTCTCGTAGCGACGTATTGGCGACTGCATCCGTTGCGTCAGCCCCGTTAACGATCAGGCGTCCGCCGAAGTGAAGCCAATCACGCAGCGCGGTTAATTGATCCGGCGTCAGTGATTCGGCGGGTAAGTCATCCCAAAACACGACCGCGGTGCTGGTCCAATCGAGCATCGTTTCCGCAAGCGGCAAGACATCGTTGGTGTCGGGAATGATAATTCGATAGTTTGCCGTCTCGGCTTGCTGATCAAACTCGCCACGATAAGGTCGCGCCCAATCACTGTCTTTAAACTTCGAGAATCGCTCAGGCCGTGATGTCAAAATCACAAAGAAGTACTCTTCGGGCCGCATCATCACGAATGGTTGCCGACCGCCTTCATAGAACGTCCCTTGACCAGCCGAAACGAAACGACTGCTCAAGTAACAACGTTTCTGATCAACCGACGTTGGCAGCGGAGGCAACAAGCGATAATCGAAACGACGCCGCTGTCCCTTGGGCATTACGACCGGACGCTGATTGGGAACCGTCGTGTCCAAGGTCGTGTCGCTTCCCGATCGCATCGAGACACCACTAAGGCCCACACGACTTACCAAGTCACCACGAGTATCGAACTTGTTGGCCTGAAGTGTTTGCGAGGCCGTCGTCCAGTGGCCAGGCTTAATCGCGTTGGTTCCTAATGATGCGTCAGCGGGAAAAGGCAGAGGCGGTCGAGATGAAAAGTCCTCCTTTGCCGCTTCCTTCTTTTTCTGTTCTTCATCGAGTTGCGATTGTGGGTCGCGTCGACATCCCTCGCAGCCCACGATGAGAGGCAGACACAGCACCACTAGAAGAAAAGATATTCGCGGCATGAAAAATCGGAGGAGTGGTTTCGACAAAAAGGAAACTGCCAATACGTCTCAGCATATAGATTTCCAGCAGACTGAAACTCCAACCGTCGTCAGCCTGTTGCCTGTTTGCTGAAACCTGAAACCTACTCTTACCAACCTAGAACCATGTTGGATTCGATGGCCTTTCTGGCGTTCTCGAGGTCGCTGCCCGTTTCCATTCGGTACAAACGGATCGCGTTGACCTTGTCGCCGGCTGACCGGTTCAGACATTCGCGAGCGACCGCGCAAGGGTCGATCGTTTTTGTGGACAATCCAAGAACGCCTTTGCTGATAACCCAGGTATCACGGGGGCGTTTGGTCAGTCGTAAGACATCGTCTTGCGGATAAGCGTCCGCGACGACTTCTCGAGCCGACTCTTCGTTGTCGGCCCAAGTGATGATGATGTGCGATTCAGTTTCAATTTCGTAAAGCGGCATCGCAGGAATCCTCTTGGTAGATTATCGAAATCGGCGGGTCGCCCATGGGGAACCACCGGGATTCACCTAGCTTACCAAGAAAGGCAATGGTTTTGTCGTCAACACCCGGTTGGATACTCGAAGAAAGATAGCCAATGACTGAGGCGGAATTTCGCCGCGGCGGATCAGTCCAGTGTTTGTGGCGCCAATATTTCAGCCTGCCCAGGGTTCAGTCTGCATGGGTTCAGACGCTAACGGGTCAGCCTTCGGAATCGCCGCTATCTGAACCTCTGCTATTTTGGCCCAGCTAGTTGACTCAGACGCAAATGGGTCCAAGCGCAATCAGGCCCAGCTAAAAGCTGCGGACCCCAATCCTAGTTGTTCAACCCTAGCGATTGATACCAGTGCCCTTCAAACAAAGGAAACCAAACACCACGGCGCACGCGGAAACGATGCCCCACTGCCAAGTGTTCAAATTGGCAAGGTATCGTACTAATTCACCCCAAGCGTCAGACAACCATAAGGTCAACGAAAAAGCGAGGATATCGATAGTCATGGTGAACCCCTCGGGCCGAGGCTAGCGTCAAAGTGGGAGTGGGAATTTGGAATCCTCGCCAGTACGTTCAGGCGATAAATTCCTAACGAAACGTAGGTCTGCCACGGAGCCAGAGGGGCTAAGTTTGGCTAAAAGTGGGCTGGGTCAGCCCGCTGATACTTGCAGATTCCGCCCAATCGTTACCACCGGTCCTCACAAGTTCACAGATCAGCGCGCATTTGTTGCTAGCTCCACTTGCGAGCGGCAAGTCGGTCGATATAATCCCTGCTCCAGCAACGAGAAATCTGGTTCAGATCATCTCGTTTGCAGGGCGCGGTAGCTCAATTGGTTAGAGCCCCGGACTGTCGATCCGGAGGTTGCGGGTTCGAGTCCCGTCCGCGTCGCTTTATCTTGCAACGACTTACCTCAAACGGAGTCGTCTCCCCTTTGGGGGTACATGTCCACAGGCATGTCCATCACCGCAAGAATGCCGGTCGAGTTAACTGAACTCGTAGCTGCGTGGCCCAAGCTTCCCGATGCCACTTAAAAAGGCGATTCTCGCCGTGTTCGAAGCGGCTTGGTTCGCCGATGGAGTGAAACCCATGCTCGTGTCGAGGCACTGTCCGTTACGAACCGCCGCCATGCTCACTCCGTTGTCCAGTGAGCCAGATTGACGCGGCCGATGGTAGCCGACGGATCAACTAAGCCGACGTAGTTCCTGCATCAGTTCGGCGCAGGACAAGCCGCGAAACCCATAGCGTTAAACACCTGTCGCTTCGAATCGACGTGGGGTCGAAAGCAACGTTATCAAACGCGGCATGATGCAATGAAACGCCGTCTCGAAACAAAGAATCTGCGGCAAGTCGCGATCGTAATTGCGGTTCAAGTTAATGCTTTTGCATAGCGAAGCTCAAGCTGGCACAGAGTCTCGAAGATGTTGTCAGCGCTGAATTGTCCCCGACCCAATCGCCCCGCCCAAAGAGGGGTTAACTAACTACGGTAGGCTCGGCTGAAACAAAACACTCAACTGTGATCCGCATGACCACGCCGCGTACAATCTTCACAACCCCGGAAAACGCACAATGTGAGGATAAAAAGACGACAGCAAGCCAAACCCAACTCAATTCCCCAAAACCCGTTTGGTCGAATCGTCTTGACGGTGTATTAAGAAGGTAAGATAGGACAACGCTCCCTCTAGATTGTCGGAAAGGCTTTCTCGTGCTGACGTATACGCTCACGATTCTCGTCATTTGCATCGCATCTGCGATCGCCGTCATGGTGATCAGCAAGCGAGCGCCAGTGATTGAATCCTGTGACTGCGAAACGATCTCTGGAAATCGGCAGTGCAAAATGGAAGCAGAAGGCCGTCCCTGTGTCCGTGGCGCGGACATTGAGAGTAGCGAAACAGAACCGCTGGCTTCGCATCAGAACCAGTCGAGATAGATCTCACTTAGCATTCCAAACCATACGAACGCTGCGGAAAGCAATATCACGACGAGGCTGATGATCAGCAAGGTTATCTTTTTCCACGATCGCGATCGATGAATCAGCCGATCTGTCAAAGCCGACGAAAGCTTGCGTGAGAGATCAGTTCTTTCGGTACCAAACGGCTGGTTTCCTGCATCGGTTCGGCGCAACGAAGTCGAAGTGGTCGACGCGCCCTCATCCTCGCTGTTCGGGGATGGCTCACTCGCTTCGATATCGTTGCGAGACATATTTCGCTTTACGATAGGCAGCCTTGTTTCGTTGCCTACGTCGACCGGGTCGGAAAGCTTGATCGTTATGTCCAACATTCGTGCGACGGAGTCCGCGTTGTCCAACAGTTGAATGCGTTGAGACGGCAACTGATCACCGACGCTTAAGTCGATAATCCAAATCTTCGAGTCCTGCGCAACAGCGGCGAAGTGACATCGATGAAGTCCTTGGCCGCGCACACGAAGAGTGCTGGGATGTCGATCACCGATGATGGTGACAGAACGACGAAAGCGCTTTCTCACCACCTTCTTATTCAAGCAAGCCAATTCAGCAGTCAACACCTCCGTGCGTGTCGAATCCGCAGGTGCTGGATCATCATCCGCGAACTCAGTTTCAGCCGAATCCAACCGCACACTAACAAGGGCATTAACGACTTGGATTGTGTCGTTGGGTTTCAAAGCTCCCCATCGCGAATAGGCAATCGCCGAAGTCGGCCAAACCTCAATGCGATCGCGCAGACAGCAAACGATGTAAGCGACCGGCGGCACCTTGCCAGCACCTTCCAAAGTAATGTCACAGTGATCCGCCGAGCCGATCAATACGTAAGGTCGATCCGGAACGATCCATGACGTTACACCGTTAATGACCACCTTCACTCGATAGCCGCTTGACTCCCAGAGTGTCGGTTGAGAATGCATGGCTGACCTGGCTTCATTGGCGCCGCTCGTCACGAGTTCACTTCGAATTTGATTTCCAAACATCACCGAATCATTCATTGCCAAAGTACCGCTGCGGCACGCAAACATTGGATGGCAAAAATGCGTTCGCCTCCTCCCTTTAGGCATCATAACAGGACCAGGCATCCAAGTTGTGAGAATCCTAACGACGATCGCGAGAACGGCAATCGAAGGTCAACCTGATGCAATTTCAATCAAAATTGAGTGCGAGAGCCTACCGAAACCCAACGGTGTTCTTGGGGGATAGCGATCGCAGTCAAAGCGAATCAAGTTGCGATCGAGAACACGAACGCAAGCCTACAACCGTTATGACCTACCGACGCGCCCTTACCGCCGGCCCGATGATCCGCACAACTGGTTCACCCCCAATGAACCTTTCATATTTCGGGGCGGGTTTCCCCCCTGACCGCGGCTCTCGAATCGTTCCCGCCCTACGTTCTCAGTAGCGGCGATGCTTTACGGGGAAGGCAAGCGGCTGAAGTGCTGGCCAAGGGCTGACCAGACTAAGCATCTCATCTTTGAAAGTCTCCTCCATGACTAACGCGCTCAGCAACGCGTCAGATGATCTCTATCGTAGCGCCAACATTCAACGTCAAACGTTTTGTCTTGCGCGATCTCCTGAGGAGTTGTGCCAAGCGTTTCGGCTAGTCTTCCAGTCTTACTTGCAGGCTGGGTTGGCCATTGAAAAGCCGAGCGGCATGCGACTGACTCCGCACCATCTGTTGCCCACTTCGGAAGTGTTGTTGGCCAAAGTGGGCAATACGGTCACGACAACCCTTTCCATGTTCGGCGATGGATACCTTGGTTTGCCAATGGATTCTATGTATTCCGTGGAAACCAGACGCCTGCGTGACGAAGGTTTGAGGCTTGCTGAAATTGGTTGCTTGGCGGATCGCAGAGATTCCCAAATCCGTTTTCTAAAAACGTTTGCGCAACTTGGACGTTTGTTAGCGCAGGTCGCTAGGTCGCGTGAAACCGATGGGTTCGTTGTCGCCACTCATCCCAAGCACGCTCGTCTTTACAAACGCATTTTGGGTTTTCGACAAATTGGTGATCTTTCGGATTGCCCGTACGCCAACGGAAACCCCGCGGTCGCCTTAGTCTTAAAATTTGAAGAGCATGAAGGGACACCGTTGCACGACTTGTACTTTGGCGACCCGATCCCGCAGGATGAACTTGCCCCGTACCGCTGGGAACCAGACACGAGAAAATTCTTCAAACAAATACTGGACCGAGACAACAAGATCTCGTCGCTCAGCGGAATTCAAGGCTACTACAACTGGGCTGTTTTGACTAACACTCTGACCCCGTCGTAGTCGCGACTTGTGGTAATACCGCGTCGATGACGATCTCTTGTTAGCGGTCACACGTTGTGCGGATCAAGGTTACACATTGTCCAAATCGATTTGACTGTCATTGGTAATGACAATCTTGTCTAGCTTAGTACCGTCCTCGCGAACCTTGATTCGCAAAGTATGGTCGCCAGATTCAAGTTGGAAGCTCACGGCGTTCTGTGCTGCGCCATCGGTAACGGTCTGCCACTGCCAAGCGTCGCCGGTGACATCCAAATGCCACTCAACCCATGATCCATCGTCGATCGAAATCCAAAACGAATTGTCGTTGCTATTAAGCGCGCTGACTAAGGCGTGCATTTGATACTCACCCGATGAATCAACGGAGAAGTTGTAGCTCAACTCGTCGCTGCGAGGGATATCTCGATAGTGCGATCCTGTTCCGTTTTCAGCGATTAGGAACTCGTTTCCATCATCGTCTACTTCAACCTGCCAATCGCCTCGCTTGGAATCAAAGTCCGTTGCGTCGATGACGACGGTGCTTGTCGATAGCTTGCTGACCATGAACTTGTCCAACTTCGTTCCGTCTTCACGAACGCGGACTTCCATGGAGTGCTGACCAGGTTGCAGTTGGAAACTCGTCATATCCTTGTTCCAACCATCGGTAACGGACTGCCATTGGAAACTGCTTCCTGTAACATCCATGTGCCACTGCACCCAAGGCTGGTTGTCGACCTTCACCCAGACAGAGTCATTGGTCGAATCCGAAGCCCGAACAAGGCCAGAGATTTCGTAGTTGCCAGCTTCGCTGACCGTAAAGCTGTACTTCACACCGGAGTGTGATGACGGCGAGTTGTACTGAGAACCACAGCCGTTGGGCGCCATGATGTACTCGCCACCCGATGCGCTACTGGACGAATAGACTTTCCACGGATCGTTGATCCAGTCATAGTCTTCGGCTTCAAACATCAGGTCAACGACCGATGCGTAAAGCCCCGCATCAACCGTATGGTTCACTTCATGGGCGTCCAATTGGATCAGAGAAGTCTTTCCTGTACTCGGATCGGCATCGCTACCGTGGTCGGCATGATCGCCGCGTCCCTGGGGCGAAAAGGTGAAGTCGTCAGGCGATTGAAACTCGACATAATAGTTGCCCGCCTCAAGTCCACTGAATCCGTAGGCCCCGCCACCACTTGATACCGTGGTTTGCAGTACCTGACCGGCCTCGTTAAGCAGGTTCACAGTGACTCCGTCGATTCCGACTTCATCGTCGTCCTGTTTTCCGTCGCGATCAGTGTCGTTCCACACGAAATTTCCAATCCGCGCCGTCGGCTGTTCCACCGGGTTTACATAGTGACTAGCGTCGGCATCGGACACTGCCCCCGCTTCCACGGTCGCGGTGTTCTTAAAGATTCCGGGTGTCACGTTTTGGAACTTGACTTTTCGAATCTTAAATCGGTCTTCCGGTGATTGATCCACGGTGGACGCTGCAAGAACGAGAATGTTTCCCGCCACTTCACTGCCGTTGATGTTGGCCCAACGTGATGAGGAACTCGATGTGTCATTGACCTCGTTAAGCTCTAGATTCGAAAGGAAGGAGTCGCTTAGCGAATTGTGATTGGCGTAAGCATTGGGGACCGTTCCAATCCATACCGATAAGTCGCTGTCCGTGACCACGCTGTCCAAGAACGCCTGATCGACGACGACGTCCTCTGAAAACTCAAACAGAACAAAGTTGTCTCGGCCAACGTTGTCGACGCGATGGGTGCCGTTGCCTCCGTTGCCCTCCGATGAATCGGTGACCCCTAGTCCGCCGGAGAATATCCCCAGAAACGCGGTACGCCAGTTGCCAGAGTCATCTCTGCTAAATGCGCTCGCCTTGGCGGAAACACCGTCGACTTCGAAGTGACGGATGTTGCCATCACTTCCGTCGCTTCCACTGTTGCCGTTAAAGTAAAACGTACTTGTGCCGCCGGTCTCGGTTAATGATTGCGCCGTCCCCGAAGCGGTGTATTCCCAGACCTCCCCAGGAGAAAGGATCAAATCGCTATTCACATCGGACAGTGAAACGAACTCAGGAATGTAGTCGTCCGATTCGTCATCAGGTGTGCCATTGTCATCGACGACATCAACATCAGAAAAAGCAAACGAAGTCGAACCTGTGTTGGTCACTTGAAAAGTCCAACTCACCGGACTGCCTGCTGGAATCTGAGCGGCTTGTTCCGGCTCATCAGCATCATGACCATTGGTCAACTTTTCGATTTCGATCCCAGGCAGACCATTAACGACATAGTTCGCAGGGTCATCATCAAATACATCATCGCCAATCACATCGCCGTTCTCGTTGACCGGCGTCCCCACGACGTCTCCGATATTGGTGAACTGCCCCACTTCAGTCGCAACAATTGTCGCGGTGTAGATCCACTCTTCGCCGGGATCTAGCTGGTTGTCGTGATCGACGTCACCCTGATTGAACGACGTTCCGCTCACATCAACCAATACCGGTTGCGGGTCAAAGTCATCGGCCGTGTTGCCTGGCGTTGCATTGTCATCGGTAACTAAGACCGGTGAAAGCGATACATCGCCAGGATTGGTAACGTGGTAGGAAAACTCAATGGTTTCGTCGTACTCAAAGCTTACCCCAGGTGCATCGTTTGCATCGAACCACTCTTTCGTTTCGCTAAAGCTGGTGTACTTCATCGCAGCGATAGCACCGCTACTGACAAAGTGTACTTCCATGGATGTCACGTCCGTGGCGTCGATGGCAACGCGTTGGAAACTGTTGTTGCCGACAGCAGGAATGCTAACCGTTTGAGTTCCGGAAGTTGTCGTTAAGGTCACGACCGAACCTCCGGATTCATTGCTGTCGATATCAAGAAGGTCCAAATAATTGACTGTCGCGGGCGAGTCGAAGTCAAAGGTGAAGGTACCGCCCTGTGCTTCGTCGTCCGGATCATACGAGTGACCGTCTTCGGAGATAATCAGGATGTTTCCTAACGCCTGATCGTTGGGACCGCCCCCGCTTGGTTTGCCGCCGCTTCCCGACCCTGGACCTCCAAAGGCAGAATTAGGTGACCCTAGATCAAAGTCTCCGCCCGTCGGGTTGGAACTGTCAAAGACCATCGCTCGATTTCCCGCTCCCGGCGTTCTCGCGTTCACTGCGCTAATCACGACCCCTGGATACTGCGTTGAAACGATGTCTCCCGAGGACAACGAATCGAAATCAAGGACCGTCATTTCGTTCGTGGTAATGATCTTATCAACGTACTTGGTGATAGCGATCGCTGGATTGATGCTGGTAATGACCCCTGCATCCCATGTCAAATCACTCTCACCTGCGATCAAGCTTGTCACTTCGGTAAGACCAGTCGTGCTATCCGCATTACTATCAATACCGTCATCTGTTCCGATCCCCGTCGCAGTGAATTCAAATCCTGCAGGGATGGTCGCTGGATTGAACTGCACGAAGTAATCGCCAGCAGCCAAATCTTCAAAGAGATAGTAGCCAGCCAAACTTCCCGAATTCTGGGTCAACTGCGTCGCGATCGGCGCTCCATCGTCGCCGCCCGGCTCCGCGATCCTATCGCCATCGACGTCGACGAACAGACTGACTTCGACGCCATTGATTCCGGTATCTCCATCGTCTTGGATGCCGTTGCCGTTGCTGTCGAGCCAAACGAAGTTGCCTAGCTCGGCGAGTGGTTCCGGCGCCGGATCGATGGGACCAAGGGTCGCTTTGTTTCCGCCGCTGAAATCAACATTGAAGTCGTTGTTAAAGGTAGAGTTTTCACTGTTGATTCGCAGACCAATATCGCGACCAGCAAAATAGGCCGGGAATTGTCCACCATCACTTAGCGTGCCACTTTGGGCGAGTGCACCGCTTGTGATGACAATACGAAAATCATAGGTGTCGCTCGTTGAGAGGGATCCACCATCAAGAAATCCAAATTCAACAACGTTGCCTGTCAACAGATCGCCAGAAACATCGGCGGTGCCATCAAAGTCAATGTCGATGGAGCCCGTCAACGCAAAGGGATGCGGCCCACTGCCGACTAAGTCGCCAGACTCGTCAACCTCCGCCTGCAAACTAAAGCTGCTCGGCATGTCTACGAGAGGCGAAAAACCAAACAGCGTCGTCGAAAAGGTTTGTGGAACCGCGGTTGCTTCGAACTGATTCGTGCTCGAATCGTAGGAAAGTGTTCCGTTGGAAAAAACGGTCGGCAGTTCGGGGCTAATTCCCAGCAGAGCCAACAGGCGACGATCTTCCAAAGGTTCCATCCGAATTCGACGTCGCACATCAGATCTGCTTCTGAGTCGATTGTTGGACAGGGATTGCTTGGAACGAGGACGGCGGCGTGCGCGTGAAAACATGGAGCACCTCTACGCATTTCAACGAAGTGACCAAGGCACATGCGTTGAAATGGTGTTTGTCAAAGGAAGGAACGAGGGAAGGGAAGCTCGGCATACTTTGACGAAGCAAAGCTGCACCTAGCTGAATCAAAAAGCAGCGGTCGTCGTGCTGACGCGCTTGCGTCGTTTCTGCGAACAACACGCGGCAAATGCAATCGCTGACCAAATGGCAAGCGACGCGGGCTCGGGCACAGGCTTGCCGACGTCAGCGCTACCTGCGCCAAACCCATTTACCGTGTAAGCGAAACTGTTAAAGCTACTTCCCGTGTCTACTTTGATAAGAATCTCTGGCTCGAAGAGATTACTCAGAGCTCCGCCAGTAACGGTCGCCACGAAATCGATGCGACTAAGTGTTTCAAACGCGGCGAGTCGTGCTTCGGTCAGTGTGCCTTGCAAGAGCACCACATTCGTATCGTCCGCCGTGCCCAGCGTACCGGCACTTTGATTAAAAGCGCCCGTGATCGAAAACGTATGCTGGTTTGCAGTCGCACTTCTGGCAGTCGCACTTGGTTGAACAAGACCTGCATCTTGCACCGTTGCATTGAGCATGAATAACCCACTCGCCCGCTTCGGCCCACCGCCACCCGTACCGAGATAGATTGTTTGCCCTGCATCCGAAGGATCGGTCGTCATTTTTATTGAGCCTGCAGCACCCTGCAGATACAGATCATCCGAATCCGCGTTGTACATCCCAGCCAGCCCACCTACCGCAATGTCGGGAACCATCACACCCGCATGCGCAACGCTGCTCGATGCCAAAAGCAAACAAAGCAGATAACAAGAAAGAGCGGAAAGTCGATTCACAAAATCACCCAATGAATTGGCGTCGTCTGATCAGTCTGAACCAGAGTGGACAAGTGTCACACCCCCAGATGGTAGTGGGTCAAATGCCCAAATCAAGACCCAAATTTGCCTAATCACCTCCATTAGAGCTAATTCGCCAGACCAACACCCAAACACCTACCTGGGGGCCAGCTCGGACTGTATGTTTCTTAAGCGATGAACATCCCTCCGCTGGACGACTAACCCGCGATTTCTCGCATCCCAAAAGGGGCTGTACAAATTACAAGTGGTCCGATCGCGTCGCTTTGCCACTAAGTGTTCACTTGTTTGCTCGAACTTGTGTTCACGACATGTGTACATAACACGCCCATAACGTTCATTTTGGTATCTCGCAGCGCTGCGTCTCAAAGTTTTATTCTGAATGCCTACATTCTGATATCACCCGTACTTTGCAGGGTTTCCCGATGCAGACACCCCCCCTGTCTACGAGAATCTGAGATCTATTCGCTTGACGTTCGAGAATGCCAGGAATATCGTCAACGCAACTGAGAGGGAAAGGCTATTCGCAAACCCGCAAGCCGGACTACCCTTTCCTCTCCCCTACCGCGCTATGCAATATCCACCAGAGGGGGATTGATGGCCAAGCGAAATTTGCGACCGAAAAGACAATCAGGCCGAAAAGATTTGGGCACTACTGATGAGGGAAAACACGAGTCTATTGAGCAGATTTACGTGTCTCAATTGAGTGCGGTTGTCCAAAACTATTGGGCGGTCTTCATAGGACTAGCGCTGATCGTGTTGTACGCCTACTGGCCAACCTTCGTGTGGGCTGAAGATGCGTGGCGCAACGAACCAGACTATTCGCATGGATATCTCATCCTTCCTTTGGCTGCGATGCTTTGCTGGGTTCGTGCCGATTCCTTTCCCGGGATCCGCTCGATGCCAAGCTGGTCAGGCGTTTGGCTGATCGTCCTCGCCATCGTCATGCGATTTTCAAGTCGCTTGATCTATGCAGACTTTCTTGATGGTTGGTCGCTCTTTCCTTTGCTTGCCGGATGCGTTTGGATTCTGTTCGGATTCAAGGCGATGCGATGGAGCCTGCCATCACTCGCGTTCCTGCTGTTAATGATTCCTATGCCTTACCAAGCGGAATCCTTGTTGAGTTGGAAACTGCAAGGCGTTGCAACAAGTTTAAGCACCACCTTCCTAAGAGTCCTTGGTCAGCCGGCGGTATCGGAAGGCCACGTGATCTGGGTCAATGACCAGCGATTACTTATCGAACAAGCGTGTTCGGGACTTCGGATCTTTATGGGAATCGGGGCGCTAGCATTTTTCTGGGCTGCGACCGTCAATCGACAACGAGGGTGGATCGACCGAATCATTCTTATCTCGTTGATCATTCCCCTGGCCGTGTTTGTCAACGCGGTGCGAATCACGTGCGTGGGTTTGCTGTATCAATCTTTCACCGATCCCGCGACGCAGACCAGCATTCATGACTGGTCCGGCTACCTGATGATCCCCTTTGCATTTGGATTGCTTTGGCTCGCCAAGACCTACTGGCAGAACCTCTATCAACCGGTCGAACCGATGACCGCGAAAGACGTTCTTAATGCTTCTCACGAACTCCAACACTTTGCTTCGGGCAGTACTTCTTGATGGATCATTCGCGATCTCATCAACCACCAGTCCTAGTTCTTTAAACACTCAATGAACACTAATTACATCTCGTCGGAACGCGCGACTGAAACATCGTATCGTCCATCGGCACGTCCGGAGAATCAGTTCGACCCGTGGATTCTATGGGTGACGTTCCGACAGTGCTGGCCGTGGGCCGTGCCATGCGGTGCCATCTTGTCCGCCATCACGGCTTTCGTAGTACTTCAGAATTTCACCCCTACTTACCGTGCGAGTCATTTGCTCGAAGCGAACGATGATTTCGTGGTTTTCAAAGGAGTGATGCCAACGGTAGACGATCTAGCGAACACGGAAAAGTCACTGTTCTTTAACCCCATTGTGATTGATCCTGTTCTGGCGGATCCCGAAATTCGCCGAGCGCCGAGCCTAGCCGATCCCGACACCGCAGAAGTCAACCTTCGCAAGAACCTTACCGTGGGAAATGGCGGCACCCGAGCACGTCTAGTCGTAAGTTACGAAGACTCGGATCGAGAAGCCGCTGCAATGGTCTGCAACGCGGTGGTCGATTCCTATCTTCGCCAACGAGATGCGTTCGACAACGCACGAATGACGAACTTGGAAATGTGGTTAGAACCAGAGATTCAGCGTTGGGAACAACAGGTTGAAGAACGCCAGCTAAAGGTGACACGACTGAGCGAACAAACGCTCGGATTCGCCCCCGGCCAACGTCTCGATGTGATCGAGGACCAAAGCAGCCTTTCGTTGATGACTCACCTGCGATCTCAGATTGCAGATCTAAGTGTTCAACTGGCCATCGATGACGCCCAAATTGCGATGCAAGATGATTCGGAACCGTTGCCTAGTCTTGTCGCGTCGACACCTTTTGTCCCTCCAGCGATCAGCATCCAAAAGCAAGTCCCCACCGAAAGTCAGATCGCACAGTTCGTTGCAAACGATGCCGAAGTCCGCGAAGCCGAAATGGTTTATCGCAAGTACCAAGGCATGGTGTTAGAAATGGAAATAAGCGACCTCGTTCGCGTTCGTCGTGACTACTACCTTGAAATAAAGGCGAAACGAGATTCCCTAGAATATTCTCTCGAGGCGAAAAAAAGCAAAGCGGAAAAGCTTGCCATCGCAGTTCTTACTAAACGTGCTGAAGAGGATTATCAACGGCAAATGGCGGAGGCGGAAGCAAAGCTGACTGCAATGAAACAACTGCACGAAGTTGAGCTGGACGCCGCCAGAAGTCACGATTCGTTGAAACGCAACCACCAAGACAACATGAATACCGCTCTCAAAAAGAGGGATCGTGCCGCGTTGGTCGCGAAGCTTGGAATCTTGCAGAAGCAGTACGACGAAGAACGCGACCGCATGGAGCAATTCGGCGGTGCAACGGCAGCGCTTCAATTTGCCCAAGAAGAGCTATCCGTCGCAACAGACGTCTTGCGAAAACTGCGAGATCGAACTGCAGCGATTCAGACTGAACGCCGGCAAGATGGCGCGGTTCGAACATTGGCTTCCGCGACGCCTCCCAAGAATCCGACTGAAACGATCCCGGTCAAGCAGTTAGGACTGGCATCGACGGTAGCATTCGTTGCTCCGTTCCTGCTGGGCTTGTTACTCGAATTACGAATTCAACGAGTGACCGATGGCAACGCGGTGCAAAAGCATTTCGGCATGGCCCCCGTTGTTGGCGAAATTGCAAGGCTACCCGCCGGGACTCACGGCGGTAGAGCGAGACGAGTATTTGAAGAGAGCGTCGATACCCTTCGCTCTAATCTGTTTCATTCGCTTGCGACGAAGAACATTCGCTCTATCGCGGTCGCAAGCAGCATGACGAGCGAAGGCAAAAGCAGCGTCGCGTCCCAGTTGGCCATTTCGATTGCCAAGGCAACTGGCGAGACGGTTCTGCTGGTCGATGCGGACTTGCGTTGCCCCGATCAACATTCTTTGTTCGGTCTTGATATTGGTCCGGGACTCGCCGGTGTCCTCTCTGGGGAAGTCGAGTTCGAACAAGCGATTGACTCGACTCTCGGGCACTTGATTCATGTAATGCCCGCCGGCCCATTGAAAGCCAATCCGCATCGCTTAATCAATCAAGCGTCGATGAAGAAGTTCTTGGATCAAGCACTGGAAAGCTACAGCTTCGTCGTTTTCGACACCGCTCCGGTACTGGCTGCCGGCGAAACGCTCGCGGTGGTTTCCGTGGTCGAATCAACATTGGTGTGCGTGATGCGAGATGTCAGCCGATTGGACAACGTCGGCCGTGCGATGCGTCGCATTCAAGCCTCAGGCGCATCGATCGCTGGCACGGTCTTCAGTGGCGTCACACCACGTCAGTACAGCTATCGCTATGGCGACTATCACTACTCAGCCGCCGGTTTGGCCGTTCAAGAATAAGTTGGGCTTCGGTAACAATCGTCAGAACTTAAAATGTCAAAAACTGCAAACGACCGAAAGCGTTTTGTCCTCGACAGACAACCTAGCGCTGCACAACAAGCTCAGCTATTGCTCGAAGCGAAGACAAAGCTTGCGCAGAAGGAACTACAACGTCGGCAACACTGGCAAATCAACACGAAGTTGGCAGGAATTTCGGTCGTTGCGCTCGCGATTATTTTCACCGCATCGGCAATTTCTTACTATCACCATTCCACAACGGCAGCCACGACCTTTTTAAGTCGCGCCAAAATGGCCGCTGACGTCGAAGACCACGAAGCGCAAGCGAAGTGGCTCTCACGGTATTCACTGCTGCGGCCAGACGATCTGCAAGTGGTCATCGACACGGCCATTGCTGCTGACACGGCGGCTAACTTGGCGGAACCTGAACGTTACACGATGGCGCTGCATGCGGCCCGCAAGCAGTTGGGGATCGCTATCGCTCGCATCAGTGCCAAACGGCCCGACGATGCCAAGACGTTACGTAAACTTCTGATTCAAAGGTTACTTCAAGCAGGCGGTCCATGGCTTCGCGAGGCCGAACGCCAAGTCGTCCTACTTGACGCTGACGCGGAAGATGCCGAAGCCACTAAATCGCTTGCCGTCTCGCTGATGGGGCAAGCCAAAGCAGCGGGATTTACGGAGACCAACCGACCCGAAGTCGACATCGCCGAAGGCTATTGGCGGTGGCTGGCAAGCCAACCCATTGGCGAAGTACTCGCGACCGCCGTTGACCGAAACCCCGGCGACACTGATTTGATCGCGAATCTGCTTTCGGTTTTCCCTAAGCAGTCTGATCTGTTTGACGCTGCGAATTTGGAAGAACATCAACAAAGATTGCAGGTCGCGTTGAAGACGTTGACCCAGAACCACGACAGCCGATCCAAGCTGATCTTGTTTGATTTCTATCAAAACAATGGCAAGTCGGATGAAGCTAACCAATGGTTAATTCAAAACGCGGATGTCGCACTTCAACGACTTCAATCCATCAGTGAGAGTGAAGACCAGACCGAAGATCAGCCCTTAGGTGGCAAACTACCTGATCACTACTGGGATTTCGTACTCATTCAAGAAGCGGCGCCAATCCTCGCCACCTCCGATGCGACGAAAGCGCGTCAGTGGTATCAGACCCTGATGTCGCTGCAGATCCCGTCCATTCCTGACGCAGTTCGCGAGAACGTGTTTGCCAATGCTGGGCTGCTGGCAAACGCCAGTGGTGCCCCTGATGACGCAATTGCGATTTGGGAAAGCGGTCTTGAGCAGGTCGATGCCAATAGCTTGGATCTACTCGGCTTGCTTGCCAACGCTAAGAACCAAGGAGAATCCGATCAAGAGTTCTCCGACGTCCTTGACCGTTTCCGCGACGCTCTTGAGACGTACTCTCTTCGTCTTTCACGCACGAGCGACAACGAAATATCACACGCCGCAAGAACAGCGCTGTCAGGAAAAATCCAAGTTGCGAAATGGCGTTTGCAAGTCTTGGAAGGATCTCTAGATGCGAAAAACGGACAATCCGCGGATGCGGCAGTCCACCTAGAAGCGGCCCTAAGTGCTTCGATTGTCGTCGATGCCAGGGAACGTGCCGCCGTCGCGTTGCAGTTGGCAGCGATCTACGCGGACGAAGGCATCTGGGACCAAGTCGCGTCATCATACGATCGAGCCGTCGACCTTGTCCCGAATGACCTCGAACTTAGAATCAAAGCTGCCGATGCATGGATGCAATCGGGTAACCGAATGCAAGCGATGGAGCATTGGAGAGTGCTCGGTGCTTCTGATTCACCAGCGATCCAAGCCGCGAGCATCGAGGCTCTGTTTAATTACCAATTGCGGTTGCCGCACGAGCAACGAGACTTCAGTGGTGTACGAACGGCCGTTGCACGAATCAAGCGAAGTTTTGCACCGTCACAGGAGTCGGACGATCCGAAAACGATTGCCGCCATGGCAGCCGCTAACAGCCGACTGGCCGTGGTGGAAGCCTCTTTGCCTCCTTCAGGAACGATTGCGGAAGACCATCTGCGTTCGCAAGACTTCGCAGAAAAGATTCATGAACTCGCCGTTCGCTATGAAGACGATGGAACGATCCAGGCATTCGCAGCGGAACGTCTCGCGGCTCTCGGACACGACGAACAATCAAAAGAAAGACTCGCTCAGCTTGAGAAACTCGTTGGCAAAGATGACGTGTCCTTAGTCGCAGTGCGAGCCAGAATCGAAGCCGAACGTGGCAACATTGCCGATGCGGGAAAACAGCTCCTTAATCGCGCGGAAGCGGACCCGGTCCATGCGGATGAACTGAGATTCCGTGCGTTTGAAATTGCTGCTCGCGGCCGTGACTCCAACCTGGCGTACGAAGCACTCTCTTCGATTTCCGATGCCAACAAAACACATTCGTTGTTATTTCAATTGGCAAAAACGGCCATCGCTCTGCCCCATGATTCGCAGCATTTGAAAGTCGACGGGAAAACGCTAACGCCGTCCGAACTAGCTTCCCAATGGCAACAGACACTACGCACCGAAGAAGGCGAAACGGGCTCGTACTGGAAATTCCTACGCGTCAGTGAATTGATCGTTGAACTTCGCTCGAGCAAGGGTCCCATTGAACCCACCGACCCCCGTTTAGTCGAAGCAAGGTCTCTGGTCCGTGAACTTGTTTCCTTGCGACCTCGATGGGGAGAGGCGATTTCTCTTGAAGGATGGATCGCCTCGATCGAAGGAAATGCCAAACAGGCCATCTCGAAGTTGCGTCGCGGCATCGCAGCGGGCGACCGCCGGCTGATGACTCGTCAGTGCTTGATTGAACAACTGTGTCGAGTCGGGCTTGATGCGGACGCTGAACGAGAACTGCATCTCGCTTCGATGTCGACCGATATCCCCCTTGACCAATACGCGACCACGAAAATCCAGCTTGCTCAGCGGCAAGGTGAATTCGAAAGAAGCGTAGATGTGGCGCAAGACGCCATCGATCAGCGTCCCACTGATTTCATCTGTCACGTTGTCATGTGCAAAGCCGCTTCCATTGCCGCGGTGAACACGACGGACAGTGACCAACAAGAACGTCTGATTGAAAAAGCTCGGTCGGCAATCCAAAAGGCTGCAGAGTTGGCAACCAAGCCAGAGCTTGCCGTCTTTGCCGCTCACCTAGAATTGGAACTCGCTCACGGAGACGAAGCGTCCGCTCGAGGCGTGATCGCGGACATCGACAACAGCGAGCTTGCCGAGCATGTTCAGCTCGTATTGCAAAGCCATGGCCTGACGGCACTGAAAGATTACCAAGCGGCTTTACCGCTACTACAAGCCGCAGACAAACTGAAACCGACGGCCACCACCCAGCGGGCTCTGGCGGAACTTTATCGTCTCTTGCATCGACAAGATGAGGCAGTGAACGCGTTGCGACTGGCGCAATCTCGCGATTCGAATAACACTGAAATAAGAAATGATCTTGCCCGCGCTCTGGCAGCTCGCGATGGCGAAGATGTCGATTGGAACGAACTGGAACAACTGCTTGCGAAGTCCGACAAGACTTCCGTCAGCAATCGTTATTTGCATGCTGTGCTACTGGGACTCAAAGGCAACTCTGAACAACAAACTGAAGCGTTCAAGATATTGCGGGCACTGGTTCGCGAACGAAACAGCAGCAGCGACGACGCCGCACGTTTCCTGGCAGCATTGCTGGGCAAACAGCTCAAGCAACTTGGCGATTCCGCAGACGAAAAGCAGCGTGATTCGATCACGTCCGAAATACGTTCCACTCACGAATCACTGGTGCGACGCACGCTTCCAGAAGTAGGCGACCTTTACCGATTCGCGGACTTTTTACTTGATTCTGAAAATGACGAAGACCTGCCTCGTGTAAAGAACTTGCTCGATGAATTGCAATCGACGAGGCGAGGAACGGTTGCCGCCTTGGAAATTGGCGTTCGCTACGCTCAACGCACTGGCGATCAGGCCAAGACACCAGAGATTGTTAACTCATGGGCCAACGATGCCGTTGCCAGTGAATCCATGGATGACCCCATGGTCGCTGGCATTGCAGGTTCGTCCTTGATCAAACTCGGATTCATCGAAGAAGGACTCAATTGGCACAAACAATCCTACGAAAAGGATCCGAAGCGACTGCCGCATTACGTCGTCGCACTATCCGCCGTAGGGAAAACGCACGAAAGCGTTGAAGTATGCACCGAGCACTATTTAGAGCATGAAGACCTGACGTCCGCGGTGCTGTTAGCCGAAGCCCTCATGAACAGCATGGCTGACGCGCAGACCGAACCATGCCAACAAGTGATCGAATCGGCACTGGATCGATTCAGCAACGATGCCGGCCTTATCGAAGCGGTGGCAACGCTTCGACTTCAACAAGGGAACAATCGCGAAGCTGTTCAGTACTACGAACGAGCTTTAAAGATTGACCCGCTTCGCTTGCGTTCGTTGAACAACCTCGCCATGGCACTATCGGAAATGCCCGATCGCGCTCACGAGGGAGTCAACTGGATCGACCGCGCGATCCAATTGGCCGGTGAAGCCCCCGAGCTGTTGGACACCAAAGGGGTCGTTTTGTTGAAGGCCGGCCATCCAGTCGAAGCACAGCAGGTGTTTCAACAGGCCGTCTTGGACACCAACGAACCGAGATACCAGTTCCATTTGATCGTTGCCCTGCTGCAACAAGACAAAGAACAAGAAGCCGCGAAGGCTTGGAAACGATTGGACATCGAGAAACTGGACCGATCGGGCCTGACCGTAGAAGAACGAGACCAACTCGACTTGATGGCTAAGAAGTACAGCTCGTAGCCGCATTCCCCACCTTTGATTCAACGTTCGACTTGACATGAATACCGACGAAAACAACTCACCGTCACAACCATCGGCGCACCTGAGTAACCGCAGGATCGCCGGCGCGGTTGTGCTTGGGCTGACGCTCTTCTCCGGCGTCGTTCACGGATTCATGGATGGACGATGGTCCAAAGCCGAAGACCTTAACTTGATCGGTGATCGCTTGGAATTGATCCCGGATCGGTGCGGCGACTGGACTCTTAAAGAGGACCAATCACTAAACACGAAAGCAGCCGAGTTGCTGCGATGCTACGGATCAAGTGTTCGCGTCTACCACAACGAAAAACGAGACACCGATGTGAACGTCGCTGTTTTGTTCGGTCCCCGAGGCCCCATTGCGGTACACACGCCTGAGGTTTGTTACAGCTCCGTGGGCACCAAGCAGGCGAATGAAACGACGAAGAAAAGCATTTCAACGAAGAACGCGAAACACCAACTGTGGTCCGTTCAGTTTTCGTTGGCACCCGATCCCAAACCAGCACTCGACGTGTGGTACGCGTGGAGTGACGGAGGAGATTGGCAAGCAAGAAATCATCCTCGATTTTGGATGACAGACACGCTGTACAAGATCCAAGTCGCTGGGCCAGTTACCAGTGATTCCGAACAACCGTGCGAAGACTTCCTAAAAGCGTTTTTGCCACATCTCGAAGAAATAGTGCAGTAAGCCAAACGTGCCCATTCCGTTTTCCGTAACAACGACATTCAACAATGATTGATACCTCGCAGACGTTTGAATTCGTAGAGTCATCGTACGACATCGAATTTGCGACCGACCTTGACCAGGATCAAGCGGCGTTCTTCCGGCGCAAGTACGTCCTGGATCGACTTAGCGGCACAGTCCTGCTCATTGCGACTTCTCCGTTGGTGCTGCTGCTTATCCTTCTCGTGAAGGTGACCTCACGAGGCCCTGGCCTCTATCGCCAGGAAAGAGTGGGCCTCAATGGCAGCCATTTTCATATCCTTAAGTTGCGATCCATGCGCATCGACGCCGAGAAAGGTGGCAAAGCCGTTTGGTGCGTAAAGAATGATCCGCGAGTGACCCCGCTAGGCCGATTATTGAGAAAGCTACACCTGGACGAACTCCCGCAACTGGTGAACGTTGCACGCGGTGAGATGTCGCTAGTCGGACCACGACCCGAACGCCCTGTCATCTGCAAAGAACTCGCACGTCAAATTCCTAATTACTTCAATCGCAATTGCGTCCGACCGGGAGTGACCGGCCTGGCTCAGATCAACTTGCCGCCCGATGAAACCGTCGATGATGTGCGTCGCAAGCAGATTCTGGATTTGCAGTACATCGAAGAAGTCGACTCTTGGCTCGATCTCCGAATCTTGTTCGCCACAGCGCTAAGAATGTTTGGGGTGCGAGGTGAAACGGTTACCCGGTGGATGAGACTTTGTCGCCTGCATCTGGTTGCCCACATTCCTTCGTCGGATGACAGACAACCAGATACTCCCGAACCTTGTTACCCCAATGTGGCTACTCGCGTTGCGGAAAGCTGGAACAAAATGCCAACTCGTGTCGACCGTTTTGATTCGTCACACGGTACTCCACTGAATTTGAATCCGCTGTCTCAGGTTGTCAGCAACGCATTCACGGTTGATGTTGAAGACTATTTCCAGGTGACGGCGTTTAGCAATCGAGTGTCTCGAAAAAACTGGGACAAAATGGAATGCCGAGTCGAAGACAACACTGACAAACTGCTTTCAATTTGCGATCACTGCGAGGTTCGTGGCACGTTTTATATCCTTGGCTGGGTTGCCGATCGATATCCAGATCTGGTGCGAAGAATAGCTGACGCAGGACACGAAATTGCGTCGCACGGATATTGGCACCAATTAGTCTATGATCTCACCCCCGAAGAGTTTGCAGAGGACATCAGCAACAGCCGCGAAGCGATCGCCAATGCCTGCGATGTGGTTGTCGATTCCTACCGAGCTCCTAGTTTTTCAATTGTCGAAGATTCGCTTTGGGCCCTGGATATCTTGGTGGAGCATGGCTTTACGACCGATTCCAGCATTTTCCCTATCAGGGGCCATCATCGCTATGGAATGAAATCGGCGAGGAAAGACATCCACAAAATACAGACCGAGAACGGTTCTATCAACGAATTCCCTCCTTCGCTGTGGAACCGCTGGCCTCTGCAAGTTCCGGTAGGCGGCGGCTACTTTCGCCTCTTCCCGCTAAGCGTCACTAGCCGCGCAATTGAAGGAGTGCGAAGTCAGGGACGGCCAGCCATGTTCTACATTCACCCTTGGGAACTTGATCCGCAACAGCCTCGCGTCAAGAACGCAGGTCGAGCCAATCAGTTTCGTCACTACGTTGGCCTGCGAAACACCGAAGATCGCCTTCGCCGACTGCTGATGTCGCATCCGTTCGATCAAGTTTCAACCGTCATGGCCGAGTACACAGCGCTGAAAACCGCATCACCCGCGACACCTCGCGAAACTACTTTTGCTGCGGCAACCTCTTAAGTCTGATTCACCCCATGACCCATCGACGATTCAGACCTTCATCGTCCCTTCGTCCATTGCGATAACTTAGAGCTGATTTGCCTAGCCAAATGCCCGAACCTTGCCTTCCACGACTGCTGATGTTGACACATCGGTTCCCCTATCCACCTAATCGTGGAGACCGGATCCGTTCGTACAACCTGCTTAGGCTGCTCTCACAATATCATCGCATCACGCTTTGTTGCCCTACGGACGAACCCGTTTCGCAGTCTCAGCTCGATCATGTGAATGCGTTTTGCGAAAGATCGGTGGTCGCGCCACTCTCGAAGGTAGGCCGCCTCACTCACGCGATTCGGTCCTACGCAAACGGCAAGAGCTTGTCCGAAGGAATGTTCTTTTCGTCTTCGCTTCAACGGCAAGTTAAATCGCTGCACGCTCAAACACCTTTCCAGACGGCACTGGTTTACTGCTCAAGCATGTTTCCCTACGTCGACCAGCCATCATTTCGTGACACTCGAAAGATTGTCGATGTGGTGGATGTCGATAGCCGAAAGTGGAAACAAATGAGCCAACAGTCCACGCGACTCAAACGCTGGATCTATGGATGCGAAGCCGAACGAGTGCAAAGGCTCGAGCAACGAATCGCGGATCGCGCCGACGGGATCGCGCTGGTTAGCGATCTTGAGGCATCGCTGTTTGAACGAACTGTCTGCGTTGCGAAATCGCCATTGGGAATCAGCAACGGCGTCGACAGTGATTTCTTTTATCCTCACGACGCAGTCCATCGTCCCAATGCCAACCGCAAGGTTACCAAGTTGGTGTTCACCGGCGTCCTTGACTATCACCCCAACGTCGAAGGACTCGTTTGGTTCTGCCGCGACCTGCTTCCTCAATTACGTCAATCCAAGCCGATTGAGTTAGAGATCGTGGGGCGAAGAGCCTGCGGCAAAGTGAAGGACTTAGCTTTGTTGCCAGGAGTAAACCTTGTTGGGGAAGTCGAAGATGTACGTCCTTATTTGCACAACGCCGATATCGCGATCTCGCCACTTAAGCTGGCTCGCGGCATTCAAAACAAAGTGCTCGAAGCCATGGCGGCACGTCTGCCAGTCGTGCTGACCACGGAATCTGCCGAAGGTATCGATGCGACCACGGGCGTTGATTTCCAAATCGCCGATTCCGTCGAACAGTGGCGACACGCGATCCTAAAACTTTCCGACGATGCGGAACTACGAACATCGATGGGACGCAGCGCATCGAAACTCGTTTCGCAGCAGTATTCCTGGAACGCCAGACTCAACAAGTTCTTGACATTGACTCAGCCAGCCTCGCTAAACGGCCAGACGGACACTGATCCGAATCCGCGATGCGATGACGAATTGTCTTTGGCTGTCGACGCGGGAGCCTGGTAGGACATGCGCACCTCAAAAGTGGCTACCCCGGTTCGCGTTGGCTTCGTCATGCACAAGATGCAAGTCGCAGGCGCCGAAGTATTGGTCAAACAGATCATCGAGCGACTCAGCGGCAACATCGATGCAACCGTCTATTGCCTCGATGGGCTAGGCGAACTCGGCCAGCAACTTCGCGATGCAGGCACGCCCGTCGTGGTGCTTGACCGCAAACCTGGACTCGATCTAAGCGTTGCCAAGCGACTGGCATCCGATGTCAAATCTCGCCGCATCGAAGTCTTGCACGCTCATCAATACACACCATTCTTTTATTCCGCACTGTCTAAAATCCGCGGCCGCAGTGGCGTGAAAGTGATCTTCACCGAGCATGGACGTCACTACCCTGACGTCGTTTCGAAGAAAAGACGCTTCGCCAATCGTTACCTGCTGCAACACTGCTGCACCGCCGCAACCGCATGCTGCGACTTCAGCACGCGGGCAGTGCAGGACATTGAAGGGTTCCCATCAACGTTCACATTACGCAATGGCGTCGACCTGTGTGGACTACCGCCGCGAGGCACCGACGATGCGCAAATGGACCTGCGACGTCAACTTGGGCTGGACCTGTATCGTCCGTACGCCGCCTGCGTTGCAAGGTTCCATCCCGTCAAAGACCATTCGACGTTGATACGCGCCTGGGCTCGCGTGCATCAGCAAGTTCCCAACGCAAAACTGCTTCTGGTGGGCGACGGGCCGGAACGCCAAAACATCGAATCCGCCATCCAAACGCATGCCGGATCCAGCGACCTTGCCTCGTCGATTGAGTTCTGGGGCATCCGAAGCGATGTCGCTTCGATCCTGCGAGCGGTGGACTGCTTCACTTTGACAAGCGTCAGCGAAGCAGCATCGTTGACCTTGCTGGAAGCGATGGCGAGCCAATGCCCGGCCGTGGTCACCGACGTCGGAGGAAACGGTGAGCACGTGCGTGACGAAGTCGAAGGATTCTTGGTTCCACGAGCCGATGATTCGGCCCTTGCCACACGCCTTACCCAACTGCTTAGCGACAAGTCTCTGTGCATTGAGATGGGCACCGCAGCAAGACAGCGCGTGATTGCTGATTTTGAACTCAGTGACATCATCGCCAAGTACCGCGACTTGTACCTCGACTGCGTCAACCGCTCCTTGCCGGCTTCGGAATCGAACACGACGCGTCCGCTTCAAGTCAGCCACCACGCTGGACACGACAACGCGTCCAGTAGCCCCACATGCATGGTAGGCACCGAATGAATAACCTGCATGCCACGACCACTCGCAATGCAACGCCCGGTTTTTTCGATCGAGACGAAGCAAGCCTTGGTGATTGTCTATCGCGCGAATACCCCCTTGCTTCCCGAGAGCAAGACTTGCCCTCGGCTGCGAGGTCAAAGATCAAGCAAGTAGTTAAATCCTTGTGCCGAGGCATCAGCGTGATCCTTGTGTCGCCGCTGCTTATTTCGTTTGGATTGGGCAGTCGCATCACGTCGCCCGACGCATCCCTTGAGTCTCATTCGCAACTGTTGTCGCTGCTGCCCGGAACCACCGGCAGCTACCTAAGAGTCGCCTTTTATCGGTTCACGTTGAAGCTTTGCGACCCGAGTGCCACGATCAGCTTCGGCACGATGTTCTCGAAAGTCGGCGCACAGATCCACGACAACGTTTACATCGGACCTCGATGCATGATTGGACTTGTCGTGATTGACAAAGACACATTGATTGGGCCCTCGGTCCAGATCCCCAGCGGCCGACACACGCACGGAATCCAGCGACTCGACACGCCGATCCGTCTGCAACCAGGACGGCAAGAACAGATTTATATTGGCCGCGATTGTTGGATCGGCGCCGCCAGCATTGTGCTTGCCAACGTCGCCGATCAAACCGTCGTCGGTGCCGGCAGCATCGTCACCAAACCCCTGCCACCACGAAGAATCGCAGCGGGCAACCCAGCCAAAGTGCTGACCCAACGCAGTTAAAACGCATCAGCGGCCCCGGCCCTGATCAACCATTCAAACCCAACTAAAATCAACCGCTTGAAAGGTGCTCTGTCACCCAAGTGGACGGAGTCCGCGCTGACAAAACGAACATGATCATAATTCTATCTATACGAGCCGAAGTCGCACGCACCGACACGGTGGCGGACTTGCCGAATGTCATTGCCCTATCGTAATGCTGTATACGATCACAGTTGACACAGAAGAGGAGTGGGATTGGGCTTCCGATTTTCGCACTGATAACGAATCGGTTGCTAACATCGATGCACTCACCGAGTTTCAGAAAACTTGTGATCGACTAGGAGTATGCGTCACCTACTTCGTCAATCATGCGGTTTTAAAGGACCCGAAATCCGCCCAAACGATTCGGTCATTGAGCAAGAACCCAAATGTGGAAATAGGACTTCACATCCATCCTTGGAATACGCCGCCTCTTGCTGAAGAGGACGTTGTCGAAGTGCAACATAGCTTCCTGCACAATCTGTCTCGAGAGCTCGCTATTGAGAAACTGAGCACTGTGTTACGCGCCTTTGAGGAAAACGATCTCTCGGCCACTAGCTTTCGAGGCGGTCGGTATTCGACGAGTGATTGGATTCAGGATTTCCTATTTCAACATGGGTGCATTGCAGACGCCTCGGTGTTGCCTTTCACGACTTGGGATGATCACGGAGCACCGGACTTTCGAACGCGCGACTTGACGCCGCGTCGCCGCTCAATGGGCGATCAGTCCATGGGGCTTTGGGAAATACCGCTGACGTTAGCATTCACTCGGAAACCTTGGTGGTTCTGGAGCCGTTTCTATCAAGTCTGTGAACGAACCAGCCTGAAACACTTGCGATTGATTGGCATTGCGGAGCGTACGGCTGTGAAACGCGTTTGGTTGAATCTTGAGCATCCGCTTGGAGATTCTCTTGAGTTGCTGTTGCCCGTCCTTCGCAATTCAGGCTTGCAATGTATCAATTTTACCATGCACTCCTCATCACTCGTTGCTGGACTCAATCCATACGTCCGAACCGCGTCTGACCTGAAGCGTGTTTACGATCGATTGGAAAAGGCAGTCAATCTGTTGAAGCCTTGGGCTGAGTGTTCACCGTCGACCATCACTGATGTCGCACACCATTTGGAATCGGAATATCATGCGCATTCTGGGAATTAGTCCGTTAGACAAAGACTCGACCGTTTCTTTTGTGGAAGACGGACGTGTTTTGTTCGCCTGTGGGGAAGAAAGGCTTTCGCGGAAGAAATTACAGGACGGGTTTCCGGAAAGAGCACTGAAACTTGGGCTGCAGCGAACCGGTTGGCAATTGAGCGACATTGATGTCGTCGCCTATCCATTCTTTGAAGGTAGCGAAGAAGAACGTCTCATCCGTGATGCGGCCGCTCAGGATCGCATAGTGCAATCGGCAAAGCGACTTGGCCAATCTAGCGAACGCTACCAGCAATTGGTTCGAGACAAGACGCCATTTTCTCCGCCAACGAAAATCCCTGGACTCGACGATCTCGCAATGGAGTTCATGCCAGCCAAGACTTGGTCCAAGTCCTTCGTTTACGAGCGGGCTGCCAGAAGCGGACGATGGGATCTTGCGGCTCACCGACACTATTTCAACCAATGGATCGACACTGCAATCCATGACCATCATCAATGGAGTGATTTGTTGACCAGGCGGTTGGGCGAACTGGGAATCGGCGACAAGCTTCAACGGTTTCAACATCACGACACCCACGCAGCAAACTCGTTCTACGCATCTGGCTTCGCTGACTCGCTGGTCGTGGTTCTTGATGGATACGGATCGGGTTGCTGTGGCGCAGTCTACACCGCCGATAAGAATGGGATCCAATGTCTGCACCGATATAAGTTCCCCTACTCGCTCGGCATATTCTACGAACAGGTGACTAGCGCTCTCGGATTCCGGCCTAGTCGCCATGAAGGAAAAATCGTGGGTTTGGCTTCTTACGGCGACCCGCAATTGCTGGGCGACTTACTTTACAGCCGGTTCTTGGTCGAAGACGGCGACATCAAGATTCTGGGCGCACAGAACGTGTTGTTTGGGCGAGCACTAGCAATGCACTTCTCGAAGCGAGACGTCGCAGCGGCGTACCAATACGTCCTTGAGAAAGTGGCCGTAGAGAGCCTTCGCTACTGGCAAGCAAAAACAGGCCTGAAACGCCTTGTCATGTCGGGAGGCGTTCACGCGAACGTAAAGCTCAACCAGCGCCTGTTCGAGATCGATGGAATCGATTCGGCGTTTGTCTATCCCAACATGGGCGATGGAGGATGCGCGACAGGTGCGGCTCTGCTCGCCCTTGGCAACGAGAAAGCAGGTGCTGGTGTCGCAGAAGTATCAAACGTTTATTACGGACCGGACTATTCCGAGAACGAAATCCAAGAAGCCCTCGACGCAGAGAACCTCGAATACGAACAGCACGACGAGATCGAGCAACGAATCGCGGAGGTACTGTCGGAAAACCACATCGTTGCGAGATTCAATGGGCGGATGGAATATGGTCCACGCGCATTGGGCAACCGGTCGATTCTTTATCACGCCCGTGAACCCGAAGTCAATCAATGGTTGAACAATCAACTCGGCCGCACAGAATTCATGCCGTTTGCCCCGGCTTGCCTGGGCGAAAGGGCGAATGACTTGTTTATCGAGATGGATGGATGCGAAAAAACGTCAGAGTATATGACGATCACGTTTGACTGTACCGACGAAATGAAACGCCACAGCCCGGCAGCCGTCCACATTGATGGAACCGCCCGACCGCAGCTCGTCACTCCTGAATCGAATGAGAGTTTTTACAAGATACTCGCGCATTACGAATCACTCACAAGCATTCCGGTCTTGATCAACACCAGTTTCAACATGCACGAAGAGCCGATCGTCTGCTCACCGGCCGACGCGGTGCGAGCTTTCTTGCTCGGAAACATCGACTACCTCGCGATCGGATCGTGCCTAGTGCCCCATCCGAATCTTGCTGAAAACACCAAGCAACGAAAGGGCGAGTATGCATTCAATGCTATCTGAATCTTTCGTTCGACCACTGCTGGCTAACGAGGCTTGTTGATGTTTGCATGGCAATTGTTCAAACGAAACCCGAGTTCAAACTTAGTAAAAATATGTGGCGTGTCGCAGTGATCTCAGCGGCGCTGACGGGTGGCATATTCACCGCATTCCTATGCCGCTTCGACGATGGGGCCTCAGTCGCATCCGAGCATTATCGTCAGATGGTTTCGTTTCACTCACGGATTGATCCGCACTTGCCACCAGGTGCCGTTGTTTTTATCGGCGACTCCATCACCCAGGGGCTTGCTGTGACGGCTATAACGCCGTATGCAGTCAACTACGGTATTGGGCATGATACGACGAGCGGAGTGCTTCAAAGACTGCCGATTTACGAATCACTTGGTCGCTCACGTTGCCTCGTTCTAGCAATTGGTGTCAACGACCTAAAGGTGAGAAACGATCGAGAGATCGTTGACAATTTCCAGGAGATTCTGTCGCGTCTTGAACACGTACCGTGGATTTTAATCAGCGCAATTCTGCCCATCGATGAAAAGACAAGCGATCGGATGGGTGATAATTTAAGAATTCAGTCCATCAACCGCGAACTAAAAAATATGGCCAACATAAATGAAAAGTGTGGATTTGTTGATGTCGGTAAAAAGTTAGTTGATCAAAGCAACGGACTTGCAGACCCATATCACACTGGAGACGGAATTCACCTAAGTCGAAAAGGGTATGCCATATGGATTGACCAGCTTGCACGTTCGCTGCCTGAATCACCAGAAAGAAAAGTGAGTGACCAGGCGAACATAGGATCACAAACAGCACATTGAGTGGATCACGTGCTTTGCCTGCAATTCTGGTTACAAACCCCAGATTGTCCGACGAAGTGGAGAGTGCAACCAACTACATCCCGGCGAAATGCAATCGGGATCGTGTTGTCTTGCTTGATGTATTTCGGGTGGTCGCTGCACTGGCAGTAGTGATGTATCACTATGCGTTTCGCGGGAATGCGGCAGGCAACTTGTGCGACGTTTCGCTCCCCTCTTTGCATGGTGTTGTCAGGTATGGCTATCTGGGCGTTGAATTTTTCTTTGTGATTAGCGGTTTTGTCATCGCATACACAGCGTTTGATCGCAGCATCCGAAAGTTCGCCATTTCAAGGGCGATTCGCCTATATCCGGCATTTTGGATCTGCTGTTCGATCACCTTTGTTGTGACTGAACTATTAGGTGGCGAGCGGTACAATGCCGATATTTTGACCTATCTCGTGAATTTGACTTTGCTTGCGCAATTCGTGGGCTTCAACTCAATCGACGGTGTTTATTGGTCGTTATACGTTGAGATCCAGTTCTATTGTTTTGTTGGCATCTGCATCTGGCTGAGGCAGATCGATCGGCTTGAATACCTAGCCTACCTTTGGCTCGTTCTTTCAGGTCTGTTAATCGTTTTTCCCAGCTTCACCATCAGCCAAATGGTACTAGCCCAATACGCTCCGCTGTTCGTTGGGGGAATCCTATTCTTCCTCTGTTATCGTGACGGTCCAAGCATCACACGGATTAGCGGAATCGTGCTCTCGATGTTGGCGGCAAACTACTACGCCATCCAGAAGGCCGCAGTGTTGAGTGACCGCTATGGTGAGACCCTGAACCCATTGATTGTTGTTGGTTTGGTCACGACAATCTATTGTGCCTTTGTGCCGGTGGTGTTCCGATGGGTCTCAAGGATACCTTTATTCTGGACCACACTTGGAACCGCAACTTATCCGCTGTATCTGCTGCATCAAAATGTTGGGTATATGCTCATGAACTCGATGTTTCCTGAGCTTGGAAACGCATTGAGCCTTGCCATCACTACCGTGTTGGTTCTTCTAGTCTCGCTCGTTTTGGCGGTTTACCTAGAACCGGTCCTCCGACATCGTCTTCGTGACATCGTTGCAACCAAGCCAAGGCCCGCAAAGTGAATATCTTGCGTACCTTGGCTTCGGCTGCTCTTCCGCATCGCAATCGGTGATCCTTCAAACCAGATGTCATCCGCAGTCGCACAACCGAACAGTTTAAAGGACGCTACCGTTGCTGGCGCCGCTTGGCTGGGAATCGCGATGTTCACGGATCGCGTAGCACGCATGGCCAGTTCCGCGGTTTTGGTTGCGCTGTTGACCCCGCAGGACTTCGGAATCGCGAGTGTTCTGTGGGCCATTATCGCGTTTGGCAAAATCTTCGCCAACGGAGGAACCGGCGCGGCAATCATTCAGCGAAAGGAATTGGAAACGGGTATTATCGACTCGGTCTTCGTCTTCAACATGGTGGTGGGAGTCATTTCTTCAGGGCTACTATACCTCGCATCAAAGCCGCTCGCGTTTTGGTTTTCGACCCCTGAACTGGAATACTTTCTTCGAATCGTCAGCGTCGTGCTGGTTTTTTCGGCGTGTGCCGTGGTACCGTCTTCGCTGCTTCAGCGGCAAATGCGTTTTAACGTGCTCGCGGCAATCGACATCGCGCAGACGCTGCTCTCATCGGTTGCGATGGTCGTTCTCGCGCTGCTGGACTTTGGCGTTTGGAGTTTGATTCTCCCCAGGTTAATACTGTCAATGTTGGTGATGATCGCCTACATGCGGATCTCGAATTACATAGGCAGCGTCCGGGCGAAGCTTGGTGACATTCGCAAGATTTTCTCCTACAGTGGCTACCTGACGTTGTATACGTTCGTGAATTACCTCAACAGAAACGCGGATGTCCTGATCATCGGTAAGTTTATTGGGATGTCGGCTGCCGGCATCTATGGGTTGGCCGCCGGATTCATGATGCTACCGGTCCAAAGCTGCGGCGAGGTAATCAAGCGGGTGGCATTTCCTGCGTTCTCGCGGTTGCAGGACGACAAGAAACGCTTCAATGATGCTTACCTCGACACTGTCTCGATGGTCGCGTTCGTGACGATGCCCGTGGTCGCGGGGATTCTCGCAGTGATCGGAGTCGCTATCGACGCCTTTTTTGGCTCCGAATGGGAGGCGACCGCAGATATTTTTTTGCTACTCGCACCAGCCGCAATGATTGAAGCGGTTGGTTCAACATCTGCGATGATCTTTCAAAGTAAGGGAAAAACCGGCGTTATGTTTGCATGGCAAGCTATCGGAACTCTCGTTACGACCATCGCGCTACTTACGGGGACACATTTTGGTCCACGAGGGGTCGCGATTGCATTTTCGATTGCGACGGCCTTGGTCTCGATACCTGGGTTGTTGATCGCGTTTCGAATCGCTTCCATTTCGATTGCATCGTTTCTGACGCGAGTCACTCCCAGCATTCTATGCAGCATGCTGATGGGGCTTGTTGCTCATTACTCATCCTATCTACTTCCATCGATCGACCTCAAGTTGATCTTCGCGATACAAGTGTTAGTAGGAATTGCAAGCTATGTTGCATTGTCGTACACCCTAAATCGTGAGGTGTTGGAAGAGTGTATAAGTCTGACAGAACCGATGCGACGCAAAGCATTTCTGCCACGAACCGAGGCCCCGGTAAGTTGACTAAGACAATATCAATTCATACTGTCGCTAAAGATGCGATCCGACTGGACTATCACTTAGAGTGCATGCTTAAACACCATGTCCAGTTCGCCGACGAGGTCATCGTGATGGAAGGCTATTCGAGCGACGGAACGTTCGAACGAATCAAGGATATCGATCCGAAAATCAAGATCGTGCGAAAGCGTTGGAACGCGACAGATTCCTACCTCGACTTCGTCGAGTTGGGACGGAAGGAGTGCAGCGGCGATTGGTGCCTAAAGTTGGATGCAGATGAATTTCTTCCGGAGTGGGAGTGGGATCGCTTGCGAAAGTACATCGATTCAACTGAAGATGCTGTCGCAGCAATTCATCTCAAGAATTTCTACGGCAGCTACGAGGTGTTTCATAAAGATCCCGGCAAACTGCGATGGCCAGAGTTTAAATGGTGTATCCACCCGAATACTGAAAAGTATGAATTCTGGGGCGACGCATCAAACGTACATGAGATTGGCGAGGATGCAAACGCTTGCCGCACAGGCGACAACTTTGAAGTGCACCATTTCGGAACGGTTCGTCATGCAGCGCGTTTGCGAGAAAAATGGCGAACACAATCGATCCGCAATCAAAAGCATTCGGGGAAATACGACGACATACGCAAGATCCGGATGCTGCCGAAATGGCTTTTTGATCTGCTTCCCCACAACTGGCTCGACGAGGATATCATCGGAGATTTGGGAGTCTACGAAGGGCCTTTCATGGAAGTTGTAGTAGACAACCCCCACGAATTTACGCGTGACAAAAACAAAGTCCGGCGTTACCTGGAAGCCCATCTATCGTACGGGTTGATGGCGTCGCCCGATCAATCCAATTCAAAGGACGATGATGAAAAGTAAGCTAGTAACCAACTACGAAGGCGATTTTTATGAGGGCCGGCGAGAGCGTACACTCCACACGTGCCAGGCTGTTTGGGAAATTTTGTCGAATACAATTCCCATCAAGAGCGCCGTCGATTTCGGCTGCGGAACCGGAACTTGGCTGGCGACAGGGCGCGAGCACGGCGTCGAACGGACAGTAGGTTTCGAAGGACTGTGGGTGTCCGACAATCTCTTAGATTCGCCGGAGATCAAACTGATTCGACAAGATCTCGAAGATCGGATCTCGACGGATGAATCGTTCGACCTAGCAATCTCACTAGAGGTCGCGGAACACCTCTCTCCGGAACGGGCCGATTCGTTTGTCGCCGACATATGTGGCGTTGCACCCTGCGTTCTGTTCGGTGCGGCAATCCCATTGCAGGGAGGCGTCGACCACGTGAACGAGCAATGGCAAAGCAATTGGGCGCGACGTTTCATGAAGCATGGCTATCGGCCGATCGATCTAGTCCGACCTCGTATATGGAATGACAGCAAGATACCTTTCTACTATCGCCAGAACACGCTGTTCTACGCAAACGCGGAAAAGTACGCCGCGATCCTTGGTGATGCCAAGGACGCATCGAACTTAATGTTGGACGTGGTGCACCCGATTCACCTAGAACGATATGCGAGCCAGGAACTTGGGACAAAAGAAAGCCTCAAAGCGATGTTGTGTTTCCCTAGGACAGTTTGGCGATCTATCCGCAGGCGATTTGTCAAGATGCCTTATGGACAATCGTGAGAACATTGCTTGGATGCGGAAACCGTATCTTCGGCTGATCACGTTCGTTGCTCGGTCAGGTCCGAACGAATATCATATGCCCGTCGGGTAAACCAAACATGATCGGCTTACTCGTAGTTTATGGTCTATTCGGTGCCGCAGTCATCGCTGCGCTTTTTCGACCAATATGGGGCCTCGCTGCATTCTATTTCTTTGTTTTTCTTCAGCCAGAATGGAATTGGCACTGGAGCGTCCCCGCCGACTCAGGATTCCAAAAGTACATCTTTGGGTCGCTGATCGTTGGCTGGGCTATCGCGGGTTTCTCCGGCAATCGCTTTCAAGGATGGTTCGCGAGAGCAAACGCGTGCCTTGTCGGCTTCCTACTCCTCTCCTTTGTTTCGGCACAGCAGTCCGTAACGCCCGAGTTGACGTCCGTCTACATGGACAACCTATGGAAAATTGTGGTGTTGTCGGTCCTCACCGCGCGGATAACGGACACACCCGGACGCTGTTTCCTATTATTTTGGGCCATCGCCATCGGGAGTGCGTACAACGCGTTTCGAATAAACGAAGAGTATTTCCAACTCGGGTTTTGCCGATATGTATCCGTTCCGTGGGGTTTCAAGGGAGATAGTAATGTCTACTCGGTGTTCACGATGCCTGCGATCGTCGCCAGTCTCTCCCTTGCGATCTTTTCCGGCAAGATTTGGCAACGCTCCATTGCTGGTGGTATCGTGTTGCTGCAGTTACACCAAATCATGCTAATGGAATCACGCGGTGCAATGCTTGGGATCGTGTTGATCGCGATTGTGGCCATTTTCCTGATGCCCAAAACCACAGAAACGATCTGCATTGCGGTCGTTTCAGGGATACTCGTCGCAGTTCTGGCGGGTGCACCGGTGATAAAAGAGTTCATGTCCACGTTCGAGTCGGAAGAACAACGCGACACCTCTGCAAACAGCCGCTTCCTGCTCTGGAGGGCTGCGTGGAAGATTACTGAGGACAATCTTCTACTTGGCGTTGGACCATATGCCGTCAAGACCGTAATCCCTCAATATGAAACCGAGTATGCAAATGAGACGCACAAGGCACCGCACAACCTCTTTCTGGAGATCAGTGCCGGGTCCGGTGTCCCGTCTTTATTATTGTACCTGTGTTTCTTTCTCATTCCGTGGTGGCGTTGCTTACGAACCTACCGTCACCGATTTAGGGAGCTCGGGCATCCCGAATTGCTCGGACTGTTTGCGATTTCGATAATGGTACCCGGTTATTTTCTTTCAAGTTCGTTTTCGAGCGGTGCCCTCTTGGAAAGCTCATACGCAATCGTGGCGATTGGAGCAGGGATTTGCGCATCGATCGATTTAGAGCGCGCGAGTCCGCAACTGGCGGTAGAGCAAACCATCGAGCTTACGCAAGCAGGTATGGGACACTCAACTGATGGATGTTGAGGTGAGTGTCGAAAAACACACTCCGGCAGACTTTGCCCCAATGCGTGTCGTCTTCGAGGCATCGGAAACGGCTGCTTGCAAAGCCACCCGTCTGTTCCGGATGAGCGTCCCATTCGCGAGCGGAAGCGTTAGTCACGCGAATCAAGTGGGTATTCGTGTAGGCGCTAACAATTTACGCACGCAGGTCAAAGTGCTTCAACGGTGGCCAGACGGATCCATTCAGTGGTGTTCCATTGTTTGGACCGTTCCCCCCGACGAAGATCAATGGCAGGACTCGACAGAGCTTGTCGCTGCAATGCCGATGTCTCAAGACCCTCCTATTACTCAGTTTTCTATCGAGTCATGCGGGGAACACGGACTAGCGATTCGATTAGGAGGGGTCGAGCATAGCGTTAGATTCCGCTCGGTCGACTCGAGGAACAACGTCTACGAAGCAGCGGGGGGCTCGTTTGAAGTATTAGATGACGGACCGATTTGCAAGCAACTTTTGCTTTCAACTGGGATGCGCAGCGACACGGGTATCGAACTTCCATTGTTGGTTCGACTGTTTGTCAGCGTTTACCCAGATCTATCCACAGCGGTCTTCCGGGTGACGGTTCAGAACCCGCGACCGGCGGGGCATCCTGACGGAAACTGGGATCTCGGGAACGCAGGCTCGCTTTTACTGCGAGACCTTTCGTTCGTTCTTTCACTTCCAACACAGGAGCACTCCAAAGAAGAACCCATGATCCGTTTGGATTGTGGCGACGGCAAAAAACTTCAGGGCGAATCGACCCTGAATCTGTTTCAAGCGTCAAGCGGGGGTGCAAACTGGCATTCCCGGAATCATCTCAACAAGGATCGCGAGATTCCACTTGCGTTTCGTGGCTACCGCGCGAACATCGGTGAAAATCGTCAAGCAGGACTTCGTGCGAAACCACAGGTCGTTCGTTCTGTGGGCGACTCGACCGTTGCGATCGCAATGCGAGCCTTTTGGGAGAATTTCCCAAAGTGTATTCGAGTGAACGACAATTCGCTGCAATTGGGATTATTTCCCGAGGAGTCCGGTTCTCTTCACGAACTGCAGGGCGGCGAGCAAAAAACTCATGAGTTCGCAATCTTCGTCGGAGAAGGCAAAGCGACGGATGGTCCACTTGATTGGTACACGAGTTCTTGCAGGCCATCGCTATCACCAGGAGATTACGTGAGGTCACAAGCTATTCCATTTTTGACATCGCGCAGTGACGACCCCAACACGAATTATCACGATCTGGTCGATTCAGCGATCGTCGGACCGGATAGTTTTTTTGCAAAACGCGAACTCATCGACGAGTACGGATGGCGGCATTACGGCGATATCTATGGCGACCACGAAGCCATCTACCACGAGGGCGAGGGCCCAATGATTTCGCACTACAACAATCAGTACGACTGCACGTGGGCATTCGCGATCCACTTCATGCGTACTGGCGATTCACGCTGGTTCGATCAGATGGTTGCAATGGCAGATCATGCATGGGATATCGACACGTATCACACCGATGAAGACAAGAACCTCTATAACGGCGGATTGTTCTGGCACACCTACCACTATGCCGATGCCGACACGGGAACGCACCGTAGCTACCCACGTCATTTGAAGACTTCGGGGATGAAAGGTGGTAAGGATCTCAAGGAGTTGGGAAGCACGGGTAAGAAGCTCGCACAGAACTATGGAGTCGGTGGAGGCCCGTCGGCTTCGCAGAATTACCCGACTGGCTGGATGTATGCGTACTTTCTGACCGGTGAGCTACAGTATCGAGACGCGGCAATCAATGCCGCCGACTACGTGATGCGAATCGAGGATGGCACAAAAACAGTTTTCCGTTGGCTCTCAAGGTCAGAGACGGGACTCTCGATTGAGAGTGGTGCGGGATATCACGGTCCCGGCCGCGCCTCCGCGAATTCACTACACGCGTTGATGACCGGGTACGAGTTAACTCAAGATCAAAAGTACCTCGACTATGCACGAAAACTCATCATGCGTGTGATACATCCGGAAGATAACATCGAAAAGTTGGATCTGCTTAATGCGGAGTTACGATGGTTCTACACGATGTTCTTACAGGCGCTCACGCGATATATCGATCTCAAAGCGGCAATTGGGGAGAACGACTCGTCATATGCCTTTGCAGTGGACTCATTAAACCACTACGCGTTGTGGATGACCAATCACGAAGTTCCTACGCTGAGCAATGCGGACCGACTGCAGTATCCCAGCGAGACTTGGGCTGCACAAGACATGCGGAAGTGGCACATTTTGGAATACGCTGCTTGGCTTAACCAAGACGATTCGGAACGCCACTCAGCGTTGAGGAAGAAATCTGATTTCTTTTTTAATTATGTTTGTTCGACATTGCACACGATGCCTTCGCGGACACTTTGCCGTCCCGTCATCTTAATCGCTCAATTCGGTTGGCAATGGTCCTGGTTCCGAAGCCATCGTGCCTCCAAGAGGTTGCCAACTGCGAGATTGGTTTCGCATCCTCCAAAGCAGGCATTCACCCCTCAGAGACAGATCGCTTTGCGTCGCGCAAAACTCATTGCCTTGAGTTTCGGGGGCGGATTGATTGTAACACTCTGTTTTTTACTCGTCTATTCTTTGATCACATTTACCGTGGAGTCTCGCTGAATGTTGATGTCTGGTGTCTATGTAGTCTCTACGGAGCCTCCAGTTTTCTGTGTAGCGAACAACTATCTTGAAGTCGCTGCGGCTAATGCATCCGAAGCGGGAATGAAAGCTCATTTCTTGGTTTTCCCTATGTGGTACGCGGGCGATGCCCGAGGTGCAATTTCCGCGTTCAAAGCGACGTGGAAATCCCGTCCGCACAAGGTGTATTGGTTATGCAACGCACCAGCAGAGGAGCGAGCGCTTCGTCTGCTCGGACTGAATGCTTCGTTTTGCCATCACAATCTTTTTTGTGACGAGACACTATTTCGTCCGCGAGCAGAAAAGCAAGTTTATGATGCTCTCTATACGGCAGGATTGCACAACTACAAACGTGTCTGGTTGGCGTCAAAAGTTCCCCGGTTACGAATCATTACCGCTAGCGTCCAGGCTCTCGATAGACTCGACGACTGGGGGTGTTCGCATGCGGAGGCTAATCCCGAGTATCTTAGCAAGGACGATGTAGCAAGAGAGATTTGTCGTTCAGCTTGTTGCCTTGCCTTGTCAAAGAAGGAGGGTGGAATGTTCGCGACAACCGAGTACTTGTTATGTGGTAAACCAATCGTTTCAACTAAGTCAACGGGTGGGCGTGACTTCTGGTTCGATCCTGACAATCATGTTATCGCCGAGGCTGACTCGTCTTCCGTTTTAAATGCCGTTTCATCCATTTCGAAACGAACTTGGCAGGCGGAAAAAATTAGAGAACATACACTTACAAAGCTTCGGCAACAGCGAGAGATATTGCAGGACAAGATAAGTCAGATTTCGCGTCGTTCACTATTGTCAGACGCGACGGGAAACGAACTCAGCAAGCGGTTTGTTTTCGGTCCTCACCTGCCCAACCTTTTCTCATTTCTAGTTGGAAAGACCTCACCTTGTGCCGAAGTCAAGGCCGCGATCGGTGCATTGTAAGATCGACGCTGAGCTTTTTGTCGTGCCCGCTTACCTGTGACAATACATGCTGACAACCATCGAGTCTTTTTGAAAGTTGAGGGGACCAAAAATCTCGATGATCGATACACTTTGGTGGTATAGCTTAAACTGCGAGTGTATCGGTCCTTGGAAGCGACAGTCTCGACTTGTTTCAGTACTAATCGATCGCCACTAATCTCGCAACCTGTTCTCGACCTCTCTTCTCTCATCTCAGCATGACCCGACCAATGAAAATCCTCAGAACACGGCCAACGCACATTAATTGTATCGAGCGTCTGGAACGGCGGGCGATGATGTTTGTCCCCATTGGCATGGCGGGCGACGTCATGCCAGTTATCGATGACGAAATTGTTGAGGTAGGCGAAATCCTCCGCGTCGAGGCCGGTGAAACTTATGATTTCACAGAACTAAGAATCGAAGGAGAAGTTGTCGTTGAAGGGGAGCTTTTTGGGCAGACAATCTTCGTGGCTCCGGGTGGACGACTGGAACTCAACCCGGGCGCGGTCGTAACGATCGCCGACGTCGAGATCGATACTTCGGACGATCCTCATCAAATGGGAAATGGGATCTTAGTCGCTGGCGAACTCGACGTTAACGGGACGGAGAAGACTGCCTACGCAAGACTCGCAGAAGACGCATACGCGAACACAAGTACATTAGTCTTTCAAAACGTTCCAGATGATTGGGAGATCGGAGATGTGATTGCGATTGCTGATACAAGGCAACTAGCGCGGCAAGATCTTCAATATGAACCCATCCTGAACACCTCACACCCCGATCGATATAGGCTACGCCCAAAGGGCGGCTACTGGCACGAAACGATGCAGATCGTCGATATCGAGGGAAATTTAATTCGGATCTCAGAAGGGCTTGAACATGATCATATTGGGTTGGCTGGAAACTTCCCTCACGTTACGAATTTGACCAGAGATGTATTGCTTAGATCCGAAAACCCTGATGGCACCCGGGGCCATCTGATCGGATTTCAAGGTGCCGAAATGAGCATTGTGGGCGCGCAAATTGACGGTTTCGGAAGAACCACCGTCGATGTACTTGACAGTGGTCAAGTAACAGGAGGCCAAATCGAACATATTGGCACTAACCAGGTCGGGCGATACGCGATCCATTTTCACCACGTGGGAACATCCGGAATATCGGAAGTTCGTGGTACCGCCATAAACGGCTCGCCGAAATGGGGAATTGGCATACACGGAACCCATTTTATTGACGTCACGAACAATGCCGTTTGGCAGGCAGTTGGCGCGGGAATTGTTACCGAAGACGGCAACGAAACGGGCGTCGTGATCGAAGACAATTACGCCGGCGCGTCGAACGGATCCGGCGAATCGATTGACGGGCGCAAGGCGACGCCGTCCGAATTCGCATTCGAGGGGGCCGGCATTTGGTTGCACGGGGCGAGCCAGACTGTGGTGCGTGGAAACGTATCCGAGGGGAATGCGTTCAGTCAATACGCTCTTTTTCAGTTTGGCGATGGGTCCGATCCTAACAAGCGGCTTAAGGTACCGAAGGTGGTCGCAGCGGCTCTGAGCGACCCAACCCAATACGAGATTTATACGCAGGATACGCTTCGGGCTCACCTGCAGTTTGCTGCGTTCGAGAACAATATCGCGGCTGGCGGAAAACGAGGTTTTGACATCTGGAGCCTTCAGACAACGAATGAGTTCGTCGGATTGACGAGCTGGAACACTTCCGAATTCGCCTTCGCTGATTTTTATACGAGCAATGCTAAATTGATTTCGGACTCATCTTTCTTCGCGAATCCGGATATCAACGAGGGTTCAGTCGGAATCTCGCATCAAGGCGCGGCGAATCGCGGCGATCTCGACCTTTCAAAGGTGACGGTTTCTGGCTTCGCGATAGGTACAATCCTTCGACCAACAGGCCAAAAAGATGCCATAGTAAAGTCACGCTTGGCAGACGTGGTATTTCGGGACAATGACGTCGGATTGCTAATCAAGAATGGTGACGGAAGGCACGATACGATATCTGTTATCGATGGAATAGTTGACTCAATCAAGCTTGAATGGGATCTACAGCAACGCTCACAGCTTTTCAGAGGCGATCACTCGCAGCGGATCGTTATAAATGGGGTAGATGCTTACTTTGAAGAGCAGCACCCCGACTACGTCGTGCCCAACGACAAACTGTTTGGGTATCCCGGCGAAGGGGTGACCAACCAAGATCTCTTAGATGCCGGCAAACGGCCAACACTTGGCAGGCTCATGCCTCCAGACGCCTTTCGTCCCGATTGGCTTCTGGCAGGCCGACTGAGCCATACGAGTAGCGTATCGCCACCAATCCCGGAGCCCACTCCCGAAGACCGCGTCGAGCAACTGACATTTCGAGAATTCGGAACCTTAGCTCCAACCGATGTCGCGTTCTTGACCGCGGGGCAGATTGAGTCGATTCCAAATGCTTATTGGTTTGGGACGATTTCTGCGGCGGCCCGCGCGAATCTGTCGTTGGAGCAGGTGCAGCGTCTCAACGTTGCTTCGCGCGGCACGCTTCATTTGCTGACGGAGAAACAGCGTCAATGGCTCACCTTCGAACAGATTCGTTCAGTGAGTTTTTATGACTTCCCTGTTCTTGATGAGAACCAAATTAAACTAATCCATCCAGTGCGATTCTCAGATATTCCTAGTGCATACTGGCTCAGCCGGATCCCCGCCGGGGTTCGGGAACAGCTTACGCCACCTCAAGTGCAGAATCTCATGGTAGACGCAGCGGGCATGATCACTTATCTCACGCGTACTCAGATTTCGTGGCTGACCGAAGCACAAATCCAATCACTTCGCTACCAAAATTTTGTTCCGCTTTCGTCATCGCAGATTAAGTTGTTGACGCCAACCCAGCTTGCCTCGATCCCCAATCAGTATTGGTTCAGCGAGCTTTCTCCTCAAGCGCGAGCAGCACTCGAAATAGATCAGGTCAGGAACCTCCAGGTTTCGAATCCCGGAATTATCAGCCTGCTGACTGAGATGCAGATCCTATCGCTAACTGAGACGCAAATCCAGACTCTTCATTATGCGGATTTTCGACACCTTGCAGAGTCTCAGGTTTCAGCACTAGTCAATTCGCAACTTGAATCAATCCCGAGCTACTATTGGTGGACGGAATCCTTTTCAGAACAGTCAATCGTTGCCTTATCAGAACGGGGGATTCAATGGCTGAATGACGGCGTCTTCGTTCCGAGGCGACTGGTCGCGTCAAGATTCTGAATATTGGGGCGAGTGCTGTCTCGATTGGACGCAATTTGGAGACCAAGACCGGCAAGGTTGTCCTGAAAGTGCCACGACTTCGCAAGCTTCCCTTTGAGACTCGAATCATCGAACGTTACGAACGGCGTGAGTCGCGCGTTGAGGATACTCACTTGGAGAAATACCTGCTTGGCGAGTCTGTTTGCCGTGTCAAAGGCAATCACCGAGGTTCGCTAATAACCCGTGTCACCTCATCCACTCAATAGCACACGACTCGAATTCGCAGCAACAACATGCTTGAACGATTCACGAAAGACATCCGTCGCCGCACAATATTCGGTGCTTTTCCAGATGGGCGGAGGCATTGATGCATGTCGCAGCTAGACTGCGACACATCGCTGGCACGAAGTGGTAAACTCGCTGCAACTGGCATGGACCGACTGCAACAACCTACGGCAGAAGGACACGCCATACACGAGACAAAAGCAGACCGACGCGCAGTGCCAGTTCACGAACAACTCGATCCCAAAAATATCTTCTTTCAGGCTCAGTTCGACTAGAAAAGCTCGCTCGAAGGAATTCTCAGAGAAGGAGCAAGGTGAAGTCGGCCAGCGATGCGGAAATCGATGCATTTGTCGTAATGCATGAAGACCGCCGCGATGATTGTTCTTGACAATCGGTCGTCAAGAACAGGCAACTTCCAGAGCGCAAGAACCCAACGAATGCCAGTGCATTTCCATTACGGAGGCCTTGGGACGTCGATTGATGCGTATGAGCGGACTGCACACTGCTGAGCGTTTAACAATGCGTTGTTTCGTCGTCTCTATCGGGTGGTGAGGCAAATGAAAGGGAACTAGACTGCAATCCGTTGCTTCTGCGTTTCGTTCACCTTATCCATGAGAAGATTGCATGTGGTTGCTAATTGGAAAAATAGCTCGGCTCGCGCGACGATTCTTCAACTCTCCCGTCGCGACAGTGAAGGATGTCCCAACCGACATCGAGTCGTTGCGCATGCATTTGAGGGGCAACTCCATCTTCCGCCGCCCTCAAGATTTGGCTTTCGCCTCGCATTGCCCAGCAAGAATGCTTGATGAAATGATGGCAATCTGGAAACCAAACAGCGTATTAGATGTTGGGTGCGGGACAGGAAAGGCGATTGATCACCTTTTGTCCCTTGGTTTAACGGACTTGGTTGGCCTTGAAGGGTCTCAACTAGCGATTGATCACGCGAATCAACCAGAAAAACTTTTTTGCCACGACCTGACCAACCCGATCGATTTAGGGCGAAAGTTCGATGTAGTTTACAGTTTCGAAGTGGCAGAACATTTACCCCCACAAGCAGCAAACATCTTCGTGGACACGTTGGTTAATCACGGCAACCGCATCCTCATGACGGCAGCCCGTCCCGGTCAAGGCGGAATGGGACATCTCAATGAGCAAGAACCCGCCTACTGGATCGAAAAGTTGAAGAACCGGGGATTCGAATACGCTGAGCGAGATACCAATCTTCTCAAGGATGTTCGTGACGAGCACTACAAGAACATCATGGCCTTCGTGCGTCGACCGCCGGGCGTGTCAAACGCGTGAAAACACCGTTCGTAGCTGTCCAAACCCTAATCACCTCTCTAGTATCGTGCGACGGCTCATCTTGTTTGCTCCACCGACCAGCTCTCGTTAGTTAGTTCAATCCAGTTCTTGATGTTGGTGAAATATGAGCAAGTCCTCACATCGACATTTTACTAACCTTATAACCGTTTCACGCTGTTTCGTTGTGCGAGCCTGTCTTTCGTTTGGCTGCTTACTCACACGGAGTGACTGTGTTCAAACAGCGGTTCCGCCTAAGGATGCGAGTGAGGTTGCAGTTCGGCGGTTTCGAGCGCTCATAAAGCAAGCTAGAACCAAGGTTCCATTCTATGCAAGCCGTTTGGGAAACATTCCGACGAAAGACGAAGGAGCCATAAATCGTGATGGCCTTTCGCTTTTCGATTGTCTGACTCAATTCCCATTGACGACCAAAGACGATGTTGAAACCAACTTCCCCGATCGAATCACTGACGGCAGCGATTCTTCGGATTGGCGATTGATGTCAACACGGGGCACCGCACAGCGACTGATCACTGTTCAAGGATTTGCAAAGCGTGATGCCGTGCGAGCGGCTCAGCTAAGATCACTTCGCCTCTCAGGTGGATATCAACCAGGCATGCCAATGGTCGAGATCCCGCCGGAAATCTGTGACGTGGTGTGTGGAGATGAAGGCGAACGGGACGAGGGGGTGCTGTCGCAGGCCTGGGAAATGTTCCGGAACCGTAGACTATTGGATGCCAAATCTGTTCGTGAATTGCGGGGGCTCGTTGAGCGTCATTGGATATTAAACCGAAAAATGTATCCGGGATTCGGACGCTTCGGCTCACACCCGCCCAACCATGTCCTGGATGAGTACGTTAAGCGACTTCGACGAGACCGCCCGTATGTTCTCAAGGCGCTCGCGACCTACCTCGTGGCAATCGCCAAACACATTCGAGACAACAACGTTCAACCTTTGTCCATTCCTGTGATTAAGACGATGGGTAGTCGCGTAACGCCTAGTCAGCGTGCCGTGCTGGAGCAATCGTTTGGCGGAACCTACTGGGATGATTACGGTAGTGCCGAGTTCGGATCCATCGCCTGCGAATGCGATCAACACGATGGCCTTCATGTCTTTGACGATCTGTTTTTCGTTGAAGTCGTTGACGCAGAGGGCAAACGTATGCCTGATGGAAAGCTTGGCTGGATCGTGGTAACCGACCTTGTAAACACCACGATGCCTTTGATCCGCTATAAGATTGGCGACGTTGGAACGATGACCGCCGAGACCTGCCAATGCGGTCGAACAGCACCGCGTATCAAGGTCAAAGGGCGGGCTTTCGACACCATCGTCGATGGGCAATCACGCTGGCGAACCACCGACGACATTGTAGATTTCTTGGAGGATTTTCCAGGTGTGGATTCTGGGCAACTCACAGCAATTGGAAATCAACGCTATGAGCTGACGGTCGTAGAAGATCCGAAACAGACGCTAGACCAACCGAAACTTTGTGATGAGTTTTCATCTTGGATTGGTCAAGACGCGAAAATCGAACTGCGTGTCGCATCAACGCTTCAGCCTGAGTCCGGCGGGAAGTTTCGGTACGTTCGAGGTGATCTCGATCAGCAACGCGCCGAGCAGATCGTAAGCAGCGGCTTCTCGCCTCCGTGAACATATCACCGCAGGATACGACAACCTTGGAATTAGATCACGATTACTCCGACGATTTTCCGGCGCTGTCATCCCGTCCGAAACCGATGGTGTACCTTGACAGCGCGGCGACAACGCTCAAGCCCAACACGGTCGTTGACGCGGTACGTTGGTTCTTAGAAAACGGCACTTCATCGGTACATCGTGCGTTCCACACAAGAAGTATCGATGCTACGGATCGCTTTGAGGGAACGCGTGAGCGATTGGCACGCTGGTTCGGCGCCGACACCGATGAGATTGTTCTGACCCATGGCACGACCGAGGCGATCAACCTAGTGCGTCATGGATGGCAGGGACTTCGCCGTGTCGCAACAACGCTGATGGAACACCACAGCAATTTTGTGCCTTGGATGGACCTGGAACGCTGCGACGTGATTCACGTCGACTCGACGGGAACGCTGGACTGGGAAGGACTCGAACACAGTCTTAAGACAGGCATCGACTTAGTCGCTGTCACGCAGATGAGCAATGTTCTTGCCGCTGCCGTAGATTTGGAGCGGTTGGTTCCGCTGGTTCATCGATATGGGGCTCGCGTGCTGATCGATGCAGCACAAACGGCATCTCATGATCCACCCAATGTGCGAAACTTAGGTATCGATTTCCTGGCTTGTAGCGGGCACAAGATGTTAGGGCCGAGTGGCTGCGGTGCACTCTATGTAAAGCGAGAACTGCATGAAGAACTCAAGCCCATGCTGCTTGGTGGCCACATGGTAGACCACGTTTTTCCGGATAGTTGGACAATTCAAAAAGCCCCGCAGCGATACGAAGCGGGGACACCGCCTATCGAGAGCGTGATCGGTTGGGGTGCCGCCATTGATTATCTCCAACAAATCGGCACCGCAACGTTGAAGCAGCATTTGAGCGAGCTCAGCTCCTACTTGATTGACCGACTTGAATCAGTCCCCGGTGTAAAGATCGTCGGGCCTTCGCGCGGCCAATCCCGTGGACCGCTCGCGAGCTTTTCTGTCGAAGGATTGGAAGCCTCGGCGATCGCGAGAATTTTGGCGCAACGGGACGAAGTTTTCGTTCGTGCAGGCTTCCACTGCGCCCAGCCGCTGCATCAGACTCTCGGATTGCGGCCTTCTGTCCGAGCAAGCTTACAGATCTATAACACACGAGCCGACATAGATCGTTTTGCGAAGATCCTCGGCAGCGTTGCAAAATTGGGTGTGATGTGAATTACTCTGCAACATCTCAACCGAACTCTGCTGAAAAACATTTATTGATGAAGGATTCTGGGCAATCGCACAACGCAAATGACAACAAATCAGATCGACTGCTCGTTTTTTCTGATGACTGGGGACGGCATCCGAGTAGTTGTCAGCACTTGGTGCGGCGTTTGTTGCCGGAAGTGCCGACGACTTGGGTCAATACCATCGGGATGCGACCGCCTCGCTTGGATTGGCTAACGCTTCAACGCGGTGCAGGTAAGATTGCGGGGTGGCTGAAACGGCCACCGACCGACGAATCGGCCCAAGGGGCTACGGATTTGCCGGCGGGTTTATCGGTGATCGATGCAAAGATGTGGCCTTGGATGACCCGTGGCCACGATCGCTGGCTTAACCAGCAATTACTGACTCGGCAATTGTTCGCGGCGGCCCAAGACGCGGTGGTGATCACGACGATTCCGATCGTTGCCGATCTGGTCGGACATCTGCCCGCGAAGCGGTGGGTCTACTACTGCGTGGATGACTTCTCTGTTTGGCCGGGGCTTGATAGTCAAATGCTGGGCCAAATGGAAAATGCATTGCTACCGAAGATGGATGTGATCGTCGCGGCCAGTGACACGCTCGCCGCCGGGATCGCGTCACGAGGGCACCACGCCGAAGTCCTCACGCATGGAGTCGATCTAGATTTTTGGAATCAACCACTGCAAAACAGCGAAAACGATCCTCTGGTTGATCACCCGCAAGTCGCCGCTGACGCTGCTCCGTTCGTTCTTTTTTGGGGTGTTGTTGATCGCAGGTTGAATGCCGATTGGGTGCTCGCATTGGCGGATTCCATGTCGGCGGGCACGATTGTGTTGGCGGGGCCACAACAGGATCCAGATCCTCGGCTGCATCATCATCAACGTATCTCGTTGACAGGAGCAGTTCCGTTTGAATCGTTGCCCGCATTGGCAAAACGGGCGGCGATCTTGATCATGCCCTATGCCGACTTGCCGGTAACGCGGGCCATGCAACCGCTGAAGCTAAAAGAATACTTGGCGACCGGATTACCGGTGGTCGCGAGTTCGTTGCCAGCCGTCAGGGAATGGAGTGATTGTTTGGAAATGGTGGATGACGAATCGGCATTCATCGCATCGGTTAAATCAGTTCTGGACGCGGGCGGAGACGTGGACGATCGCTACACACAGCGACGACAGGACCGACTCTCGTTAGAAAGCTGGGAGAAAAAGTCTGAGCTGTTCTTTCGTTCGGCTGTTAAAGACGGTGACCACGCAATCGCCTAAGTACCTGCATCGGTCATTAGGGATGATCGCGTTCACGCTCGTCATCGCATGCCTTATGTTTGCAATTGGACGTCTCCCCCAGTTACCCTACAACGTGCGAGAATTGTTCGCTGAGAACGCGATCCTGGCTTCCCTTGGACTGGCCGTTTGCTTCGTGCTTCTCGCCGCTCATCCCTGGTGGACAGCAGATCTGTGGATCCGGAACAGCGTCCCCGATTTCGCGTGCAATGTCCTTTGCACGTTTGCAGTTGCGACAGTGGTATTCATCATCATCCACTTCGTTGCACCGATTGAATCGATCGATGACGTGGTAGGAACGCCGGTACTGGAGATCGGAGAAACGACTGAACGCTGGTTGCGATTCATCGCACTGGTCCTTGGCGCGCTTTGGGCTCAGGCAATAGGGATTCTAATGGGCAGGATGAATTGGGGAATGCTTCAGAAATGTTGGCTCACATTGGCTTGTGCAATTGGAGGACTGATCGTTTCGTATTCAGTTGTCGTTTTGCATGCATGCACTGACAACTTGACTGAACTACTCGAGAACGGGGGCAAAGACATTCGCGCGTTTGGTATTCCTCTTTGGCTCGCAGCAATGGGCTGGACCGTTGCTCGGTCGATTCGTGTGTTCGACGGACATCCATCGCTCAATCAATTCAGCACGATTTCGATCACGATCGTTGCGAGTTTGCTGATAGGCTGGATCCTTGTGAATGTCGCAACCGATTCGCACATCGAAAAGTACGGGAAAACATTTTCTGCGATTCAGTTTCTGCTCAGCCCAGAACGCTCGGACTATCAATCTGACAATCAAGTCGTGGTTCGTTTTTGCGTCGTGCACTTTGCCTTCATGACCCTAATCCTGGCCGGCTGGGGAATGTATCGCGGTTATGGGCGGCAGCAATCTCTGGAGAGCGAGCAATCGCTTGAGATGCGATGACTTGTCAAAGAGCTTGTGCTTTGCTGTTTGTTGCTTGGGCGTTGATGCTCACGTATGGCTCTTGGCATCCGTTCCGAGTTGGTCCCGACACGGTGGGTGACGCTTGGAAAACATGGCTTGCCAACGGTTCAGCAAAAGGACAATCGGTCAGTGACCTAGCGGTGAACCTATTTGCCGGGGTTCCACTTGGATTTCTTGGTGTGATGGCGATCGCAAAACTGAAACGCTTTCACACGATACGCATGCCTTCGGTCCTGATCGTATTGATAGTCATCGTCGCGATCTCGCTTGTCGTTGAACTTGGGCAATGCAGAATCGTCGGCCGCACGTCGTCGATGAACGACACGGTGGCCCAGGTCATGGGCGGGCTGCTGGGTTCGTTGATCGCTTGGTTCGCCGGCGATTGGATACGAGGGCGTCTGGATGTCATGACGTCATCATTTCAAGAAGCACAATCCAAAGCGACCGCGTTGTTACAACTGTATGCTGCTGGGTACTGCTTGTGGATGCTCATACCGTTCGCGCCAGTTTCGTTGTCGGAGTTAGCGGCCAAGTGGCGTACGGGCATGATATCCATGACCGCATTCGCGGAATTTGATCCTTGGCAGGTGACCTATACCTTGGCAGTTAGCTCAGTTGCCGCAGTCCCCATTGGTTGGCTAGTGGCCCAATTCTTTCTAAACATTAGCAGGAGTAAAAACTGGCTCGCAGCGATTTCAGTCGCAGTCGCGGTGGTCGTATCACTGGAATTCCTGCAGATCTTTGTCGAATCTCGTGTGGCTGCTTTGGATGACGCAATCGGATCCGCCGCGGGGGCCTTGATCGGCGTTTGGCTGTTCGCGCGAGTCTCAGAAGCTCCTGATCACTTTGAATCAGGATCGCTCGCCGGACTTGTGCCAACGCTATGCGCTCTCTTGTTGACCGTGGCGTATATCGCCGTAGCTTTGGCGCCATTCGATTTAGCGACCACGTCCTCCGAGCTGCGAATGAATCTCCAACGATTCGAATCGAGCAACTGGCTTGAGGGCAACTCAATGCTGATGGTTTCGAATCTATTTCGCTCCTTCCTTTGGTCTATCGCGCTGGGAGGATCGATGGGATGGGTTGTCAGCCAATCAAAGACTTACACGAAGGCACTTTGGGTCGGGGCCTGCATTGCTTCAGTAATAATCTGTGTTGGTACAGAAGCGATGCAATTCCTCTCACTTCAACATGACCCTAGCGTGCTTGATGCGATCGCACGCTTGCTTGGAGTAGTAGTTGGATTGTTTATTGCCCGACTATTCCAATTTGACGCAAACCATATGACGTTAGCCAACTCAAGAACCAAAGAAGCATAGTGTAGGCCGTATCCAGCAAACCAATTTGGCGCCGGAACTTCGGTTGAGATTTTGGAAACCGCTAGCGATGACAGAGTGCCTTCCAGTTGGATTGGTTTGCACAGCTACGGCACTGTTCGATCGACCTTGGTCCGGCCGACATGCAATAGCCGGGCTAGCCGCTGGATGGCATCGAAACACTCGTGCCCGAATTTTGGACGCCGGCGACATTCAATGCGAAGTTCAAATTTCAAATCTAGGCAACAAAACGTCGGCTTCCCAAACGTTGAGCTACGGGCGCTGCTACAAAGATTTGCTTCAGTCTTACGATGGTAACGTCGGCGACATGCGAATCGTGCCGGGCATCGACCACGAACGTCAAACGATTCCGTTTGACTCACCTTCACTAGCAAATTCTACAGGGCTGTTGTCCAGGCTGCGGCCTCAAGCTTGTTGGTTTTCGGTTGACCAAGGCAGTCTCGTACTTGGCCAACCTCAGTTTGTTTACTCAGAACAGCCCCGTGTGGGAAATCTGGCGCACTCTGCAGGTGCAGCGGGTTGGGTGTTCACGTCCGACAATCACCTGATTTGGCGTGTCAAGAACGCCTGCCTTCACTGGTTGTACGAGCACGGAATCGTAGGATTGACCAGCATTATCGTCGTCCAGATTGTGTTCCTGAGCGATGCCTGGCACATGCGGCGACGTCTCTCGCCCGAACATTTTAGCGTTCTCTGCGGGTTGGGCGGCTTTGCGTCCGTCATGTTGGTCGGATCGCTCGTGGACACGCCGGCCCTATCCTCTCTCGCGATCGCCGTTGCTGGATTGTGGTGGAATCTATCAGTACAAAATGAGGAAACCCGTACTTGAGCCCCTTGCAACCCCCCCAGACCTATACTAACCTAGCGTTTATGAGCCCACGAATCTTCACAATCGTGTTTTTCCTCCTTGTTGGCGCTGTTCGCGTTGACGCGGGGGTGATCGTCGAGAGTGGCGTCGAGCGGCTATCCATTTCCCAAGACGCCAAACTTAGCGTTTTGACGAGTTGGGTGGCATCGCAACAAGCGGACGAGCCTTTGAGTGACTACGTCGACGGCAAGTGTCGTGACACATTGGCTGGCGTGGCGATGGTGACGTCTCAATCCAACAGCACTCATGCCCTATCGCGCACTGAATTCCAGCTAAGCGATACACCTTTTCTTCTATGGCAGATCGCGTTTGCTAATGCGACCCTCCCTCCAAGTCCGCTGTTAGACGGTCTTCTGAAACCTTCGTAAACGCTGCCCGATCTTTCGGTTTTGTGTTTATAGAATTGTTTCTAAAATTTTGGAGAAGAAGATGTTACGTAAATTTTTATGTATCGCGGCACTTGCTGTATGTGCTGCTAATTCGGATGCGGGTGTCCTCGGTAGTTCACTCACTTTTGATGGATCACCTGATGGCCTTACCGATGACAGCGTTGGTGTGTTTATCGACACTAACAGCGACGGCTTTGCGGACGTTATCCAAGGCGTTGTTTACCTCGGAGCGTCAACGAAGACCGATCCAGATTCGATCTACAATGTCACTGGCGGAAATCTATATGCTGCATACTCAATAGGTTTGGACCTGGTATCCGCTACTGCGACGCAGCAGGACTACACCGGTACAGCGGCACCTGCTGGATTCAGTGTGCTAGACATCGTGAATTCGCTCAGTCAGCCAGTCACGGACCTCGCAACGACATTCCGCAGTGCTGGCTCGGCTGCACTTGCCATTTTCACTGATAATGGAAGCGCAACGCAAAGCACGAATCTATCAGCATTCAAGAACACGGGGGCCGCGAACTCCGCCTTGGATTTGAACTACACTGGTACCGCTACCGAGTTTGATGTGGTTATGGTGGCCGGATTCGACGGAATCGACGATTACTACACAATTACCAACTACATATTGGGCGGTGGTTTTTTCACTGGAACTTTCGACGGTGCGTTCACCGTCCTGAGGGACGAGTTTAATAGCTCAGTTCAGTATGTCCCAATTGATGATGGTGTAGCGCTTGGCGATATCGTGATTGCAAGCCAAGGCAATGACCCAGCCGGAGCTGGTTCGTTTTCTAGGGATAATACCAATGGATTTACGTTTGGTGACGAAGCCAATTTCCTAATCAATCCAGTTCCAGAACCAGCAACCGTGTTGGCATTTGTTGGGATTGGAGCAATCGGGCTAGGCGCACGACGTCGTCGCCGAACTGCCTAACGAGTGGCTTATCTGACAGTCACCTAATTGCTTTGAAAGTGGACGCTGGCCAGTCTGGACAGCGTCCACTATTCTTTTTGGACGGATGTTCATGACGCCCCCCCACAATCCCGTCCTGATCTTTTCTGAAGGGATTAGTTTCTGTCATGTTGTCAGACCGCTGATCATAGCCCACTGGATCAGAGAATTGAGTGACGCTCAAGTTCTCGTCGCGGCGCCCACAAATAGGCGATCATACTTTGAGAAGGATGGATTCAAAACTATCTCAATCAGAACTGCGGATCCCGTAAGAATCTATAGCCGATTGGCTCGCGGAAGCACACTCTATAGGACAGCCGAGCTCAATCAGTACTATCGGGACGATCGCGAGCTTCTAATTAAAACGCGGCCATCTGTAGTTGTGGCGGATTTTCGATTCCCACTGTTGCAACTCGCAGCGCAAGCAGGCATTCCAACAATTGGGATAACTAGTGCCAGTTGTCATCCAGAATTCCAAATCCCCAACTCGGTAGCCAATTGCTTCCTCGGCCCCTCATTCATTCCGTCTGGCCTAGTCGATGGGTTGAACGAAACCTGGTTTGGGCGTGTTGCCCGCGAACGCGTTATGCGCAGCATTTCTCGACCTTACCAAGCGTCGTCACGCGCAAACGGCTTGCCAGTACTAGGAAGCTTTTTCGAGTATGCAAGCCAAGGCGATCTCTGCCTCCTGTCGGACCATCCGACAGTCATGCCAGTTAAAAACTTGAGACGAGAAGATTGCTACACGGGTGTCCTAACTTGGAATCAGAATCGAGAGCATCAAGATACGTCGTTCAGTTACGATGGCAGCAACTGCAAACGCATTTACATTACCGTTGGTACTCAGGAATCTATGGCAACTGACTTCTTGCCCGAAGTCATTGATGCCCTTTTAAAAGAAGGCCACTACATCATCGTTTCAAAGGGAGGACGAAACTTTCAAATACCTCGCACACACGAATGCTTGGAAGTTCACGACTTTCTCGATGAAAATGCGTTGCTTACCACAATAGATCTTTGGATATCCCATGGCAGTGCAATGAGCATTTACAACGGGTTGTACTACGGTGTGCCAATCATTTCGTTACCAGTGCAGGCTGACCAGCACTTTCACAGTGTTGCTCTTCTGAGACTTGGCGTGGGTGATTTGCTTAGACCTCGCGATCTTAGAATTGAAACACTTCTTGAAAAGGTCAAGCACGTTCTCACTGATGCAGAAACTCGTACACGATGCAACTCGCTTCGCAAAGAATTGACTAACGGCTACATTACAGAACAAGCAAGGCAAAGACTAAGTGAGTTTCTAAAAGAAGCAATCTAATAGCAGTCGTCCCCAGGATTGAAATTCTATATCGAGCTTTCTCGATATAATGGATAACCGAATTGAAGGAGCTTGCTCCTTAGTTCGTTGCCACATTCTTCCGCTCTCAAACTTTCGTCATGACTTGATTTATCAAAGCATAGGTTGGTCACGCATATTGCTGAACGCTTCTTGACGGGCGATATTGTTATAGGCAAATCAAATCCATAATCATTTGCAATTGACTCCATGCAGTCAATCAAGCGTTTGGCGTCGGAACCGAGAAACGGAATCACGGGGGACTTCCAAATAAGGCCCGCGTCGATCACCTGTCCAGACTCAGGCCTGTTTCGAAAAAACGCGCCTTCCAGATGGTTCCGACACGGCCGACCGTGAAGCAAATCCATTACATCATTTATTGACGACGTTAAATCGCGAAGCCAATCAATCCGCTTCCATTTTCTCAACAGTGGCACCCCGTAAGCGGCACGTCGCGCCGCATCAATGTACTGCTTTCGAAAGAAGTGCACAGAACAGACGCCCCGTAATTTACTCCGTATTCTTGCTCGCCTATCAGCAACGCTACTACGAGTCCCATAGATCCCTCCCAGTGCATTCCAATTTGCCACTCCAGCGCGTTTCCTCATCTCCGAACGTTCATCTTTGGAAAGCAGTTTGTGGACGGGACCTCTCGCCTTCATCCATGGCTGCGAAGACATCACCCTCAAGTCATTAGCCAGATGGATGACGCCATTGATTGTTTCATCGATACACAATGGCCGTAGGCGATCAATCACTTTGAAAAATGCGTCATGGTCGTCAACCTTAAACGCAAATCCCTCAATTCTCTCGGGACGTGGCATCATCCAAATCGTCATCCGTGTAACAACTACAGAGTTGTTTTGAGCCAACATCCCTTGTTGACAAGGCCCCTGGCCATAGGGGTAGACATTCCCAACCTGACTATTGGAAATATCACCGAAACCAGAGTGATGAATTTTTCCGTCCGGTGTTATGTATTGGTAGTTGCATGAATAGGCAGTCCGGTCGCCATAAGGCGTGTGTCCAAATCCGCGCTGCAGAACGTTACCAACAATGCTCGCATCGGGCCCAGCTCCTGTTGCATCGAGCATCAACGAACTATTGCGTTTGATCAGTTCATCGTAGAGTTGCCCTTGTGACACCCCCGGTTCTATCACGGCATAGGCTAGTTCTTCATTAACTTCGATGATCTGATTCATACGTCCCAGATCTATGATCAGTTGTCCATCCTTTGGTGCACAGGCATCACCATAACCCCAATTTTTTCCGCAGCTGATTGTATGAGTCGCTAGTCCGAAGTTCTTAGCAGCCAAGATGACCTGCTGAACCTCTTTCACATCACGGGGCCGGACAATGATTCCTGGTGTGGTACCGACAGGAAGCGTGCATTTCCCGTAGCGATTCTTGCTATTTTCATCACACAAGACATTCTCTTTCCCGATAGTCGCTTCGAACCAGCATCTTACATCCGCAGTTACCGGCGGTTGGCCAGCCCCGTTTATTGATGCAACTGGCACTTCGCTTGTCAGGGTTACGCTCGCGTTGATAGGTGATACTTGGAAAGCAGTTTCCCAATTAGAGAAAGGAGTTGGTGAAAGGGCCATTTTGTATGTCCGTGGATTTAAAATTTGTGCAATCAAACCTACGATTCTGTAACGACGCAGCGTGTTCCTATTCAACGTATCGGACTTATCGCCTTGGCTATCGCTGACATTCATGCTGGATATGCTGGATATGACGATTAGGCATTCGTTACTTGCGAAAAGGCCCCAGTCGGATCAAACGCTGTTGCCGATGTTGATTCGACAACGTGATTGCGAATTGCACGAGTTGAACAGGCGGCGACTTGTACAAAATGAACTCTCTCCCCCGAAATTTCGCCCTATGCTTTCGCTAATTTCTATGAGCTCCGATATTGTCTTCAAATCCTGCTCCCAAACACCGCTTGTCATGCATGTGCGCGTGGTGAGTGGGACGGGTGGTGGTCCGGATAAGACGATTTTGAATTCACCTCGCTTTCTGGATCCACTTGGGTATCGCTGCGTTTGCGTTTACCTTCGTGATCCTGGTGATGATGGATTCTCGGTCATCGCCGAGCGAGCGGCTGAAAAGAAGGCGTCGCTCGAGGCGGTGGATGACTTTGGAATCAAGGACGTTGGAATCGTTTCGCGACTTCGCGAGTTAGTTGATCGCTATCAACCGACGATCTGGCACGGACACGACTACAAAAGCAACCTGCTGGGACTGATGCTGCGACGTCGTCATCCGATGCAGTTAGTGACGACGGTGCATGGCTGGGTTCAGAAAACGTGGAAAACTCCGCTGTATTACTTTGTCGATCGGCAATGTCTACCACGCTACGATCGAGTGATCTGTGTCTCACAAGACCTGTACGATGATTGCCTTCGCAGTGGCGTTGCGGCAACAAACCTTTCACTGATTGACAACGCGATTGCCTTGGATGACTACGCCGCTAGTAACGATCCGGCTGAGGCGAAACAACAATTGGGTTTTTCGACCAACACCACGCTTGTCGTAGGTGTAGGCCGACTGTCCAACGAAAAGGGGTTTGATCTTCTGATTCGATCTATCGCCAACCTGATTGACTCCGGCGCTGACGTCTCATTGGCAATCGCTGGCGATGGCGCCGAACATGACTCACTGCAACAACTAATTCGATCAACAGGTCACCAAGACCGAATTCGCCTGCTTGGGTTTGTCGCGGATCCGAGAACGGTCTATCGTGCCGCCGACTTGTACGCGTTGAGCAGTCGACGTGAAGGCTTGCCCAACGTGGTGCTTGAAGCCATGGCAATGGGTGTCCCCGTTTTGGCAACAAAGGTCGCGGGGATGCCAACGCTGATTTCCGATGACGTCAATGGTCGACTCGTTGAACCGGACGACATGGATGAACTTCAACAAGCATTGGCGGCATTGATCGCCGACCCGAGTGCGCGACAGCGGTTCGGTGAGGCTGGGCGTCAGACCGTTGAAGAACGATTCAGTTTTGAAGGGCGAATGAAAAAAATGGTCGATGTTTACCGCTCGCTTGACTCTTGAATTGACTTGCAAGACTGGGCATCTACGATCGTCTTGAAATCTTCCGTGAGGGCGCTGGTCGAAAATTCGTGAATCAAATCCAAACTCATCGTTGGCCTTCGGATTGGCCGCTGATACATGACGCAACCTACGGGCGACTCAATGCGCATCATGAGTCTTGGATCAATAGCATCGGCAAGGGACTGCGTCACCAAACTTATCTCGCAACGGCAACTTGTGGTGATCAGGCGACGGGCGTTCTGCCATTGAACTTGGTGTCGGGGCCGCTGTTCGGTCGCTTCTTAGTTAGCATTCCATACGTCAACACGGGCGGAGTCTGGGCGAAGGACAACGAGACTGCGGTGCAACTGATTGATGCGGCCTGCGATCTTGCGGACGAGTTGGACGTCAACTATTTGGAGCTCAGACATGAATCGCCCGTCGATCATCCTCGGTTGAATTTCGAGCGAACCGAGAAGGTTCACATGCGCATGCCTCTTCCAGAGACGACCGAGGGAATCATGAAAAACCTGAAGTCAAAGGTTCGCAGCCAAGTGAAGAAGTCTGGCGAATTCGGTCTGCAGGTGAACTTCGGTGCTGATGAATTGCTCGATTCGTTTTATGCGGTGTTCGCGCACAATATGCGAGACCTGGGCACCCCTGTCTTCTCACGCAACCTGTTCGCTTATGTGTTGAAGGAATTTGGCGACGATGCAGAGATTTGTGTCGTGCGGAAGGAAGACCGACCGGTAGCCGCAGGTTTGCTGGTGCACTGCGATGGTGTGACCGAAGTGCCAAGTGCAAGTTGCTTGCGAGAGTTCAACCGGATGAATGCCAACATGCTGATGTATCGGCACTTGCTTGAGCGAGCCGTCGAGCGACGCAGTCATACGTTTGACTTTGGACGCAGCAGTGAAGGCAGTGGAACGTATAAATTCAAGGCTCAGTGGGGCGCGGTCCCTCATCCTGCATGCTGGCAGTACTATGTTCGCAAGGGCGACCCGAACGACATGCGTCCTGATTCCGACGGAAAACAACGGCTCGTAAAAATCTGGCAACGTTTGCCAGTTTGGCTGACACGATTGATTGGCCCCACGATCGTGCGTGGCATTCCTTGAACATTCCTGCCGACTCACGCGACGCTTCCAAGTGGCGGCGAAGATTCTGGTGTTTGGCAATCGCCTTGGCGGCAATCTGGATTGCAATGTCGTTTGCACAGATCCGCGGATGGATGATCATGCCATTGTACGTTCACGATCACCAAGCGGAGGGTGAAGTCGCTTATGTGATGGCCGATGGAATTGCGGTGTGGGAACGTTTGCACGCTGCAGCGGATCTTTATCATTTGAAACGAGTCGACGACATCTACTTGCTCGATGAACAACAGATGTCGACTTACAACTTTGTCCGGGGCCAAAACGACTCGCGTGTGCAACGTGAGATTGACTTCCTCGGACTGCACGGTGTCCCGACTGAACACATCCATACCGTTCGCCCGGTTGACGGTGACTGGCTTAGTTCGCGTAGCGAAGCTGTTGGACTGCAACGTGCGTTGCCTGGAGTGACGAAATTAGTTGTGGTCACATCGGCACCCCATACTCGTCGATGCCGGTTGTGTTTCGACCGGGTTTTTAAAGACGAAGCAAACGTGTCAGTTTGCGCGGCGACGAGTTCAGCCGATAGTGCCGAAACGCACTTTCCGATTTGGATTGAGTACGGCAAACTGATCGTTTACTGGTTTTGTGTTTAGTCATTCTCCCCTTGGTGCCAATCTGATGAAACGTTCTTGTCCGCAACAATCTGCTGCTAGCGTTGCCATTGCGATGCTTCTGCTGATATCGATTCACGGTATGTCATCGGTGCAATCGCAATCGCCTCGTCTGCAAGGCTCTGATGTCGAATACTCAGATCGAAAATCGCAACCGGAAGACGGCGTTCCTGCGTCCGCACTGCTGACCGATCACGGACGAGCCTTGGCGGAAGAGCTTCGCAACTTACGTCGAACTCGATCAAACCTAGGAGAGAAGCATCCAACTCGATCAGGCATCGATCGGCAAATCAACGATATTTTGCTTCAATTGAAGGCATTTGTCCCTGCAGAACCCGACGATGAAAATCCATTCCTGAAACAACCCAACCGGATCCGTGAACCCTTGTCGTCTAACCCGGCAATTAACGATACAGAACTGCGGCAATTGGTGCTCCGTTTGAATGAACGGGTCAACGACCTTGAATATCGACTGAAGAAGCTTGAGGCAAAAAACAAGTAATATCTCTACACCTGGATCTCGACTCGCTACAAACGGAATGAAGTTTGTTGATGGAATAACCGATACCACTCCAATGGCGTTTCAGTCCTCACTTCATTCCGACCGCGCAGAGTGTCATGCTTTGGAATATTGCGTTCCGCACTCTGTTTCACGATCGCGGCAAGCTGATCGCTGGCTTGATCGGGGTCATTTTTTCGGTCGTATTGGTCAACATCCAAGGCGGGCTTTTCTTTGGACTGATTCGAAAAGCAAGCTTGCTAGTTGATCGCAGCAATGCTGATATCTGGGTCGGCCATCAAGGGATGCACAATGTGGACTTTCCTCACGGCATTCCGGAACGCTGGATCCACCGCATCCGAAGCGTCCCCGGAGTGGAGAGAGCGGAACCGATGCGAATCGCGTTTTCAGAAATCTCGTTGCCTGATGGAAATTTCGAAGGCGTCATGGTCGTCGGGGTCGCCGAAGGTTCGGACCTTGGCCGCGCTTACGACATCGTCGAAGGTCCTAGTGACGCGTTAACGTACCGCAATAGTGTCATCGTTGACCAATGTGATGATGAAAAGCTGTTCGAGCCTGACATCGGAGAGATTCGCGAGATCGGCGGGCAGCGAGCAAGGATCTCCGGTAAGAGCCATGGCCTGCTAAGTTTTCTCGTCACGCCGTACGTGTTTACCGACTACGAGCGGTCTATCAATTTCTCAGGTGGTGACCCATCGTTGGCCTCGTACTTCCTTGTCCGCCTTCAACCGGGCATTGACGCAAACGATGTTTGCGAAGAGATCCGTCGTCGGCTGAAAGATGTGACTGCCGTTCCCGCTGAGCAGTATGCGGCAACCAGTATTCATTTTTGGCTGACTCGAACTGGCATCGGCCTGAGCTTTGGCGCGGCAACGTTTCTGGGTTTGCTTGTCGGACTCGTGATGGTGGCACAAACGCTGTACGCAATGGTGTTGGATCGCATCAGCGAGTTTGCAACGCTTAAGGCAATCGGATCAAGTGAAAGTGAAATCATTCTCCTGCTCGCTGCCCAGTCGACCGTCGTTGCGAGTCTGGGGATTGCCATCGGGGTCGTGATAACGATCCTGATCCGTCACTTCTTCAGCACGCCTCGAGCGGCGATCGAAATTCCGCTTGGCTTATACTTTGCTAGTGCAGGGTTAGTTTTCTTCATCTGCCTCTGCGCTTCGGCACTGCCTTATCTGCGCATCCGCCGCGTTGACCCTCATACTGTTTTGCAGGGATAAAGCATGGCTGACAAATTAAGTCTCAAGGATGCCTTTCAACACTTTTCGACGCAGCAGAACGCGTTGGACGCAAACCTAACATCCCTGGGAACTAGAGTCCCACCAACGGGTTTAGGTCAAACTCGGATTTTGACAGCGAACCAAGTTCGCAAGTCGTACCCGATTGGCGGAGAGAAACGATCGGTTCTTGACGGAGTGAACTTCTATGCTGACTCAGGCGAGTGCGTGTTTTTATCCGGTCCATCGGGAAGTGGTAAGAGCACGCTGCTTTCGATCATGGGATGCCTGCTCGAGAGCGACTCGGGAGAAGTCACCATCGCCGAGCATCGCGTCGACCAAATGAACGTTCAGGAACGAACCAAGGTACGTCGCAACTACATTGGATTCGTCTTTCAAAGATTTCAATTGATCCGAGGGATCTCTGCGGAGGATAACGTCGCGGTGCCGCTAACGTTGCAAGGCCACAGCCTTGCCGACGCCAGAACACGATCGGCTGAGTTACTTAAACGTGTCGGCTTAGAATTCCACCGTCATCATTTGCCATCGGCAATGAGTCCTGGGCAATGCCAACGCGTCGCGCTTGCGCGAGCGGTCATCACGAGCCCGAACCTAATTCTTGCGGATGAGCCCACCGCAGCGCTCGATGGGAAGTCGGGACAGGAAGTCATGGAACTGCTAAAGGAACTGATCGCCGACACCAACTCGGCCACCGTCGTTGTTACGCATGATCCACGGATCATTAAGTATGCTGATCGAATTTGCGAAATTGAAAACGGGCAGTTCAAATGAGGCAAATTCAAATTGCAATTTTGGTTGCGGTCATTTTCGGACCAGTACTTCTGATGGTCGAGAATCGTCGCATCGTTGTGCTCAATCGCGAACCGGCAACTGCGAAGCTCGCCAACCACGTGCAGCGGTACGACACCATTCGCGCGGCCGGCATTATTGAAGGGCGGACGGAACTAGTCGAGATTCTTGCCAGGATCACCGAACAGATTTCACGAGTCGCCGTGTCCAAAGGACAGTGGGTTCGCCAAGGCGATGTGTTGATTGAACTCGATTCCGAACGTTATGTGCATGAACGCAATCTTGCCAATGCAATGCTGCAACTTGAACTCGCAAAGAAACAGCGGCTAGAGAACGGTTTCCGTCCTTCAGAAATCGAAACCGCCCGACACGAACACGATGCGATCATCGCTCGGCTTGATGCCGCCACCAAGAACTATCAACGGGGCGTCAAGTTGTCGAAAAACAAAGCGATCAGCAACAGAGAGCTAGAAAACTTGCAGGCCGAAGTTGCATCGCTAAAAGCAACCGCATCGGCCGCCAAAGGTCGACTAGAGACGCTTGAACTTCCTGCAAGAAGCGATGACCTGCTTGCCGCCAGCGCGTCAGTTCGAGCGGCCGAGGCCAGACTGCAGATCGCGCAGATCAGTCTTGACCGTTGTACGGTTCGCGCTCCTTCGGACGGGCGTGTTATGATCATCAACGGAGAACCGGGTGAACTAACAGGCCCCGATCGTTCCGTTCCTCTGGTCGTCATGTCCGATACATCAAGCCTACGTACCGTCGCAGACATTGATGAGTTTGATGCACTACGGATCTCTGTCGGACAGAGCTGTGATATCTATTCGGACGCCGCGGAAGGAATCATTGCATCAGGCAAAACCATCGAGATTGAGCCTCTGATGGACCGCAAAAAACTGTTTGGTCAATTCGCTGGCGAACGGAACGACACCAACAGCCGACGTGTTTGGATCGAACTTCAGAACGATCCCGACTTGCCCATCGGACTGCCGGTAGACGTCTACATCAAAGTCAACTCGCAAAACTGAACGTTGACGTGAATTTGAAACTTGGATGTGATCGACGCTGGCCAATCAACGGACGAGAGCCCGACCTCTCTTTGACCTGACGATGGTGGCACCCGCGAAGTGTCGGCTGTACCAAGTGTCGGCTGTACCAAGTGTCGGCTGTACGAGCTATCGGTAGTAGTAGCCGCCGCCGACGGGGCCAACGTAGACTCGCACGCTAGGTCGATAGTAACGTCGGTAGTATTGACGGTAGACGGGCGGCGAACGGTAGTAGCTGGAATAGGGGAGTGCTGATTCGTAGTTGTACCAGTAGCCGTAATTTGGTTGATAGCCATACGAATACCGATAAGCCGGCGTAGGATAGTGAGCGTGGGCACGATTACCACGACGCAATGGGCGGTGAACGACTAGGTGATAATCATCGCGGTCCGCATGGGTGCTCGACGAGTCATCGACGTTGGGTTGAGATGAGTCAGAACCAAGTTCTTCGTCTTGATCACGTTCCTCGTCGTGATTACGTTCTTCGTCTTGATCATGTTGGTCATCTTCACCACGTTGTTCGCCTGGGCGATCCACTTTATCGTTGAGAATTGCCTTGCGTAGTTCTTGCACTTGGCGACGCAAATCTGTGATCTCGTCGCGCCACGCAGTCGGAGGCGAAAACGAATCTGGCGCTTCGTCGTTGAGCTCAGGGATTGGCATGCGATAGCTAAACAGAGGCGGTGAGTTGGCAACCGAACCGAGCGTGATCTGACGTTCTCTTTCGGGATCACCCGCTAATTTCAATGTTGCCGTTTCCCCTGGTTTGAGACCTTCGACAGCGGTGACCAAGTCCTTTGACGATTTAACGTTGATTCCATTGATGGCCACGACTACGTCACCCGCTTTCAAATTTGATTGGGCTGCTGGACTACCCGGAATGACTTGTTCGATTTTGGCACCTGAGGTTCCATCGGCACCCGGACCTTCGCTAGCTTCCAAAGTGACACCGAGCCAAGCTCGATCATTTCGATGGTTCATCCTGTCAGCGGTAGCCAACACAATCTTGCGGTCGGATGCCTGGCCGTCATGCCAAACAGTGATTACCACTTCACCCCCGGGACTTTCGGCACGAACGGCTTCGATCAGGTCTTCCGGTTTATCAATCGGTTTCCCGTTGACTCTCAACACATAGTCACCCGGCCGAACACCGCTGTAGTCGGCCGGTCCCCCGATCGCGACGACGCCGACCCGGACTCCAATGCCAGGACTGTCAGTGACCTCAATCCCAAGGCGGGCATTTCCATGATTGTTAAAGAACTCCGAGGCGACGTCTTGTCCAAACGACGTCTGCACGAACGTACAGAACAAAATACAGAAAGGTACGAGCGTAAGTTTGGCCCACATGACTTGATTGCCTCTACTACTAGGGAAGTGAAGTGATCAATGATCGATGAGAGCACGTGCCTAACAATGCAACGAAGGTAAGTTCGAACGGTAGCGATATCCTTGCTGCTTGTTGGCCGGTGACTCTTGTCGAGTGTCTGTTGTTCGACACCTTTTGTCGGGTGTCTGATGCTAATTGCGCAATGCGGTTGCGCTGGGCAGGTCTTGAATTATTCGCTGGTACGACCCAAGGTCTGCGGCATCGTACGCCCTGCAAACATCGTTCCTAACATTCTTAGGGCCCTACTCGTCAGTCGTCAAATGAAAGGCCCCACGCGAGCGTGTTTTGATGACTCGCGTTGTTGTGGATCATGTTGCGCAGAATTCGACCTAGCCGCCTTATTTTCGTTAGATTCCCTCACGACTTCCGCACCTTTCGAAGCTCATCGCGTTCTGCTTCGCTGAAATACAGTGGCAAGAATGGCATTTGAATGAGGATCACCAGGAAGAACAAAGCGGTTGCGCCAATCCCTACCATTTTCCAGTCAAAGAACGATGCGGCAACGATGAAACTTCCGATTGCTAAGACTCCGAACACTTTCAATAACGTCACAACGCCAACCGTTTCGATATCGACTTCGATTTCTTCTCGACCGATACCGGACGACTTTGAAGGACGTAGTTGGGATGCCCGTGATCGCATCTCGAGATAGTTGGTGAACGCAAGCACCGCATACAACAACGGAATTGGGATCGCAGCGAGGTAAGCCGCTTCTTGAAGAAAGAACAAGCAAACGATAGTCGCGATCAACGATAGGGAGAGCAACAACCGCACGCCTGTGCGGAAATGGCGTGCGACTAGGTGCGCATCAGGCTCGTTCGCCTGAACCTGCACGGGATTGTTGGTGCTGGTACTCATGACATTTTCCTTAAAAAGGGCTGTGACGGTGGGATCTAGTGGATCCCATTGCGATTCCGCCCGAGGCTACGTCACAAAAACGATGCAACCATGATGCCAACGGTTGGATTGCCCGCTAGCAGTTCCATCAATTGGCATCCAACCTTCCGTTGGTCCGTTTCCGGCAAAGGAGCCCATTGGCTTGCCTAGCCACTGAGAGATGCTTCACTTGAAACACCGAGTGAGAACTCAGTGAGTAGTGCTACGCGAGGCTGACTGCTTTGCCAGTTCGAATTGATTCGTAAATCGCTTCGATGGCGACTAAATCTCGCAGTCCTTCTTCACCCGGAACGCTTGAAGGTTCATCGTGAAGGACGCAACGGGCGAAAGCATCCATCTCGGCGGCGAACTGATCAACAGGATCAAGGTCTAGCTTTGCTTGCGATGGATTGCTGGACTTGGGTTGCGGAGGTGCGTAACTGAACGCGGGATCGAGACCGAACCAACCGTTATCACAAAGTCCAGTGAATTGATTGATGCCATTGAATCCATACGTGGTCATGCACGAAGTCGAAACTCCACTGGGGAACTTCATAGACCATGTGATGGTTTCATCCACTTCGGCAAACTTCACGGGGTCAGTCTTGGTTTCCTGGGCCGTAATTTCGAGCGGCTCTTCACCGGTCAGGTAACGGCAAGCTTGAAGTGCGTAAATCCCCACGTCCATCAGCGCGCCACCACCGGCAAGCGCCGACTTGAGTCGCCACTGATTGGGATCGCCGATCTTGAAACCAAACCCCGCTTCGATGAACTTCAACTTGCCAAAGGTTTGCTCTCGAGCCAATTCGATACAGCGACGATGGAAAGGATCAAATTGGCAGCGATAGCCGATCGCCAGCTTACGATTTGCATCCTTGCATGCAGCGATCATTTGACGACATTCTTCCGATGAATTTGCCATGGGCTTTTCGCAAAGAACGTGCTTACCAGCTTTGGCCGCCCGAATCGTGTACTCCGGGTGCATTCCGTTGGGAAGCACAACATAGATAACATCAATCGCGTCGTCGTTTGCGATTTCATCGTAGTTGTCGTAGTTGTACGTGTGCTCCTTCGCGATGCCATATTGCTGCTGCCATTTGTCAGCCTTCGCAGGCGTTCCCGTCACGATCCCTCGCAGTTCCATGACCTTTGTTTTCTGGAGAGCGGGAGCCAACTGATTCGTGCTTAGGTTCCCAAGTCCCACCAACGCAACACCGACTTTCCCGTTGGTCGTGGCATTGGCTTTCGCCGACGGGGCCGTGGAGAAAAATCCGCCGGACGCCATTCCAGCGGCGATAGCAGCAGAGAGCGTTTTGGTGAATTCACGTCGGTCCGGATTGGAATGACTCATAGGTATCCTCAGCGAAAGTGGAAGAATGAAAAGAAGGATTGAGAAATCGAAGCGGGCTGTCCGAGCGGGATAGAATAATGGCATCGCCAGCTACAAGAGCTAGGTCAATGCTACTGAGCCTGCAAACAAAACAAATGCTTTGACCCACGAACAATCAATTGATCGTCGATTGGCGCTGGGGTGGCGTCCACCGTTTCCCCCATCTGATTCGTGGCGACCGATTCGAAATGGTCAGCATCTTTGATCACGACGATGGTCCCATCACGATCGGACAAGTAAACGTATCCACCGGCTGCCACGGGTGACGCATAGATCGTATCCAGTTCAGGAATCCGCTTCGCCGAATAATATGGTTCACCGGTCTTTGCGTTGACGCAGGTCAGCAAGCCTGTTTTCGCTTTGTAGTAGTACAAGCGGTCACCAGAAAGCAGTGGCGAAGCAATGTCCGGTGTATCGCGACTGCGAGTCCATACCACATGGTCGGTGCCTTCGATATCGCCTTTCCCATCTGGCCGAAAAGCGCCCACGAAAGCACCACGGAATCCACTGGCCACAAATACCAAACCGTCACCGGCAACTGGCGAGGCCGCGGGTCGATCGGTTTGTCCGCCGCATTCCCACAACGGTTTGCCGGTGCCTAATTCGTACGCGCGGACCTTGTTTTGACCAGTGAGAATGACTTGTTCTTGCCCTTCACTTTCAATCACCAAAGGCGTGCCCCAATTCGACGGCTCATCACGGTCGACCTGCCAAACGATGTCGCCGCTCAGTTTATTGACGGCGTACAATTTCGATTGGCCTTCGTGATCCCACGGCACAAACAAATGATCTCCGTGCAATGCTGGTGACGCCCCTTCGCCGAAATTGTTTCGTATTGTCATGTCACCGAAGTCGCGATTCCAAAGCATTTCACCTTCGATTGAATAAGCAAACAAGCCGCGTGAACCGAAGAACGCATAGACTGCGGTTCCATCCGTGCAGGGCGACGCCGAAGCAAAGCCATTGGTTTGGTGAGTCCCCTCATGCGGCACGGCCTCAACGGCGACTTTCTCCCAAAGCGTTTTTCCAGTCGCCCGATCAATGCACAGCACGGTAAATTTGACTTGCTTCGTACCTGAAACCGGCACGCCGGTAGTGACGAAAATTTTGTCCTCCCAAACCGCAGGCGACCCAGATCCCTGGCCTGAAATAGCTACCTTCCATTTGACATTGCGAGCGTTACTGAACTCAGTCGGTGGGTTCGCGTTCTCAGCCACGCCGTTTCCACCATCCCCACGCCAATGCGGCCAATTGTCAGCCCAGGAAACGGACGGGCAAACACTAAGCAACAACGGCATCAATGCAGCTAGATAACGATTCACGGAAACTCTTTCATACAGGGACGGAATCAGCAATGAACGACAAAAGAATCGTATCCGATCGGTCAACGGTAAGCCAGGAATACGAGTCTGCAAACGTTTAGGGCCTTGATTCAGTCCGCGGCGGGTTGCCGTGAGAGCGTTCGCATGACCATTGGCGATTTCAAGCATGAAACGACAATCAACGCCATCGCAAATACCGTGCATCCTCGCGATAGCCACGGACCATGCCGGGTATACAGTGTTAGCTTGGACTCCAAGGGCACGCTGACGATCATGGATTGATCTGTGTTGAGCGGCAATTGTTGAGATATCGTTCCATCCGGTTGGATCAGACAACTGACGCCCGTTGCGGCGCATCGCACCAACGACCTTCGATTTTCGATGGTCCTTAGTTGTGCCAATTGCAGATGCTGTTTGAGCGTGTCGGAGTCGGTGAAGGCGGACCCGTTCACCAGCGCCACCAAACAATCAGCCCCCTCGCGCGTGCTCGATGACGCGTTGGCAGCGACCATGTCTTCGTAACAAACCAACACTCCGACTTTCGTTCCCGTCGAAAGCCGCAACGGTCGATCGTCCGTTCCCCGAACGATTTCTTTGTCGAGTGCCGCCCATTCTCTCATGACTGGGAACCAAGCTTCAAAGGGCATGTATTCCCCAATGGGCATTAATGATCGCTTAACGTAGCGATCAACAATCTGATAGTGACAGTCCATCAGAAAGGCTGTGTTCTTATACGGACCGCAATGCTTCCCACCGTTTTCGTAAGTCTTTCCGCCGGCGAGCAGGTCGCAGTAGATGCGAGGATACGGATCCACGGCCGGGTTGGGCATTTCGGCGTTGTCCATCGTGTGGTCGGTATCACGAAAATGATCGAGCCCGACGTGATAATGGCCCAGAGTGGATTCGGGCCACAGCAACAAGTCGACCTTCCCTTCCATCGCGTCCGACATGACTTGCATCTTATTGAGGGACTCGACGTAGCTGGGATCCACTTGAACGACGCCAACTCGCAATTGCTCAGCCGATGCGATGCGTTCTCGCCAATGTTCCAACGTCACCGTCCCCCACAAACACGCGACCACCACCACTGATCCGCCCAACGAAGCTTCGACTTTTGCAGAGAGTCGACTAGGTTCAAGTCCCCATCGAACGACGGCGACCGCTGCGATCATCGCTGCCGCAGTGACGCCTGCGGTGCCGGCAAGTTCAGCGAGCTGCAAGATCGCGGGAAACCCAAGAAAGGCGTGAGCGGTTTCCCAAGCAAAGACCTTGGGCCAATGAGTCGTGAAAGCGATCCACAACGGTACCAACGCCCATATCCAACGCGGTCCCCAACGCTGGCAGCACGAGGCGGCCCACCCCAACAACCCGAACGGTATCGCTTCCCAAAAAACAAGACAGCCGAACACCACCCATGACAGGACATTTCCGAGATTCGTCGTATCAGAAATCGACTGAGACGCCCAGTGAAACGCGATCGCTAAGGCGACTGACCCACTCACGAACGAATGCAGCAATGCGGGTGCGCCCGCCATTCTTGCAGCACGGAATATCAACCACGCGTAGCCTAGCAGGCCAATCGGATAGCACGCTTGGTAAAGCCACGGCAGCCCGATCATCACGCCCACACCACACGTCATCAGCGTGGGCAGAATCCAACCTCGGGTCGTGACAATTGCAGAGCGAAACATGAAAGTCGGCGATCCAGTCGTGAATGAAATCAGCCGCGAAGGAGCCAAGTCCGTTCGCGGCTGACATGATTCTAAGTGATTGATCGGGAGAGTCATAAATGACTATTCCGGATTCAATACCACATTCTTGACTTCGCCACTCTTGGTTACCACCGAACCGGTTTCGTCAGGGGTAGTGCTCGAAGGTGCAACGTTTGCTTCGGTGTAGACGACGCCATAGGTGTGGCGACCATCTTTCAAACCTGTAAACACAACGTTACCACCAGCTGGAATTCTCTTTCCGCCCTTTCGGTTGAAGTCAGCCAAGCTCGATGGAGGAGTCGTTTGATCCAGAATGACATAGGCATCGCCGTCTGTCCGATTGAGGAACCTAATCTTTCCTGTTGCCTTCGAGTTACCGCCGCCGGCAATCGCGAGGGACGGAATCGCAACGGTCAACATCAGTGCAATTAAAACTTTGTGCATCTCGAGTCTCTTTCTTGAAATGGTGTGTTGAACTTCAAAGCAGTCTAAACATTGGGTCACTCGCTAGCCGGTAGATCTCCTTGCAACATGAGTAAGGGAAGGTTTAAAGGTGATTTGCAAAACTGAATTTCAGCTATTCCAAAAAGAACTCATTCACATCCTCTCGACCGTCGCGAGAGCAAAGTCCGCCAAGCGTATCTAGGTCGATCGATTCAGTAATGAATCGCACCGACCCATCAGCCAAAGCGACGTAAGCGCCCGCCGGATGCAGGCTGTAGATCTCGTTGTCGTTGTCAACATTCACAGGACCGTTGTCGTGCGCGATCACGTTGTTTCCGTCGGCCCACATGCCGCCTCGTTCGGCCGAACGGTCACTCACTTCGGCTAAGATCATCGTGTAACTGGTTCCGTCCCAGATCTCAGAAAACGAAACCGGATGCACACGCTTGATGGACGCGATCAACATCACTCCGTTGTTGGGACCATGCGTAAGAAACGACTGCTCGTTGGCAAGCAAACTTCCTTGCACCGCCGCGTAGTCGGTGTCGCCCGCGAAATCTTCGACGGATGTAGGACAGCGGTAGTGTGGTACCACCGTTGATGCAACCTTCGCGTTACGTCCGGGGGCATCCCACTTCAGCTTGCGATCGTAGATCTCGGCCAGAGAACCAAGTTCAAGTTGGGGCAGAATCGCGGAAGACCATGCCTGGTCGATTCCGCCGCGTCGATCATTGCCCAACGGAAATGATTTCCATGTGGAATGAAACGAGACAAGTGCCAAGGACTGTTGACGCAACTGATTGCTGCATTGCACTTGCCGCGCTGATTCGCGAGCCGCTTGGACACCGTTAAGCGTTAGCGATACCAAAATCCCCATGATCGAAATTGCGACTAACAATTCGATCAACGTGAATGCCGAATTCGATCGGCGTATAGGGTCCGGTGAGCAACCGGATCCGAATCTACTGCGATAATCTCGCATTGCACTGGTATCCATTGAGTTCAGGTGTCGCGAGCTCGGGCCATTCTGGCCAAACCAACTGCACGATCGGAGAATCACAACCAACCAACATCACCATGCGGCACCACAGAGGGACCACCTAGTGGCTATGCTTTGTATACCATGCGAGCCGTTCGTCAAGTGATAATTTTGAGATTGCTTGACGGCGCCACATTAGTGCACACCCGAACACACCCATCGCCGATGACCGAGCAAGGGATGTTCGAGCAACGGATGTTCGAGCGGTCCCGCGGCTTACTCCTCTCGCAGCGTTTGATGACACCTGACGCAACTGACCGTTAGCTGGTGATACGCCACTATCACGCCGTCGATGCTTTGCTTTTTGGCCTGCCGAATCACTTCATCCGACGCGCGTTCAAAAGCGTGAACATGAGTGCGATAGTCGGGATTGCGACTGCGAACAAAACCCTCGATGCGATTGAGTAAACGCATCTGCCGAGCGTTTGCCTCAATCAATTCGAAATCACCCAACGACAATCCCTTCAAGATCGCGGTTGAATAATCAAGCTTCTTCTGCATCCAAACATCATCAAGCTGCTCGGACGCCTCCTTGGCGACATCAGCGTCGTTGCTCGGTGGAGCTGTCTCTTGAGCCAATGTTGGAGCACCGATCGAAAGAATCAACAACGATAAGAAGGCAAACAAACGCATGTGAGGATTCCAAATTTCAGAAACAGAGATAGAGAAGAACCCGTCGATCAACGCAAAGGTTGTGCCACCGATCACTGCATCGCGTACCGATTGGCGATTCGATATGCATCCGCACGGGTGAACGCCTGGGCTTGATGACTGCCGTTGCTTGGCATCAGCAATGTGCTGACGACATAAGATACTACGACAGCAAACTTGCCTGCTTTTCCGAGTGACCTTATTCGTCACACAAGTACAAAAAGCGTCGTGCCATTTCGCACAGCCAATAACGATCACGCACGTGCCATGAAGTCCGTCGATGATCGCGCAGGCACTAGCAACATCTCACTAACCCAACGTGATGTTGGTACACTGAACTTGTTTCGGCAACGAAGGAAGCGAAGTTGCTTAGACAGCTTTTTCGCGGCGAGTAATTTCGATGTGCTCGAACGAATAGAGTGTTCCCACACCAGCCCCCGGACAGACCTCGCAGGTTTCTTTCCAGTCCTTCTTTTTCTCGAGATTAGAATCCCAGAATGGCCACGTGCGGCATTGGATGGGCCGACCCTCATAGACCGTACACTTTCGCGACGTCTGGTCGAGCAAAACACAATCCCCATTTTCGTACTCTTTGAGGCTCTTGGCGTTTCCAACTTGTCGAATGTACTTCGCCTCAAAGTCGATGACGTCGATGTCCAATTCTTTTGCCATCGCTTCAATCTCCTCGGGATCTACCCAAACGTAGCCCGGTTCTCCACCGCAACATGCACCGCATTGGGTGCACTCGAACCTCAAACCGTCACGGTACCAAGGTCCTTTCTTGTCCTTCTTTTTCTTCTTGCTGGTCAATTCAGCCAACTTCTTTTTCCGGTCCGACTTCTTCTTGGAATCGGATTTCTTTTCGGGCTTGCTCATAGTTGCGAGAACTCCTGCATCTTTGTGCTGATGACTTTGACCGCATCGATGGCGGTTTCTATATCTTGCCGTGTGGTGGTCGAGCCAGCGCTCATCCGCAGTGTTCCGCCCGCCGAGGAACCGATGTGAGAATGAATCAGTGCCGCGCAGTGGTATCCGGATCTGGTTTCGATACTGAAATCAGAATCCAAGATCATGCTAAGATCGCCAACATCCATTCCATTGATTGCCATGCTCGCGATTGGAAGTGGACCAGTTTGTCCGAATAGCGTAACGCCGTCCACCTGACGCAAGCCGTCGTATAAAAGGGCTGCCAATTCGCCATGATAAATTCGACGCCGTTCTAATTCATCGCTATTAAGGCTTTCCGCCGCCGCCAACCATCCCGCTAGCGCTGGAATATTTAGGTTCCCAGCTTCCATCTTCGCCGGCATCTGCTCGGGCATGTCTAAAGATTCGCTCTGACTACCAGTGCCGCCCTGGATGATAGGCTGCATGACTTCATGTAAGGATTGATTGGCGTAGAGCATCGCAGTACCAGCAGGTGCCCCCATTCCTTTGTGCCCGGGTGCGGCTAGCAAATCGATTCCCATCGCCGTTACGTCGATGGGCAAGACGCCCAAAGTTTGAGCTGCATCACATAGAAAGATGGCTGATCGATCCTTTAACCGCTGACCGATCTCGGCAATGGGTTCCACACATCCGGTCACATTGCTAGCCGATGTCACAGCCACCAAACGGGTCTTTGACGTCGTGGCGGCTAAAACTTCCGCCACGTCGACCAGACCATCTGAGTCGACGGGTACGATCGTCAACTTCACATCGTTGTGTTTCTGTAAATGGTGCAACGGTCGCAGCACGCTATTGTGCTCAGCCGCCGTGGTCACCACATGATCGCCCGGACGCAGCGTCGATTGAATGGCAGCATTGAGAGCGGCCGTCCCACTGGCGTGAAACGAGATACAGGACGAGGATTCGGCGCCCACAAACTCGGCCAGTTTCTGGCGCAGCTTTGCGACCACTTGATCGGCAGTTCGTGCGGACGTGTAGCCCCCACGACCTGCGGTTGCCCCGCATGATCTTGCAAAGTGATCCATGGCTTCAAGCACCCCGTTCGCCTTAGGATACGAGGTTGCCGCGTGGTCAAGGTAGATTCGTTGTTTGCTCATTGATGGTCCGTTGGATCAGGATGAACCCACGAGCGAGTTCCATCCTCAAATGTTTCTTGTTTCCAAATCGGAACGTCTTTCTTTAGCAAATCCATCATCCACGGTAACGCGGCAAACACGTTCACCCGATGCGGACTACTACACCCCATCACGACGCTGGACTCGCCAACGGGCACTTCGCCAATGCGGTGCACGATGACGACGCGAGAGAGACCAAACTTTTTGACGGCATCGCGGGCGAGCGACTCGAGTTGATTGATTGCCATCGCTTGATGAGCTTCGTAGCTCAATAGACTGGTGATCAAATTACCGGTTGTTCGACGAGTGACGCCATGAAACCATCCATGAGCGCCCACATCTGGATCGTCCAAGTAGGCGGCAAGTGATCCAGCATCGATAGGCTCGGACGTGATCCCCACAAAGTAGAGGTTGTGTTTGGATTTAGAAATCATAGTAATGGCCTGTTAACCGCCGCTGACTGGCGGAATCAACGCAACCTCACAACCGGCTTCAATGATTGCTTGATTGTCGACATACGTTTGGTTAACCGCCAACCGGCAAGACGGCAATAAGCTCGCAAGCGAAGGATGCTGGGACTGAAGCCTTGTCAGGAAGTCACCGACCGAGACAGGCAACTCCGTTTCCACCGCCACTTGATCGGCCCCCACAAACTCTTTTGCAATGGCGAACACCAATACGTTGACTTCGGGCTTGTTCGTCATGATGTCCCCTCCAGATCGCTTCCGATCTTCGGCATGCGACCGTAGGCATAGGCAAGAATCTTGATCGGATGCAAAGTTGCTTGACCGCTACCATGCTCGATCTGCATTTTACAAGCACTGCATTCCGTCGTTGCGGACGTGACCTTGGCGGATCGCATCGCAGAGATCAACGGCCACCCAATACGCAGACTGTTTCGATAGTTCTTTTTCTGCAACCCCCAGGTTCCGGCCATTCCGGAGCAACCTGCTTCGATGTGTTGCACGTCCATGCCGGGAATCAGCTTAAGCAACTGAGGCGCACAACCAATCGGGTCGAGAACTCGCAAGTGGCATGGTTGATGGTAGGCAATGCTCGCGTCGACGGATTGAAACTCAGTCGACAATCTTCCCGCTTGGTGCAGTCCCCATAGAAACTCACAAGCTTCATGCGAGTGCTCAGCAACTAAGTGCGCGTCTTCGTCGTCAAGCAAATTGGGATACTCATGTTTCAGGCAAAGCACCGCCGAAGGTTCGGTTGCCAAGATCGTATAGCCGGCTCGAACCGCATCGGCCAATAGCCTCGTGTTCCGCTTTGCGATTCTTCGAGCGCCTTTGAGGTCGCCCGACGTGAAGCGAGCCATTCCGCTGGCCGATTGTGCCGTCGGCACATACAAGCCTATCTCGTTTTGCTGCAGCACTTCGGCAAGTGCTCGACCAATATCGGGATCATGAAAGTTCGCGTATTGATCTACGAAATACGCGACCTTGAGCCCGCCATGGGGTGATCGTCGATGCCAACGTCGTCCGGTCGCGTACCGCAAATAAGTCTCGCGGACCACACCTGGCAATCGTCGCGCTGCCGAGAGCCCGAAGAGGCGTTCCGCGAGCCACCGCGAGAACGAATTCTGAATCAAGAAATTTGACAGCCAGGGCACGCGTGACGCGAACGCCGCCACCGTATCAATGCGCCCAATCAAAGCATCCGAAAGGGGCAAACCATTGGTGGCAACGTATTGCGCCTTGAGTTCGCCAACGATCTTCGGAATGTCCACTGATGCAGGACAATCCAATCGGCATTGATGGCAGTTGAAACAAAGGTCTGCGATTTCCTTCGCTTGGTCGGTCGCCAAATCATCGACTCGCAATTTGCCCGCGATCACTGCTCGCAACAGGTTTGCTTTCGCGCGCGGCGTTGCTTCCTCACGCATGCTGGCACGAAAAACCGGGCACTGACGTTCGTCGGGCGACGTCGTCCGGCACCGTCCACAACCGTTGCAACCCCGCGCCACCGATGTAATAGTGCTCGACGCCGGCCAGTGCTGCAGGACTTGCAGTTGAGGAACCGAGCGATTGGAATCGCGAACGGGCGCCGCAATGCCGTGATCGGCTTCCACGATCACGCGATTATCCGCAGTGACCTCAATCGTCTGATCGGCCGGACGAAGATTCTCATTGGGCTTTTGAAGCACCGCTCCAAATAGCTTGCCCGGATTCAACCGGTGCATCGGGTCAAACAAGCGTTTCACTTGCCCCATCGCTTGCCAGAGTTCGCCGAATTGTTTGGGCAACAAATACGTGCGGCTCAAACCCGCCGCGTGCTCGACACTGACTTGACCGCCGTGCTGCCAAACCACCTCGGCAATCTCGGTCGACAATCGTGCTAGCCGCCGACGATCCGCCGCTTTGGAAAGATCAAGAAACGGACGCAAGTGTAAGTGGCCATGCCCCACGTGCGAGAAGAACGTAGCCGTCGTTTGCTCACGTTTCAGCGTGTCTTGAATAGCGGTCAAGGTTTCCGGCAGGCGATCTCGGGGAACAGTAAGGTCCTCGATGAACGGCACGGGTGCTTCCCCTCGTTTGAACCGATACATCCGCGGGATCACTCGTCGGGACAACGCCCAATAAAGATCTCGCTCACTTTGCTTGACCGTATCGACACTCGCAAACGCACCTTCATGTCCGCTGCATAAGTCTTGTTGGATAATCGCAAGGCGATCGTAAAGTTCCCCCAATGATTCGCCCTGAATTTCAAGCAAAACCATTGCTTCGGCCGCAGCGGGCAAGATGTCCGCATATCTTGGGTCGGTATCACGAGCAATCTGCAGCAATCGCCGATCCATCAAGTCGCAAGCCACCAAGCCATGTCGAAGAGCCGATACCGCACCCCGCGCGGCCAGTTCCATACGGTGATAAAACAGCAACACCACTCCGCGATGGGTCGCGATCGTTTCGGTGCGAACCGTTGCGTCGACGACAATCGCTAATGTCCCCTGGGTTCCGACAATGAACTTTGCCAAATCAACGCGACCGTCGCTGCCGACGATATCGTCAATGCGATAGCCGCCCCGCGCTTTCGTTTCGCTAGACTTCGCGAGCTGCGGTGCAAACTGTTGCTGGATCTCACTGAGCCCCAATGCAAACCTTCCCGCTGTCCCATCGTCGCTGGGCGAATGCTTGGCGAGCTCGATTAATTCGCCATCCACCGTCACCACTCGCGCCGATTCGATCGTGTCGCGTGCTGTACCGCTGCGCAAGAAGTGGCTGCCGGTGGCGTTGGTCGCTAAGACGCTTCCCATGGTCGTGATACTTCGCGTGACCGGGTCTGGACCATACCCGCGCCGACGAGCTCGCAAGGAACGGTTGACATCGGCTAGTACAGCACCACTTTGCACATTGACCGTCGTCGCATCAGCACTAATTTCGACCCGCCGCATGTAACGCGAAAAGTCGATGACCAGACCTCGCCCGAGCGACTCGCCAGCCACGCCGCTGCCCGCACCGCGAGGATGCAACGAAATCTCATGCTCTTTTGCATACTGCACCGCCGCTATGACATCGGAATTGGTCTGCGGACGAACGACCCCCATCGGCTGCACTTGGTAGATGCTCGCATCCGATGCGTACAACTGGGTCATCACAGGGTCACAGAATACATCGCCTTGGATGATCCCCCTCAGATCGTCCTGAGTACGTTGTCGTTCTATATCCATAGGGACGTATCGGGACCTGTTGAGAAAAAGGCCGACCTTCGAAGCAAGTAAAAACGGATCACGCTATCGAACAGCATCACGGTCCGCCCGCCACGGACAGCAAACCGCCCGCGATCCCACCCATGACGACGGCAACCGCCAAGTATCGCCATGTCGCCTTCAAATTCTTCCAGACGTAGTACAGGGTGTACGGAGGCAAGATCGACAGCAGACCTTGATTTCGGTCGGCCTTGAACGCGTGAACGATGATCATCGCCCAAGCACCGGCAGCCACTAATGCAAATGCGGATCCGGCAAGCAACGCAAACAAACCCACGGCGTTAAACTCACCCGCACCATCGACTTGACGACTGGTGTTCACCGCGATCACGCCGATGGTGATACCGCTGATGATCATGAACAACGTCAACGCCAATCCCCACCAAGGCATGCCTGCACCTTTGACGAGCTTGTCTTGCATGGCCGTTTCCTTCGCCATGTCTTGCTCTGCCTTCATCAGTGCCAGCGTTCCGTGGTCAATGTCCAGACCCGCCGTCATGTGCGCTTGCATCTTCACACCGTGTTCGCTGTGAAAACCACACTTGGTGCACAACACAGCCCCCGCCGACATCTCTGCCGCACACGCCGGGCAAACCTTCCCCACTTGCTTGGAAAAACCTTCCTCGTCGAACATGTCATCGAGCCCACCGTCTGCGGACGCAGGGACAACAGGCTGAGCTGCTGGACGTTGAGCTGCCGGACGCTGAGCTGCTGGTTGTGGGGCTGCTGGTTGTGGGGCTGCTGGTTGTGGGGCTGCAGCACCCGGAGCCGCAGGTTTCGCGGTCGCCCCACCTGCGGGCACCTTGATGACGGTCGCGCACCCGGGGCACTTCACTGCCTTACCCGCCATCGAGTCAGGGATTTTCAGTGCTTTGCCGCATTGGCATTTGATCGTAATCGGCATATCGGAAGTCGAGAAAGGAACAAATAGGGTGCATGGAAAGAAGACGGGCGAGCTCACGGAACTCGCCCACCACAGTTTACCTGCTTTTGAAAACAATGCGGAAGGCGTCGAGAAACGAGACTCAGCCCGTCCCGAACGGCCAAATCGGCGTTTTCGGCTCAGCGATGGTTGGCTCAGCAATCTCGCCCCACCATCCAGCGTTATTTAGCCGAACATTTCCCCGACTTCGACTGAATCACTTGGCCGCCTTAAGCTCTGCCGCCTCGGCTTCCAGCTTTCCGATCTCATCCTCAAGCTGCTTCAATTCATCAGGATCGTCCGCCTGCTCTCGCGAACCCGCCAACCGTGGTCGCAAAGTCTGCAGCTTCTTGTTGATGACTTCCAAACGTTTCTTAGATTTCTTATCCACAATCAATTCAATCCAAAAGGAACAAAGACCCACCTAAATCACGTCATCAATCAATGCTCTTGAACTCGAACAGCGCGACCGCAAAGTGGATGACAAGCACACACAGCGTACTCCAAAGTACCGTGGATGTGATCGCGTCACTGACATCACGAGCCGATTGCTTAGGTGACAATCCACGATAGTAACCGATCACTCCGCTGGCGACACCGCAGGCAAGATTCTTCATCGTAACCCAGCCAAAGCCCACAGGAATCCAACCGCCGTACGGAACCACACGTCGATCAAAATGCTGACGCCAAAAATGCACGCCGATTTCTTCGTGCATCATCGAAAATGTTACGGCACTAATCATACGTGCGAAGACGTAGGCCAAAGTTTCGAGCACCGGCGTGGCAACCAAAAACGCTGCGGCGATCGGAACGAGCAAGTACGACCGAGGCGTTGCCTGGAACGTCTTCATAGCATCGATGCTTCCCCCATATCGCTTAACACCTACATCGGCTGCAACCGCGGCCCCGCATCGTGCGGCAATCAATACCGTAGCGAGCACTGGCACCAAAACTCGGTACAAAGCAAACCCGATCGACGCGAGCAGTTCATCGATCAACAGCGGCTGCGTATAGGTGCGAAAGGGCAAGAAACGGAGCGTGAAGTACGTCGTCGTGAACCCAACGATTAACCCCGCGATGATCAAGTAAGCCCAGGCCGAGGCCCCACCCACCAACCGCAGGTAATGCAGAAAGAACCGCAGCGCCCACCGGATCGTCGGAAACGTTGGACGCAAAGTCCACGGCAATGACACCGCCGTCAACGTCACTTGCCCCAGTTGAATGAGGAAACGATCGACCAACCCCCGAATTGCGTTTCCCCACGACTGCGTCGCCCGAAATGCTGAATCGGCGACGCCTTCGCTTCGTGAAACGGACACGATTCGATTGGCTACCGATGCAAATTCCGAACGTGGGATATTGACCAGGGACTGCGTCTTGGGATCCAAGAATAAAACATGATCCGCAATGTCCAGCATGGTTTCATAGTCATGGGTCACGATCACGCTGGTTCTTCCAAAACGATCATGCGTTTGGCGAATCAGTTTGGCAACCTCACGCCCAGTCGCCGCGTCCAGACCTGAACTCGGCTCGTCGTACAAAACCACGTCGGGATCACCCGCCAGCGTCCGTGCAATTGCCAAACGCTGCTTTTGACCGCCCGACAAGGAAGAGGTGTGAGTCCGCGACGGAATACCTAAAAGCCCCAGCCATTCCGGGGCGGTGCTGCTAGGGGCCTGTGATTTGTCTTTGCGGTGATCAATGGCGAACTGAACATTCTCGGTCGGACTCAACTCATCAAACAAGGCAAATTGTTGAAATACAATTCCCACTCGCGACCGTTCATTCGCCGAACCGATCGCGATTTCTCCTGACCAGTTAATCGCATCGCCCTTTCGAGACACAAGTCCGGCGAGCGTTTGAAGCAACACAGACTTGCCCGCGCCGCTGGCTCCGACAATCACGGTAATCTCACCGGCCGCGATAGTCAGGTTCGTTGACCGTAACAAATAATCTTGATGCAGCTTGATCTCCAATGCGTCTAGGCGCATGGACGACGGCTTACTCGTTGCAACTTCTTCCTCGTTTGAATGCTCGTCCACTGATTTCATCGCGGCGCCTCACGGCTCACTGACTCGACGCTATTGGCACGGGTCTTGGGCCGAGCGTCTCGAAAGTTCCTCGCCATATAAATCATCGGATAGGATTCCGATTCGTTGGCGACCCCGATTTCGATCAAGTCTTCTTCGTCCCCACCGTTACCGAGAGCACCGTTGCCAGTCATTCTTCCGCGATAGGACGCGACCACCCAGTGCCGATCCTTCCCGAGCACCTGATTGCGAAGCACGCGGGCAAAGTTCGGGTCGATCCCAGCTTCGCGAGTCCCAAATAGATCATCACCGATCTGTCGAATGACCGGTTCGAGTCGGTCTCCAGCGATGCGTAAGGACTCTTTTGCTTGTGGGCTAGTCCAAACGTCTTCCCAAACCTTTCGCAACGACTGATTATCAACAACCGTCTCTTTCAAAATGTCTCGAACTAGATCCCGTGCATCAGGATCCTCTGCCAACTCGGAAAGGACATTCCCTAATTCTGCTCGTACAGCAGGATTGGCAGCGATGTCACGAAGCGTCGCTTGGACCGCAGCCACCAATTGATCGGTGTGAGCTTCGACGACCGGCACCGCTTCTTCTTCAACGAAGCGCTCCCACTCTTCCTGGACGAGCCCTTTCTGCGGAATCGGCGTCTGGTCCAAAACTGCTCGCCAACCGAATCGCCACAAGGAAGCTCGATCCCAAAGCTCACGACCAATCGCTTCGGCTTCGGGCTGGGCGTGCCGTCGAATGATTGGCAACAACTCTTCCTTGGCCAACGGGACCAACTGCTGCTGAACGATTTCGCGGTTCAGCCGCCTTCCCAAACGATCAATTTCGCTGCGATGGCGGGCGACAGACTCGCGGAAAGAAGATTCAATGATTGGCAACGATCGGCGCATACTCTCTTGAACCAACGGCATCAATGCCGCAGAAATTTCGTCCCCATGCTGTTCTAAAACCGATGTCAAGCGATGCTTGATCAGTTGCTGCTTTTCGGGAGGCATCATTGTTGCGATGACCTGCTGCAGACTTCCGGATTGCCAATGTTGATCGAACTGATACTCGTTCGGGTTCGATCCGCCATACCATGTCAGTTGCAGATGATCCGATTGAGGGTCCGCTCTTTGAACAAAGCCAACCTGTTCCCAACCACCGTCTTCGACGCGAATGAAAATGGCATCGCCAGCCCGCAATCGCCCACCACTGTCGATCGCATTGATCGTTTGACTCGAATCCCACAGCGTCGCTGTCATGACATGGGACACCCGAGCGACCGCATCGTCGGACGACCTCACTACCGAGACTCCGACCGCAATGACCGAACCCAACAGTGTGAGAATTCCGATCAGTCGAAATTGCGAATGAGTCATGAAGTCAAAAACAGAAGAGAAGCAAGGTGTGCACGGTGATCTTAAAGTTTCCCCCAAAGCTGCCTGCGGAAGTATTACCGAAGTATTGCCACGGTTTCCAACGGGTTGCTCCTGAAGATACCTGGATTGTTCGAAACGGTTCGAAAGCGAACACCAGATCGATGCACATTACTCTCGTGTTTGGCAATCAAGTGTGCGGCAACCAAGTGCGAGGCGAGTGGGTGTGGTCTAAAGGCGGCTTCCGAAACGTTTCTTAGTCTAGTCCCAGTCTAGCGACAATTCAGTTTTGCGTAGAGCAGACCAATTTCGCAAACGCTGATTGCAGTCTCCGACAAACGGACCCAGCGTGGCTGCCCTCGACTTTGCCACCCCCAACCGCAGCCTTTGTCGCGACCGATGTTACTGTGCCGGTCGATGCGTCCGCCCCAATCGGTACACCATCGATCGGTACACCATCAATCTCATTGGCAAACCAAACACCGGTGTCAGTCCCCATCAACAGCACTTCGTCCGCGGAAAGCAAATCTTGCTTCGAAATTCGCTCTTGAGTCCATGCAATTCCCATCGAGACAGCAAGGGCTTGGCAATGTGATTGCGTGATGCCACTAAGGACTTGCTCAGCTAGCGGTGAAGTGACTGCGCCGGAACGAACGACCGCCAAGTTGGCGATACTTGTTTCGGTGACGCTGCCGTCGTGGTCACTCAGCACACCGAGCGCGTCCGACGAATGGCGACGTGCCTCGCGATCAGCCAAGTAGTAGTGAATTCGCGATCGAACCTTGGCTGTGCGAGGCCAACAGGCATTCGATGGCGATTCAATCGCCGACGTGACCAGCGGTTGTCCCCCTTGTCGACGACGTTGATTCCGGCCGTGATCGAGCGGGTTCAAATGCATTGCGATGGTCGGACCATTGCCACCAACTTCCCCGGGAGTTCCAAAGATGGTGACCCCGACATCGGTGGCTTGGTCGAGCAGAGCTCTGTTTCGCTCAATCAATTCGCCCAGCCACTCGGCCAACTTACTGGAGCACGGGAGACCGTCGATCTTCAACGAAGCCGTCGTTTGCACCCAACGTTTGAGATGATCGTCCGCGGCGAACAACTTACCGTCGTAAGTCCGCAGACGTTCAACGGCGGTAACACCTTGTCGAAATCCGATATCGTCTACCGACAATCGAAGATCTGGTCGCGCGACCCATCGACCGTTGAAGTAACAGACATGCTGAGCAAAGTACTGGGCCAGATCACTAGGGAGTTGTTCCGAGGTCATGAATGAGGGTCGCCATGGCGCATCCGGCACCGCAAGGTTTTTCGTAATAGTCCAGTTCGCTGTGATGCAATCCCACGATGGGCGCACAATCACGCGACTGAACGGGCAATCGGGTGCCGTCAAATCGCGAAGCGAAGGAAGTCGGGCCAGTGTAACCCAAGGCGCTCTCACCACGAACACGATCAAGCAACCAATATCGTTTCAGCACGGCGTCCTTGCGATTGTACAGCAGAAGCAAACGGTCCAAATTTTTGGTTGCCAAGTTGTGATAGCCGCACGTCTGCATCCAATCGGCGTCCAAAGCCGGTGCGATCAAACCCGCATCCACGTTGAATCCGTATACCGGTTCCCCATCGAGTTGGCGTCCGCCCAATGTTCCACCAGCAAGTACGTGCAACGAACCAATAACGACACGTCCACCAAACGAGTATCCGATCACCGCCGTCGAAACATTCAATTCGGCGTGCCGACGAAGCAGCCACCCCAAGTAGAGCCCCTGGGCATCGGTACGCTTTGCCTTCAATCGAGCATCCTTCGCCAAGATGCCTTGTTGTTCACTCGGCCAACTCCAAATCACCCAATCGATGCTGGGACCGGTGCGGTAACAACGAGTCTTTCGATACACGGTCATGGCGCGCTTGACTGCTTCGTGTGATTCCATTCGGTTTCCGTGTGCATAGATAACGACACGTGGCGATTGAGCGATGGAACTTGTGTAATCGTCTAACGAACTGTCCGAACAACTGCCGCACGAATTCAACCGCGAAATTTTTAGCTCCGGTGTTTGCAAGTTGGCCCGACATGCTTGCGAAGTCATACCGCGTGTATTGATCAACCAAAATCGGTCTTCTTGGTCTTCGCAAAGACAGGGACTCGCACCACAACATGTGCTCGAGTCCATCGGTTCAATCAGTTCGAACAAATTGGGCGCAGGCGGCGCAGGTGTGGGGGACAGTTCGTAGGCGAATGAACGATACGAAATACCGAGCGAAGCGATACAAGCGGCGCATAGCAAACAAAGCGATAATCGGGGCACGTGACGCATGGAGCAACTGCTAATGGCAAACGGTGGAGATGATGGGTCTTAACGTGGACAGCACGAACGACGGACGAGTACGAATCTTCAAATCAATAAGGCCATGAGTTCGGCCGGATCGCAAACGACGGATGAAAGCGAAGGCGCGGAAGCCCCGTTGCATGCTGTCATCAAATTGTTGCTCAAAAAAAACGATGTTGCGTTTGCACAACACAGATAGCGTCGTACTTTTGAGCGGCTAATCATCGAGTTGGCCGATAAAGCTCGCTATGCATTTGAAGGAAACAATAATGATTACTCGCAGTTGGACGGTTGTAGCGGTGATAACGCTGCTCAGCCTCAGCAGTGGCTGTTCTGGAATGAAAAATTTCCTTTTCGGTCGCGGTGCGCGATGTGGATTGTGCACCAAATTGGCTACCCCATTTCAAGGTCCTTGCTTTGGCAACACGATGGCGGCACCCTTGCCCGCTGCGCCGACATGCCAAGCTCCTGCTTACGTGCCACAGCCTTACGCTGCGCCACAACAACCTTGCGCCACTCCGAACTACCAAGCTCCCACTTGCGGATGCCAAACACCATCAACATACGACCACGGTGGATACGCCAGCGGTGAATGTGGATGCGGTGTTGGATCGCAGTCGTATGACACAGGGTACTACGATCACGGCGGATACGAGACCGGAATCGTCGCGGATCCCTACATGGGTGGACAAAGTTACGGATCACCCTCGTATGGCACCCCCGTTTACGGTGGATCATCCGATGGCCCCATCTCACCAGGCCAGATCATCAACGGTGAACGCGTGATCTCTGCCGATCCACCTATGCAAGGCGGTGTTTCCGGTGGCTACGTCCCACGCAATTCCGTCCCTAGCAACGTGCTTCCTAGCGGCCCGATACAACCGGACCAATTTGAAACACGTCGCAAGTTCGACACCGATGGCAACAAAATCCTTTGGGAAGAGCCCATCAACGGTGGCGCCTAGGCATCAATCTTCCTTTGACTTTGGCACCAGCGAGTACAATTCGAAATAGCGAGCGACGGCTCGGAGCAACAGCGGATCATGATGCAGCTACGCGTCATCAAATCCTTGCTGCAGCTCCGGCCGTCTCTTTCATTTCCGCGAGAACGAACTATGACCAGCCCTCATCATTCCGACATCGAACCGATCGCTCCGCAACCAAGCTTGGGACGACGCGCGCTGCTTTCGCAATTGGGAAGCCTTTGCGCCCTGGCAACCCTCTCGCAACGATGCTTTGCCGCGCCGGATGACGACGATACGACCGGCGAACCTGCGGCGTCCCGATTGACCTATGAGGGTCCGCAGACTCAGCGTTGGAAGTTTGGCTTATCGTTCAACACTCCGGTCACGTGTACGAACGTGTTCGCTACCTTCGTTGTGCCGATGGAATGGCCTGAGCAAAAACTGACCCCCATCAACCAGACGATCGACAACGGAATCACCGGCTGGGAAGTGAAAGAGCTTGTCGGCGGTGCCAAACAGGTCCTTGTCCAGATGGCGAGCGTCCCGGCCGGGAGCACGAACGAAATTTCGTTTGAGTTTGACATCGAGCGCACTCGCATCCTGCCGCCCGAACAGATCGACGATCTTGTCATCCCCAAACGGCTATCGCGCGATGAGAAAATCTACATCGGCAACAGCCCTCACATTGATGCATCAAACGGTCGCATCAGAAAAGTGTCGCGCGAACTCGGTGAACGCGAAGCGGAAAACGACTGGGATCGCGTTGAGCAAATCTACGACTTTGTTCGCAAAGAAGTGGAATACGTAGAAGGGCCGATTCGAAACGCATCCGACGCGTTGAAAGATGGCAAAGGCGACTGCGAAGATCTAACGAGTCTGTTCGTGGCAATCTGCCGAAACCTTCGCATCCCAGCTCGAATGGTATGGATTCCGGACCATTGTTATCCCGAGTTTTACCTAGAAGATTCGCAAGGCAACGGAACATGGTTTCCCTGCCAAGCGGCGGGCACTCGCATGTTTGGCCGGATGGACGAGTACCGACCGATCTTGCAAAAGGGTGACCGCTTCAAGGTCCCTGAATCGCGAACCCCAGTGCGGTACGTTGCCGAGTATCTAAAGGCCGATCGCAAAGGCAAGAAGAATCCACGGCCAACCTGGATTCGCGAAATGATTGACGTTTAGAAACGGTTTGTTTCGCAACTGGCCCAGTCGCGCGAGCCGCGGCTCGCGACGCGCAATCACATTGGATTGCTGCGAGATCGCTAGAAACTCGCAAAGACGACTGCCGCTTCTTTAGCGGCAATTCTTGCAGTGCCCACTCGGCACGTCACTATTCGTGGCGAAGTGCTTCGATTGGGTTCATCTTGGCCGCTCGCATTGCCGGATAGAGTCCGCTGATCAATCCCACCGAGACCGCAATCACAACGGCCAATGGAATCGTCCAGTAGACAATCGACGGTTCCGCTTCACGAATGGCGGCCGGTAATGCAGCGAACTTGTCAGGCAAGCTTCGTTTGACGAACCAAATCATCGTTCGGTACATCGGCAAGCTAGATAGACCTATCACGATTCCCAACAGAGCACCGGCAAAGCTAAGAACAATCGTCTCGGCCAAGAATTGCCGCGTGATGTCCCCCTGCTTCGCTCCCAATGCTCGGCGAATCCCAATCTCTCGTGTTCGCTCGGTAACACTAGCGAGCATGATATTCATGATTCCGATGCCACCGACGACCAACGAAATGCAGGCGATCAAAATACCAATCCCCATGAACATCAACTTCATGTTCCGGGCTTGTTCAAGCAGTTCGAGCGGTACGACGACTGCAACATCATTGAACTCGCCGTGAGTTTGATCCATGATGCTTTCGATTAACGCGGCGGACGTTTTGACCGATTCTTGATCCTTCGTTTGCAGCGTAATTTGGTTCAATTCCATGATTTCCATCTGAAATTGCCCTGCACGACGCGTGACAATCGTGTCGCCAATTCGCTTACGGATCGTGCCCATCGGCACATAAACATCGAGCGAGAAGTCCTGCGAATCGAGGGAACCACCGATCGCCGCCGATGGATTTCGTGCTTCAACGATTCCGACAATCTTGTACTTGTCGGTATGTTCAGGAATGGTGACTCGCTTACCTAAAGGTTCTTCGTAGGGAAACAAGCGTTCGGCGACGCCTTGCGAAATGACACAGACGGTTGCCGAGCTAGAATCATCAGCATCCGACAAGAATCGTCCGCCTCCCTCGCGAATCTTCAAGTGATTTACGTCGGCGTATTGCGGTGTACAACCGACCAAGCGTCCATCAACGATGTTGTCGCGGTAGGTAAACTGACGCCGAATTTCGCGGACGGGAACGGCGGTTTCAATTGTGGGAACGTTGGCAAGGATCTTGTCCAGATCGCTGCGCAGTAACCCGTATTGGCTCGCCTGCATCCCCGCCATCTTGTCGTCCGGCGGCTTCTGACTGCGGACGATGATGGTGGTGGAACCCAGCGATTCAATTTGCTTCTGAACTTGATCGCTTGCCCCCTGACTGATCGCCGTAAGCACAATCACGGCCCAGACACCAATCATGATGCCAAGCATCGTCAGGCCCGTTCGAAGCGGGTGCAACGCGAGGCTTTTGATGCCTAGTCGCCATGTACGAAACCAAACCACGGTAGCAGCTTAACAATAAAAAGGAGAGAACCAGGGAAACAATGAACGCGACAATCAACGAGAGCTCAACGAGGCTACTCGCGGGCAAGCAACTCTTTCACAGCTTGCGCCTGCCGCGCCCGAACCGCGATCCGTCGTTCTTCACTTACGATTTCGTCGGTGTGAAGCATTCCATCTTTAAGTCGCACGATACGCTTGGCTCGCTCAGCAACATCGTCTTCGTGCGTCACCATGATGATCGTGCGGCCTTCGTTATTGAGACCGTCAAAGATCGCCAAAATTTCGTCAGTCGTTACGGAATCCAGGTTACCGGTCGCTTCGTCAGCAAGCACAAAGTAAGGATCGTTAATCAAACTTCGGGCGATCGCCACACGTTGCTGTTGACCACCAGAAAGCTGAGTGGGGCGGTGATCGAGTCGATCGCCTAAACCCACCAATTCGGCCAGTTCAACGGCCCGCGCTCGTTCTTTCGCGCCAAGGCGTCCTTGGTAATAAAGCGGGACCTGAATGTTTTCAACAACGCTGAGCTGTTGGATCAAATTGTAGGATTGAAAGACAAAGCCAATTCGCTTGCTGCGAATTTCAGCGAGTTGGTCGTCGGTCATCGATGCAATGTCGTCCTCACCGAGCATCAGCGAACCGCTGGTGGGCTTGTCGAGACAACCAAGCAAATTGAGCAGCGTACTTTTCCCGCTCCCCGACGGTCCCATGATCGCAACGTAATCGCCTTCGGGAACGTCAAACGAAACGCCGCGCAGGGCGCGAACGGTTTCGCTTTTCAGCACATACTCTTTGGTCAATTTACGAATCGACGTCGCTAACCGTTTCGGCTCGTTGTTCGATTCGTCACTGTGATTGGGCAACGGAGTAGTAGCATACGCCTCAGACATACTCATCCCTGTCCTCCGCCGCCGCTTGGCCTACCGCCACCGCCGCCACCGGGTCGTCCACCACCACCGGGCCGGCCTTCGCCGCCTCCTGCTCTGCCTTCACCGCCTCCCGCTCGGCCTTCGCCACCACCGGGTCGACCGCCACCAGCTCGTCCTTCACCACCAGCTCGTCCTTCACCGCCAGGTCGGCCTTCACCACCGGGTCGTCCGCCAGCGCCTTGCCGTCCACCGCCGCCGCTCCACTGTCCTCCGCCTCGACGGCCTTCGCCGCCTTCACTTGCGTCACCGGAAGCGGAACCTTGCGATGCGACCGAATCGGCTGCTTTCGCATCAGCATCGGCCTTGGCCGCCGCCGCATCACTTTCACGAAGCTGCGCGCCCATCTCACGAATCTCACTATTATCGACTTCGCTGATCTCAGGCAAATTCATTAGCGAAAGGTGCTCTCGAAGGTTCAGCACGATACGATCGTCTTCCGACAATCCGTTTTTGATGCTCGCCATCGTGTCGTTGGTCGCTTGCAATTCCACCTTCGCAGTTTCAAACGACTTGTTGCTTCGTTTGACCAGCGTGAACATCTCGCCACCGTGTTCGTAAAGTCCCTGAATAGGAATCTGCAACGCGTTGTCGAGCTGTTCAACAAAGATTTGCACCTCAGCCGTCATACCGGTTCGAATGCTTTCAGGTGGATTCAGAATCTCAACGAGAGCCGCATATTCTTTAATCGACGAGCTAAACCAACTGCCTGGTTCTGCGTAGCGATTGACCTTGGTCACTCGACCGGTCAACGTCAAACCCGTGATAGCGTCGATGCTGATCTTTGCCGGCATCCCAGGTTTGACCAAAGTGATCCGCGACTCATTGATCTTGCAATTCACTTGCATGCGAGTTGGATCGGGCAATCGGATGATCGTTTGACGTTCACGAACGGTCGCCCCCGCTTCGACGATAAACTCTGAATTACCACCACGACTGCTGAACTTATTGGCGTGAACAACCACACCGTCCGACGGGGCGTACATGACGCACTTGTCGATCTGCCCAATGATTTCGTCTAGCTCTTTGCGTTCTTCCCTCAGCTCGCTGTCAGCAGCGGAAAGTGCCGCTTCAGCAGCCGCGATGTCGCTGTTGTATTGAACCAAGAACTTGGCTTTGGTGAGATCGCGAAGTACTTTTAGCCGGTCTTGAGCCGATTCGAGCTGAGTGTTTGCGTTGGCAACCGCATAACGGTCAGCATCGAGTTGCAAAGCTTTCACCAAGCCTTTGAACACGAGCCGCTCGCTGGATTGAAGAGCTAGCGTCGCACGTCGCTTGTTCTGCTCTGCAATTTGGATCTCGCTTTCAATTGCCCGTTCCTCAGTTGTGAAGATACCCTTTAGGTACTCTTCCTTTGCGATGATGGCTTGTTCAAGCATTGCCTTCGCGGTGGCCGCGCGAGCTTCCGCGGTGATGACCTGGATGCGTTGTTCCTTTTCGTTCAATTCGAGCTCGGACGTATCCAACTCGACGAGCTTGTCACCCTTTTTCACCCGGGTACCTTCGTCGATGACCCATAGGATCGAGACGCCACCCATTCCGCGAGCCTTCACTTCGCAAACAACTTCCTTGTTCACGCTGCTCTCGACTTCGCCCTGTTCCAACACCACGTGATCAAATGACCCCCGTCGCGCCACTTCGGTAATTAACTTGGTCGCGTCGATCTCATCGTCCGGGGCGTATACAAAACGATACCCCACAGCGGCAACGACGCCGACCACGATCAAACACACTAACAATCCACCAAGTAATCCGCCTGTCCGCAGGGAACCGCGATGATGGAAATGATCTCGAGCATTGAAGTTCAACATGAACACTGCAGGTGGGAGAGAGGGAAGGGAAGGAAGGTGTTGGCAGCAATACAGAGATCCTTCTCTCGCATCGCGCAAAGTTCGCGCATGGCGATTTTCAAGCAGCCGGTTGCCTGACTAGAAATCCGCCTAGGGCATAGAACCCCGCCGCAGGGCTGAGGTTTCGCCGTTTCCGGCCACCCTTACCCAAATCTTTGGCCAAAAGAGCGATCCACGCACGAAAACCAACATCCTGTCGCCGCGGACCGAAGCTTATGTCGCCAAAGTCAGTTTTGCGCAGCCGCCGTACGCTGATAGCCGCCTAAGTAATGATTGCCGGCTGTCGAGTGTAACCGACTACCCCCATACTAATCACTCATCCAAATAGACGTTTGCCTCGATTGTCAGATCTGGGTCGACCTTTGCGGATAGTTCCGATTGAGTCAGCGCGAAACGAGGGTTGATCTCGACCAAAACCTCCTCCGGCACAGCGATTCCTGCTGACTCGAACCATCCGCGATACAGATCCGAAACCGCTTGGCGAGCCAAGGACGCGGTATCGGTGGCCGCACCCTCTGCATTCTTTACCGGGGCAAACGCCTCGCTGGGCAGGGATTCGACGACAAAGGCGTTTTTGGCCTGAGGCAGCAAGTCAAAAATAAACCGCTCGAATTTCACTGCGTTTGGCTCCGTGGGCTCGACCCATTCGCCCGCGTCATTCACGTAAGGCACCTTCTTCGACGCTCGGTGAAATGGCAATGCATCTACCGATTGACTCACTCGCTTTAGAAAATCGACGTCAATCACATGAACAGCAATATTGCCCGCCCACAATTTCAACTCGCCGTTTTCGTCCGTTGCCTCGGCGGCTTCGTCTGGCAAGTCGCTGTACTCGATGATCTGCACATCTCCGTTGACGAGGACGACGTTGCCGACTCGTTCGGTGGGATAACGTTTTCGAACGACCTGAGTGGTGAGTTCACTTTCGGCCATCAAGTGATGACCGATCAGTGCGGGGTCGCAAAGGTTGGCGAGCGGATTGTCTACCTGAATGTACGCGAGGTACTTCACGCCCCGAGCATCGCAATCATCTAAGCAGCCATTGCGTTGCAGGGCTCGGACGGTTCCCCCGTGGCCATCTGGACTCAACGCAAGCGAGTCGGGCTGGGCCAGCAGCAATTCGCCGGTCTTTGCATCGACCGCCGGCATAGTACCTTGCTTGAAAATGCGGACCTGATTGGGATCAAGACCAAGGTAGTCATTCGCTTGGAAGTACTCACGGGTTTCCGAGTCGGTGGCCTCGCTGGTCATGACGTAAAGAGGAATGACCACTCCGTATTTTTTGCCCACCGCGACAAGTCGATCCGCGAAAAACTGAAACAACGTCCGATTTGATACGGGACCAATGGGGAACATTCCTTTGGGTTGATCAAAACCCAAGCGAGTTCCCTGACCCCCGGCGACAATGATCGCGCCCACCTCGCCGCTGGAAAGCGCTCGTTCCCCACATGCAACCGCTTCGGCAAGTGTCCACGATGCTCCGCTTCCGTCGGCTCGAACCGAAGGTGGCGACTGGGCCGCCGCAGCCATCGCCGCAAAATCTTGCTTTTTATCCTGACCCGATATCAACGCCTTGAGTTGCTGAAAGTCGATGTCTTCGAGTTGTGATTTCAGCTTTGCTTTCTGCGTGTCATCGAGGGACGACCAGAATCGAAGAACTGATGATTGACCGTGAGTTTCGAGCGTTTTGCGAAGTGTTTCGTCTGTCATGAGTTTGAAAAGAGTTCTTCAAGAGTTAGAAAAAGGTGCGTCGCAACGATGTGCCGTCCAGCACATGTATAAAAAATCAATGCCGAAACCGCCAACTGTCATCGTCATATCGGGACTGACGCAAATCTAAGACCCGTCGATGATAGTTTGCGGCATCGTATTGCCCGGTAACTCCGAACGACTGGCACAAGTCATCTGCCAATCGTTCAGCCACAAGCGGAACATTCGTCACAAATCGTTCATGTGAGCGCTGGTTTCGATAATCGGGCTGCCTCGGTGCAAACTCTAGACAACGGGCAAGCAGGGGCAAATCAAACCCGTACAAAATCGTGCCATGATAGAGCAAATGATGCTTGGTGATCCGCAAGCTGTTGCCTGAAAACTTGCAATCACCCCAGGTCAAATCACAAATGCCTTGACGCCGCACTTCAGGCAATTGAACCTGTACCGCCGACAAGACGCGGGACATCACATAGTCGTGCGCGGCGTCGATTTGCTTTAAGTGTGGCTTGTCGTGATGTGCGACCACCACGCTGTACATCAAACACCCTGGTCCGCCGACCACACTGGCACCGCCACTGGCCCGACGTTCGATCGTAATCCCATGCTGTTCGCAAAATGGTCGGTTGACTTCATCGCCCACTCGCGATGATCTTCCGAGCACAACCACGTGCCGATCAAAGGACCAGATTCGAATGCGTTCGGAATCTTTGGGGTTGGCATCTTCGCGATTTATTGGTCCAAGTTTCGTATCTTGATGGCCATGCGATGTCTCGTGTTCCTGACGCGTTTGCGATTCGCTTCGCAACGCATGCTGGCCGTCCGCTTCCAGCAACATCGCTTCGTCGAGCGCGAGTTGTTCGGTTGCACTGAGATTCGAAAAATGAGCCGCTTGGGCTGAGGTCACTCGAAGCATCTACTCACTACGCAAAGATTCGAGTAACGACATTGAACTGACGCGGCGCACCGCAAACACTCCGGCCAACATTCCAAATGCCATGATCAAGACCACCATTACCACCGGCTCGATTAACGGCGGACGAATCCCGGCCAACCAAGCGTGAGGTAAAACGGCCAATACCGCGCACACCACTCCCAATCCGATTCCAGTAATTAAGAGCGAAGCGGTTTCGGTCATCAACACCGTTCCGAGTCGCTGCTGAGTGAATCCGTTGGCCCGCATCACGGCCAACTCCTTACGCCGTTCAAGCACACTTCGCATTTGAGTGACCGCCAAACCAATAGTTCCCAACAGCAGTCCTAACGCACCCAAGCTTTGAAAGGTTCGCAGATAAGTGTTCTGCACCGCCAACATACCTGCTAGCACATCGCGTGAGGAAGAAACGTCCATCCCCACATCGCTGAAACGGCTTTCCAACGATTCGACAATCGCGTTCATTTTTTCATCGCCATCGGATGCACGACCGCCGCCAACCAAAAAGTATCGGTAGCCGCTGATGTCAGGGAACGATGTTTCAAAGTTCGCTTCCCCTATCATCAACTTGCCCTGCAGCACCGAGTTCGCTAACAGACCAACAACGCGGAAATAGACAGGCTTGTTGTCTTCGTACTCAAACGCCTTTACTTCACCGACACCGCCGAGCATCTGTAAACTCCACATTGCCGTATTTTGGTCGATGACCACAGGAATCGGGTCTTGTTCTGTTCCCTCGGCAGCGACGCTAAGCAAATCCCAGGGCGATTGATCTTGTGCCAACGCAGCCGTCGAAGCCCATTGAAATCTCTTGTCCGGATCGCGACTTTCAAGCTGAGCCGACAACGAACGGGGAATCCCCAACACGGTTGGCTTGGTGGCTTGATACAGGTTGTTGCAACTTGCATCTTGTTCTAGCCGCAAACGCATTGAGACGATGGAAACGCCATCGAGGTCCTTGGCGTCGGGGCCCATCATTTCCGACCGAACGCTGGCATCGTCAATGTCGCGATAAACGGGGTGAGCCGACTGGGCGATCAACTCGTAACCACCGATACCGCGATCATCCGGCCTTAACTGAAACGCATTGATGGCGATGATCAAGAACGACGCAGACGCCATCAGCCCGATCGTCATCGCGCTGCGGAGCGGACGTCGCGACGCGTTCCGCGAGGCCATTTGACCCAAAGTAAAGCGAGATGCACGATCGACGTTCGATGATGCCGAGTGACTTCCTTGATGATGAAGACGCCGAGGATGATGAAGACGCCGAGGATGCTTCAACTTGGCGTAGATCAACAACATACCAGCGACCAACAGCATCATTCCCGATACCACAAATCCGCCCGCCGCTGCTTGGCCACCCACCATCGCTCCCGCGACCGCTGCAATCACCGCAAGAATTAAGATGATCCCGGCAAGTAGGGGAAACCGACGCGTTGTTTTTTCTGGCCGCGATTTCCCCGATACGATCGTTGTGCTCGGCAATGCAGTATCCACATCTTCACCGCGCAACAAGGTTTGAGGCTGGCATCGAAGCAGAGACCGCGTCGTCCAAACGATCGTTAGCATGGCCACCGACCACCCCGCCAAACCGCCTCCGATCAAACTGATGGGCGTCCAATGAAATTTCAAGAACGGAACCGTCACGGCACCGACCCAGTAGGAACGCAGTGCTGCCAGCACACCCATGGCATAAAGAATGCCGCCGACCACGCCTAAAATGGCTCCAACGGTTGCAACGACGGCACTTTCCCCCAGCAACCACCGACGCACACGACCGCCGGTCCATCCCGTGGCCATTAGGGTGCCGATTTGCCGAGTGCGTTGAATCAACCCGAGTCGAAATAGCATTGCGATCAACAGGATTGCAGAAACAATCACAAAGAAACTGAGCGCTAAGAACAGACCGTCAAAGGGCGTGGTTCCCTTGGACGCTTTTAACTGCTGTTCACGAATCGGTCGAACTGTCCAACCAAGTTCTCCCCAATGCGGCCTGAGCAGATGGGAAAGTTTCTCCCGCAAGCCTTCACTTTCGGTTTCCGTTAGCTCTTCGAAACGGATGCCAGTTGTTTCACCAAAACGGCTACCAAAGAAACGCTTCGCGTCGGCTAGTGGCATGAAGGCTTTGGGTGTCAGCCGATGATTGTTCCAATAGGCATCGTCTGCCTTGGAGATGGTCCGCTCGAGTTGAAAGGGTAAGTCCCAATCGCTAATCGATTCTTGGTCGGTGACACCTGGCACAAGGGGCGTTAAATCCGAATCGTTGTAGAGCGTTGGCATTTGATCAAACACCGCATCACGATTTCGTCGGTACGGCTTGGCCGGCTCGGTGATCGGGACCACTTGAGTAACGACGGCTTCAAAACTACGCTCGATCTCTTTGCCGTTTTCAACTTCTGGTTCAAAGTAAGCGACTCGCAACGGGTCACCAACTTTCACGTCGAGCTGCTTGGCTGTCCAATCATTGATAACCAAAGGCACCACCCCTTCCGCGGTGTCTTCGGGGAGCTCGTAATTTAGGGGAAGCCATTCACTCGGATCGATTCCCGTAATGGTGCTGTAAGGAACCGATGCGACGATCTCTTGTTCGGCACCGCGTTTCTCAATCGCGTTGGCAAGATACGTGGTGACTTCAAGAATTTGGTCACTGGAAAACTCATTCTTAATCACGCGAACGACGGGCTCGGGAAGCAACAGTTGATCGCTGGTCAGCGAGTCGTATTGAAACACCGTTTGTTCTTGACCATCCTCGGATTCGAAAGTGCGGTGAATTTTCCGCAGCGACAATCCAAGGTCTTCCAAGTCCACTTGCATCGCATCCATGTTGACTTTGCGATCAAACAACAACATGTTGGCTTGTCCATCGCGGTCAAGGACTTCACCTACCAAAGCTCGACTGAGGTAAATGTTTTGCGGCGATGCCTGAGACGCGGTGATTGAAAAACGCCCGAGTCCTTGGTCGTCGATGATGTCGGCCACAACCATCCGTGGCAAACCCTCGCTGCTGAGATCTCGCCGGCCAAGGGGGCTATCCGCGGGCACTGCTTGCTCGGTGGGCAAACGCACTGTGATCTCGTCACCTTTGACTACGCCCAATTCGGATGCGGCTGATTGGTTTAAGACCACACTGTTTTCACCGGGCAGGGACGCAGGCTTAGTCTCTAAAACATCCAAGTCCCAAAAATTGGCATCGCAGCCGATGATTTGAACCGATCCGGCGCGACGTACACGCCCGGATTCGGACTTTGCTTCCGCAATTCCACTGGGAAAGAAGATCAACGCTACCGGATCCCATTCCGACGGCGCGACACCATCGGAAACGAAGAATCCGCCGGGCGCTACGATCGACTCGGTGCTGCCAAGCCGTTCTATGGTCAACGAACGCAGGCTCCCCCGCATCGAATCGCCAACCAACAATGCCCCCGTGATCACCGCAGTGGCAGTTGCCACTCCCAAGGCTACCGCAAGGGAAATTCGCCAATCATGACGCAGCGATCGACCGACCATTCGCCGAAGTGAAAAACCGGCTGACGTTTGCGAAGGAGATGAATTCACGGACGAAGCTGGGTGAAAAAGAAAACGGAACATGGGGATTTGCGTCAGCCTTTAGTTTCATGCGGGCGAGCAAACCGTACAACCGGACCAAGTTCTCACGTGGCTAGCGGATATGCCAACCGCACCGATCATGGGCATCGCCTCGCTTCTGGCGTCTGGTCCGGCAAAAACGACGGGACTACCTGCCACGGCCTTCAACTTCCGATACGTCAACAGAACGAACCGGTACAAACCGGCGATGATGTTTCTACGGTTCAAGGACGAACCCTCACGTGACACGCTTCACACCGCAAGAACGGACTGCGCGCCTGCCTACCCAAGTGGGTAGAACGAATCGCCGTGCGCTGATCTTGCAGTCCTTAGGCTTCGCCTTTTCGGTGTCGTCGCTGCTAACATCGACGTGCCTGCTTGGTTGTGCGTCCGGAAAGCAACCGCAACGTCCCGATACCGTCGCGTCTACAACGACCACACCCGCGATGGCAGATCGCAACGGGCGATCGAGCACTTCGAACGCCGACTACCGGCCCAGCATCACGCGCTCGCCCTTTCAAGTCGTTTCCGCATTATTGGCGAGCGATGACCTAGATCCTTACACTGCGCAAGCCACCAAACCGGCAGACGTAAGCGAAGGGTTGATCGCCGAAGTTGAAGCGGCAATCGAACAAAGTCATCAGCGAGAGCTCGGCATCGAAAGCCAGTTACCAGCGCAAACTTCGGACTACCATCGCCCTTTCAACTCGGCGCAAACCCCCGAAAACTTTCGCGACCTCACCGAAGCCGAAATGTTAGCCGTCGCTCTGGCTAACAGTCCGGTCCTTCGACCGCTTGGGGTTCAGGTCCTTGCCAACCCCGAGGCAGTGACGACGACGTACGATCCGCAGATCGCCGCAACGGATCCTTTCTTTGGGCCTCAAGCCGCGCTATCGGAATTCGATTCTCGCCTAAGCCTGACCGCTAATGCCCAAAACAACGATCGCGTTTTCAACAACACCATCGTGGGCGGAAACGCTCAAGAACTGACCCAGGACTTAGCCACCGTCAACGCAGGACTACAAAAGCGAACGCTTTCAGGTGCCACGATTCAACTGGGTGCCAATCACCTTTACGACAATAACAACCGAACCGGCAACCTGTTTCAAAACTATTGGGAAACTCAGTGGGAAGCCGGCGTGCGGCAACCACTCTTGCAAGGTGCCGGCCGAAACTTCAACTTGATTGCTGGCCCCAACGCTCAACCAGGGTTTAACTTTTCAAACGGTATCGTCATTGCTCGGCTGAACGTCAAAGTGACCGAAGCCGACTTTGAAATTGAAGTCCGCGATTTCGTGCGAGACCTGTACGCGACGTACTGGCAACTTCAACAACAATACGCCGTTTACCAAAGTGTTCGCGAGGCGGAAGACCTTGCCTACAGAACATGGCAAGCCGTCTTGGCTCGGCGAAACGCCAGCGTCCTAGGCGGCGAAGCCAACAAGGAAGCGCAGGCTCGTGCACGCTACTACAGTTTCCTTCGGCAACGACAAACAGCCCTCGGTGGAGAATCCGGCCAAGGTGGCTTGTATGTGGTCGAACGAAGGCTGCGAATGTTAATGGGCATCGCTATCGTGGACGGACAACTGCTGCGTCCCGTGGACGATGCCTCGACAGCGAGATTCGCGTTTGACTTCGACGGCTTAGTCGGACGAGCCATGGATCAACGAACGGAACTAACGCGCCAATCGTTGCGAGTGCGTCAGCAAGAGTTGAAGATGTTGGCCGCCAAAAACTTCCTGCTACCACAACTAGACTTGATCGGTCGCTATCGCATGCGAGGCTTTGGTGACGATCTAACCGGCGAAGGCTCGCGATTTTCCAGTGCGTATAACGACCTAACGTCTCTCGACCACCAAGAATGGGAATTCGGCGTCGAAATGGGTGTAGCGGCAGGACGACGCCAAGCGAAAGCGGCTGTTCGCAATGCATTGTTGCAACTCAATCGCGAGCAAACCGTGCTTGCCGAACAACAAAGATCAGTACGACACGAAGTCGCCGATGCACACGCAGAAGTTGCTTCAAGCTTCGCTGCTCTCGAGGCCACGTTGGCTCAAGTCGATGCTGCTCGTGACCGGCTGGCTGCATCCCAAGCGCAATACGAAGCCGACAAGATTCAAATCGAATTCCTACTCGACGCGCAAGAGGAACTGCTTCGAGCGGAAACTCAATTGGCGTCTGATCTTTCTCGCTACGCTCTTTCCCTGGTTAATATTGGCACGGCCACGGGCTCATTGCTGAACGACCTGGGCATCTTTATCAGCAACAGCGGCTGCGGCAGCCATCCAGTCTACGCGGGGACCTAGTTAGAAATTGACTGCTTTGCATCACCTCTAACCTTCGCTGTGTCGAGCAACTTCTAGCGTCGCCGTCTAAACTCCGCTTCCGAAGCGTCGAGTCCCTGCGGTTTCCTTCTATACTCTGAAGTCCGATGCGCCGGCCCAACCAGCGCGACTGAAGAACAACCAACGAAACCGGTGCGCTGCCACTGAATCCTAAAGTCACCTGCATGAGTACACCTTTTCATTCCCCATTCGCGATTCTGCTGCCGTCGCTTGTCTTGTTCCTGATCGGCCCCAGCTTATGCGGGGCGAATGGTGATCTGAACCGCTCGACTCTCGATCCGTTCCTGAATCAGCACTGCGGTGACTGTCACGCCAACGGGCAGAGTGAAGGCGGCTTCGATTTAGAATCGCTGCAGAACGACTTGAATAAGGCCGCAACTTTTGCGAAGTGGGAACGAGTCTTTGATCGTGTTCACGATCAGGAGATGCCACCGGAGGACGTGGCCACGGTTTCCCCTGCGGATCGTCAATTGTTCGATGACACGCTGAGCGCATCCCTGTCTAAGGCTCACGCCGCAAACAAAGGCACGGTCTACCGTCGCCTCAATCGGCGCGAATATCAAAATACGATGAACGATATCTTTGGTACGAAGCTGAACTTAGTGGATCGCTTGCCAGAAGATGGCCGATCGCATGAGTTCGATAACGTGGGCGACGCTCTCGGAATTTCGATGGTCCACTTGCAGCAATACCTCGAAGCAGCGGACGAGGTAATGAACGCCGCCATTGAAAAAACTGCCGAACGTCCTCCGATGCAAACCGTTGCCGCATCCTATGCTGACACAATGGAGGGAAAACGGTTCATCGGGAACCTATGGAAGAAGTTGCCCGATGATTCCGTCGTATTTTTTGCAAGAATGGGTTACCCGACGGGGATGTTGCGGGGCACAGAAGTCAAACCACCGGGGCGATACACTATTCGCGTAACGGGATACGCGTACCAAAGCGATAAGCCGATCACGATTCGCGTTGGTGGAACCAGTTTCCGACGAGGTTCAGAAAAGTTGACCTACGGCTTCACCGAACTGGCTCCGGGAGAACCCACTACCGTTGAACTGCAAGCGGACATCGAAGATCGTTACATGATCGAGATCGATCCTTGGGGCATCGACACAGGAAGCTACAACTTGCGAAAAGATGGAATCGAAGGATACCGGGGTCCTGGTGCCGCGATTCGCAAAGTGGAATTGATCGGCCCGATCCTCGAAGAATTTCCCGGCCGTGGTCACCAACTTTTACTTGACCAATTTGTTCGCTCGCCAATCAAGACAAAAAAGTGGCAACGAGAACAGGCTTTTGAACTGCAATCCGACGACCCAAACGCATCGGCGCGGAAAACCCTCTTTCGTCTCGCCAACCTGGCGTTTCGCCGTCCGGTTCTGGCAAGCGATGTTGAACGTTATGTAGATTTGTTCCAGAAGCAACTTGATCAAGGGGCATCGCTAGAAAATGCCTTGCGAACCGCGGTCGCTGCGGTTTTCTGTTCACCAGATTTCCTGTACTTCAACGAACCAGATGGTTGGCTGGACGACCATGCCATCGCAAATCGCTTGGCCTACTTTCTTACACGTTCCGCACCTGATGGGGAATTGAGGCGATCGGCAGACAAAGGTGAGTTGAAGACCAATCCTTCTGCGTTGATCAATCAAGTTCGGCGCTTGATTGACGGTGAGCATAACGACCGGTTCGTGAACGATTTTTGTGATGCATGGCTCAACTTGCGTGACATGGATTTCACCAGCCCCGATCAACAATTGTTTCCTGAATACGATCAGTTTTTGCATCAGTCGATGATCGACGAAACGCGAGCCTTTGTCAGCAAGTTGATCCGGGACAACCTGCCGATTGGGAACCTTGTCCAATCGGACTTTGCGATGCTTAACGAACGACTCGCGCGGCACTACGAAATCGAAAACGTACACGGTCCCGAAATTCGCGCAGTGACGTTGCCCAAAGATAGTATCCGCGGGGGTTTGCTCAGTCAGGCGAGCGTGTTGAAAGTTTCGGCCAACGGTACCAACACATCCCCGGTCGTTCGCGGCGTGTGGGTGATGGAACGAATTCTAGGCAAGCCACCTCAACCGCCCCCGCCCGGAATCCCCGGCATCGAGCCAGACATTCGAGGCGCGACAACGCTGCGAGAACTCTTGGACAAGCATCGCGACTTAGACAGTTGCCGAAGTTGCCACACGATGATTGACCCGCCAGGATTCGCGTTGGAATGCTTTGATCCGATCGGTGGCTATCGGGAAAGATTCCGCAGTCTCGGTGAAGGGGAAAAGGTTCAGCTTGAAATCAGTGGCCGCAAAGTCAGGTACAAGCTCGGCCCTGCAGTCGACGCCAGCGGCGAGTTACCTGATGGACGATCGTTCGATGATTACCGCGAATTTCGTGCACATCTTGCTGCTGACTCGGATACGATTGCCACATCCTTCGTGACTAAATTGCTGACCTTCGCAACCGGTCGGGACATGGGTTTTTCGGATCGACCTGAAATATCCAAAATTGTTGCTCAATCAAAATCTAAAGGCTATCGGGTGGGAGATTTGATCGAGCATGTCGTCACTAGCAATGTGTTCCGAAAAAAGTAAACCAAATCGACATCACACAATGAATCATTTCCAAAGAAGCCTCGCCATCAACGATTCGGCGCGTATTCACCGACGTCAACTCTTACGTGGGATGGGTGCAGCGGCGATTGCATTGCCGATGCTGGAAGCCATGGGACCGACCGTCGGGCAACGTGCATTGGGTGCATCGAATGAAGAAGCCCCCAAACGCTTCGTGGTCATGAATGCCGGACTTGGCTTCCACGCTCCTCACCTGTTTCCGCAATCGCCCGGCCAACTAAAGCCGTCAACGCCATACTTGGCGGCGGTCCAAGATAACCTCGACAAGATAACTTTGTTGGGCGGACTTTCGCATCCCGAGCAACAAGGCAACAACGGCCACGCTTCTTCGCTAACGATCCTGACATCAGCGATGCGACCTGGATTAGCTGGTTTTCGAAATACCATTTCTCTCGATCAACTGATCGCCCAGCACATCGGCATTCAAACTCGGTTTCCCTATTTGGCGCTTTCCACCCGTGGTGGGAGCTCTCTTTCGTGGACCGCTAGCGGCGTCAGCGTCCCAAGCGAAAGTTCACCTGAAAAACTATTCAAGGCATTGTTCTTTGAAGGCAGTTCATCGCAGATGGCTGATGAGATCGCAGCGATCAAACGAGGACGCAGCATCTTAGATACTGTGGGTTCTCGCGCACGAGAACTTGAAACGAAAGTAAGCCGTCAAGATCGTCGTAAACTAGACGAGTACCTTTCGTCGATTCGCGATCTGGAAACCCGCTTGCAGCAAAGTGAGGGATGGGTGAAGCGCCCCAAACCGAAAGTCAATGTGGAATCCCCCGTCGACATTCGTGACAAGGATGAAGCAATCGAACGTCAACGAATGCTCTATGACATTATCGTTCTTGCTTTGCAAACCGATTCCACTCGAACGATCACTTTCGAATTGGGTGGACTAAATTCCGTTCCTAAAATTGAAGGCGTTTCCAGCGATTGGCACGGACTTTCTCATCACGGAAAAGACCCGACCAAGATAGAAGAGTTGCGATTAATCGAAGAAGCGGAGTTCACTGTCTTCAACGAATTCCTTAGCAAGCTACGCGCGATCGACGAATCCGGTCAAAGCCTCCTTGATGAAACCGCAGTATTGTTCGCGTCGAACTTGGGCAACGCCAGTGCTCACGATTGGCACAACCTTCCGATTGTCGTTGCGGGCGGCGGCTATCGACATGGGCAATACGTTGCTCATGATTCGGCAAATAATACGCCGCTTGCCAATTTGTTCGTCTCGTTCGCTCAACGGATGGGATTGGAATTGGACACGTTTGGAACAAGCACTGCCGCCGGCGTAAAAGGGCTAGATACCTGATGCAATACCGCGGCAGATCACGTTGCCTTGTCTTTTTTGCGTGCCTGACCTTGTTTTGGTTCGGCACTGCATCAAGTGCATCGCAGCCCAACGTGATAGTCGTGATGACCGACGATCAGGGATACGGTGAGTTTTCGTGTCACGGTAATCCGATCACTGCAACGCAGAACATCGACCGCCTCGCGTCCCAGAGCATTCGACTAACGGACTTTCACGTCGCGCCCATGTGCACTCCAACACGAGGTCAATTGTTGACCGGCCTCGATGCGTTTCGTAATAACGCCAGCAACGTTAGCAGTGGACGGACACTGTTACGGTCTGATTTGCCAACAATCGCGAATGTGTTTCAGGACGCAGGTTATCGCACTGGGATCTTTGGCAAATGGCATCTGGGCGACAACTACCCTTATCGTCCGCAAGATCGTGGATTTGAAGAAACGCTGTGGTTTCCTTCGTCGCACATCAACAGTGTTCCCGATTACTGGGACAACGATTATTTCGACGATACCTACTCACACAATGGAAAACGCGAAAGGTTCCCAGGTTACTGCACGGACGTTTTCTTTTCGCAAGCCAAAGAATGGATTGCAAAACCCGATGATCGCCCCTTCTTCGCATACATCGCACTCAACGCGGCCCATTGGCCCTGGTTCGTCCCCGAGAAGTACCGCGATTCGATACGCCAATCACTGAAGAGCCACCCCGAAGTTGTCCGCCATCTCAATGCAAAACAGAAAGAGAGCTTGGTGAGCTTCTTAGCGATGGGATCAAACATCGGCGAGAACGTTGGCGAACTCGATCACTTCCTACGTCATCGCGATCTGTTCGACGATACGATCGTCGTGTTCTTAACTGACAACGGAAGCACGATGGGTCCAGACTATTACAACGCTGGCATGCGTGGCAAAAAGACGCAACTATGGGAAGGGGGGCACCGCGTGCCATGCTTCATTCGCTGGCCGGGTGGACCGATCAATCAACCGCGTGATATTGATGCCTTAACTCATGTGCAAGACTTGCTGCCAACTCTGGCGGACTTGGCTGACATAACGAACCTTCCTGCGGACCTCGATGGCATCAGTTTGGCTCCGATTCTAAGAGGTGAACAAGAAACGTTGCCCGATCGGATGCTCGTGATCAACTACAGCCGCATGCCGGGCATGAAAGCCGAATACACATCCGGAAATCCAGCGATCCCAGCTCGAGACGGTGCGGGTGTGCTTTGGAAGAAGTGGCGTTTTCTTGAAAATCGAAAACTGTACAACATCGACTACGACCCTCATCAAGATCACGATGTTGCTGATCAGCATCCTGAAGTGGTGAAACGAATGCGATCGCATTTAGATCGTTGGTGGGACGGCGTCAAAGACGACGTTATGACACCTCAACGAGTCATCATCGGAAGTAAAGCCGAAAACCCAACTTTGCTTACCGCTTGCGAATGGCTCGATGTATTCGTGGATCAACAAACTCAGGTGCGTCGAGCGGAACGGAAAAACGGCACGTGGCACTTAAGTGTTGCCAATGCCGGCGTGTTTTCCTTGGAGCTTCGACGCTGGCCTCGTGAGTCCAATCTAGAATTGCAAGCGTCGATCCCCGAGACCAAAGTGACGGACGGCACGTACGCGGAGGGCCGCTCACTTCCCGTCCAGCGAGCAACCCTACAGGTTGGTGGACAAACCTTTGAATTAACACCGGAATCAGATCAGCAATCGTTTCAAATTCAAACCGCATTGCCGGCGGGGCAGATTGAAATTCGCACCTCGTTTCTGGATTCATCCGGTGCGGAGATTTGCGGTGCGTACTACCTGTACGTTCAAAGGCTCTGACCCACTTAACCGGGGGCCCGACTTACCGGTTTTGATAGAACTTTAGTCCAATGCAAAACGGCTATTAAGTGAGAAGCGAGTCGTGAAGGTACGATTTGCGGATTGGCATCCTTGCGATTTGCGTCAATAATAGCGGCACCCTCCCTCGCGGCGCATTCCCACCTTTGCTGTGCTCTGACTCAGCTTGCCGCGCACTATCCCTCCGGCACGCAATTTTATGATTCGCTTGTTTGACCTATCGCGAATGCTCATTGTTGGAGCAATCTCGTTGCTGACATCGGTCACCCGCGCAGACGAAAATGCCTATCGCGATGTCGTGCATCCACAGTTGATGGAATTCTGCGGCGATTGTCATTCACCGGATGACGAAGACGATGCGGTGGGGTTCCTGAGAGATCAATCCAGTGACGAGGTTGCTCGCAATCGTGGCCTTTGGTCAAGCGTTGCCGAACAACTACACAACCGCACCATGCCACCGGCCGACTCGCCCCAACCAAGCGAAGCTCAGCGACTTGAGTTATTCCAGTGGATCGAATCTCACTTGCGAACAACCGCTTGCATCGATGGTGAGTTCGCGGGCAGCCCGGTCCCACGACGGCTCAATCGCGATCAGTACACCCACGCGATTATCGACATTACGGGTTTAGATTTTGACTTCACCGAATCGTTTCCGGCCGACGGCAGTGGCGGTGAAGGATTCGACAACAACGGCGAAACGCTGTTCTTGCCTCCTCTGTTGATGGAACGGTATCTCGAAGTGGCGGGCGAGATTCTAAACCGCGTCATCGTTACGCCTCCGTTCGATCAAACCTATTCACTTGCCAGGGGACAATCGGACAACGATCACGCTTTGCTGGTTAGAGGTTCTGACAAGATTGACTATTCACTTCGATTATCAGATGGCCACTCGGCCGAGCGAACAGTCACCCTTTACCGCGGTGGAGACTACGAGTTTTCGCTCAAGGCAAACTGCGATCTTGAATCATCACTAGTGTTGCATGCAGAGATCGATGGCGTTGAAGTATTTACCGAGAAGCTAAAGCCAGACCAGAAGAACGATAGTTTTTGGACTCCGTTGCGTTTGACTCGCGGCGTTCACCAAATTCGAATTATTGTTCGCGACAGCAACCCGAATGGCAATGACAACGATGTCAAAGCGAGTTCATCCGACGACGCTCCGAAAGCCCAACTCCACTGGGTCCACTTGAACGAGCCACGTCGCCGAAAGCGGGACGCTGATGACCTGGCCAATCGGCAGAAAGCGACCGAACGATTGCTGGCCCCCGCCGGTGATCTGATCGGCACCCAAGAGCGCGAAGCCGCCCGTGAGATCATTCGACACTTTGGCCGCCTCGCTTTCCGCCGCACACTGAAGGTTGAAGAACTTGAGCAGTACTTGGCGTTGTTCGATCGAGCTATCGAACGGGACGAACCGTTTCTAGATTCCGTCAAATTGCCACTCAAGGCGATTCTTGTCTCACCTCATTTCCTTTTCTTAACCGAGCCGACCAACGAAGAACCTGGTTTGCATCGAATCAGCGATCTTGAACTTGCATCCCGCCTTTCGATGTTTCTATGGCACTCGGTTCCCGATGCGACGCTGATTGATTTGGCTGAGCAAGACAAGCTACACGAACAGAACGTTCTGCAGGAACAAGTCCAGCGAATGTTGGCCGACCCGCGCAGCAAACGCATGGCCAGTGCGTTCGCTGGACAATGGCTTGGCACCAACGTCGTGGGTAAATCGCACATCCCCGACACCGATTTTTTCAAACCAGACTACACGACCGAACTGGTAACGGACTTGCGAGATCAAGTCGGTGAGTTGATGCACGTCTTGCTTCGCGAGAATCGCCCCGTCACTGAACTCATTTCCAGCGACTATGTCGTTGTGAACCACCGATTGGCTCAGCATTACAAGCTCAATGACGTACCAAGCGAGGACGACGGTTTCGCTCGAGTTTCGATTGACGATTCGAAATTAGACAGTGTTCGGCCAGGTGTGCTTGGCTTGGGTGCGGTGCATATGTTGACGAGCTATGCACGTCGAACGAGCCCCGTTTTGCGAGGTGGATGGGTACTAGAGACAATCTTTGGCGTTCATCTTCCGTCACCGCCGCCTGATGCGGGGGCATTGCCAGGGGGTGACAAAGAACGCGACAAACAATCCGTTCGTCAACGGCTGGAAGCTCACCGTGCCAATCCCGCCTGCGCAGCTTGCCACGATTTGATTGACCCGATTGGCTTTGCGATGGAAAACTTTGATGTCCTAGGACGATGGCGAGACAAAGAGGGAAAGTTTGACATTGACGCGATAGGAAAACTGCCTTCGGGAGAAGTGTTCAACGGCCCCATGGAATTGCGGGAGGTATTGTCGCATCGTCAAGATGAATTCCTTCGCACGATTTGCACCCGCATGCTCGGCTTCGCGTTGGGCCGATCGCTCGAGGACGCCGACTCCTGCACAATCAGTGCATTGACTGACCAACTTGCTCAAAATGAAAACCGTATCGAAGCGTTGGTGATGGGAATCGTCACAAGCGTTCCGTTTCAATATCGTCAAACCATGCCTATCTATCTTCCCACCGAGTAACGTGATGGCCTTTCAAAAAATCTCTCGTCGATCACTGCTCCGCGGTGTGGGTGTTTCCGGCGCCGCCGCATCGATGTCGCTTCCCCGGCTTGAGGCCATGGAACCGGAATCCGATTCGGTTGACGCCGATGGCAAACCACTGGATCGGCCTCCCGTGCGGACAGCGTTCTTGTTCATGCCCAATGGTGTGAATGCGCCCAATTGGACTCCTGCGGTCAAGGTCGACCCAGAAACAAAGAAACCCACCGACCAGTACGACCTTTCCCCCATGTTGCGTTCACTCGCCAAAGTGAAAGACGACATGATCTTGTTGGAGAACCTTCACCACCCTGGCCTGAACAACAAGAACGGTCATTGGCCTAAAGTCCCGGCCTTCCTTTCCGGGGGTCACGTATTGCAAACGTCCGGCCGCGACATGAACACGGGCAACACGTCGGCGGACCAACTTCTCGCTGCAAAGATCGGGTCCAAGACTCCGCTGCCAAGTTTTGAATTGGGCGTTGATGCAGCCTACACCGGAGTCGACAACATCGGAGGAGGTTTCACTCGCATCTACGGATCCCACATCGCTTGGCGAGACCCACGCACACCGGTTCCGAAAGAGATCATTCCTCAGCTAGCCTTTGACCGCTTGTTTCGAGGTACCAACGTCGGCCCCGTGTTATCAGGACTCGATCCCACCACTCGCGAGGTCGCGAAGTCATTGCAAGGCGACGACACGAGCGTGTTGGACCTTGTCCGCGAAGACGCTAAGAACTTGCAACGCAAGCTAGGCACCACCGATCGCGCAAAGCTGGACGAGTACTTAGAATCCGTACGCAGCATCGAGCGTCGGATCGAAGTGTCGATGAAACCCCAGCGTCGCTGGATCAATGAAGGGAAACTAGAGATCCCACGGCCCGGCCCCGGAATTCCCAACGATCACATCGAACACGTGCGTTTGATGCTGGACATTATGGTGATGGCATTCTGGACCGACACGACACGCGTTTCGACCTTCATGTTTGGTAACGCTCAAACCGGACGAACGTTCTCGTTCCTCAACGGAGTAAAGACATCCTTCCACGGGATTTCGCACCACGAAAACGATCCGAAGAAGATCGCGGTGTATGAGCAAATCGGCACGTGGCACGTTGAACAGGTGGCTTACTTGCTTGAGAAGATGAAATCGCTTTCCGAAGGGGATTCCACGCTATTGGACAACTCGTTGGTGATGTTTGGATCTTCACTGCGCGACGGCAATAGGCACGAAACAGAAAACCTGCCGCTGTTGCTTGCTGGACGCGGCGGTGGCAGTGTTCGAACAGGACGACGACTCACCGCACCGGAGAAAACTCCGCTTTGCAATCTGTACTTGTCGATGATGGAGCGAATGGGTGTGCATCAAGATGTTTTCGGCACAAGCACCGGCAAACTCGACTTGAGCTAGTGGCAAGGGACTCGGCGCTACTGAACCCAAACGTGATCGCCAGGTCGAATCGTCCAGGCCCCAGGGTTCTGTAATACTTGCGAGTAAGGAATGCGAACCGATGAACCATTTCGGATAATGACAACGTGCCGTGGCACGATTCCCAAACGCGATCCCTTAAAACCACCCGCTATCGAAATCGCTTGCAACGCGTTGATGGGTTGGTTCGATCGCAAGCGATGCTGGTTCCCGGGCAACAGTCCACCGCTGTAGAAATAACCGACCGCAGGCGAATCGAGCGAGATCGTATCGCCGTCTCGCAAACTCCCCGACAAACCGGAGTGATTCCGACGGGGTATCAACCTCGCTATCGCGTCCGGGTCAAAGGTTCCCGATTCGGCCACAGCCGCTACCGTGCTGGCTTGATCGCCCGGCAACCTTACTTTGGAGACGCGTTGAAGGTTGGGGCCCGAAGTCCGATGCAGCACGTTGACCGTGACAGTTCGTTTACGCATCAACGACACCCAAACTTGATTCGGCAGTTTCAAGATCTTGGCTTCGATGTATCGGCGGGCAACTTCGTCGCGAGCCTGGGTCACCGTTAACCCATCGACGCGTACCGGCGTGATCAACGGTAAGGGGAGTGTGCCGTCTTTCAGGACGACCAATGGATGACCGAACGCGGGTAACTGAGCGGGGTCATCACCGTCAGGCATTCGAACGTTCGACGCAGAAAAGTCTCCGATCACTCCTTGAACAACCATTCCCACCACGTCCCCTGGCCCGAGTCGATACGCCACCTTTTCGAATTGCGTTCGCGAGCCAGTGGAGATCTCTGGACGCGTCGGTTCGATTGTTTTCGAAGGCGAAAACGCTGGTCGATAGGCTTGATAGCGCATTGAGTCGCCCTGAGCACCACACGATTGATGGACTAGGAATACGCTTAGAAAACCAATCCAAAGCGAGCAGATTCGAAACATGAGAGGTCCTCTGGAACGGGGAAGCCGAAAGCGTCCGCCAAGGTCACTAGTCTAACCTGATAATCACGCCCAATTCAGGAATTGCCAACGACGGCCCCAGCGACCGCACCCCCATGCTCAAACCTTTAACGACTTCGCCTCCAAGCGTCTTCACCTTGCTGGGACTTCACCATCCTGGGTCTTCACCTTGCTGGGACTTCTACGTGCTGGGACTTCTACGTGCCTGGCTGAATTGCCTCGAACTAGCCATACCTGGACGCTCTCGCGATAAGGCCCAAATTTTGGCGACGAACTAAGTAGCGGAATATTTGACGGGGAGCTAGAATTCCGCTGAGTGGACGGTCGCGTTAGAACCTAATTCAGGTTTGACGCGCCGACTCAGACATTAGCTCGTGGATTCGTCTCGGATGTTGCGAGCGATCGAGCCGGTGCTCACCTTCTTTTTCGAATGCTCTCCGTGATCCGACCGTTTGTGTTTGGTGGTTTGCTTCTTCTATCCACCGTTTGCCTCTCAAGCGTCTTTCATCCTTCGGCTCTTGCAGCTCAGCCCGATCCTTTGGATTGGCCTAGTTGGCGAGGCCCGCATCAAAACGGAGTCTCGAACGAATCGGGACTTATCGAACGGTTTGATCCCGCCGACGTAGGTGACGAACCAGATAGCAATGTGGTCTGGAAGAGCGAAGCCGCCTCGGGCATCAGTACTCCGATTGTGATGAACGGTCGACTATTCACCATCGTGCGTGACAAACCCGACACCAAACGAGACGCCGAGAAAGTGATCGCACTGGACGCCGCCTCAGGGGAAGTGCTGTGGGAAAACGTTTACAACGTATTCCTTTCCGACCTGCCTGCCGAACGAGTGGGGTGGTCCAACGTTTGTGGTGATCCGGAAACGGATCGAGTCTATGCGTTCGGTGCGTGCTGTCTGTTTCAGTGCATTGACGGCGCCACTGGTAAAACGATTTGGTCGCGATCGCTGAGCGAAGAATTTGGCATGCTCAGCACGTATGGCGGTCGAACCAACACACCGGTTGTCTACGAAGACCTAGTCATCATCAGCGGCGTGACGACAGGCTGGGATGAAAACGCACGCCCAGCCCATCGCTTTCTTGCCTTCGAAAAAAATGAAGGTGAACTCGTTTGGCTAACCGCAACTCGTCCCTTGCCCGAGGACACGACGTACAGCACACCCATCATCACCCAGATCGGCGGCCAAGATGTAATGGTCGCTGGTTCAGGTGACGGTGATTTGTACGGCATCCAACCGCGAACCGGCAGAATTCTTTGGCGAGAACCGCTGTCTCGGCGCGGAATCAATACTTCCCCAGTGATTGATAACCAAGGCAATATCTACGCCGCACATGGTGAAGAAAATCCCGAAGGAACCGCGATGGGTGCCGTGGTTAGCATCGAGGGTCCCGTCGCTAGCCTTGATTCGGCATCGGCCGAACGTTGGCGCACCGAGGAACTTACCGTCGGCAAGAGTTCACCCTTGTTGATCGATGGGCGACTCTACGTGGTCGAAGATTCGTCTCGCTTGCATGTGCTCGATACGGAAACAGGTGAGGAAATTGGCAAACCGATGAAGCTTGGTACGGCGATGCGTGGAAGCTTGTTGTACGCCGACGGAAAGATCTACGCGGCCACCGCCAGCGGCATCGTTCATATTCTGCGTCCTACGGAGTCGGGCGTGAAGTCAGTTTTCAAAGTGCGTTTGCCCAAAGGTCACGATGTCGGCGGGTCGATGATCGCGTCCCATGGTCGAATTTATTTGCCAACGACCGGCGGTCTTTACTGCTTGTCCGACAAGAGCAAAGCGCAGGCTAGTTCGTCTCGACCGCAGTTGTCCGAAAATGCCCATAGCCCGTCACAGACCGGTCAAATCAGCGACTCGTTGGCGGCGCAATTGCAATTGATCCCAGCCGAAGCCATCGTCCAACCAGGCGAAACACTTCGTTTCACCGTCAACGCATTTAATTCACTCGGTCGGCGTGTTGCTAGTTCTACCAGCGACTTGTCCTTTGAAGTCATCGGTGCTGGCCAGATAGACGCCAGCGGAACGTACATGGTTCCCGATTCCGAAAATAACACCGAGACCGCCAACGACGGAAACGCTCACCGATCAGCGACGATCTTGGTCAAGGCTGGTGGCCTCACCGGCATCGCGCGAGTCCGTGTTATTCCGTCGCTGCCATGGACCTTTAAATTCGACGACAACACCGTTCCGATCACCTGGATCGGTGCTCGCTATCGTCACGAAGCCCGGAAGGTCGAAGGCGAACCGCTGATCGTCAAGATCAGCACCATCCCGAAGGGCACTCGCAGCCAAACGTGGTTTGGCCCGACGGACCTGCATGACTACACCGTCACCGCCGACGTGAAAGCTCAAGACGGAACCGCGAAGCTACCCGACATGGGAATCATCGCTCAACGTTACACACTTGATTTGATGGGCGAGTCACAACAACTGCAAATTCGTACCTGGGCGGCTCAGCTACGAATGGCTCAAAGCACGACTGTTTCCTGGCAGGCGGGAGTCTGGTATCGCTTGAAACTTCAAGCGTCCGTTGAAGATGGGACCGCGGTGCTCAAAGGTAAAGTCTGGCCGCGAGAAGATCCCGAACCTTCCGAATGGACCGTCACCGCGACCGACGAAGCTCCTAACGTGCAGGGAAGTCCTGGCTTGTTTGGAAACGCAACCAACGCAGAAATCTACATCGACAACGTGACAGTGACGAGCAATCCGTAACTTTGCGGTCGAGTTCATTGAGTTGCCGACAACTCAATCGCACGATCTCACGAAACGAAACTTCGTCTCGCCGAATTGACGGGGTCCGTGGTGGCGGTTTTCATAGGGCGATGAAAACCATCGTCATGGATCCTCTTCCCGGCAGTGCGCCCTACGAAAATGAACGCGTGATGCGAGTTCGTCAGGCTCATCATGGAATGGCGATGCTCGACTTTCTACAAAACCTTCATCCGCCTATTTCTGCGGAAAGGTGGAAGTCATGGATCGACGCCGGAGACATCAAGCTCGGTGCACAAGCCGCCACCTTCGATCAAACAGTCCACGCTGGCGAGACGTTCGTCCACACCATGCACGATGTTGTCGAACCAGAGGTCGCTGCCAAGGTAGAAATCATTCATGAAGACGACGCCATCATCGTTGTCGACAAACCCGCACCTTTGCCAGTCCACTCAAGCGGCCGTTTTCATCGAAACACACTCTTAAACTTCTTGCAGTCAGCTTACCCCGGTGATTCGTTACGGATGGCACACCGACTCGACGCCAACACGACGGGAGTCGTGGTTGTGTGTCGAAATCAGCAATCGGCAAGCTTGGTGCAAAAACAGTTTGAACAACGAACCGTTAAGAAGGATTACGTCGCTCGAGTGCATGGACATGTTCCGTGGGAACATCAAACTTGTGAACTCCCGATCGGACCGTCCGCTCAACTTGCTGGACACCGCAATACGCGTGGTTCGCGCATCACTCATCCAGACGGCCAACCGGCGAAGACTCTTTTCAAGGTGCTTCAGCGTTTCAACGACGGCACTACCCTTGTCGAAGCGATTCCCGTGACGGGCCGCACGAATCAAATCCGAGTCCACTTGTGGTCACTCGGATTCGCCATCGTCGGCGACCCATTGTATTTGCAGCACGGTCAACTAGGCGTTCATCAAACGCTGCGAGTAAGCGACCCGCCGATGTGCCTGCACGCGGCGAGACTGACCTTGCTGCATCCTAACCATGGACGCGAGATGGTGTTCTCGAGAACAGACTCCATACCGTTTTCCAATCAAGATCTCAACTGATACTTTGCATCTTCAGAAGCTTTGCTCACGTGACAATCATGCACTGCACGCAAGTGCGACCTACATCTTCCGATAGCAGATCAAGTCATAGCCTTGCACCTTGGTCGCCCCATCGAAGATGGCACCACTCCATTCTTGGTGGTGGTAATTATCAGCCTGCTTAGTGACGATCCAAATCCGACCTCCGTCGCGAACATAGCGAATTGCGGTATTCACAAAGTGCTTGGCAATTGAAAACTCGCCATAATAGGGCGGGTTTAAAAGCGCCAAGTCGCACGACTGGACTTGGCCATCAAGTTCGCCGTCATGATTCAGAATCGCCGTAACGTTATCAAGCTGATTAAACTCGGCGCCGCGACGGGTACATTCAACTGCTCGAGTGTTGCAGTCAACCGCATAGATCCTTCCGTGACGAGATCGCGAAGCAGCCGCCAACGCTACCGCGCCGTTTCCACAGCCAAGTTCAAGTACATTATCGTGGTCACTGATTGAAACTTCACGAATCATGATTCGTGCTGCTGTGTCAATGCTTCGGTGCGAGAACACTGAGGGTCGAGAAAACGTTGTCATCAACTGGTCGTCCACACGGAACTCGATCGCGGAATCGAAACGACGGACTTTCTTCAATTCCGCTTTCTTAGTGCCTTCGTAGATGCATCCCGCTTCGGTGCGCAGACACTTCACTTTCGGAAACAACGCTTGCATCTGAGCTTGCAACCAATGATCGTTTGCGGCGTTGACGGCCGAAATCAAGGTTCCGCCGATTCGCAATCGCTGAACCGCTTGTTGCAATAGATCACGGTTCATCTCTGCTTCACCAGTTTTGAGCACCGGCAAAACTGCCATGTCAAAAGTCTGGGTCGGCAAATCGGCGGCGCAGACGATGCTCGGTTGATGCCCCGCTTGGGTCGCAGCCAACTCGGCCTGGGCAGCACGATGAGAGTCAACAAACCAACTCACGACACTCGCATCGGGCCAAAGCGTTGGGGCTTGCCAAGCTGCCTGACCTCGACCGGGCGACATGACCAAGACGCTACCGATCCGCTGAGCGACTAATTCACTCATTCGCTGCATTGCCAACTGCTCGCTCGGCAACGGCGGCAGAATTTGAGGGGGGGCAAGGTGCAAATGATCAGAGTCAGCGTTCATCGCGACAGTCTAGCCGAAGACGGGCGCGGCTCGAAGCCAGCGACGCCGATAAACCGCCCTCTGCCGCGTTCCGATGAGGTCCGATGAGGTCCTCGAAGCGGTTTTGCCGTGTTTTGTTGGCTTCATCACGACGAGCTAGCCAAGCGTGGCAATAATTTTCGGCGTGAAACTGAACTGATGTAGAGCCAAACGGGAAATTGCCGTATTTCACAGTTCGCCAGACTGCGCCACGGCATGTCGGAGGCGTCCCCAAAACTACAGCGTCACACCATCAAGCTGCGGTCGAAGATGAGCCCATTGATAATCCCCAACCATCGTCGCCATGTTCAAGTTCGCATCCAGCTTGCGCAACTCGCCTTGGTGATGGCTGTCATGTCGGTGGGATTTTGCCGCCCTGCGCTAGCCCAGAACATCGTCTACCCCGGTTCCTATCCCCAGTCATACCCAGTCAGCAACTCGTATCCGTCGAGCTACCCGATCGGATCGTCACAGGTCATCAGTTCATCCCAGTCGTTGCCGCAGGGATCCTCTCAAGGACTGCCGCCGGGAGCTCGAATCATCAGTTCCCGGGTGATCGAACCAACTACGGTGATGCACGAACCCACGGTTACCCGCCGCGAGCCTGCCGTGGCAAGCCGCGAATCTTATCGAGATGACAGCAGCGATCGGGAGATCAAACGTGAACCGCCCCTGCAATTAGCAGCGACACGAACATACAACTCGCGGCCTCGTTTCCCGATCAACGAAACGACTGAGCAAAACCGATTGGGCGATAACCGATTCGACGAACTTCCCGTTTCACCGTACCGTGTTGCCACGATTCATTCCGCTCGGCAAACCGCTGAGCAGTTTCGAAGAATCGCCGCAACATCAGCACCTATTGCACAAACGCTGGCGACGGAGAACGCAAACTTTGCCGATCAGTGGGCCGATCTCGCTCAGACAAACATGTCGGTGTCGCAGCGAGTTTTTGATGCTAACGAAAAGCTAGAGTCAACCCGCAACGACTTTGAAACCGTCAACGCGAAGCTGACGCATTACGGATTAACGCCAACGATCGGAACTTTGCTGCGTCATAAGCGAGAACAACTTGATCAATGGCAAGTCGACGATTCGCAAACCCTTTTTGCAAGCGATGAACTGAAACGTTCAAGGCAACGGCAACTTGAACTAGAAATGGTGGACTATGACGGAAGTGATCCCGCCGCGCAGACCGCCACTCTGATGACCGACGCAGGGTACAACTCGGCCACCATCGAACGCTCTTCGCTTGCCGCTCAAATCGAAGGCCTGTTGATGCAACGAAGCCAGTGGCTACACGCATTGCAGCAAGGCTACGAAGACTACCAAGCAAAGATCGGCGAACTGGATTCGATCAGTACGGCGTCGGTGGAATTGACCAGCGACTATCGCACGTTGATTGACCAACATGTGATATGGATTCGCAGCGGAGACCCAGTCAGCGTAAGTGACTTTAAGAATCTTGGCGGCGGCATCAGCGCCTTGTTTGATTCGAGACGAAGTGCCGATTTTGGGCCGACGCTCGACCAGAAGTTCCGCACCGACTCGGTGGGCGCAATCGGTTTGCTCGCCACAATTGTGTTTTTGTTGATCGTTCGCTGGTTCGCCAAATCCTGGTTGATAGGAATCGGCAATCGAAAGCGAATGAAAGATTCGAAACCAGCGGTTCGAAAAGTCGCTTCCAGCGTTCTAACTATCGTCACGGCATCGGCCATCCCAGGCGTCCTTTGGGCAGTCGCACGATGGCTTGGCAATGGAATTGTTTCCGAATCGACACTCTACGCGTCGGGCGGATTCTACGCGGGATCGCTAGTGGCTCTAGCATTTGAGCTTCCCCGACAATTGCTGCGCAACTTTGGCTACGTGGACAAGCACGTGGAGATTGACCTTCCTCGACGACAAACCATGATGCGGTATCTAACCCTGGTGGGAATCTGCCTTGTCATCGGTTCGTATACGATCACGGTGATGGGTTCGGTCGACCACGGCATGTGGCGAGGAAACGTTTCGCGATTTGGCTTCATGACCGCGATGTTGGTAATCGCGTGGACCTCGCATCGGCTTTTCAAACCCAATGGTGGATCATTGGAACCCTTCATCGCCAAGTTCGGCGGCAAGGTGATCCATCGCGTGCGTTATGTGATTTACGTCGCTGCAATCGCGTTTCCTATCGCACTGTTCGCTTTGTCTGCGTTGGGCTACGGATTCACCGCCAATGAACTCACCAAACGCGCGCTCTTCACTCTCATCGCGGTATTCATAGGAATCACTCTTTGGGCTAGCGTGAAGATAGTTTCCGCTCATGGTTGGCAAATGCTGACCGGCGTGACTCCGCCACCTCGCAAATTTGACGAGTACGGAGAGATCGAAGTTCAAGCCGAAGTCGGTGTGTTGGGCGAACATTTCCTAGAACTCAAGCACCACTTGGCTTTTCTTTGTCAATGCGCGCTCGTACTCGTTGCGATCGTTTGTTTTGGATGGTTGTGGATTGATGTGTTCCCCAACATTCGCATGGGCAACCCTGTCGTTTGGAATATCAAAGATACGGTCACTCAAACGACCGTGGATGCGATAGGACAAACCATGACTAGCGAAGTCACCGAAACGACTCCCGTTACGGCGTTGCATTTGGTGATGGCCGCTGCCACTCTGTTTGTTGCCTTTCAACTCGCCAAACTCTTGCCTGCTCTATTTGACGCGTTAGTTCTTCAACGGGTTTCGTTTGATGAAGGCATGGAACATTTCTCACTCGTCTTGGGCCGGTGCCTCTTGTTTGGCATTGGATGCTTCATCGCTTGCAAATGGATCGGAATCCGTTGGCAGGCGATTCAGTGGCTCGCGGTCGGCCTCACGATTGGTTTAGGGTTCGGTCTGCAAGACATGGTTAGAAACTTGTTCGGTGGATTGATCGTACTTTTTGAAAAGCCCGCTCGACTTGGCGATTTGGTTTCGGTCGGTAACGTCACTGGCCGAGTCTCATTTCAAAAACTGCGCACCACCGTTCTGACTGACGATGACGGTCGTGAAGTCATTGTTCCGAACAAAAACTTTGTCAGTGAAGACGTGGTGCATTGGTTGGGAGCCGGGCGTCTCAAGGTAATTCCCATCGAAGTCGCGGTGACTCGCGACGAACGCCCTGCCGACGTCTGCCGAACCCTGACCGAGTTGGTGCTCGAGCAGCGCGATATCCTACTCTCGCCCGCCCCTCAGGCCACTTTGGTTTGCGTCGGCAAACGCTCTCAGCGGATCGAAGTTCGGGCGTGGATCGAAGAAGGATCTGACGAATACCGATTCCGAGACGCTCTGTTGAGCACGGTAACCAAGTTCCTGAAAGAGAAAAACTGGCTTGCCGCGAATCAACCATCACAACCGCTAATATCAGATCCGTTGGATTCGACCAGCGACGACGATTTTGGCATGTCTCGCAAACGAAGCCGTAAACGCCCGGCATAACCCGGGCTGTGATTTTCAAATGGCTTTGGTGGCATGGCTTTTCTGGCCTAGCTATTTTCGATTGCCTTTTTCCGTCGGGCTTCCCTGGGACGCACTTGTTGCTTTAGGGGCTAGCGGTGGTCGGACACGCCCAGTCCCCGGCGATTCGCCGCTCTCCAGGGTGCCTTCTAGGGAAAATTGCATCCATTGCGGCCTCTAGAGCTCTTCGCGATGCACGTTCATCAAAATTGCATTTCAATGCCTACCGTTAACATGAGTTTTGTTAGACACTGAGTGGTCAGTCATTCCGTCAGCCAACGGCACCTGTCGTGACTAGAGTGGACTGAATCTGAGGTGGCGGCCTCTTTCCTTTTGGCAATCTACCCCTGTTTATCGAGCTCATCATGTCAACCCTTTCATCATCCGGCCAACAAATTGCTCAGGATCTTTCGCAACGTCATGGCTTTTCAGTCGATGCAGTGACCCACATGTTGATTGCAGTCCTCAACGGAAACGGCAGCATGGCTCAGTTCAGCCACCCCGAGTTCGGTGGATCGGGACAATGGATGCGAGGCGGCATGATGATGCTGGGTGATATGTTCAACACGAATTTGAAGTATCGCGTATCCTCGCTTTGTGAAGACTGCGCGACCGCGATCTCTCAGAACCAAACTGGAATGTTCACCGGGTCGTTCCAATCACAAAGCCAGAGTGGCGGTTCGGATCATCAAACACAGACCGCCGGTGGTGGCTTTTCGCAAAACAGCCTATTCGTTCCCGATCCAAACCAAAATTGGTGGCCCACTGAACTCGGACAGCCTTCGGCCAGTGGTTCGCAGAACCACGTGAAGTACGCCTACTTTGCGAACGCACGTCGACTTGCCGTGGCCACCGGTAGTGATATTTGGGTCTACGACACACAACAACACAACATCGGTGGATTCAGCCAGCAGCAATCCGGCGATGGTTCCATCACGTTCACCAGTCAATTTGGCACCGTTTCTCTTTCAACACTTCCCGTTGTCAGCCGCAATGGCGTTGCCAACACCGCGCCGGTAGAAAACATCGCACCTACACCTGCACCTCAACCGGTCGCAGCGCCGGAACCTTTGCCGACTTCCCAACCCGCATCGTCTAACGGTCAAGCAACTTCGAATTCGAGCGATATTTTTGACCAGATCAATCGGCTGGGCGAATTGCGAGACAAGAGCTACATCACTCAGGAAGAGTTTGACCAAAAGCGCGCGGAACTGCTTTCGCGGATCTAGTCTGATCGATGTTCCCGTTGGTCCCACGAAGGCAACGGCCTATACTCTTGCCTTCATGAATGACGACGCCTCCCCTTCACCGAAACTGATCGCAACCGCTCATCATGAAGCGGGACATGCGGTGATGGCGATTTCGTTGGGCCGTAACATTCACAAGGTTACGATCAAACCAGGAAAGTCACAATTCGGAACTCAACATGCGGGCTTATGCAAACTCGGCGACGGACGTAGCAAAGCCACTAAGAACGCAATGGAAGAAGAAGTGCTCATTCTGCTCGCCGGCATGGTGGCCGAATCGCACGTTACGGGTGAGTATTGTGCCCAGGGAGCATCGGAAGACCTTAGGCTCGTTCAACGATTACTTTGCCAACGTGCCGGCAGCGAAAGCCAACACGAGCGAATGTTTCGACGCCTTCTCGACAAGGCAGAACATCAACTCGCAGACGAAGGCCATCGCTACGCCGTGAAGTTGATCGCAAACGAACTAATCGAAAAAACAACCATCAGTGGACGCGCGGTGCGTCACTTTTTTCAACAGGCCGTTAAGTAAACCAAGAACGCAAGGCAGCACTACGCAGAATGGAAGCTCACATCGAAAACATCGCCAATGAACTTGGTTTGCCGATTCGCCAAGTGCAATCAGCAATCGAATTGCTCGAAGACGGCAACACGATTCCTTTCATTGCTCGGTACCGCAAAGAAGTCACCGGCGGACTCGATGAGATTGCCCTGCGTGCGATCGAGGATGCACTCGAGAAAGCCGAAACGCTTGCTTCACGCAAACAGACGGTTCTTAAGAGCATCGATGAACAAGGCTTACTTAGTGATGAACTGCGCCGGCAAATTGAAAGCTGCACCGACCTGCGCACACTTGAAGCCATCTACTTGCCGTTCAAACCGAAGCGACGAACGCGTGCGAGCATCGCTCGCGAAAAAGGATTGCAGCCACTCGCCGATGTGCTGCTGCGGCAAGAAAAGCTCAGTGGCCCCAGAACCGAACTGCTGAACCAGTTCGTCAACAGCAAGCTCGGCGTCCCCGACGTTGATGCTGCTTTGCAAGGTGCACTAGATATTCTCGCCGAGCAGTGGTCCGAGGATCCAACAACACGCACGATGGTTGCTGACTTGGCTTTCGAAAGTGGCAAAGTCGCATCGAAGGTCAAGCGAGGTAAAAAAGAGGAAGCCAGCAAGTTTGAATCCTATATCGATTTCCAAGAACCGATCAAGAAGATTCCCTCGCACCGCTTGCTGGCGATGATGCGGGGCGAATCGGAAGGTGTCCTGAAGGTTGAACTGGCGATGGACGACGCCTACGCCATCACTCAAGTGAAATCGCGAGTGCTTACCAACCGGCAGTTCGAATTCCATCGTGAACTCGCGGCCGCAGCCGAAGATTGCTACGAACGACTACTGGTCCCGGCAACTCAATCTACGGTGCTGCAAATCTTGAAGGAAAAAGCCGACGAAGAGGCGATCGAAGTGTTTGGAAAGAACCTTCATGAATTGCTGATGTCGCCGCCTGCAGGTCCGCGAGTGACCATTGGCATTGACCCCGGATTTCGAACAGGTTGCAAAGTCGCAGTCGTGGACGCGACAGGAAAGTTCATCACAAACACGACGATCTACCCTACGCCACCAAAGAACGATTCGGTGGCAGCATCGAAGACGCTGTTGGCGCTAATTCAAAAACACCAGGTCGAACTCATCGCAATCGGAAACGGCACGGCGTCGCGAGAAACGGATTCTTTCGTTGGTGATTTGATTCGCGATAACAAACTTTCAGTAACGAAAGTAATGGTCAGTGAATCGGGAGCTTCAATCTACTCGGCAAGTGAATTGGCAGGCAAGGAGTTTCCTGATCTGGACATTACCGTCCGAGGGGCGATCAGTATCGCAAGACGTTTGCAGGATCCATTGGCCGAGTTTGTAAAAACGGACCCTAAATCGATCGGCGTAGGACAGTATCAACACGACGTGAATCAAACTCAGTTGCGCAAGTGCCTCGATCGCACGGTGGAATCCTGCGTGAACCGTGTCGGTGTGGACCTGAATACCGCCAGCGCTCCGCTGCTGGCTCGAGTCGCGGGAATCGGCCCCAAACTTGCCGAGAACATTGTTGACTACCGCGACGCCAACGGTCGTTTTTCGGATCGGAACGAATTGACCAAGGTTCCCAAGTTAGGCAAGAAAGCATTCGAGCAAGCCGCTGGCTTCTTGCGAATTCGCAACGGACGCGTTGCTTTAGACAATTCGGCAGTGCACCCGGAAAGCTACGGCGTGGTCAAGAAAATGGCTCAGAAACTCGGAGCGGATCTGTCATCTCTAGTTGGCAACGCAACATTAAGCAGCAAGCTGAAGCCTGAAGAGTTTGTGGACGATAGGTTCGGTGTACCAACCATATCCGACATCATATCGGAGTTGGGCAAGCCTGGTCGCGATCCTCGCAGCGAGTTCCGAGTGGCCAAGTTTGACGATACCGTCAATTCGATGGAGGACCTCAAGCCAAGCATGATGCTTGAAGGCGTTATCACCAATGTCACTCACTTCGGTGCATTCATCGATATCGGCGTGCACCAGGACGCTCTGATCCATATCTCGCAACTTGCCAATCAATACGTGAGCGATCCGAATGATGTCGTGTCAGTCGGCGACATTGTTAAGGTGAAGATACTGGAAATTGACTTGCCACGAAAACGAATCGCCGCAACTCGAAAGTTTTAGACTTCGATAGTTTGACGTCGCACACGTCATGCCATCGGTGCGTTCGCCTGATAACGTCATTCCCAAACGAAACTAGGGACATGGGTGTTCATCACGGTTGAACCGTTCAACGATCGCCCTTCCTTTCCGATCTTTCCCGACAATGGAATGAAGGGGTGGCGTCATCAGCACTCTCTGCTTTCCATGCTTATCGACATGGATTCTCGCATGCGTTTCGGCATGAATCTTTAACAGCCCACGCGTCGAAACCTTGTCGCAAAATCGGCTCAGCCCGGCACGAATTGCAACGCCATCGCGAAGACGTTGCTACGGCATCGCTTCAGGTGCGTGTGTCTTGGGCACCGTGCTGAGACATCGGCGGGACATCGCAATTGAATTCGTAGTTTTTCTCGGGAATTCTGTGAGCGACGTGGAATGGTGTTCTCTTCGCAAGACGCTTGACTTCAGCGGTTCGGATCTAAGCAACGTCCACCGGATGATGTCTCGCGGCCTGTCCCGTCACGCGTCTCGTGACTGTCTCTTGTTGTCTCGCGACCTAAGGGCAGAGGAATCGCTTTCGAACATCATCGCCGGCTTATCGAGTGATTGAATGAACCAGTGAGCGACCCTCGACTTCATCCGAGCCGTCCCACAACTTAAGTCGTCTTACAGCGTCATGGTCAATTCAACTTTGATTTTAAAGCCGCGCAGGGTGCCATTGGTAGCCGAAGAAAGTCGCGGTTACCAAGTTCTCGCCAAGGACTGGGAAACGGGACTGAAGGTCGTGCGTGACTTTGGAGACCAAAATTCGCTGTATGAGCATTTGGTCGACGTTCGTGGCCGCGGCAATTCGGGGCCCGTTCAATTTCCTTTTGACGCTTACAGCTATCACTACGGCTTGCTTGACGGCGAACTTGCCGTTGGCACGCTCACCGTCACTCGTTTGGTGGACGGCATTCTCGATTGCCAGTCCATCTACCCATCCTGCATCCTGAAATCGTTCCACCAGGAAGTGTTTACGACGTGTAAGTTCCGAATTTCAGGAACGGGAAAATCGTCGTTCCGCACTTTAAGAATGATGTTGCGACACGCGTGGCGAGACCAGATCGTCCAAGGCTCTCGCTTAGTTTTGATAAACGCCGACCAGAAGCTTGTTCCGTTCTACAAACGAATTGGATTCGAAGTCATTCAGGATTCCGAGTTCGTTCATCCTTTGCTAGGCACCGCAAGTATCTGCTTGCTGATGCGTGCAGACCCAAATTCAAGATCGTTCTTTTCAGATCTATTCGAGAAGGTCGAACAACCGATCACGGCGGCGGACATTGCACGTTGCCATGACATTCATCAATCCGCAGACGACGATTGCCAAAGTCCTCCGATTGCGAATGTCGGTATCCATTCTCATCCCTTTCCATCCCGTCACTTCCAAGGTGCTTAACCATGACGACCTATCGTTGGCAAAACTACGACCGTTACAAATCACAAGCCAATCAGGTGCGAGAGTACTACGACAGCGTTCATCGATGTCACCACTTGGCTCTCGAACAACTCTTGCCGCAACCATGCGAACGTGCTTTGGACATCGCATGTGGTCATGGCGAATCAACGCGAGTTCTAGAGCCCTTCGCTTACAACATTGTGGGCGTTGACAGTTCCGAAGACTTGATTCAAATCGCTCATTCGCAAAGTCACCGCGAAGGAACCTCCTTCACTTGCGCCAGCTTTGACGACTTCCAAGCCAATGAAGGATCTTTCGACTTGATCAGTTCAGCGTGGTTCTTGAATCACGTCTTGACGCTCGATGAATTGGAAACGACCGCGATGAAAATGTCGAGCTTGCTCAAACGTGGCGGTGCCTTTGCATGTGTTGTGCCGGGTGATGCGTTCACGTCGCGGCGAACGCAAGAGATTGCTCGTACGGACTTTCAGTGGAACCAAGCGTGGACGCATGAGCGTCCTGAATCGACCGAAGGCGTGTTTTCTTACGATGACTCGTGGATCCGGACACGCATCTGGCAGCCGTTTTTCCTGATGAAGTTTCTAAGCGAGTGGTTTGAATTGTCGTGCTGGGACGTCAAGGGAACCTTGGTTCGCGAACGCCGAATGGAAAACTTAGTCGCAGAACCTCCGTTCGAAGTACTTTACGGGACCCGTCGATGATCGCTACGCAAACGCCCGAAGATTCTGTTTTCCCTCAGGGTCCATGCCAACTCTCCTATGCTGCGGGTTCTACCTCGTTAGAACCCGGCGGGTATCGTGTCATCGGACACGGGGATCATGGTCGAATTGGCGAACTGGTCCAAGCATTCCCATCGCTCGGACAGGTCCTGAATGATCGCGCGATGATCATTAGTGCTTATCCGGCCGCGTTGGGAATCCAAACTTCGGTGCCGTTTGTCGACACGTATTTACACGCTCCCACGTTGATTCGCTCGCTGCGTCTTGCCACTCAACAAGAACGCAGCGTTGTATTTGCCGCGCAACCGCTAGCGGGTGCCGACTTGCTAATCAAAATGTTGAACACCCCGTACGGCCTACCCAAACGTATGCTTTGGGCAGCCGGCGGGTACTACTTCCCCGCTTCCCTTGAAACGTACATGACGCAGCAGTTGGCCGATCGTGGATGCCAACTTGACGTCTTGCATTGTTATGGCGTCGCGGAAGTGGGGCACACTTGCTTTGCTGCAACTCATCGAGACGAACTCGGTGAGCCACTTTACCGGCTCGTCGCCAGTGATGTGCTTGCCTCCGTGGATGACAAGCAAGGGAGCTTGGTTCTATCCCGCGAAGGCCGATCCATTTGCACCGGCGACTATGCTCAAGCAATCGGGGACCACTGGCTAATTCGTAGCTCTGCCTATCGACTCGCTAGTCAGGTACGTCGCGAGATCGAATCCTGGCGAGCGGAACAGTGGGTATCCCGGACCGGTTATCTGCGATACGAATCGGATCGCTTTACGTTCCAGCTGCGAGAGGGTCATCAGCTGAACGGTCAGAAGACGTTATTGAGCTTCCACCAATTTTGGGAACGTCACGGCGGGTCACTGCAAAGCAAACCTACATGGCAGAGTTTTGAATCAACCAGCGAAAGTTTGTTGCTGATCAACTTCTCGAGCGATAAGACTGCGAAGTCTGGGCCGCTTCAAGAATTTGTTTAACAGTCCCAGCGTGTGCTTAATCATGACACGTCGATCGCGAATGCGAGCGGTCGCGTTGCACAAGCCTTGTACCAAATGCGAGAAGTGCGCTGTTGTTGACGCAAGAACGTAATGTTCATCGTAGCCGGAAGGCTCACGAGTCGAGAAAACGCAAATGGAATAATCAAACTTTGGCATCGTGACTCCGGTTTCCCGAAAGCCCGTGGCCTGTAACCGTTGCAAATTTAAGGGGCTCGCTGAAAACGATAGCATGCGAAAATTATCACCAGTCGGCGCTTGTGAGAGCATTGCAATTTGGCAGAACACCAAGTAGCTCAGGCTCGACGTAAATTTATGCCATGATGGATTTCCGGTACCAGCGAACTCCACCACCGAATCAATCACGATGTTTTGACTATCTTCAACAAGATCTTCGGGCCCGATCTGCATGAATGTGATTTCGCCACGTTCCAGTCGTTCGTAAGCCGAATCCGTCACGGGAAGCACAACACTTGCCCCATATTGCATGCCTGCACCGGTTGCTACTTGAATGCATTCGGGACAACGTCGCCACAACGACAGATAACGCTCGAGGTATTCGTCAAGTTGGGCGTCCAACGTGCGGTCAGCTACGCCGAAGTGATTGTCCGTGCCGGATGATCCTGTGTTTTCCAGATGTACTTTCCAAGACTCTCGCATCTTCAAGATGACTGTCCGAGCACGGTCCTCATCAAGGCAATAAGAGTCTAGCGTTGGTTGTGTTCGGGCTGTGATGAAACGCGAAATCGACCAGGGCAGCAGTTTGAACTGGTCATTCTCCAAAGCGTTATCGTCTCGCATGGCCTCTTCTAACGAGAGTCCCAGCGCTTCCGCTATTCGGGTCATCGTGCGGATCGTGACTTCTTCTTTACCCGATTCGGCAAACTGAAGCGTTCGCACACTCACGTCAGCGCGAACGGCCGCCTGCAGTTGCGATAGTCCAAGCCGATTCCGAGCTTGGCGAATATGAGTACTTCCGCGTGGCATTATCAATCCGAACTAATTGACTCACTTGCAGACAATGTTTTCGCTTTGCGCATCTCTTGCGCACATCGTTCACTGCAACGTCGTAACATTCCATCGAGCGGCCAGCGCGTTTGAGCCGAGACCTGGGAGTCGTGAATTGTTGCAATTCTTGGTCATCGGGGCACTGTCTCGACGCGTTGGCCGCATCTCTTTTTGATCAATCAAAGTCGCTGCACCCCCGAAAGGGTAGCAGGATAAAACGATAGCAAATTCTCTGCAAAAGTGTTCGACCAAATCGATAACTCACGATTATCGAAGCCTGCTTCCACAACCTAGTCGCCTGTCAGGCGGATGGCTAACCCCCCTTCGTGTGAGAGATCGATGTGATCCTATTGAGTGTTCCGTCCAACCAAGTCCACGATAGCAAGCGTGAGGCGCCCCCGCGAAACAAGTAGGCGTGAGGCTTCCTATGTCAATCGAAGGACTTGATAGATCAGGGATGAGGAAGATGCTGTCCGAGTGTTACTTACAGTTTGTTCTCCAGCAGCTCTTGAAGCTACATCACGAGTCAGGCCAGCACGAGCTTCATCAAGAGGCTGCTCCGCGATCCGACTTTCGCGAAGAGTCCCCAGATCAAGATCCAAACGGCTCCATCGCCGCTAGCCGACTGCTGAATCGGATTGCAGCGTTGGCTCGATCGCTAGGAATCCTTCCCACTGCGTATACAGAATCGCTGCCGACAATCATCACTGACTGGGAACGTTCCGGAATCTGGAACGCCGACCCAAGTCCGTCGCTTATTCGCGATTTTACTCGGTCAACTCTGCGGCGTAACTCTCACACGAAAAGCCTGACGCATGCAGGGGCGTCTCGGACCGACGCAATGCCCCACATGGCATACGGATCATGGTGCCTCGATGTGTCCGCGCAACTGGATTCGGTAGCCGGCCAACCTATGATCGCAGACGTCTTACTAAGACAGTGGCTGGATCAACTTCAAAGCCACCGTCGCTGGACACATCTTGCGTCCTCCGTTCCCGGTCATTGCGGCGAACCCATCGATAAAGTTTTCATCCATCGCGAAGCAGCGATCAACATGCCGTCGGTTCAAGCTGCAAACCGTAGTAGCATCGGCTTTCCATTGATCGACTTGCTTTCCGATACTCTTCACGAACTACTCGTGATTGGCGAAGCGAAGAGTGGGAAATCTACTCTCGTCCAATGGCTAGCCTTTCAAGGCGCAAGTGGAAACCTCGAGCACTATGACTATCCGATTGTGGTCGACCTTGTCGCCTTCGCCGCAGCCATCCGCGAACGACCATCCATATCCTTGATGGAATACTTCTGCATCTCGCTGAATTGTCCAAGCCAACAACTCCGCGAAGCAAGCGTTGGAATTCGATCGCTGTGCCAATCAAACGAGAACTTTCTCTTGCTGCTCGATAACTGGAACGAGGTTCCCCTTGATCAAAGAGATCTAGTTCGCGAACGAATTGCATTCGAATCCGAACACGTGACCACACTGATAACCACGCAGGCTAGCGGAATGCCGCAAGCGTTTGCCCAGCAGAAAAAAACGACTCTTTGCTGGCTCAAGGAATTGTCGTCCGACGTTGCATTCAACGTAGCTACCTCCACCCTCATGAATCGTTACGGGGCCACAGAAGAAACTGCAACGGAAACAGCGGTGGAAATCCACTCTCATTATCGCGAGTTTACTCAATCGCCCTTCTGGTTGCATCAGACAACTTCCGCGTTTGCAAATTGCAAGACCAGTGACTTAGCGTTTCACCAAACTCGGCTTATCGAACAACTCGTACGATGGTCTCGTCAAAATCTCCACAACGCGGACTCATCCAATAGCCAGCTAAGTCTCAATCACTTGGATGCGTTTGCAAGTCTCGCCAACCGAATGGTGTTTAACCCTCAGTGCCCAAGATGCACGTTCTTCTCCGAAGAACTCGAACGGATTGCTCAAGATTCGGGGTGTCACCATTGGCCCCTGTTACAGAGTCGACTTGTTCGTGTGGCGAACTCGACGATTGATTCTTATGCATTTGCGTTTACTGCGATCCGAGACTATTTCGCTGCCTATCATTGGCTGAACATGAACAATCATGAGACAGCCAACATCACTCATGCGACTGCCAATAACCAAAAGGTCGAAGATCAGTTCGATGCCGCAATGCAATCCAAAGAACGATTCCCGTTCCTGATCCATGCGGTACGTCTTGAACGATGCTCTTCCCTACATTGGCACGAACATGCCAAACGATGGTTGCATCGAACAGACCAATCCAAAACGCTCCTGCTGCGACTCGCCAAACTTTTTCTTGCGTCGCAAAATAGCAATCGAGCCGACGATCCGCTTTTGATGTCGCTGATACATAAAGTCCAGCGATCGCTCGATCGACCATGTTCACCGGAAACCAAACGCCAACTGCGGATGGCCCTCGATCGTCTACGCAACCCCACGGCCAACCAGACTTGGCGTTCATCTCGCCCGGGTGTCCAAGTGATTCGGCTAACCAGAGAAGATCGAAGCAACTCTTATCAGCCAAAGTCGATCGAACCGCTGACAGGCCAATTGATCGATCGCCAACTTGCCGCGGATATCTTGGCTCAGTGCGACCGCACCAAAGAGCTTAACGATTCGCTCGCAAGACTTCGGGAACACCAAGTGCATGATTTTTCGCATGTGTTGATCGATATTGCATGCGATGCCAAGACTTCGGAGGCGACGAAGCGACTCTGCCTTAAACGCTTGATGGAAGCGGGCAATCTATCGATTATCACTAGTCGAGCAAGTGACTTCGCCTCATTTGATCGAACCGCAACGATCGAGCAGGCATTGAACCTGATTGTTCGTTGGGACATCGGTTCTGCATTCACCGATCTTATCGTGAGCACTCTGCAACGATCGCCGCGACTTCAAAGCACCACTCCGGTCCTTGCAGCAATATCCGCAATCCAGGACGCCTCAACGAACCAACACCCGATACTGCGATCTCTGCTTGGCCAAGAGATTTGCCGAGTTCTTCAGAACCCTAGCCAAGTGGAAGTAGAGTCGCTAAATCGACATTTGCTTTCACTGGATCAACGGCAGCGTCGCAACGTGATCTGCGACGCAGTTCAATCAAACGTCGTTGCGATGTGGAATGACCTCACACATCCCGAACGGATTTCATCGGCCGCACACCTTAGTCTTGCCTCGCTTTTGATGCAGACTTTCCCCTTTGACGTTGCACGTGTTCATTTCGCTCAAGCAGTACGAAGAAACCTTCAACTCTTCAATGGCGAACAAAAAGGCGTTAAAGAAAGTTCACCGGAAACAGTGAGCAAGATCGTCGATATTTTGGTCGAACATATGATCGACATTGATTGCGAAACGTTGATCGAGATCATTCATGACCATCCTTCGATGAAAGAAAAGTTCTGTCACGTTCTCTTTGATCGCCAATGGATCTGGATTGGCGACCGCGTGCTCGACGACTCGGGAAGACTGGTCGCTACCAAGAAGGATCGATCGGAAACTTCGCCCTGCCTTTCGACGCCAGACGCCGTTCAGGAAATTGCGGTGGCGTTGCCGAGACGGCAACGCAGTGACTTCCTGAGTTATTGGTACATGGTGTCCGAAGGGAATGAAGGCTACCAATCCAACGACCGAGAAAAAATCTACCAGGACCTATGTCTACTGGTGGATTCTAGCCTTCCCACTGAACTTGGTGAGAAACTCGCGTCATGCTATGACGACGGTCGACCACCGGCCTTTGCGACTTGGCGAAAGAACCTTTCACGTGTCGTCCAGAGATGCGATTCTAATCCGCAGTGGTCCGCCTACCTTCATGAAATTGGGCTGGGCGTCCACCGCCGAAGTCCGAAATAGAACGGCAAGAATTCTTATCGTCCCATCGCCCAATCGTATGGCTTCCTTGCCACATCGAATATCTCTCCCAACACACTGAGACCAATTCGGGCTGATCACTCAAGGCAATCGGCACGCCTCCTTAGCCGAATGACAGCGTGAATACTCCGAGCAGCAAAATCGCGATGCAGACCGCCTTCGCTCCGACATTTTTCTCACCGAAATAGATCACCCCAAGAGCAAATGAAACGACGGTGGCAGAGCGACGAACCGGAGATACAACCGACACCAACGCATCGGGATCGGACAGTGCGGTGAAATAGGCGAAGTCCGCCGCTAACAAAAGAATTGCGATAAACGGAATTGATCGTCGCCATTGAAACGGAGTCTTGACGGAATCGTAGACGCGCCAATACACCACCAACGGTAACAAGACGACAACTAAGTAGATTGAAAACCACGCCTGGACTGTCGCCGCATCCAAATGAAACCGCTGTAGTAGAATCTTGTCATAGAGGCCACTGCATGCTCCCACTATGGTCGCTAGGATCATCCACCCGACCGCTGGGTTTCGGCGAAAGTAAATGCCTTCTTTCTTACCCACCGATGAAAGGGCGAAAAACGAGACAACCACGATCGCAATGCCGATCCACTGAAGGTAGGTCGGCCGTTCGCCCAACCAAAGCGTAGCGATCAAGATTGTCCACACCGGTCCAATGGCTCGCAGTGGACTAGCAATCGACAAAGGCAAACGCTTAAGCGCGAAGTACGCCAAAGTCCACGAGATGCTAACGATTGTCGACTTCAGCAAAATCGCCAAGTGCATCGAACCACTGATTGGGGTCACATACAGGTTCCAGGCGGCAAATTCACTGGGAAAGATTCGGCCCGCGATCAGCAATGGAATCCATATCGAAGCTCCGCAAGTCACCGCCCAGAACAACACCGGGGGAACCGCATTACCGCGCACGGACGTCTTCTTTGCCGCGTCGTACAGACCCAACAAGAATGCCGACACAACGGAAAGCAACAACCAATTCATGAGGCGAGCAACGTGCTCATTTCCGCTTTCGTCGCTGAGTGATCAACGCGTGCATGACGTCACTACGTCGAACGACTCCTAGCAATTCCATTGGCTCAACGCGAGTGACCACTGGAATGCAATCGTCCGTTTCGTTTTGGAACAGTTCAAACGCCCGAGCAGCCGGATCGTCGGGATGGAGAATTGCATTGGATTCACTCACCAAATCCTCGGCGCGAACAAGTTGCGACGCGCTGTGGTCAAACATTACATCGCTGAGCAAGGGATAGCGAATAACTCCCACCACTCCCATCCGGTCGTCGACGACCGGATAGGTATTGTCGTGTGAATGTTCGATATGGTCGATCACATCATCAAAATTGGCGGATTGCGGTATGCCTTTTGTCTTGCGAATCAAATCGCTGACCTTAACGCGGCTGGTCGTCACCGTTTCTGCATCCACGGTATGTTCGGCATTGCGTACCGCGGCTCGAAAACGATCCACCACGGCTTGGAACTGTTGTACGGGCGTGCGGCTGGTATGGTGAATCGCCTGGGCTAAGGGAACCTCGCCAGTTTCAATGAGAGACTTTCTTATGAACAGCGGGCCGATGATCTCGAATAGCACCACCGAACCAAGAATGATCGCCTGTATTGGCAATCCCAATTCCGGGTTTCGCTCGACTGCAATCGTCGAAAGAGCGATAGCGGCGCCGGCCTGGGCGAACAGACACCCACCGAGCCAAACCCGCACTTCGTTGGACTGGTTGGTCAACTTGGCGGCAACGTAAATGCCGAGCCACTTTCCCAATATCCGAGAGACGATATACACCACCCCAAGAGCGCCGGCGGCAACGAACGCTTTCGCATCCAGTTCAGTGCCGTGAGCCGCAAAGAATAGAACGGCGAGTAGCCCTGACAAGTGATCAAGCTCGTCAACAATCTTGGCTTTGTAATCCGACGTGTTGGCAACAGTCACCCCCATCACAAAGAAGGTCAACATGTAGGGGACATGCAGGGACTCATCGATTCCCAACAAGAATGTGACGGTAGCAACCAACAACACAAGCCAGCGCTTGGAGTTCAAAAACCCGCAACCGTAGCTGATGACCAGACCGCCAACGACGCCCAAAACCATGGACCCGACGATGTCGGTGACGACAATGCCAGCTTGGGAAAGAAACGAGGACGCGGCACCGCCTTGCTTCATCTGGATAAACAAGAATCCGAACTCAAAGAGCAAGATGCAAGCAAGATTGTTCATTGCCACCAGGAAGCCAGTCTTCTCGGTGATCGGGCCTTCGCTGCGAAATTCTTTGAGCACCAAGATTGTTGTGGCCGGAGCCGTCGCGACGGCAAGGCAACCCAACAAGATCGCCATGCTCGCGGGAGCTCCAAAGACCAATAACCCAAGCGTGACAAGCGAGAAGGTTGCGAAGATTTCGGCGGCGGAAAGTATTAAACAACGCCGGGCGATCCTGCGAAACTTTGCAAATGTGAATTCGCACCCTAAGTTGAATAGCACCAACGCCATCGCAAGCTTCAAGATCGGCTCGAAGATGTGCACGTGGTCGATCGGTACCAAATCCAACAAACTCGGGCCCACCAACAAGCCGACCAGTAGGTAGGCCGTCACTTTGGGAAGGTGAAGCAGATCGGCAAACACCCCGGCCGCCAAGCATACGCCCAGCAGCAATCCGAGGGTCCCGGAAATGTGAAGTTGAAAGTCTGCCATGAAGATTGACTTGACGGAAAGGATGGCATCCAAAGGCGGCAGTCTAAACGATTGACCGTTTCAACACATGTCAGGTCGGTTATCTATCCGTGGTAGACATCGGCCCAATCGGCAACTTGCTTGTGTCCGCACTTACCACATTTGACTCGTTTTCCTAGCGCCGATGGTTGCACCAAAATCCGCCTTTGGCACCCCAGGCAATCCATTCGAAGTTTGTGAGGGCGGTTTCTAAGACGTTCAATCTGCTCGTGACTGAGCCCAGGAATACTGATGTCGTCGACCGTCAAACGCGTTAATAATTCTTCGCTCAATTCCGCCACACTGGCAATTCGATCCGCCAATCGGCGAACCGTATCTTCGAATGAGTTGCGGACCAACCGCCCGTTGCCGAAATGCCGATCTCGACTACCAAAGAGATGGTCAAAGCCAATCAATAAACGATGCCGAGCTTGGGCTGGCAATTCGTATTGATTTTGCACACACATCGTTTCAAAAATCCGTCCCAAGTCAGCCGGCGAGTAATCGGCGAAGTCGATCTGGGTATTGATTCGCGAAGAGAGCCCCGGGTTGGACTGCATCATCGACTTCATTTCATTGCCGTAGCCCGCCAGGATGACCGCAAGCGAATCACGATTGTCTTCCATTCGCTTGAGCAAAGCTTGTATCGCCTCTCGCCCATACGAGTCGTCGCCCGATGTATCAATAAGGCTGTAGGCTTCGTCAATGAAAAGCACACCACCCAGCGCCGAATCGCAAAGATCGTTGGTACGTTTACCGGTTTGCCCTGCGTATTCAGCTACCAAACCAGTGCGATCCGTTTCAACCACGTGCCCACGACTGAGCATTCCCATCGAACCTAAGATTTGCCCCACGATTCGAGCCACCGTGGTTTTCCCCGTCCCGGGATTTCCAACGAAAGCCATGTGCATGCTAATGGGCATGGTGGACAGTCCCTTGGATTGCCGCTGGTTCTGCAGCCTCAAGAAATTGGCGTAGCTTTTCACTTGCTGCTTGACCTCGGCGAGCCCGATGAGACCATCAAGTTCATTCATCGCCGATTGCAAGCGGCGCTGTTGTTCCCCAGGTGAAAACTGCGGGTTCGATGCTCCGTCGTCGGGATTACCATATTGCTGTTTTTCTTGCACGACAGCATGACGGCCTCGCGATAGCGGCGCAAGCGTCTCTTGAGGCGAAGCGGGATGCAATGCCGCATCAATTTCGTGTTGAAGCGAATGCAAAGCAATTTGCTCTTCGGGCATTGTTTGACCATCGCACTTGGCCACAAGATTGGCCAATCGCATCACGATGGTTCCCACCTGGGCCTTGCTGTTGGCCAGTGCCTTGTAGCGCACAAACGGTGCGACCAACGAATCCCACGACAAGGCATCTGCTTGTTGAAACAGACCTGTCGCAGCTTCACGAAGTTCTTTGCCGCTGAGCGATTGTTGCCACAAATGTTCGATCAGCGCCGCGGCGACTCGCTTCTCTGGACCCGTCCAACGTTCGTCTGCCCGAACGATGGTGACGTAAACCTTGATGATCAGTCCACGATGCAGATCATCCATCAACTCCGAAAACCGCTCGGGCAGCCCTTCGATTTCCGTCGGGTACCGCCGAACCATCAATCGAGCGCTAGTCGCGTACAGTTTGCCACAGTCGCGCACCACGCGCCGAAGCATTCCAATCAACCGAGCTTCATCGTCTTGATTCATGAAATCGCATCAGCGGTTTCTTCCGCGGTCGGTGACTCCTGGACATATTCGCGCCCGCTATAGAGCTTGGCTACCACGATGAACAAGATTGCGGCAACAAGCATCAAACCCGTGAAGAACCAGTAATAAGTAGCACCTGGAAGCTTAGACGTACCGTCCGCGTTTGAGATGACCGCATTCACTCCAGCGGTGATGAAGTTGCCTAACGAGACCGAAAGCATATAGAAGCTCATCACGATACTTTTCATGCTATTGGGAGCTTGCGTATAGCTGAACTCTAAGCAAGTGATGGAGACCATCACTTCAGCGGCCGTAAGGATAATGTACGCCAAGATCTGCCAACTGATGCTGGGACGTCCACCGGACTGAATGCTTGATTCAATCAGCGCGCTGATCGAAAACGCGCCGACCGTGATGAACATTCCGATCCCAATTTTTCTTAGCGGCGTTAGCGTGAACACCTTATTGATCGCGGGATAGACCACGTAGCTGAAAAGGGGAACGAGGACCAAAATCAAGAATGGATTGGCGGCTTGAATTTGGCTTGAAAGAACGTTGACTCCAAAAAAGGTGCGATCCATGTTCTCGGCTTGAAGAACCCACGCGCTGGCCGTTTGATCAAACAGGCTCCAGAAAATAGCGACCAAAACGTACACAGGGGCCAAATTCAAAATCGCCTTCAAGCCATCACCGGTAAACGTTTCGCGAAACACTACCGAACCACGAGGCGGAATATGCACAAATCGGTTTCTACCGAGCCAGAACACAAAGGTTGCCACCGCCATCAATACCCCGGGAACACCAAATGCCACCTGGGATCCGTAGTTCTGCAACAGCCAGGGCGTTAACAGCGTTGAAGCAAACGCCCCCAAATTGATTGCGACATAGAACCATCCAAAAACCTTGGCCAACAAATGAGAGTTCTTTTTCCCGAATTGATCGCCGACGTGAGCCGAAACACAAGGCTTGATTGCTCCCGTTCCCAAAGCGATCAAACTTAGCCCGATCGCAAGTCCCCAGCGAGTCTCATCCAAAGCCAATGCCAAGTGGCCAAAACAATAGAGCACCGACAGGTACATGATCGTGTTGTATTTGCCGAACAACCAATCGGCGACGAAAGCCCCAAGCAGTGGAGTGAAATAGGCCACCATCACGAACGTGTGGACCCAGAACTTTGCGTCGGTGTCGCTCATCGGATCGACTTCACCGTTGGCCCCCAACAGGTACGTAGTCATGAACACCGTCAAAATGGCTTTCATTCCGTAGAAGCTAAACCGCTCGGCCGCTTCGTTTCCTACGATGTAAGGAATCCCCGGTGGAAGCGTCTCGATGGGATAGGGTGACGTTTGAAATTTTGACATGAGCGAAAGATCACGTAGGTTCAGAGGGGTAAAGTAGTTCCCAAGACGATCGCGAAGGCTTCAGCGATGATTGGCGGTGGACGACGTGGTCACATGCCGCACAAGATAGCCGATTCGGGGACTCAAGATCGATGACAGTCGGCCATCGTTGGACGCGAGCTAGGTTTTTCGTGTCCACCGATCTCACGAGGCGGCGGGTTCACCCTGGATGGTCACCACAACGCTGCGACTGCCGCCTTGATCGCGGTGCTCGCACAGATAGATCCCTTGCCAAGTTCCTAACTGCAAACGCCCGCCACCGATCGGTACCATCACCGATGCCCCCATCATCGACGCCTTCACGTGAGCCGGCATGTCGTCTGGGCCTTCAATCGTATGAACGTAGGGTAATGTTTCGGGGACGGCATGATTCATGGCCGTTTCGAAATCATGACGAACATCTGGGTCCGCGTTTTCGTTGATGGTCAGCGATGCCGAAGTGTGTTGGATAAACACCTGCATCCATCCCGTTTGAATTTGGGCGATCTCGGGCACCGATTCGACGATCTGGCCGGTTACCAAATGAAAACCGCGGCGAACTGGGGGTAAACGGAGGATCCGTTGGATCCACATAGGCATCTCAAGTGTCAGCAGGATTGTGAAGTTACAAAAAAAATTTTCGAATTCTTTTTGCAATCTACCAACCTGGTGCTGGACCCGCACCACCCAGCTTGATTTCGATGAATTCGCAATACTTCGCTGGCGGCCCTTGACGCCGCCCCCCATTGACAAGGGAATGATCACACCATGAACAGCGATCAAGGTGCGGTTCTCCCCCCTTGCGACATAGCTAGCAACATTCGCCGAAATTCATCGCTGATGCCAGTGCTTTGCACGGAGCTTTCGGAACACCTTACCTGCTCCCCATTGGCTTCGGTAAAGAACACCTAACGAGGTTCCCTAGCGTAAATTTTTGTTGACGAAAGCCCAAACACGTCAATAATCAAGCATGTGATAACAAACCGCGACAATGGACACGTCGCATCGGAAACAAGTACCACTGATTAAGGCAGATTGGATCTGCGGGTCGTGGTTAAGAATCTTTGGAAACGAAACTATATGAGCCAGTGCAAAAACGTCTTTGAAGCCATCCTTCGTTATGGTCACGATGAAGACTTTGTGCCGAACCAGGACGACAACTTCGAGCCTACCGACGCTCCTGCGGGCAGCCCGGACAAGATCGAAGTGCTTCGCAAGCGAGTTGAGCTTGGTCAGCCTCTATGGCACACGACCGACCGAGTCGACTACAGCGGCTTGACAGGTGCAATTCGCCCTCGCGAGTAATAGCGGCCAGTTTCACCGTACTCAAAAACCCCGCCTAGGACTGTCCAGGCGGGGTTTTTTCGTTGATATCGGTGTCTGCTGATTCATGCAAATGAACTGGGTTCACTCACGAACTGGGTTCACGCACGGACAGGGCACGCAACGCGATCGCTGGGCTCTAACATTCGCTGTCGCGAATGACCGATCGATAGAGTCCCAGCTCATTGCCTCATCAAGCCCAACAGTGTTGCCGAGCCTACTCGCCTCGTTCGTCAGCGTAGCTGTTCATCCGGAATTCGAACTGATCGGTCACATCATCAGACACGATTAGCTTTCCGGTGACTTCGTCATAGATCAGCATCGTACTGGGTTGTGTCAGCCCGTCTTCGACGATCGACAGCGCGGTACCGCCGGCGAGGTCAATCACTGTTGACCCGCTGAGGATTTCGTAGTCGGGAAGCTTCTTCACCTCAAGCGAAATTGGATCGACCGCTTGGGCGGCCGGAGTCTTGTGGCTAAGCACGCTGCCCTCTTCGACCTTCTTCAGAAGGATCTGGGCTCGCACGCCGGTATTCATGTCCATCTGAGTCAAAGCCAGCTCCGCCGTGGGAGCGTCTCGACGGTATTCGACTTCACGCCCATCGACATCCCAGATGCTAATCGAACCTGGGTCAACGCTTCCGGCAAACGCTTCCTGCAGGGAAGGCAACTTGACTGGATCACTCGGATCGCTCCAAGGACTCCACATGCTGAAATCTCGCTTTTCGGCTTTGCGTGCCTCATTCATCTTCTCCATCACTCGTGCTGCCACCTCGGCGGCGAGCTGGCTCGACTTGGGCTGCAAACTTGGATCGCTAGGGAAGTTTGGATCGACCACGGCGTATCGAAGTCGATAGACGTAAGTACGTCCGGGCTTTGCCGATTGCGTAGTCAGTGGATTGACAGCGAAGTCATAAAATCGCACCAACTTGTTGATGACGGGATCATCTTCCACTTTGCCCCGGCCGAACATCGCCATTCCGCCGCCCATCATCATGCTAGGGTCGCCCATCATCATTCCCGAACCACCGGGCCCAGCCCCAAAGTTGCGTGCTCCCGTTTTGGGTCCCGTCAACGCAAACTCAGCATTTTCCAAGTCAAAATCATCCGGGTTGACGGCTTCGTCGTCGTCATCACCTTGAAGTTCTTTGAGCTTTCGAATCTTAAGGTCTGCCTTGGAAAGCAATGGAATCTCAGGATGGGTAGCAAAATCGCTGTAATCATCCAGAAGCACCGGAGGAATCCACATTGTAATGTTTTCGTCGCGGTAGTCTTCTTCCACGATCTCGGGCGCGTACCCACTCCATAGCTTGCTGGCCAAAAGCGTGTACTTGAAGCGATCCCAAATCAGTTTCCAGTCATCGTCGGTTAAGTCGGCAACCGCCTTTTCGCTCACATCAGCTCGCTGGACTTGAAGATCAAAATAGATCGGCGTATCACGACTGGTGTTGTAGCCGCTGGCATCCTGAAATGCCATTTCGTAAGCCTCGTAGATCTCGCGGTGAGGCAACAATGCCGTGCCGGCAATGAACCAACCCAACTTAGGTTGCGGATTGTTCGTTGAACTTTCAGGCACGGCCGCAAACCCACGGTCAAACTTCTTGTTCAACTTGCGAGCGGGCCCCGTTGGACGACCATCGTCATTCTTACCTCGTTTGCCTTTAGGTGCAGTCGGCGGTGGACCGCCACCCATCATCATCATCATTTCTTCGGACGATGGTCCGCCCATTCCTCCCATCATCATCTCTTCCATTGATGGTTGATTCCGTGAGCCTCTTTTCGGGCGTTTCTTCTTTTCGGCTTTCTCTAGCTCATCGGCTGGCTCAAGCTTTGCGGCAGGATAGTCGTCGGGAGCCTTCGCACCTGCAAACGACAATGAACACACCACACCCATCGTGCGAATATCGCCAACGGGACTTAGCAATGGATCCTGACGTCGAATAACCGCTTCGGCGCCCGGATCGGCCCAGGCATTCTTAATCGGATAGTGTGTGGGATCAACGCGTTCGTAAAGGGTAACCGTCTTCTCAAAAATCTCACGATCGTTTGTGAATTTCCGTTCGGCGATAACTTGCTCGCTGTGGTCTTCGTCAATCTGAAGCTTCACTTGGTTCGCATCGGCGATCAACTCGTCCGGCTGGTGCTTGTTGAGATAGTTCTCTTTTCCGACGCCCTGATAAACCAAGTACCCGGATACAGCCACGATCGCTGCGAAGATCATTTTTTCAAAATGACTGATGAAAAAGTTTTTGATTTTATCAGCGTCCATCTTGCTTCTCTCTAGCTTGCCCGTGAATGGGAATCCGATTTCCGGATACCCGCGTACGAATTGCAGTGTTTTGAATTGAGTGTGAAAGTGTTGATCGCGTTACGCAAACGAATACGTTTAGCAATCCTATGAGTCTTACGAAACCAGTAACTTGCGGTCGGCAAAGTGTGACGGCGTGAAGTGCCTACTCGCATCGCCCTGATACTTTCGCCACCGCGTATCGCTGTTTAGCCATGAGACCGCCCGGTCGGGCGGATCCTTCGCCGGCGAACCAGTAACCGGCGCACTGTCAACGGCAGGTTGCGCCGGCGCTTCGCCAGCAGGATCGGCTGCGGGTCCAGTCCCCGGATCGATTTCGGGTTGGCCAACTCCAGGAGCACCACCTTCAACAGGAGCACCGCCGTCAGCAGGTGCTGCACCATTTGCGGGTGCAGCGTCAGGAGTCGGCAACACATCGTTTTGATCCGCGACAGGCTCGTCACGTTCTTCTTTGGCTTCGCCGTCGCCGCTGATCGTCGCAACAACCTTGTCGACCGTTTTCTCTGTGATCTTTTCCAATCCCAACTGTTCGCGATTCATCGGGTTGTAAATGTAAATCAGTCCGTAAATTTCTACGGTCATATCGAGCGGGAATTCATCGGCTGGCTTCGTTGAGGCTGCTGTACCGCCGCCCATCATCGGTCCCATGCCCATTCCCATCCCCATGCCATCGTCCATGGGCGGCCCACCACCACCCATCATCGATCCCATACCGCCACCGGAAGCTTCCGACGCACCTGACTTGGGCAAAATGCGAACCTGTTCGACTTCGATCATTAGCTTCGCGCTTCCGCACGCGGCAAGAAGCTCGGGGACGGATCTTTGATTCATCTTCAACGACATCATCACGGGAATACGTTTGGCTACCGCGAGAGCGACATCGGTAGGTTGATTGCTCTTAAGTGCTTTTCGAAGTGTGCTGCCTTTGATTGGCTTCTTAGACTCGTCAACGTAGCGATCATCGGCAGGATCGTTCCCTTGTGACTTGGTTCGCGAGGATCCCGGACCACCGTATCCCGCGCCGCCCATCGATCCCATCATCGCTGCCATCTCGGCTTGCTGGGCCGCCATTTGTCCCATCTCGCCTCCCATTCCCATTCCCATGCCGGCTTGACCGGGCGAGGCAATAGAACCAGCGACGAATTGCACCGAGCTACCAATACTTAGTCGATTGATTTCGTGAATCTTGGCTTGGTAGGGCTGTTGCGCCGCACCGTTGACGGTAGCGATGATCTCCATCATCTGCCGCCATATCCAAAGGTTCTCTTGCGAGTAGTAGATGTTCAAGGTGCTCGGAAGCCCGGTTGCCCGCCATGGGAATAAGTCCGACAGCAGACCTGACTGACTACTTTCGTCCCACTTCACCAGCGGACCGCCCTTTGCACCGGTGATGTCAACGGTGGGGCGGTTAAAAGTCGATTGCATCCCGGGGGGTCCACCCATTCCCATTGCCGCGGCGCTTTTGAAGCTGGCCGTCCATTCAGTGCCACCAATCTTGGCGATATCAGGCAACACGTTTTCAATATAGCGAGCGTATCGACTTCGAAGCGTTGCAACAATTTCTTGGCTAGCGGGCGTCGGGAAATCAACATAGACCTCAATCGGGACTTTCGCCTTCCCATTGATCATGAACTTGCTGGTGAAGTCTTCCTTTAACTCTTCAGTCGGCCAAGTCAAAATTTCCTGTTGTCGTTCAAACAGGTTGTCCCAGGACTCAAGCACATCGTCTTGCCGTCTCGTGATCAAATCCTGCATCTGCGCGTGAGAAACCGCATTGGGATGCGTAGACAGCTTGGCTTCCACACTCGCCACTTCGCTGATTGCCCCTTCGATTTTTCTAGTCTGCGAGACACGCTCTTGGTCGAGTGCCGAAGTGGCGGAATACCAGAAGTAAGACGACAGCAGCAGGACGAAGGAACAGCCGATCCAGAATCCGTACTTCAAGACGATAGCGAGTTGTTCTTTGACTTGATCCATGACGATCGACTCGGCAGTGGGGTGGTGTAGTTGAGGTGATGTGTTTCGGCGATCAGGATGATCGTCGATGCAATGGGATTGCAGACTAACAGTCGTTAATTGGCTGCAACTTTGTTTCCGTTCTTCGCTTCTTTTTCAGCTTCTTCTTCAGCGAGCCGTTTTGCTTCGAGGCGGTCTGTCAATTCGTTCGGTTGCCAAGCCACTTGGAAAATGAAGTCCAGTTTCTTGACTCGGATCGTGGGCAGCTCAACATCCTCATCGGGCTTGTCGTTTCTGCCCGCCGCAGGACCTCCGAAGCCGCCCATGGGGCCTCCCATTGGACCGCCCATTGGACCGCCCATCATCGCTGCGGTGTCATCTGGTTCGTAGTCAGGATTTGGTATGGTTTCCCATTTCGCTTCTTCGACGTTCAGCAGCAATGGATAGGACAGCCCCATCTCTTTCATGGTAAAACTCTCGAAGATCGGTGCGCCTTTTTCATCTTTGCCCACCGGAACTTCGACCGACTTCTCCATGAAGTTGGTGGTCATGTAGCGACGAACATGGTTGTTCTCTTCGGTACCAAGTCGTTCTCGTTCTTCGCTGTTGTAGTAGTGGTAGCATGTCAACTGAATGACCCAGCCCGGTCCCGTCGGCCCCTTGTCTTTTTCAAGTGCCTCTAACTCTTCTTCAGTAAGTGGCTTTCCAATCACTTGTCGCCAGTCGCGAACTTCGCTGCGATAACGATCAGCAAGTTCCGCGGTGAACCATTCTTTCTTCAGATCTTCGAAGTACTTCGTTTCGATCTGTTCTACTTGAATGTCTTTGCGATCCTCATACTTTTTGATGTCCTTGCCACCGTTGGGATCCAAGCGAGGCACCGCGTCGTTGACGATCTTTAATATTTCGAGCCATTTCAAACGCCGTTCGGCGTTTCCGGAGACCTCTTTCCCCATTTGGTTGAGGTACTTCAGCTTTGCTTCAAGCATGCTGTCTTCGGAAATTTGTTGGCTCGAATAGGACGAAGTGGTTGATACTGCAGTCGTTGCCCGTTTCCACAATTCGTCTTCGGTCGTCGCCCAACTTTTTTGAGTGAACATGTAGTGCCCCGTCATCCCCATCAACAACGCGGCTAAGGCAGCAATCGTCCAGGGCTTTTTGGCGCGAATGAGTCGCTGGGTCAGAATTTCGCGGGGCACCAAGCTGGCATGGACCTGCGACACACCCAGACCCTGCAAACACAGTCCATAGCAAACAGCAAACGTCGGTGCATTGTCGCGGAACGTTGGAATCGCCATCACGTCTTCACCGCCAAGGCGATTGAAACGATCAATGACGTCGACGTCGAACCCAAGGTTCTTACCCAGGTAGGCTGCCAAGCCCGGCATTTTCACGGTATTGCCGGCGATCAACATCTCGCCGATCTCGGCCTTCTTGTCGATGCTTCGGAAGAAACCGATCGATCGCTGCACCTCCGTCACCAAGTCATTGAAGACCGGGCGCATGGTTTGGAAGATTAACTTCGGATCAACGGCTTCCCGTGCGTTTCGTTTGAGGTGCTCCGCCTTAGCGAAGGTCAACTTCAGATCCTTGGTCAACTGACGAGTAAAGTGATTGCCGCCAATCGGCATGCTACGTTGCCAGATTCGAAAACCGTTCGTGATAATCAAGTCACTGCTGTCAGTGCCGATCGACAACAAGACTGTTGACGGCGGTGGGTTATCGACGTCGAACACGTCGTTGTCGACGCGTTCGTGCATCCGGTCATAGGCGACCATGTTGTAGAGTGCCAGCGGAGCAAGTTGCACTTGGTCAACTTCCAAATCCACTTTTTGGAATGGCGCGAGTTGGCGGTATGCCATTTCGCGTTTCATGGCGAACAAACCAACTTCGCTTTCCAGGGCATAGCCTTCTTCGACCATGCTGCCCGGCATCATCTGGAAATCCCAAACCACGTCGGCCAAGTCAAACGGGATTTGTTGACGTGCTTCGTAGCGAACGATGTCGGCGATTTTCTTGACTTCGACCGGCGGCGGCTTGAAGAACTTCGCCAGACCGCTTTGGCCCGGCACACTGATGCAGACCTTGTCCGAACCGGATGCGTCGTTGCGTTCGAGCAACTGGACGAGAGCGTCGTGAATCAGCTCCTCGGGATCCGACTCGGGTTGGCTGAGGATCTTGGGGTATTCGATCAAGTCGAACGCGTCCGCGATCACTTCGCCATGTGAAAGAGTGCAGTGGAGCGCTTTGAGAGCCGTTTGTCCGACTTCAATTCCCCAAACGCCATTGCTTGAGCTTGCCATATTGAATCAGTTCAAAGTTGAAAAAGTTGCCGAAATCATCGTCGAATTCATGTCGTCGAAATCATTGTCTTTGATGGGTCCCGTCGATCGGACCTGCATCGAAATGAGTGGCCCACTGGTCGACGCTAAGTCGCCCCACGCCGCATTCGAACCTCGAACGTCAACGTAGGCCAGTGACCCCAGGGGGTCTTATTTGTCTGTTAAAGCACTAGTTTACAGAGAATGACGTCATTTCGCGCCCTTTATTAGGCTCGGGATGCCAATTCGCCTGCGTTTCATTGCCGGTTATCGGTTTTGGAATCAGCCACGAACCCTTTGGTGGTGTTGGGGAACGCCTCGAAACCCGGATCGACGTTGTGATCCACACTGGAATTCACACCCAGAATTTGACTGTGAATCCCTGTCGTGAATGGGAATTTGCCGACCTCGTGGACCCAACCTTCCCGACGGAACCTTGCGAACTGAACCTCGTTGGGCTTGTAAACCGAATCAAAGCTGTGTTGATTACGATTAATTGTGCCGCCCTTGTCGGTCCAAGGTTTGCCAAATTTTGCCGTGAAGGCAGTTCGAGTGACTGCCGGGTGGTAACGCCGCTGATGGCCGATAAGTTGTTGAAAAGTAAGGGGATAAGTACGTGAGTGCTTTGTTCACTCACCCCCTCAGTCTATTCGTTTTGCAACCCACACGTCAAATTTTTTTCCGATCCATGGCTACTGCTCAAGAGTGCTGCGTCTTGATTCCTGTCTCGACGCTGGAAGACTTCCCGTCCGATCTTAGCGATCGTGACGCTTGTAGCCTTTTGGCGGCTTGGACCGTGCTTTGGCACCCGGAATTGATCGCACGCAGCGGGCAGGTTCCGCAGTGGTACCGGGCTGACGCGCCGCCCGAACCCAATTTGGACGCCGCGCCCAATCCGAACGTGGATTCACTAGACGATCACTCCACGACCCACGCTACGGACTTTGCCGGTCGAGTGATCGCGGTTCCCTCGCCGTCCGAAGCTAAATTGCCCCCGGGCTACATCGACCGAGCGAAAGCCGCCGGTGCAAAGTGGATCAGCGGAGCTAACCGAGACGAGATGGCGGCGGCTCTGGGTCTTGAACCCGTTAGCGATCAAACCTTCGGCGACCAACCTCACACTGAACGCACGATTGGCGTCGACGACTTCTATGCTGCTGCTTACACGTCGCTGCAAGTTCAAATCATGACTCGCCGCCTGCGGTACACCAGCAACCTCGACCAAATCCATTTTGAAAGCCGCCTCGTTGCTGCCGCTACCGCCTTCGTCGAGAAGCGAACCCAGGAAGCGATTGAAGCGTTACACGAGGTCTTCGACGCTTTGGCCGAAGAACGCGACCATTATTTCACGTCCGACCCTCACTTGGTCGACCTGATGCTGGTGACTGGCTCGACGGCGGCGAGTGCGATTGCGCAACTAGCCAACGCTCCGCTGCATGCGTCCGAGAGTGCCGATGAAAGCTCGGTTTTGCCTACACCCATCAATGCTTTGCTGGACACATCCGCGCTCGAGTACTTCGCTTCCCAAGCCGACGAAACAACAACAGCCGTGCAAAGTCGTTTGCGTGACCAGGACCTGGGCTGGGCTGCTGGCGGTCCCGAGAAGAACCTTCAGTTCGATACGCTTAGTTTTGCCGACGCCGCCGCAGCATTCACGCAGTCACACGAACTAGCAGTGCGTTGCATCGGCGCTGCTCCGCGAGTTTACGCAAGGCTCGATGGTGACACGCCGTCGGATCTGCTTGGTGAAGTCGCGAGGCTCGGGTACAGCGGAATTATCCCCATCAACTTTGCGGCTGGCTCCGGCTTCGGCGAGGAAGCGAAAGTGACGTTACCTATTCCGGGCGGCGATATTGAAGCGTTGACCGCCAAGCCGATCGACGCAGCAAGCGATTCGTCATTCCTCACCATCGGTACTAAACTTGGCGAGTCCATCGACAATGGTGAGGTTTCAACTGGGCTACTCGTTCACTGGCCCGGCCGTGTTTGCGATAGTTTCCGTGACTTGCGTCGCGCCGCGTCATGGTGCGTCGCCCTGGGACGGTTTTGGAAGATTGACGAGTACTTTCATCTTGGCGAACGTCCCTACCATCAAGGTGATCTTTCGGTCACCGGTCCTGCTTCGGCCGACGACTTCGTCGCTCGCGTGACGAGCCAAAGCGTCAATCCGATTTCTTCTTTGGCAGATTCGTTCTGCAAATCGGTCACCAGTCAGCGTGACCAACTGTTCGTTGCCATGAACGGCCTGCTCGCCAACTCGCTTCCGAGCGTTTCCGACTCGACATCCGGCGCGACGCTAGACGATGCGATTTCATCGATGGTGGGTATTATTGGTGGCGTTCCGAGCGACAGCGCATCTTCGCGTTTGGTTCTGAACTGCCAAAGTACTCCGACGCGTATTGACATGGACGTGCCGCAGAAAATTGCCAACGGCAAACACATCTATGGAATTTCCAAGCAAAGCAATCGTTACCACGCAACGATCGATGTTCCTGCTTTTGGATTCGCGATTGCAAACGCAGAAGGTTCGACGGCAAGTGTCACTTCTCATTCCTCGTCGAATGCATCATCGACGGAACCAGCATCACGCGACGACCTCGGCTTTTCGCCTCTCCGGTGGGCTCGCGATAAATTCCTGGGCAAGCCATCCACCATTGGCGAACGCGGCCGCCTGCATAACGAGTTCATGGAAGTTGCGATCAGCGACCAAACCGGTGGCGTGTCAGGAGTCTACAGCGGCGGAGTCCGTGGCAATCGGTTTTCACTTCGCTTGGTGGCGTGCGGCTACGATGCAACGAACAAAGATTCCGATGCTTCAACCATGCGGTGCCAATCACTTGAAGTCTTGGAATCATCCGCCTCACGTGGTGTGATACGAGCTCAAGGTGTGCTTGAGCATGAATCAAAAACGTTGGCGAACTTTGTGGTCACGTACACGCTTCGCCGCGGGAGTCGATTGCTGGAAACCGAGATTGAACTGGACAACAAAATCGAACTAGGTGGAAACCCTTGGAAACGATACATCGCCGCTCGCGCCGCGGTCTCAGGCGATTCGGCTATCCCAAGATGCCTGATTCGCGAAAAAATCCATCGAGTGAGCAGTCGACGTCTTGTTGCTCCGTTGGGCCTAGTGATTGACGAGGCCGAGCGAAAGACGTTGATCACATCGGATGGCTATCCTTATCACCGTGTCGTGGGCGATCGTTTCTTTGACACCCTGATTCATGTTCAAGGCGAAACGCAGTCGAAATGTTCGCTTGCCTACGGATTCGATGTTCCTCATCCGGTCGAACAAGCGATGTCACGAATTGCGCCACCCATCATTCGTTCGGTCGAATTAAAACCGTCGGTTGAATCGACCGGTTGGTTCGCGCACGTTGCACCGAGCAGCGTTCGTATCAGCGGAATGAAATCTTATAGCCAGCCCGACGGATCACTCGCCGTTGAAGTTCGCTTAATCCAAACAGTGGCACGCCAATGTCAAGTAAAGTTGCGATTCTTTCGTGACATCCAGACCGGTTTTCTTCTTCGCGATTCCGCGATTGCTATGCTGAACCAATGGCGAAACGACCGGGAATCATTAGCGGACGAAACACTGGTTTGCGAAGGCGGGGTGTGCAACGTTCCCATGAAGAGCCACGGAGTCACCGATGTGCTCATTCTGTTTGCCTCTACATTGGGATCTGGTTCGTCCGCAGAGTCTCCCTCACCCACTGATCCTAATTCCGTCGCATGACGCAACCCTCTTCATCAACCGTGCTAACCTTTGCCGAAGCCGCCGTGCGAAGTGGCTTGGTGAGCGAGCGGAAGTATGCTCGGGCAGTCGAGCATGCCGGCACGGATAACGACACGGTTGTCGCAGAAACGCTGGTGATGAGCGGCATTATCACCAAGTACCAAGCCGAACAACTGCGTCAAGGACGCACGAAACTGTCGCTGGGGCCGTACCTTATCACTGACTTCATCGGCCAAGGCGGTATGGGGCGAGTGTTCAAAGCTGTGCACCGAGTGATGGGGCGTGAATGTGCGGTCAAGGTGTTGCCGCTGGAAAAATCAACTGCTGAATCTCGCGGCAGCTTCATGCGAGAAATTCGCACCCAAGCTGGCCTCGACAATCCCTATGTGGTTCGCGCATTCGATGCCGGACAGGACGGCAAGATTCACTACTTAGTGACCGAGTACGTTCCGGGAACGGATCTGCGGCAAATGGTTCGCAACCGCCTTCGCGATGGGCTTGGTCCGCTGACCATGGAAGAGGCGGCCGTGGTGATTTCTCAATCAGCTTTGGGGCTTCAATACGCGCACGACCTTGGGCTGATTCACCGCGACATCAAACCGGGCAATATCCTTGTTACGCCCGATGGTCATGCGAAGCTTTCGGACATCGGACTGGCTGCCTGGAGCATGGGTCTGCAAGACGATCCCATGGCGGGCAAGATCGTGGGCACCGCTGACTATCTTTCCCCTGAACAGGTTCGTGATCCACGTTCCGTCGGCCCAGCCAGCGACATCTATTCGCTTGGATGCACGCTGTACTACACCGTTACCGGCAAGGTCCCGTTCCCCGGTGGCGATTCGCGATCGAAGTGTCGACGGCACTGCGAAGAAACACCCTGGCACCCTCGCAACTTGGCGTCTGATTTGACCGAGGACTTTGTCGATGTAATCGCGGACATGATGGAAAAAGATCCGGCTCGACGCATCCCATCGGCGGCCGAAGTCGCGGAACGCCTGGAACCTTGGGCCAATGCGGGAATGGCTCCCATCGCACCGGCAACGGATTTGTCTGAACAACGCCAATCATGGACGCCACCACCACCGCCAAACGAACCCTCCCAACTTCGCGAGCCTCGCGAGATCATCGACGCGTCGGGAAGCGGCGCCGTTAATGGAGAAACAGAAGCGGCGCTGCACGAGTGGAGCGAGTCGAGCTATCCATCAGGGATCGGATTGCAAACTTCATCGCGACCATCTCATACCGTCGCCATTGCAATCGCGTTGTCGATCGCCGTCCCCCTAAGCCTGCTGGCGGGCGCCATTGTTGGCTTCCTGGTTCGAGGGCGGATTTAATTAGTCGAACTGGCTATTGCGATCGCTATCGGCCGCGATCAAACATCGTCGCGGTCCAAACAAGCGTTCCTAGCTTCAACTCAACCACCGGTTCTCTGATGCTAACCACGGTCACACCATCGATGCGATCGCCGACTTTCATGGATTTGACACCCGACTTGGTGCGAAGCAAAACCGTGGGTTCGTGAATACTCGCAAAGCCAAGCACTTCGATATCGGCAACCGAAGCCGTCGCATCGTTGACTTCAGCTTCCTCGCCGCGACTGGGGTAGTAGAACGGGTTGTCGCGATCGGGAAACGGCGGGCTATAAGTCGAAGTGAATTCCGGATCTTCGCCCGAGTTTGCACCGCGCCCATCGGCTTCGCCTTTCAACTTGCTTAACGCTACCGAGAGCGGCGAATCTGAATCCGCATTGCTTGACTGCGACACATCACCCGTGGACGACTGCTCTACCACTTCACGGATAGAGTCAATGGTCGCAGCGTTCATGCCACATCCGCTTGCCAAGGGGATTGCCATGACTCCTACCAGGACGCTGGCGAGGACATCGCCGGAGGTTTGGAAACTCAAAGCACGGAAGTTCACGGTTTTGTCCCTTGCGACAACGCAGAAGTCTCGAAAAGTTTTCAGAAGCGACAAAAAATCGCCCCTATGGTTTTTCGGTCGAATCTGGCCCCGTGAAGTCGCTCGAGGTGAATTCGGTCGTTCTTGACGATTAGGCAATTTGGAACCCCGGGTCGCAAGATCAGCTTTAGGATCTCATCTTAGAAAGCGAGCCTGCATCCGGCCGCGACTGAACTATCATGTCTGGCTTGCGTCCTGGCTTCACGCCATTTATTCCCCGTTTGGGTTGCGATATTTCGCAACCAATTTGTTGCTATGAAAATCTGCTGTATCGGCGCCGGTTACGTTGGTGGTCCCACAATGGCGATGATCGCCAAACAATGTCCCGACATTCAAGTGACGGTCGTTGACCTCAATCAAACCCGAATCGACGCTTGGAACTCGGACGATCTTCCGGTCTACGAACCGGGTCTAGATGAGGTCGTCCAAGAGGCTCGAGGTCGCAACTTGACGTTCTCGACAAAAGTCGACGAGGCGATCGCAGCCGCCGACATGATTTTCATCTCGGTCAACACACCCACCAAGACTTTCGGAATGGGTGCTGGCCGAGCCGCCAATTTAGAGTTCATTGAAAAATGCGCTCGTCAAATCGCTCGAGTTTCAAGTGGCCACAAAATCGTTGTTGAGAAATCAACGTTGCCCGTCCGCACCGCCGAAGCAGTCAAGCGAATCCTTTCCAGCTCAGGTAACGGTGCCACCTTTGATGTGCTCAGCAACCCGGAATTCCTAGCCGAAGGAACCGCCGTCGAGGATCTCCTAAAGCCAGACCGTGTTTTGATCGGTGGCGAATCGCAAGAAGCGATCGACAAGCTTTGCGATGTGTACGCAAAATGGATTCCCCGTGATCGTATTTTGACGACGAACCTTTGGAGCAGTGAACTTTCTAAGCTGACCGCCAACGCATTCTTGGCACAGCGAGTCTCGTCGATCAACGCGATCTCGGCACTTTGCGAAGCGACCGGCGCCGACGTTGACGAAGTTGCTCGCGCTATCGGCACCGACTCGCGAATTGGTCCCAAATTCTTGAAGGCCTCCGTCGGCTTTGGTGGCAGTTGTTTTCAGAAGGACATTCTGAACTTGGTTTACCTGTGCGAACACTTTGGACTTCGCGAAGTGGCCGCGTATTGGGAACAAGTCGTCAGCATGAACGACTATCAAAAACAGCGATTCACCGAGCGCATTGTCAAGACGATGTTCAATACCGTCAGCGACAAGAAGATCGCGATCTGGGGCTACGCGTTTAAGAAAGACACCAACGACACACGCGAATCGGCTGCGATTTACATCTGTCGCGATCTGATCCGCGAACGCGCCCGGGTGGTGATCCATGACCCTCGCGTCAGCGAAGGCCAGATCCGTGCGACGCTTACCGAGGCCTGCACCGACATGCAGGGCAACATCAGCGACTTAGACAAACGCTTGATCGCCGAAAACGTCAGTGTGGCGAAGGATTGCTACGAAGCATCCAAAGGTGCTCACGCTGTGGCAGTGATGACAGAATGGGACGCGTTTAAGGAACTCGATTTCACGCAGATTTACGATTCCATGCAGCAACCTGCCTTCGTTTTCGATGGTCGCAACCTGCTCGATCGCTGCCAGCTCGAAAAAATCGGGTTTGAGATTCACGCGATCGGCAAGTCCTAGCGAAATGTCCGCAGGAGGTGCTGGCGTGGCGAGCTTTCTGTTGGACCGCCAACCCTCCCAGTGATCGCAACCGTACGGTAGAACAACCGTCATGCCGATCTTAACTATCGAATCGACCTGCGACGAAACTGCTGCCGCCGTCATCAACGATGACGGCACGGTTCTTGGCGAATGCATTGCAACGCAAGAGTTGCTGCACGAGAAGTTCCGTGGAGTAGTCCCTGAAATTGCCGCTCGAGCTCACGTTGAACGGATCTTGCCCGTGATCGACACTGCGATCAAGAAGGCGGGTGTCAAACCGAGCGACCTGTCCGCGATCGCTGTCGCCGATCGACCGGGCTTAGCTGGTTCATTGTTGGTGGGCGTTGTCGCGGCGAAAGCATTAGCACTTGCGTGGAACAAACCGCTGGTCGCCATCAATCACCTGCACGCTCATTTGTACGCCTGTCAGTTGGCCGTCGACGTGCCTGTGTATCCGTGCATCGGACTGGTTGTCAGCGGCGGCCATACTAGCCTGTACCACTGCACATCGCCGCTGGACTTGGAATACCTTGGCGGCACGATTGACGATGCGGCCGGTGAAGCCTTTGACAAAGTGGCGGCGATGCTAAGCCTTGGATTCCCCGGCGGCCCTGCCGTTTCGGCCCTCGCGGCGTCGGGAAACCCAAAGGCTTATGACTTTCCGCGTTCGATGATCCACAAACCGAATTTTGATTTTAGTTTCAGCGGACTCAAGACCGCCGTTCGTTACGCAATTGTCGGTCCGGGACAAACCGATTTTTCAAAATTGAAATTGGCGGATCAAACCAAGGCTGATGTGTGTGCATCGTTCGAAGCGGCGGTGGTGGACGTGTTGGTGAACAAAAGTCGCAAAGCAGTTCAAAAGTATGACGTCAAACGATTGATTGTCGGTGGTGGTGTGGCAGCCAACCGAAAACTTCGCGATGGGCTGCAATCGGCCGCGGACTCAGTCGGCTTTGATCTGACCATTGCCCCAATGAATCTTTGCACCGACAATGCGGTGATGGGAGCGATCGCACTTGAGAAAATCAAACGCGGCGAGTTTGCCAGTTACGACCTCGATGTGACTCCCGGTTTGCAACGTGGGTTTTAATCTGTCTTTTCAGGACGCAAACTTGTCAGACCTTATTCTTGTTCCCACTTCGCTCGAACTCGAACCACTACGTCGGCAATTGTCGGATACGGCGGCCGATTCGAGTGAGGCTGGCGAAGGCATTTTTTTCCAGCGCATTGGGTTTGGTCCTATCGCTGCTGCTGCACGCACCGGAGCTCTTGTCGCTCGTTACCGGCCATCGCGAGTATTGTTGCTGGGGATCGCGGGTTCGTTTGATGTCCAACGATTTCCGGTCGGTACTGCCTGCCGCTTTGACCGAGTGATCTGTGACGGCATCGGTGTGGGGCAGAGCGACCAATTCCAAAGTGCCGAGGACATTGGCTGGAAACAATTCGCCGCACGCGATGCCATGCCCGAGGTCAGCGATGCGATCGCGTTGGTCGCCACTTTCGACCCACGAGTTCCCTGCGCCGGAACTTTGTTGAGTGTTTGCGCTGGTTCAGCCAATTCGCAAGACCGGGATGCGCGGGCGGCACGGTACCCCAGCGCGGTTGCCGAGGACATGGAAGGCTTTGCGGTAGCGGTGGCCTGCACACTCGCCGGTGTACCGCTGCAGATCATTCGTGGTATTTCAAACGAAGTAGGTGATCGAGAAAAAGCAAATTGGCGAATTGATGATGCGCTGCGGGCAACTGCCGAGATGGCAAAACAAGTGCTCGATCACGCGTGGATGCCGACGGTATGACACGTAAACCAATAAAGCTCGCCATTTCGACTTGCCCTAACGATACCTTTGCGTTCGCTGGCTTGATTAACCGCTTGGTTGATTGGCGAGGCCTCGACTTTGATATTCAATTGCTCGACATCGACGAACTCAACCGAGGGTTGATGAACGGCCATTTTGATGTAGCCAAGGCGAGCTTTCACGCGGCGCTGTTATTGACCGAATCTACTGTTGTGTTGCCCAGTGGTTCGGCGCTTGGATTCGGTGTTGGCCCCTTATTGCTAGCGGCCCGCGAGGACACCGTGCCCCGCAACGAGTCTCAGCTTACGCTTTGCCCGGGCAAGCTGACGACTGCGACGCTGCTGTTCCGCTTGTTCTATCCCAACACAACACGGTTAGATCAGGACGTTTTTTCCCAAATCATGCCACGGCTCAAATCCGCATCCGCTGATTTTGGAGTTTGCATCCACGAGGGCCGTTTCACCTGGCAAGAGCAGGGGCTTTCTTTGGTCGAAGATCTTGGCACGCGATGGGAAAACGAAACCCATTCGCCACTTCCCCTAGGCGGCATCTTGGCAAGTCGCCAACTGGATCGTGACACCACCGCAAGCGTCCAAGCCGTCATTCGCGATTCACTCGATTACGCGCTCGCGGATCCTGAGCGTGCTCTTCCGACCATGCGCAAGTACGCTCAAGAATTTGCCGACGAAGTTTTGATGAAACATGTCGACCTGTACGTCAACGATTGGACCGTTGACCTTGGGAGTACCGGTCGAGCGGCGTTATCGACATTATCGAAGATGGCGACGTCGATCGGCCTAGAACATTCTGAAATCGAGGTTTTTGGTGGCTAATTAAGCCCATATCAAGAGCGTCTACGCCCCAGACTATGCCCCAGACTATGCCCCAGTCTACGACTCAGACTACGACTCAGACTACGACTCAGAGTGTGGCCGCCAAACTACGAAGTTACGACCACCAAGACGGATTTCGCTCGACCGGTTCACGACGCTCGCCGTTCCACACATCGTCTGGAATTTCGGGTCCGTGATCGCCGATCCATTCATCGCTTGTGATAGCAGCGAGAGCTTCTTCGGCTTCTTCGAAGCGTCTTCCGGGCTCACGTTCGAACCACGCCCAACCAATGGCTGGTTCACGCTCTTCGATGTACTCCGGTTCAAGAATGCGTTCGGGTTCAACGTACACCGGTTTTGGTTCTTCGTATTCCACATACTCGACCTTTGGCCGTGGTTTCTTTTTTGGCTCAGGCTTAGGCTGTGGCTTAGGTTCCGGCTTTGGCTCAGGTCGTTCGATGTAGACGATTTTGGTTTCCGGTTCGGGCGCCTTTTCAGCGACCACGGGTTCGGGCTCCGGTTCAGGTTCCGGCTCGAGCTCTAGAACTTCTTCTTCCTCGTATTCGACCTCATCGTCGTACTCTTCTTCATACTCTTCGTATTCGTGGGTTTCCTCAGGGATCATGACCGTTGCACGCCCCGGTTCGCCCTGGGCGGGCATCAGCCGAACCTCAACGTCAATATCGTGGAAAATATCGACGATGTGTTCATGGCAGGTGAACATCATCACCTGGTGCCCCAGTTCAGCAAACGTCTTTAGCGTGCGAGCAGCATGGATCGCACGATCACGGTCGAAGTTCACTAACACGTCGTCAAGAACTAGCGGCAACATCACTCCGCGGCGAGCATACGCAGCAGCCAACGAAAGTCGCAGCGCAATGAACACGGCTTCGCGAGTTCCCCGGCTAAGAACTTCCAGTGCCAAAGACTTGCCGCTCGGCTCGTCAATCTTAAGTTGGTTGGTGCCAAGCGGGGTCCAAATGCGGTTGTACTTGCCGTCGGTTAGTTGAGCCAAGAACGACGATGCTTCCCGAAGAGTTTCCGGCTGACGCTCGCGTTCGAAGGTCTTGCAAACATCTTCCAGCAAGCAACTAGCCATTCCGAGCGTTTGCCAACGACGTGCTGTTGATTCGATCTTTCGTTCGATGCAGCCGAGTTCCAACTGAGCCACCGTCAAACGATTGTCATCGCCCAGTTGCTTCATTTCCTGGCTGAGTTGGCCTGCGAGTGTACGCAGTTCGGCAATGCGAGCTTCGGTTTCGCTGATTCGCGTGGTCAAAGATTCCCAACGTCGTTCAAGATCAGTTGCGGTCGCACCTTCGATCTCGCGAGCCACATCTTCCGGATCAACATGAGTTCCGATGATCGATCGAATTTGCTTCTCGAGCTCTTCATGTTGCTTGTTGAGTTCTGACAAGGTCGCTTTGGTGTCGACCATCGCATAGAACTGCTCGGGTGTTGCTACGCCACACTTCGCCCACAGGCCACGACGCTGCTGCTCACAACGTTCCAGTTGACGGTGGTGGTTGGATTGCTGGCGTTTGAGCTGCAGGTCTTGTTCTTTGAGATCGCGACGCTTTTTGATCCAGTGCTGCTGGCGCGACAGTTCTTCGTGAAGATGATGCAGTTGTTCCAAAGGTCCCGTGAGGGCACGATGACGTGAATAGGGACTGACACTTTCAGTGCGTCGATCATCGCGTCGATCATCGCGACGGTCTTGCTGGCGATCGTCACGGCGGTCACCGCGTTTTTCGTTTCGGTTGTCGCGTCGATTTTCGTTACGGTTCTCAACGCGAGCTTCGTGTGCATCGTCGAAGTCATCGTCATCATTCGCCCGCAAGCTAGATGCGGCTTCCTCGTTGACATCGAGAGCTTCCAAATAAAGCGTTTCGATTCGTTTTGCGATCGTTTGTCGTTCTCGCCGACGCTGCTCTCGCTCGTCCAACAACTCGTCGAGTCGACGTCGGCTGGCTTGCAGAGTTTGGTATCCGTCGCCAAGCTTGCGAACGCTCGCGGGCGACATCGATTCGCTCAGTCCGAGTCGTTCAAGCGTTGCCGACCAATCTCGTTTTGCGTGGCGAAGTCCTTGGGCGGCTTCTTCGGCTCGCTTGCGAGTCGCCTTGTACGCTTGCAGAGCCGCTTCGTGATTATGGTAGGTTGGAAGCGAAGATTCGAGCTCGGATAGCATCGCTTCCGATTCACGCAGTCGCAGTTCGAGTGATTCGCCATTGGTAGGCAACGAGTTGTCGATATCGGATCGTTCGGCTTCGATTTCTCGAATTTGCTTTCGCAACGTATCGATCTGTCGTTCGCAGTCTTCCAGGTCCAGTGAAGTACTACGCTGACCATTTTCGCGACCGAAGTAGTACGTCAACAGGCTCATGATGCCAAACAACAAGTACAGCATGCCCCATGTCGGATCCGGTTCACTGACGAGCCAATAGACATTGAAGACGTGCGCGAACCCATAGATCAGCCCCATCCCACCGACGATGAATGGCACGGCAAGCAGGATCAATCGATCAACGGGCAACGCTTCGGATGTGGTCAGTTCGACGGACTCTTTTTCAAGTTCGCGATAATGACGCTTGATCTTTTCGAGGTGCTCGCCAACTTGAATGCGATGCTTAAGCGTCGCGATTAACTGCGTTTGCTCACGAATCGCTTGCTGCAGATTGCTTGAGTGAGCGCGGTCCAATATCGAACGCAGCGATTCACCCATTTTGTCGGCGCGAGCCTTGTGGTCGGCACCTTCGGTCCGGGCCTGCTTAAGCAAGAAGGTTTGTTCTTTGACTTGACGAGCGGGACCCGATAGTGCGCTGAGCGTTTGGCGCGACATGTCGGGCAACTGCGAAACATCGCCTTGGGCTAAAGCCTCACGATCATCTTCATCAATCCCGAGACTCTCGGCATCCGAATCCAGTTGTTTTCGTGCTTTCTCGATCTGGTCGTCGAGTCTTAAGATTTGTTCTTCGAGAGCTTCCACCCACGTCGCTTGTTCGCTGGCGGCTTGGATGCGGCCTTCCAGATCAACCATGCGTTTGGACACTGGTAGCTGTGAAGCCTTCTCGCGAATGGCACGACGCTTGTTTTTGATTTCTTCGATCTTTTGGCGTCGCTCCTCCATCATCGCGTCGATCTGCACCAACTGGCCTGGCGCTTCATCCGGCAGAGTGACCTCCGATTCACGCTTCGCGATCGTTTTGGCGATCGTTTCTCGCTCGCGCCATGCTTCGAACACACCGGTCGCGGTTTCGACGGTGCGCGCTTCGCGTTCCCAAACGCCGATTCGTTCGGTCAATTGTTCGATTTCTTGCTGGCCGCTGCGACGCTGTGACGCTAACTCGCTCCACCGTCTTCCGCCACGCGTCAGGTTCGCGACCTCATCACGCAGCTTTTCTCGCTTCGAAATCAACGAGGCCAGCTTGTCGGCCTCCACTTCGTCGATCGCGGAAGCCTTCCCCACCATCGCCTTGCGACCACCGCGAAGACTTCGCAGCACATCAACCAAAGAAACGCGATCGAGACCGCTAGACAATTTGTAGAGTTCGTCCGCAGCGGAGGTGTCGTCGAGCGTGCTTAATTCTTGCAGCTCGCGCATGCCGATCGCGAATACGTTTGTAAAGATCGGTTCATCGATTTGGCCAAGCAAACCCGTTAGTCGGTGTTGCCCCTGAGCCAATCCGTCTTGGCCGGTGACGGATAGCCGACCGGTCACGTTGGAATCGGTTAGTTGGCTGTGACGACGAATTTCGTATCCGCCCCCCGGTCCCGTCACGCGCATTGCACCGCCGGGCGTTCCCCCGTAGATCGGCGGCAGGTACTTTTCGCGGCGGTCGGGAGTGAACCCGTACAACATCGCGCGAACAAACTGCATCAACGTGGTTTTACCAGCCTCATTCGGGCCGTAAAACAGCGTCATGCCGTCGGGCAGGGAATCGACGGAAAGGCCCGTCCAAACACCGAAACCGTCGATTTGAATGTCTTTGATCTTCATGATGACTTGACCAAGTTAGGCTTTCCGCCTCGAAGTAATTCCACACCCAAGAGCGTTGCCTCACCAAGCACCGCGGTGCGTTGGTCGCTGGCGACTTCTGCTAACAACGATTGGGTCGTGCTAGGCAAGCCAGGTTGCTCTTCGGTGAACGGTAATAAGTTCATATCGCGACCTTCGGTGGCGCGATGTTTTTCGGCGGCTCGCAGGAAGTCGCCCAAGATCGTGTCTTCGTCCGTCCATTGCTTGGGAAACTGACGCGGGGCACGAACGTTGATCCGCGCTGTCCAAGCCGATGGAGTGCCATGGCCGTATTCGCGGCGAACCCACGTGAGTAGTTCCTCAACATCGCCGACGGACTGAATCGTTTCGCCACTAGCGATCGAGACATCAAAGCCGACGATCAAATGACGTCCCCCAGCTTCGTGTTGGGCACGAACAATTTTTTCACCAATGATATTTCGGATTCCGCCGACCGCCGCGATCTCTTCGGCCGTGATGCGAATGTCGACGTAGCGGAACGTGTCACACTCGATGGCGTGAACACGGGTGGTGCCATCGGCGTCAACATCGACGGTGCTGTATCCATGAGCGCCGTCTTCATCGAGGCAGCGACCTTGAGGCGTACCGCAATAGACCGCCCCCGAATCCGCGCCGCCTTCGATCTCGGTTCGATTGTGCTGTCCACCCAGTGCCCAAAAATCAAAACGCCCTTCGGCCAACGCTTTCGCTTCGGCATCGCCGTAGCCTACAGCAACCGTGTAATGATCGGTGGGATCCACTCGGTAGCTTGGAACGTGCAAGACGTTTCGCCCATCGCTACTTCGTCCGACAACCATCGCGATGGTTCGACCGGCACGCTCAACGGGCACCATGATAGCGCGGTTCTTGGGAAACAACGTCACGTTCGGGGGCAGCGGAACAGCATCGGGCCAACGGGCTGGATCATCAACGATACCAGCCGTCCAAAAGACGGGCTTCTTTTTAGCGTGTAGCTTGTCGAAGTAGTCCAGCAACAACGACATGCCGTGCGGTCCCGCGGTTTGCGGATTGAGCAGATCGCCGCTCAAGACAAGAAAGTCGATGTTGTCGACCAGCGCAGCTTCGAAGACTGCGGATGCAGCCCGGCGTGGCGCATCGGCCATCGCATCACGCAGGTGCGGTGGCAGCGCATCGAGATCGCTGAGTGGATTTTCGAGATGAAAATCGCTGGCGTGTATGAATCGGAACGACTCGCCTGGCATTGAATCCCTCCCTGGTCCCTTACGGTCGCAGCGTCCTGACGGAATTGGCTGAGCATCAAACTCAACCGTCAAAACGCTGTTCAAGCCAAGCTTGTCTCCCACATCGGCTTCACATCTTGTGAAGAAAACCGCGCGGCACTCGGCTACGTAGGCCTGGGAGTTTAACGAAAATCGTGAAACCGGGCCAAGTCTGGTTTTATCAACGAAAACGGGGGTTTGCGAGAATGAAGATCGGTATCTGAGTTGCTAGCAATTATTTTGCGGCTGCCCAGACATCCTGATCTGCCGATTCCACCAACGGATCAAACTGCGGTAACTCGACCGCGTTGTTGCCTTGCTCATGTTTTCGGAACAACAACAAGTACGTTTCGTTTTGCGGGCGGTAGCGGTGGAAGAACAATTGATTCTTTGCCGTGATCGCTTCGGCGAGCTTGTCGTGACGCTGATCGCAAGGTTTGCCGCCAACGAGGGAATCGGCGAGCTCATCAGCCAGGCTTGCGTAACCTTCGTCGTTGGGAAGCAGGCCACTGTCGATCACTTCGCTCGGGCTCGGCTTCCATGTTAAATCAACCACAGGCGAATCGGCTTGTTCACCCACCATGCGAACGACGGATTGGCACCGCGCAATCGCATCTTCGTATCCGGGCACTCGGTAACCCGGCATCGCGATGGGTGTGACAAGGATCACGCGTTTGTCGCTAGCTTTCAAATCAGCAATCAGTTTTTCCAGTCCAGGGCCAAACCGCTGGACCGATTCATCTCCGTCGGAAGCTTCCGAAGGTCCGTAGGCGACAACCACGACGTTTGCCTTGGAGGTTTCAATGTCTTGCATCAAGCGAGCATAGCCATTTCCGGGTCCATCAAAGACCTTGCGAGCCATGCCATGAACGTCGTCACCGGACCAACCAACGTTGCGGATCCTCAGTTTCCAATCTGGACGTCGACATTGCAGCTCGGCTTCGATCGCGCCACTTTGCTGCATCCGTTCGACAAATGTGCCCCCGACAAACGCAACCGTATCGCCGGACTTTAGTAACGGTTCCCCCGCGATGGCAGTGACGGAAAATGCAAGAAACGCGATCAGGAACAGCGAAGTGGTTTTCATAACGTCGAACGGAATCGTTCCGTTTGCAGAGATGGCTTGAGATGTCGACGGATTGGGTAGACGGAATGAATTCCGTGATACGAAAAACGCGGCGGCCTAAAGTAGGTCGCCGCGTTAGTTTAGTCCAAATAGGATGCCAAAGGTTGGCTCGTACTAGCCCTTGGCCAGTTCGGATTCAATCGCCTTGAGCAAATCTGCGTCGTCTGGTTTGGTACGCGGTGAGAAGCGATTGACCACTTGGCCTTCACGGTCGATCAAGAACTTCTCGAAGTTCCAACTGATCTCGCCAGCACCTTCAGGCTTGAGGTCCTTGCTGGTCAAGTGCTTGTAGATGGCGGCGGCGTCGTCGCCATTGACGTCAACCTTGCTCATCATCGGAAACGTGACGCTGTACTTGGTACTGCAAAACGTCTTGATCTCGGCTTCGGTCCCGGGCTCTTGGCTACCGAATTGGTTGCAGGGGAACCCAATGATGACAAGCCCTTTGTCCTTGTACTTCTCGTAAAGCGATTGCAGACCCGCGTATTGAGGTGTCAAACCGCACTTCGACGCTGTGTTGACGATCAGCACCACGTTGCCCTCGTAGTCTTCCAAATCAACTTCGTCGCCGTCGATCGTCTTCATTTTGTAATCCAAGGCACATTCATGACCTTCGTGATCATGGCCTTCATGGGCACGGGCGTGTTGCGATGCCATTGTTGTCATGACTCCGAGAGTTAAAGCGAGGGTTAGCAGTGTTCGCATGGGGAGGGATCCTGTTTGCAGGGGGGGAAGTGAACCAAATTAGCTCCAGAAAGAGAATTCTGGCCAGCTGATTCGGGAACTTTGTCTTTAAGAGAGAGTATACGGACCGTGACAGTAGCACGGGCCGACACTCGTGATTAACGTTGCGTTTTGGTTGGAATAGCCGCCAGTATTCTTGACGGAGGGCCGCTCAAATGCCAGCATTTGGCGTTTGATACTCTCCCCCATCCCTCTCCAGCTTAAATGACCGCCCATGGAAAATCGTAAAACACTACTCGTCGCCGGCTTTCTCACGCTGATAGCAGCGGGAATCGGATTCGCCGTTCGCGGCGGCTTGTTGGACATCTGGTCAAACAAGTACGGCTTCACGATGACCGAATTGGGTCAAATCACCGGTGGCGGCTTGCTAGGCTTCGGACTAGTGATCTTGGCTGCAGGTTTGCTCGTCGATTGGATCGGCTACAAGCCGCTGATGATGATCGCCTTTGTTTGTCACATTGTATCGGCGATTCTGCTGTTTTCGGCGACGCCTGTGTTCAACGCCGCCGGCAAGGACGCAGTTTACGCGATCTTATTCTGGTCGGCGTTTATCTTCGCCATCGGCAACGGCATCTGCGAGGGCGTGATCAATCCGCTTACCGCGGCGCTTTACCCCGAGCAAAAGACGCACTACCTCAACATCTTGCACGCTGGTTGGCCGGCCGGTTTGGTGATCGGCGGTCTGATCGTATTCCTTAAGGGCAGCATCGGATGGGAAATCCTGCTAGCTACCTATTTGATTCCGACGGCGATGTATGGCTTTATCGTCTTGAAAGAGAAGTTTCCCAAAACGGATGCTCAGTCCGGGAACATTTCCTACGGCGGCATGTTCGCTCGTCTAGTCGGACCGTTCTTCATTATCCTGCTGATCGCACACGCCTGTGTTGGCTACGTGGAACTGGGAACGGACAGTTGGATTAATAAGATCACATCCAACATCCTTTCGAGTGCAATCTTGGGAACGGCACTGTTCATCTATACCTCGCTGCTGATGACTGGCCTGCGTTTCTTTGCTGGTCCAATCGTCCACCGCATCTCGTCGCTTGGCCTGTTGCTTGCCAGTGCGTGCATCGGTGCTTGCGGACTTTACCTCATCAGCATCGGCGACAGTGTCCCGTTCATGTTCTTCGCAGCCACGGTTTATGCTCTCGGCAAGACGTTCCTTTGGCCGACGATGCTTGGTGTCGTGGGCGAGCGATTCCCGCAAAGTGCCACCGTTGCGATGGCGCTTATGGGTTTTGTGGGAATGACTTCGGCCGGTTACCTCGGTGGTCCTGGTATTGGTTACAAGCAGGACTACTATGCGTCGCAGTACATCCAAGAGAACAATCCTGAGACGTTCGCTCGGGTGAAAGCACCTAACGAGAATAAGTTCTTGTTCTTCCCTGCGATTGTCGGAATCGACGGATCCAAGGCTGGGATGCTTGGCGACAACGGTGAAGCGATCGAATCCGATGTCGCGATCGCCGGCGACGCCATCAACGAAGAAGGCTTCAAGGGACTGCGTGAGCAGTATCAGTGGTGGAACGAAAACAAGGCTAACGCCGAAGTGGACGCGCCACCGGTGGCCGAAGCAACACTTCACGGCAGTCGCATGGCGATTCGCATGACAGCTTTGGTTCCCGCCACGATGGCGGTTCTCTACCTGATTCTAATGGTCGCGTTTAAATCGCCCCGAGAAGAACACGGTGCGGCATCGGCACTTGGCGAGCCAGCACCCGGTGCAGAACTATAAGTGCATGCAGAACTATAAGTGCATGCAGAACTATAAGTGCATGCAGAACTATAAGTGCAAGCAAACGGCCTTAGGTTAGCCGCATCTCGATGCGATCAACAGCTAATCGAAGCGAACGAGCGGCCATCACGAAATTCGTGTGGCCGCTGACTTCCGGTTGAATCGTTTCATACAACTCCGTCGCCCGATGAAGGCGGCGGAGTTTTTTCTTGGCCATTTTCAAGTACGCAGCGGGTTCCTGGACCTCGTCCACGGGCCCCACGGCCAAGATGAAGTCGTACAGATCGCGAACAATGTCGCGAAGGTCTTCGTCATCTTCCGCTTCATCCGCATGTTTCAAAAACGTGCGGACCATCCAAACGTGCGTTACTTCGGCGTCGATTTCACGGACGCGCTGCCAATCAAGATCGCTCATATCACGCCATCAACACTATGACTGAGCCGTCGTTGGATCCGATGTCGTTGCGTTCGAATCCGTGACCGTCGCCTCTACTTTGGGAGCCGGTGCAGCGTGCCCGTGCGGCGTGTTCATCGCCACGATGACAACACCGATCACCGTAAGTGCCATTCCCACCCAAAGCAATGGATTGATGCTGACGTGGCCATGCAACTTGATGATCGAAACAATCGCAGTTACCGAAACCGCGCCACCGAAGACAATTGGCATGACCAGCAACGCGTTTCCCTTGCTGGTCATCATTGCGGTGGTCAGACAAAGAGCACCTGCTGCTCCTAGGCAACCAGCCAAGAATCCCCACTTCGCCGTAGGAAAGTGATCGCCTGAGAACGAGAACGAATCGCCTTTAACGCTCATCATCACCAACCCTCCCGCGATCGCAATCACCAAGTAAGCGATCCCGATGAAGACGTAGGGCTTGAACGGAGTCCACAACTTTGCCCCATTCACCACCGGGGCAGCGGCGTTACCGATCGTAGGTCCGTAACATCCCCAGAAAACAGCAGTGCCTAAGGCAAAGAGAATTGGAATCAACATTTTGTTCATGAAACCCTCAGGAGGAGGAAAAAGGGGGGAGAGAGACCCAAAGTGAAACGTAACTGCAATCAAACATTAAACAGGAAGTGGCAAATGTCACCGTCTTTCATGACGTAGCTCTTGCCTTCCACACGTAGTTTACCGGCTTGGCGAATGTCTTTTTCGCTCTTGTAGGTTTCCAAGTCTTCTAAGGTGTAGACCTCTGCACGAATGAACCCGCGCTCAAAATCCGAGTGGATCACACCGGCAGCTTGCGGAGCCGTCGCTCCGGCAGGAATGGGCCATGCCCGCACTTCTTTTTCGCCAGCGGTAAAGTAGCTTTCCAAACCGAGCGTCCGATAGGTCCCGCGAGCAATCTGGTTCAAGGCGGGTTCGTCTAAGCCTAGTTCAGCCAGCATTTCGCTGCGATCGGGTTCGTCCAATTCCGCTAGTTCCGATTCAAGCTTCGCACAAACGCAAACCACTTCGGCTCCGCTATTGGCAACGTGTTCTCGCACCTTTGCAACAAGCGGATCCTTGCCTTCCAAATCCGTCTCACTAACGTTGGCGACGTAGAGAATAGGCTTGGCGGTCATCAATCCAAAGCTGGAAATTGAAGCCAGCTCGGGTTCGGTGAGCGTTAACGTTCGCAGCGGCAAATCCTGAGCAAGATGAGCGTTGCATTTTTCAATGACCGACATGCGAAGCTTCGCTTCCTTGTCACCACTTCGGGCAGTGCGTTCGGCCTTGGAAAACGCGTTCTCGAGGGTCTGGATGTCGGCCAGCATCAATTCCGTTTCGATAATTTCGATGTCGGTTACCGGATCGACTTGACCAGAGACGTGAATGACGTCGGGGTCATCGAAGCATCGCACGACCTGAACGATCGCGTCGACTTGGCGGATGTGACTTAGAAACTTATTCCCCAAGCCTTCCCCTTCGCTGGCACCTTTGACGATTCCGGCGATGTCCACCAGTTTCAAGGACGTGGGAATTATCTTTTTCGGCACAATGTACTTGGTGATTCGTTCCAAGCGTTCGTCGGGCACAGCCACGATCCCTTCGTTGGGCTCGATCGTGCAGAACGGATAATTTTCGCTTTGAGCCGCCTTAGAACAGGTCAGCGCGTTGAAAAGGGTGCTTTTGCCGACGTTCGGCAGGCCAACAATGCCAGCTTCCATAGGAATTCGGGTCGCGAGAGATCGGGGACGGACAATGATAAATAGTGCCCAGAATCGTATCACCCGAGTCTACGTTGACGAAGTGGGTGGACGGCAAGCTGCCGCATTCCCATGATATTCCACGATTTTTTCGTGGAATTGCTCACGAAAGCTGATGGACAAGCCGATGTCTAACCTTTGCATGATGCAACGATGACATAGTTTCATGGACGAAGCTGGCGGTGACGCTGTTCCCTTCCCCAAGCTTCTCCCGCTTGGCTGGGCCGCGTTTTTTTGCTCCTCCCAGCTCCGAGCCCTCCTTTGCGCACTTTGACTCTTGGCGTTTTAATCGTCACCGGCGGTACACTCGCCGCACTCCCGTTTCGCCGAGCGACCGTCGTTCCTGACGCGTCCAGCGTTCCAACTCAGGCCACCGGTCCGATGGAATCCATCCTCGACGCACCTCCGGTGCATCAATTGGCATCCCAACTCGACGATGGTGAGAAGCTAGTCCTGCTGAACGAAGTCGAGTCCGCTGGCGACGCGTCGATCGCGTTCACGGACTATTCCATTCGACGACCCCGACAAACGCAGCGTCGGCCCAGTCGGATTGATGCGCCGTTGACCTTTGAAGACCTGCTGGAGCCAATCGAACGTCCCGATTCTACCAAAGAGCGATTGGGGGCGATCGCTGAGATCAGTGACCAGAAACGGTCCCAAGATCGGCTTGCCGTGATGGACGTCGCTCCATCGACCGCTCCCCCTACTACCATGCCAGTGGTTGCACCTACGACAGAGCGTTTTGTTGCGTTGGAACCTACTCGCGAATACCCGTCCTCACGAGCGGCAGGATCGCTTGCCAGCGCTAAACCGTCGTACGACATGCCAGTGGAAACCGCGTCACCGAGTCCGTTGCGGTTTCAGGATCGTTCGCTCGAAACACTTCCCAAACCGGAAGTTGACGCAGCGCCGAAGCGGCACTGGATCATGCAACCTTAGTTTGATGTTCGGCTAGGGTGTCAGTGCAGAAAGCTTTGCGACCAAGTCGGGGTGACCGGCGGCAATGTTCCGCGTCTCACCCGGATCCGTTTGATGGTCGTAAAGCTCGATGAAGATCGGTTTGGTTTGGGGAGCGGAAGTGTCTTTCCATTGCACCAATCGGTAGCGATCGGTGCGAGTGGCATATCCCATCAATCGCTGTTCCATCAAGTCACGGTCCCAACGGTCACCCATCTGATCCTTGATGCGGGTTTCCACTTCTTCAATGAGGGGGCCAAACCAAGTCTCACGCATGCCGACGGACAATGGATTGGCGGCCCATTCACGAAGTGCCGGATTGGGATACTGACTAAACACGGCTTCCTTCCACGGCTGCTTGGGGTCATCCAATAGCGGCACGAAACTCTTGCCTTCCAAGTGCTGTGGAATAGGGATCTCGGCAAGTTCGCAAAGCGTCGGGAAGATATCAATGAGCTCCACGAGTGCATCCGACGGGGTTCCACGCGACTTCATCCCCGGTGTCCAAATCATCAGGGGAACTCGAGTCGCAATTTCATAGTTGGTAGCTTTCCCCCACACCCCCAGGTCGCCAAGGTGCCAACCATGGTCGCCCCAAACCACGATGATGGAATTGTCACGAAGACCGGCCTCGTCGAGCGCAGCAACTAGTAAACCGATTTGAGCGTCGACGTAACTCGTGCTTGCTAGATAGGCGTGCTTAAGTTTGCGGGCAAGCTCCTCACCGAGCGGTCCAGACTTAGGAATTCCAACGCGAGTCCGCAATTCAAACGAGGCGTGCAGACCCATCGACGCACCGTCCTTCGGAGCAGCGTCCTGAGTGGCCATGGGTATTGCAGCGGGATCATAGAGATCCCAATACTTTTTCGGCGCGCACCAATTCAGATGGGGAAGCTTGTATCCCATCGCAAGGAAAAATGGCTTGTCGGGGTTCTCGGCCATCTCTTTCATCGTGGCAATGGCAAGCTGGGTATTGAAACCATCGGCGTAGGCGGTGTCTTCAACGTCTGCAGATTCGTATGCCGGCCCACTGCCAAGTCCCATGCGAGCCTGTTGACCGTACTTGGCCAACATGGCTTTCATGTTGTCGTTCTTAAGTTTGTTGTTCTCCGGTAGTGCATAGGCACCGACGGGCCTCTTGATTCCTTTAACGCTCTTGACTCGATCACGACTCCATGAACGGCCTTCGTCGGTGTCACCCTGATGAAAAATCTTGCCGCAATATGCGGCTTCGTATCCATGCTCAATGAAGTGTTCAGGCAGTGTCAGTATGTCCGGCTGCAACTCTCGAAGTTCAACGTAGTTGTGGTAGAGCCCCGTGGTGTCAGGTCGCGATCCCGTCATCAAGCTCGCTCTCGATGGGCGACAAATCGCTTGTTGGCAATACGCTCGATTGAAAAGCAACCCATCCCGCGCCAAGGTATCTAAGTTGGGTGACACGGCAATCGGGGAACCGTAGCATCCGAGTTCAGGCCGCAAATCGTCGATGGCAATGAACAAGACATTCGGCTTGTCAGCCGCTGAACTATCGCTCACGCAGACAATTACCAACAGGAAGAAAACAAACGTCTTGAACCAAAGACTCATGAAGAGATCGCTTTGCGTTGAGGTACGAAGTAGGAAACGTGATTGAAAATCCACCATCCAAACGTGGCGTTAGGCAAGTACGTCTTTGATCACATGCCCATGAACATTGGTCAGCCGGCGTTCTATGCCGTTGTGGTAGAACGTCAGACGCTCGTGATCGAGTCCCATCAGGTGCAACAACGTCGCATTGAAATCGTAGACGGTAGTCTCGTTCACGGCGGCCTTAAACCCAAACTCGTCACTTTCGCCGTAGCTGAATCCAGGCTTTACGCCGGCACCCGCCAGAAAACACGTGAACGCATCCGGGTTGTGATCTCGCCCAGTACCGTTGGCCTGCAAAAATGGCATGCGTCCAAATTCGGTGCACCAAACAACCAACGTATGCTCAAGCATCCCTCGTTGCTTCAAATCGGCAATCAAAGCCGCAGTCGGTTGGTCCATAATCTCGGCCTGCATGGCGTGCGTCTTCAAGATGTCGCTGTGCGAGTCCCAGTTGGTGATTCCGTTTCCGCCCGCAGGATCGCTTCCATTAAACAACTGAACCACTCGCACGCCTTTTTCGAGCAATCGCCGCGCGAGGATGCAATTGTTCGCGTAGGCTTTTTTCAGTTCAGTTCCCGTACCTGTTCCGTAGGCGTCATGCACATGTTGAGGTTCATTGGCGATTTCCATAATCTCAGGCACCGAAGTCTGCATACGCCCCGCCAATTCGTAGCTTGCGATTCTGGCTGCCAGATCGGAATCGCCGGGGAACTGCTGCAAGTGCTTGGCGTTTAGTTGCTGCAACAGGTTCACACTCGCGAGATCCGCTGCGGGTCCATAACCCTCCGGCCGAAAAAGATTCGCGGGCGGATTGGCTGCCGTGAAGTCCGTTCCTTGAAACGCAGCGGGCAAGAAGCCACTACCAAAATTGTTCTTGCCGCTGCGCGCGAGTCCACGAGGATCGTTGATGGCAACGAATGCGGGCAGTTCTTCGGTTTCGCATCCGAGTGCATACGTCACCCAGGCTCCGAACGATGGGAAGCCTTCCATCGTGAAACCAGTGTTAAAGAAGTTTTCGCCTTGGGGGTGAGCGCTGGTCTGCGTCGTCAACGAATGAACAAAACAAAAGTCATCGACTTGCTCGGCCAAGTTGGGAAGCAGATCCGAGACCATCTTGCCGGACTGGCCTCGCGGTTTGAAATCCCAAAAAGGTTTGGCGATGTTGCCAGTCGGACCTTCAAAGGTCACCTCGGGCAACCCAGGTGGTTTCTGTCCGTGCAGCTTGTACAGCTCAGGCTTGTAATCGAACGTGTCCACGTGACTGACTGCACCCGGACAATAAATCACCAGCACCTGCTTCGCTGGCATTTCAAAGTGCGGTTTCCGTGATGCGTACGGCTTTTTGTCATCAATGGCGGGCCTGATCGGACCAACCTCATCCTTAGCATCGGATGCTAACAATTGGTCCTGGGCTAGCAGTTGCGAGAGCGCGATTGCACCAAGCGACATGCCGGATTGGCCAAGAAATGAGCGACGATCTAGTAGAGATCGTCCCATCGGGCTTAGTTTTTCTGGGTTTATCATTGGATCACTAAGTAGGGGATCACAAAGTAGGGGATCATTAGGGCAAAAAGGCGAATTCGTTGGTGTTGATTAGGGTCCGACACAACAACGCCAATTCCTGCGACTTGCAGAACTCGATCGCGGCTTCAAGTTCGTCTTGGCTCGGTTGGCGGCAAAGCAATAACTCAAAACAACGAACAATTTGGTCGTTCACTGCTTCGCCCGCTTCGTCCTTCGCTCGCAGTGCCAACAACTCTGATTGCGACACAACAAAGTCGCTGTTCATTAAGTTCAAAGCTTGCAACGGAGTGGTCGAGACAGGACGTTTTGCCCGTATCTGTCCACAATCAGGAAAGTCAAACGCCGTGAAGATGCGATCGTCGACTCGTCGCATTCGCTCTTGATACAGCATGCGACGCCACGTTTCGTCACTGCTATTGTCGACGACTTCCCACTGAGCGTAGCGTTTCTTGACGTTGTGAATGCGGTAACTCGGGCCACCGATCGACTCGTCCAATCGACCTGATGCTAACAACATGGAATCACGGATTACTTCCGCTTCTACACGACGCGGAGGAAATCTCCACAACAACACTGCCGACGCATCCGCCTCAAGACCGTCTTCACGCGGTGCACTGGATTGGCGAAAAGCTTCGGACATCACGATCATGCGGACCATTTCTTTGACGGACCATCCCGAATCAACGAACTGGCTTGCCAACCAATCGAGTAATTTGGGGTGCGAAGGCAGTGCGCCGGCTTTGCCAAAGTCACTTGGCGTAGACACGATTCCAGTACCAAAGATGTGGTGCCAAATGCGATTCGATGCGACACGCGGCGTCAATGGATTGTCAGGATTCACCAACCAATCCCCCAGAGCTTTGCGACGCATTGGCCCGGCGGCATCCGGTTCAATACCTAGATTACCGTCTAGCAATTTGGGAGCTGACGCGAACACTCGGTCGCGTGGACTTTCTGGACTACCACGCGAGAAGACAAACGTTTCGACTGGTTCGACGAATTGTGCCAAGAAAGCTGGCTGAGGCCCTTCGACCAACAGGTCCGTGATGACCGATTGGATCTCGGCTTGCAACTGCTGACGTTGATCGTCTTGGGCTGTTTTCTTTTTCATCGCAGCGGTCGAACTGAACGGCTTCCAGTTTCCTTCCGCGTCGCGTGCTTCGATTTTGAACTCGCCGTACTGCGACTTGTTCATGCCTTCGAGATAGTCCGTCTCGTAGAAATCTTCACGGTTGCTACTTATACGAATCGCATCAACGTTGACCGGTTCGGTGAATTGAAACTGTAGCCAGGGAAGCGTTTTCGACTTGGGTGGCGACTTCCCTCGCCAGCCCTTCGTACCGAACACACCATCAACCAAACGCGAGATAGGCTGACCTTCCACATGCGTTGCCGGATTGTCGGTGACCACGGTACCAAACTCTGGCTTGGCTACATTACGATTTTGTTTCCCCGCTTCCATGATCTCGATTTCATCCGCTTGCACCCAGCGGTTATCAAACGAAATCCGAATTGCATCGACGGTCTTGGGCGGGAACCGAACTTCCTGGTATCCCTGCCAATCCTCAACCCAACCCCAACCTGGCTTGAGCATTTGCTTTCGCAGTGCATGGAGTTGTTTTTGCAGTTCCACCTTCCGCTTCATCCGAGGATGGTCGTCGGATAGTTCGGGGTAGCGGCTGCCGAATTCGATATCTTGGAACACCGCCGTCATCGAGTAGTAGTCTTGGATCGAAAACGGATCAAACTTGTGATTATGGCATCGCGCGCATCCGATCGTAACGCCCATCACCGATGCACCGACGGTTTGCAGGACTTCATCCAACCGGTCTGCTCTTGCTTGACGGATCGCGGATTCCTCTTGCCCGACCGTCGCGGCGGGGACGTGCGGACCAGAGACCAAGAATCCGGTGGCATCACCGGCGCCCATCAAGTCGCCGGCAAGTTGTTCACGAACGAACTGGTCGTAAGGTTTGTCTTCGTTGAAAGCGCGGACGACATAGTCGCGGTAGAGCCACGCGTTCTTGCGATACAAATTGCTTTCGCTGCCGTTGGTTTCGGCCCATCGGATGACATCCAACCAATGCTGGGCCCAACGTTCACCGAAGTGAGGTGAAGCGAGCAGTTCGTCCACTAGTTCTGCGTATGCGACATCCGCGTTGGCCGCAAATGATGTTCGAAAGGTTTCTGTGCGTTCGGGTGTTGGGGCCAAACCGGTCAGCACTATCGAGGCTCGGCGGATTAGCGAGCGTGCGTCGGCCGGTGCGTTGTAGGCAAGTCCCGACTGAGTCAGCTTTTCCGTCAAGAAGTCGTCGATTGTCTGGTGGTCAAACTCGCTCTTCAGGGGCAAGAACGCCCAGTGTTCCACCTCTTCTTCAGCCACCTCATCCATTTGCCCCGGCCAAATCGCTCCCTGTTCGATCCAGCGTTTCAGCAAGTCAATTTGTTCATCGGAAAGCTTATCGTCATCGGGCGGCATCGCCATATCAGCGTCCGCGTGCGTGACCACATCAATCAGATAGCTATTTTGGACATCGCCCGGAACAACGGCACGTTGCCCGTAATCGCCGCCGCGCAGCAAGCTGACCCGACGATCTAAACGAAACCCAGATTCCTGCTCGTCTTCGCCATGACAATGCAAGCAGTGATCTTCGAATATCGGTTCGATATCCCGTTGAAAATCAATGTCGCTGGCTTCCGCTTCACCAACGGCCCCCATGAATGAGAACATGATCGCCAACAGAATCAGTTTTGTCGTACGCATAAAAATCTTTAGTAGCCGAAAGGTTTTCCATTGTGATAAAGCGACTGAATCTCTTCGGAACTCAACGCCGCGTTATAGATGGCAAGTTCATCGATGGCCCCGTTGAGGTTGCGAACGGCAAACCAAGGAGTCGTTCGAAACGGCTGCCCCCAATTTCCGATCTCGGAGGCTCCGATCCTAAGCGAGGGTACGTAATACTTGTCCTCGATTTTGTGCTGGCTTAGTAACTTCCCGTTAACGTATTGACGAACGTCCCGTGCCTGGGGGTCATAAACCGAAGCGATGTGAAACCACTGCCCGCTCTTGGAAATATCCCAAAACGGTTCCGTGATGTAGACGCGATGCAAACCCGCGTCCCGAACGACGGATTGATCAAACGCATTGGTCACCTGCACAACTTGATCGTCGTCGACCATCACCGAAAACATCAAACGGCCATCGTCGCGAATTTGCCAATGCGGCTCACCGTTCTCGTACCCGTCACTCATGAACAACGAGTTGTACTTCTGTGACAGTTCATCGATCCTAGCCCAGCACGCGAACGTGAACGATTCAAACTCGCCATCAAGCCAAGTGCGAACACGCGCTCCCGGACGATCGAATTGAAGTCCATGAGACTCAAAACCTAACCGACCTACGGTTTGGTTCACGGGACCAATCACCCCGCCGTCACCTTCCGAACCACCAGTCACCAAATTGGGAATTGTTCGATCAGTATTGAAATTAACGCTGGCGTCTGACATCGCGTAATACGCAATCAATCGTTCATCTTGGCGAAGGAGTTGCGAATGGGCCAACCAATCTGCGAAGCGTCGCTGCTGAGCTTCGCGTTGCAGTTGCTGAACGCCGCCCACGGTAATCAAACCCGAAAGCAAATCGCTGTCTGCGTGCATCCCGATTAACGATTGACCTTCGCCAGTAAAAAGGTGGTCGCCGTCATGTTGGCCGCCACGCAGTTCAATTTCACCTTCGATGACTTCCACGCGAACATTATCAGTGGCGACGTCGAGCGCAAATTCAGTCCCCAAATCAACAATGTCCGAATCGGCGGCCTTCACCACGAAACCGCGAGCGGCGGGAGGAACGTTCGCACGGATGCGGCCTTGTACCACTCGCACGGACCAATCCGATTCAAGATCCAACGTAGCTGGGCCTTCAACAATCAACTGGGCTCCACAGAAGAAATCAATCTCCATCGCACCCGAATCGATCGCCAACGTACCACCAGGCAGCACGGATCCTTGACGATGCGGGTCGGAGCCATCCGCCCAGGTCACTCCGGCAGCGCTGCGAAGAATTGCATAACCGGCAAGCGTGCGTTCGCCCTCTTCTTCACTTGGTATCCCTTCGAATGCGGCGGGATCGGTGGGTTCGGCGGCCAACTGAGTTTGTCGACCTTGCCAGTACGCAACGGTGGCTACCGCCATCATCGCGGATGCGGCAATCGCCAACGTCGACCATCGCGAAAACCTGAACTTGCCTTGACCTGAAATTGAAGCTGGCAATGAAACGGTTGCATCATCGGGAGATGAAACACCAACATCGGACATTGGCACCTCGCCGCCCGCAGTGCGGCGTAGCGCGACGTCGAGGTGAGCGACCTGACGAAAGTAAGCTCGCGCCTCGGAAGAACTCAGCAATTCGCGTTGCAGGGTTTGTGATTCTGATTCGCTGATTCGACCATCGATCCATGCAGCGACTAACGCTTCAAGTTCAGACTTCAACATCCTTCTTCCTCCAATGCCATATTCTTGGATACGCAATCGAGCAGCGAAGAACGAAGTCGTTGAATCACTTTGTAGAATGCTTGCTCGCTACGACCAGACTGCACTGCCACATCGCGAATTACAGCGCCGGGGGAGTGCACACGCAGCAACACTTCACGGTGCTCCGTCGGCATTTTTTGCAAACAAGTTTCTAAATGCTGTTGATAATTATCGGCGGTATCTGGTGGCACTGACTCCTGAGCGAGAACTTCCCAGACTTCGTCCGAGAACACTAACGGCGAGCGTGAGATCCGACGGCGATAGGACATCGCCTCAAACCTCGCGATGGTCAGCAACCAGCCACCGAATGCTGTCCCGAGCTCAAAATCATCGAATTTACGCCACGCAACTAAACTGGCCTCTTGGATCACCTCATCGACATCATTCCAAGTCGGCAATAAACCTCGCAGAAACATACGCACCGACGATTCGTGTTCCATCAGCAGGCGCACGAACTCCTCGCCTCGCTCACGACTATCGTCGTGAACAGTTTTGGCGGTTTCCTCTGGCGACGGAGGTTGGGAATTTGTCGAAGGTTGGCGGTCCATACGGAATCACATCTTGAGTCTGCGAATTTGGACACAAAATTTCTCGCCACAGGAGAGAAATTCAAATTGCGACGCTAAAACCCTCGGAATAGAGACCGACATCGATATCTGGTCGAAGCGATTTCAGCCTAGTAGCTTGGACGTGGTGAAACCCTCGCACTATCCACCCCCTTCGCTTCAAGCCCGGATATCTCGTTCAAGCTGACCAAGAATTTTGCATTCATGATGCTTTATCTTAGGTCCTCCGCTCGTCGAAAGGGGATCGGAAACCAGACGTTTCGTCCGCCGATGCTTCTTGTACCGTCAGCCATCCATTCCCACGCCCGACCTTCGCCAAATTTAAACCAAATTCAGGCGGCACAAACAGGAATGCTTTTGGCTCTTTCGTTACAGTGAGAAAGCTTCCGATCGCAACAACTGCGTTTATCTCTCCGCCGCACAACGTATCTCCCCATGAACCCTCTCCCTGCACTGAACTCTGGGCCTAACACTGGGCTTAACGCTGCCTCCACGCTAACGGCATTTCTTGCTGCCGCTCTGTTCAGTCTAGGCTTCATAAGCGTCGCGCAAGCCGATCAACCAAAAGACCAGTCGTTGCCGTTACGAGTGCTCCTTGTCGCTGGCGGTTGTTGCCACGATTACTCAACTCAATCGCAATTGCTCAAAGAAGGTATCGAAGCACGCATCCATGCCGATGTTACGGTGATACTTAGCTCGAATAAGTCAACCAAAACGACGTTTGAAATTTATGAATCCGATGAATGGGCCGATGGTTACGACGTGGTGATTCATGATGAGTGTTCCGCCGATGTCACCGCGAAACCTTATGTCGATCGAATTTTGAAAGCTCACCGATCCGGCACACCTGCAGTCAACCTGCATTGTGCGATGCATAGTTACCGCTGGGGCGACTTCCGAAGTCCTGTTGATCCCGGTGCAGACAATGCAGCTTGGTACGAGATGATTGGTGTGCAGTCCACTGCGCATGGTCCCAAGTCACCCATTGATATTATCCACTCCAACTTGAGCCATCCGATAACCCAAGGTCTTGGAGATTGGACCACCGTTGATGAAGAACTTTACAACAACCTTCGCGTATTTTCGGACACCACCGCATTGACCAAGGGTAATCAAATGACCCAACCCAATAAACGCGATCTGAAGAAGGATCCTCAGGCGAAAGCGAGGGAATCGACCGCCGTCGTTGCATGGACCAACGAGTATGGCCCCAACAAGACTAAGATCTTCAGTACGTCTTTGGGTCATCAGAACGAAACCGTTGCCGATCAACGGTATCTCAACCTCGTCGTTCGAGGACTGCTATGGACTACTGGAAACCTATCCGAGACAGGTGTGCCCAGTGCGCATCTTGCGAAGTAACATCACTTGCTCTAACACCAAGACTGAACAAATCAGGAGAACGACTTGAGAGTCCCCGCATTACTAGTGCTTCTGCAAATCACGTTGTTGGTCGTCGCATTGCCAAGCTGGGCAGGCGAGGCTCAACGGCACATCGACGACCAAACCATCGCCGCACGCCAATGGGACGTGATTGACATTCAGTTCAATCAAGCTCTGCGAGCCGATGAGGGTACCGAGACTGAATTTTCGGCGACATTTTCAAGCGACGACGGGGACCAACTCGAGATCCCTGGCTTCTTTGACGGCCAGAACGGGTTCGTCTTGCGATTCACGCCCCCAAAGCCTGGATCGTGGAAATACGTCACTCGGTCGAGTTCGACCGCATTGGACAAGAAATCAGGAGAGATCGCCGCTGAGCCTGCGGCGAGTGGGCGACGCGGAAGCATTGTTGTTAACGAAAATTCGCCACGTCAGTTTCACTACCAAGATGGCGAAGCGTACTACCCGATTGCTTTCGAGTTCGATTGGTTATTCGCTCTGGATGCAGAGAACCCCACTGACATTCCCTTGACTCGTCAATGGATTGATCGTTTGGCCGAGAACGGATTCAACCAAGTGGTGATGAATGTCTTCGCCTACGACGTGAACTGGCAGAAAGACGATCGGTTGCCAAAAGAATACGACTATGGCAATCCTCGCGTATTTCCGTTTGGTGGCGACAACACCCATCCTGATCATTCGAAATTGAACATTGAATATTTCCAACGACTTGATCGGGTGATCGACTATCTCGACCAGAAAGGGATCGCTGCTCACTTGATGATCTACGTTTGGAACAAGAAAGTGAACTGGCCCGAAGCGAACTCGGATGCTGACAATCGATATTTCGACTATGTCGTCAAACGTTACCAAGCGTTTCCCAACTTGATTTGGGACATTTCCAAAGAAGCACTTGGGTACGGCCATAACGACGTGAACTACATCAGCCAACGGATTGAACGTCTCCGGAAGCTGGATGCTTACCGTCGCTTGGTCACCGTTCACGATTACAGTTACTGCAGGCGATTCCCCAACAAACTCGATTTCATTTCCGTGCAATTATGGCACGCTGAATTGTATGGCACGATGCGGAACGTCGTGAAAGACTTCCCGGGGAAACCCATATTGAACATCGAGCATGGTGGTTACGAGGACGCACCCTATGTTGTGTTTCCAGGCAGCTATGTCTCACCCGAGACCTGCTTGGAACGTGCCTATCAATGCGTTTTTGCGGGAACCTATCCCACGCATTACTGGCAAAATGCAGCTTGGAATGTGATCATACCGGATGTCGAATCTTTAGCTCCCGACGACCGGCCGCGATTGGATTACTACCGTCATCTCAGAACACTTGTGGAAAAGTATCGCCTCGGTGAATTGATCGCTGGCGATACCAAATGCAATAGCGGGTTTTGTCTGCACAACGACGATGACCTCTTTGTCTTCTACGTCCCCAAAGAGAACATCAGCATCGGGCCGCGTCTACCTAAAGATGCGAAGGGTCGAAAGATGAAAGGCACTTGGTTTGATCCATTCACTGGGACCTTTAGTGAACCGGTCGAGCAAACGATTTCGCAATGGCCTTCGTTTAGGAAGCCCGAAGGCGATGGTTTTTCGGTTCTGGTTGTCGATATTTTGCCCGACAACACCCCATGAGAATGTCAACGCAGATCGCCGCGTCGATCCTGATCGGGCTATTGTGGTTTTCGAACTCAGTGGCGAATGATCCGCTGCTGATGATGCCGCATCCGCAGGACCGCACGTCGATGTGGTGGGCGGATGGGTTCCCCTCTCATTCACCGCATGCGAAATGGCAGCGGTGTATCCAGACGGGATACTACGGATTCGTTCTCGACACTCAATCGCTTGCCGTTCCGCATTTTGGTTCACTGCATAGCCCAACCGACGAAGTCAAAGCGGGAACCACACTCCAACGACTTCCTCCGGCGCAGTTAACTCTTCGCGTTGAAGTCGACGGAAAATCTTACCGATGCACTCAAGGAGGAGCTTGGTCGCGTTTTGGCGGCCCTCGCTTAATCGAGTCAGGTCAGTTCTTACAGCGAGCCGACATCACGGACCTTGTCTTTGTTTCCGATCACGGCGAACCATTGAATGTCGAAGCAAGATTTGAAACGGTTGCTTGGCCGGATCGTTTGGGTCTGGTTTTGGCAGCACGTCCGGGTCGACAACCCATCAAAGCCGGCGACCACAGCTTCGGCCGAGTTGGTGGCGGATTTGGGCTCGATGGGACCAATCATTTCGAAGTTGCCCACCCGGTTGAATTGGATTCCGAAAAGTTCACCCTAGAACTGTGGGCGTTCGTCCCCAAGGACTTTCGCGCCAGCGAGAAAACGTTTCCTTGGTTGGTGTGCAAAGGCGCTAACGAAGCAACCGAAGGAAACTTCGGGATTGTGATCGTCAACGGAGTTCCCCAGGCACGTCTTAACACGGGGCGCGGAAGCGAGAATACGATTCAAACCGACGCCACCGGCGGGCATGAATTGCAGTTCAACGCATGGAATCATTTGGCAATCAGCTACGACCGACAAACTCTGCGGCTCTACCTAAACGGAAAACTGGCGGGACAAACGACCGTTGGGCGACCTCGCGTTCCCAATGGCAACCCGATCACGTTCGGCCGTCGGCAGGACAATTTTGGAGACGGCTACCACTTTCGCGGTGTGATCGACGAAGTGAATTTTTACAACCGAGCGCTAAACGAAGCTGAAATCCAAAAGCGTTTCGATCATCCCGCGGTTTCCAACTCTGAAACTTCCAACTCTGAAACTTCCCACCCATCGATTGAGCCGACTCGTCAATGGTGCTTTCGTGACAACGGAACCGCCGCGATGAACCCTCCACGAGAGCGATGGAAAATCGCTGCCTTGGAAGTTGAGCTTCAATCGCCTGCGGGCGTGCTAAACGAGAAACGAGAACTGCCCGCCGATTTGCCTGACGATGACTGGAAGCAAGTTAGCTTAGCGATCGCCCCCGCGCAATCGACACGTGCATCCATGCAAACCGATCTGGAGGTTCGTGCCACTGAGCAACCAAGCGATCATCCACTTTTGGCAACCTATGACTCGACGCTCGGGTGTCACCGAATCAGTCTCGACGGTATCGACCCGATCTTGCCGCAAGCCGATCACCACGACCCTTCGCTGCAGCACAACAACGCGATGGAACGCGTTCGTCTGTTTTTATCCAACTCAGCCGACACTGACCAAGTCGCAAGGTTAATGTTCGAGAAAACATCAACTGGGTTTCGGCACCGCTTCGGGGCAGCCATCACGGGAATCTCGGCGATCATAAGGGACCGCAATGGCGAACCTACGGGCATCCCCATTCAACTAAGCAAGAATTGGCACATTGATCCAGGATTAAACAACACCAGCGCCGGGGTTTACAGCGGCCAATGGCTGCACGCGATCACTCAGGTACGCTTGCCGGCGAAAACCAACGTCGAGTTGGAACTATCCATTGTTTATGGACACTGGGGCGGTGTCGCGGCAGCTTCTCATTCGCAACTCTCTTTGATTGGCTGGGGCAGTAACCAATTGTGGCACCAGAGTGCTTTGGGTTCATGGGGCGAAAGCATCTGCTACGAACCCGATCAGGTGCAGGCCAACTGCACGATTACTGACGTGCGTCCGGTGATGGTTCGTTCGATGAACGGTAAGAAGTGGACTTGGACAAGCAATGTTGGTGGCGGTGATTTCTTTCGTTTCTTCGGTGCCGATAAGAATCGAGTCCCGCACAGCGAGGTGAAGTCGACACACCACCGCAGTGGTCCTTGCTTAACCGAGGTCACCTATGACGGACGAATCGGCGACACCATCAAGCATTCGGTCACCGTTAGCCTTGCAAGAACGGATGATCTCGTGCGAGGAGTTTATCGGCTGCGAATGGACGTCAAAAAGGCGACTCCGTTTACTCGCTTAGCCATCTTCCAAGTCGGTGCCGACACGTACAACTCGACTCACGAACGAAAATTTGCGATCGGCGATCAGTCAGGTGTGCTTGAAGAGTGGAACACTCAAGGTGGCGGCGATGTGTATCGTGGGCAACCAATCCAATGCACCGGACAAACCGCTTGGGCGTCGCTGCATCAGGCAAGTCAACCGGCACCAAAACAGGGTGACGGAGCCTGGGCAAATCGAGGGATTGTGATTCGTTCTTGGAAAGCCCAACTCGGCGGAAAAACCGCATTGCCTTGGATGGCCGAACATGGGGTTTCGCGGCATGGACAAGACTCGTCGACCCTCGATATTGTCCCTCCGCCCAACACTACTCAACTTGAGCCAGGCGATTTTATTGAAGCGACGATTGAACACATCGTGATGCCGCAGTTTGCTGACGACTACTACGGTCCCAACGAGTCTTTGCGATCAGCTTTGGCAATCGACTCGAACACTTGGAAAATGATTCATCGTGAAGCGATAGGCAATGATCGTCACGTTCAATTGGAAACGGGCAAACTCGTCCGCGTTTACCCCGATGTCTGCATCGTCGCGGAAAATGACAACGCTGAGTTCACCCTTGCCGGCGGGCTTGGATATGTTCCGATTACGCTAACCGGACTCGCGTCCCCTCGAGGGCATCATTTAAGCGTCAACGGCAAGCCGCTCGACCAGAATGTCCACGGAAACGACTTCTGGCAAACGGACTACGACCCGAGTACGAAAACGTGGAGTCGCACTTACAACGTTCGCTCATCGGACACCCAACCTCAAACGATTGAATTCCATCCATGATCTATAGCCAATGGGCGACTCTTGCAGTTGTGGCACTAAGCGTAACGAGCATTGCGTTTGCAGATGAACCACGACCGACGAAACCCAATATCGTCTTGCTGCTGACCGACGATTTGGGATGGCAGGACGTGAAGTGCTATGACATTGACGAGCCTTCGCCCATGGAGACGCCGAACATCGACTCCATGGCGGATCGTGGTATCAAGTTTTGGCAGGCCTACTCGCCCGCTCCAACTTGCGCGCCATCGCGATGTGCGATCATGAGCGGCAACCATCCCGCACGGGCGCAGAAGACTCACGTCGTTGGTGGGTCTCCTCCGACGCCATACAACAAAAACGTTCATCGGATGATGGAACCTTGGTACAGCGGGCGGATGCCCGAGAACGAGATGACGTTGGCCCGTGCGCTTCAGCAAAACGGTTACGTGACGGGACACTGCGGAAAATGGCACATGGCAATTGACCATCACGCATTTCCTCAACCTGAAGATCAAGGCTTTGATTGGACACGCCACAATCTTGGTACGACAGCGAAAATGAAGCCGCACCGATTGACGGGCTTTGCAACCGAAGACGCCAACGATCCGTATCGCCTCGACGAGAATGGTTTCGCTTACCATCAAAACAGCGAAGACGCTCTCACATTCGTTCGCGACCATTCAGCCCAACCGTTTTTTCTTTACTACGCGACTTGGCTGGTGCATGCTCCCATTCAAACTCGAAGCGAAGCACGCTTGTTGAAGTACTGTAAGAAACTGGGCGTTGAGCTGCCCGAGACCCCGAGTGAGTGGAATGGCGACGGACAAACGAATCCGTTTTACTGCGCGATGGTCGAAGAGTTGGACTACCACGTGGGGCGAGTGGTGGACTTGCTCGATCAAACCGACGACCCTAGGTGGCCTGGACACAAACTTAGTGAAAACACGTACGTGATCTTCACTTCCGACAACGGAGCAATGGAGCGTCATCCTGGCGAAATCATTACCGACAACTATCCGCTCGACCGCGGAAAAATATCGGCAATGGAAGGCGGTACCCGCGTTCCGTTGATCGTGTTCGGCCCTGAGATAGCCAAGGGTGTCGAGTCAGACGTGATGATCAATGGACTCGATTTCTATCCCACGATCCTTTCGCTCACGGGGACTCCCGTACCGAACAACAAATCGTTTGACGGATACGACTTGGCGGATTTGCTTCTGATCAATCCTCGCGACCCAGCGCTTGTTCGTGAACCCGATGGCGAAGTTCGCGACACAATGGTCTGGCATTTCCCCAACAGCATTGCGTTGGAAAGCACAATTCGAATCGGCGACTACAAACTGGTCCGAAACTACGACCATCTCAACAATCCGACCGCCCCCGCCGAGCTGGAGCTATACCAACTCTACCGTACCGAAGATGGAAAACAGCATCGCGTCGACATCGAAGAGGCTAACAATCTGGCATCGTCGCTACCGCAAAAAGCCCAACAAATGAACAACCGGCTCAGCGAAATACTGACTGAAATGAAGGCTAGCTATCCGTACTTCAACCCTAACGTTCGCACTCCGCTGCCTCACAAAGAACAGGTATGCACCGTCGACGCTCACCACCAAAGAGACGACCAAGTTGAGTTTAGCTACACCGAACGGGGCGCCGTCGTGACCAAAGCAAATCTGATCTACACGCTCAATGGTGGCGAGAAGTCGGAAGAGTGGTTTCGCACGCCTGCGAAGTTAGTTTCGAGCTCGAAAGTGACGGCGACCTTGCCGCAAGGAACGACGCACTACTTCATCAACCTGATAGACGAAAACAACTTTCTGCGAAGCTACCCCGAAGTGGTTGATAAGACGACGCATCAGAAAAGTAACGTTCCCTATTCGGCAACGGCACTCGTTAACGTCAATGTAACCACTAAGACGAAGTCTAAGGTCAACCGATCCATGGAAGGTCAATCGAAGCGTCAAATCGCGTTCGTCCGCTGGGACACCAACCGGGACCAGCGGTTATCGTTTGATGAATACAAGGCTGGACTACTAGGGCAAGCCAACCTGGAACGCCGCTTCAAAACATTTGACAAGAACAACGACGGCCATTTGGACCACGACGAGTTCAAGTGATCGATAGTTGATCGAATACGCAATGTTTTTCGGACAAACGATCAACGATTGTCGGACCAGGCCGTTTGGGCGGCACTGACGACGTCGGCAAGAGAAACGTTAGCACGTTTCGCAATTTGACTGACCAAATCATATTCCGGCTTAAACCGTTGTTGCCCGCTCGGCAGCGTCACGGCTTTGCCTGACACTTCGCCGAAAGCAGTCGCGACGACTTGGTCAGTTCGTGACAACTTGTGTCGAGGAATCACTTGGCGTCGGATACCGATCGTCGAAGTCGATTCGAACATGATCGCTTCGAGCGATGCGGCTTGATCGATGTTGGCAATCACGGACAAGCTCACACCGCTGCGTCCTTTCTTCATTTGGCAAGGCGTTTGAATGACATCGAGTGCACCAGCATCCATCAATCGCTCTGCGGCGTCAGCGATCTGTTCGGCGGTGCAATCATCGATGTTGGTTTCCAGCAACATGATTTCATCGCGCTGGATGCTATTTGATGCGGATCGTTCCGAGGCGGCGACTTCGCCAACGATCACTCGCAACACGTTCGCTTGAGATTCAAGATCCTTTGTCCCGGCGCCGAAACCGATCGAGTGCATTGTCATTGACGGAAGGGGGCCAAATCTTCGGGCACACGCTTTTAAGATGGCGGCACCCGTGGGCGTAGTTAACTCGCACTCCACGGAACTTGCTGCAATCGGTACGCCCTTCAAGATTTCGGCGGTTGCCGGCGCGGGAATCGAGACTTTCCCGTGAGCGATCGTGATCGATCCGGTTCCCGTTGGAACAGGGGAAGCTTCGACGATTTCGATTCCCATCGAAGTCATGGCAACGGCCGCACCCACAATGTCGGCGATCGAGTCGATGGCACCAACTTCGTGAAAATGAACCTTCTGCAGCGTGGAACCGTGCACTTTGGCTTCGGCGACAGCGACCTGGTGAAAGATCTTCTTCGCCAATTCTTTGGCTTCGGGCTCGATCTCGGTCGCGCCGTCGATCATATCGGTGATGTGATGTAGGTGCCGATGAGCGTGTTCGGGCGGGTGACCGATGTCGACTTTGATCGCCCGGAAACCGTGCTTCTTAACCTCTGTACAGGTAATGGTCAGCTCCGGCAGGCCCATCGAGCGAACAGCGGCCTCGATCGCGGCAATCTCTGCGCCGGCATCCACCAAAGCCCCCAAAGTCATATCGCCAGAAATTCCGCTAAGGCAGTCAAAGTAGGCGATTTTAGGCATTTTCAGGTTTTTCCGTGTGCTAGGTAAGTCAAGGGTGTACTTGGCGTTGAAAGATCGCCGATGGTTGCTATACTCCGCGATTCAAAGCCTAACACAAGCGGTTCTGCCGCCAATTGCACTCCATAATCTTAAAACAAGTTCAATCTGATGAAAGTTGTCAGCAGCATCGGCGCCCTGAAATATCGCCACCCAGATTGCCAAGTGGTCAAGCGCCGCGGCCGAATCTACGTGATTTGCAAGAGCAACCCAAAGTTTAAGGTTCGTCAGGGCAATGCCAAGACGAAGAAAACGCGTCGCTAGAACCAGCGACCTTTGACCAGCGAACGAAGCGACCGGCCAAACGTCGGTCGTTTTTCATGCGCCTATCCATCCCAACGGAAAGCTGACACTCATGCGAAATCTCCTGTTTTTCTGTCTTCTTCCGCTCGCATGGGGCTGCGGTTCCCAGACTGCCGAACGTTCGGCAACCGCTCCTACGGTTGTCTCCGGCTCGGTCATTATCGAAGTCATTACGGATGGCAAGACTCAAAAAGTGGTCGTTGAGGATGTCTTGGAAGGCACAACTTTGGAAGCAGTGATGCGAAACGTCGAGGAAATCGAAATCGACATTTCAGGCAGCGGTACGACGGCCTTTGTGAATCAGATTGGCGACGTGGCGACCGGCAGCACCGAGGGTTGGACGTACAAAGTTGACGGAAAGCATGTGAACGTCGGAATCGGCAGTTTCGAGTTGACGCCTCCCACAACCGTGTCTTGGTCGTACGGTGAGTATTCACCCTAGCCTGCAATGGCAACGATGTCTAAAATCCGCATCAGCCCAGGATGGTTGGCCGAGTCTGGTTTATGGCACCGGTCTTGAAAACCGGCGTGCGAGAAATCGTACCGGGGGTTCGAATCCCTCACCATCCGCTTGCTAACGACGCTCGTCAGGTTCTCGCTTTGAGAATGTGACGAGCTTTTTTTACGCGTTGATCCGACGCCCGCCAGCCAAAGCATCCACCCCTTACGAACATACTAGGCAACTCGATTTTGGCAGGCCGGTAGGCGACGACTGGGTCATCCAACCCAACCAACTCCTACGCGGTTCCATTGCATTTCAGCCAGGCCTGCATCGGGGTTACTACTGCACCGGGTCAGGGCTGCACCGGAGTCAGGGCTGCATCAGGGTCACGGTGGATCATGACCGCCCGGGTTCCAAGGGTGGCATCGCAGAATCCTTCGGACCGCCAAGTAAGTTCCTTTGATTGGACCATGCTTGCCAATCGCCTCGATGGCATACTGGCTGCACGTCGGGGTAAAGCGGCATGAGGGCGGCAGCATCGGGCTGATCCCGATCTGATAGAATCGAATCGGGAAGATCACCAATCGTGAAATCGCTCGGCGAATCATGGAGTGACCATTACCCTTTTCGTTCTTCGATGCCAGCCGATTGCCAAAAGCCAAGTTAAACGCTCTTCCGAATGTCTAGCATAAGCAAGATGAATTCAAAATGACCGACCCGTTTCTTCAAGCCGCCATCGACGAAGCCATCAAGGGTCGTGACGAAGGTGGTATTCCGATTGGTAGCGTGCTGGTGATTGACGATCAAATCGTTGGCCGCGGACACAATCGGCGAATCCAAAGCGGTAGTCCAGTGCTGCATGCCGAGATGGACGCTCTTGAAAACGCAGGACGACTGACCGCCGCTGACTACGCCAAGTCAACGCTCTATTCGACTCTATCACCTTGTGACATGTGTAGCGGTGCGGCGTTGTTGTACCGAATTCCGAAAATCGTTGTTGGCGAAAACGTCACCTTTCAAGGCCCCGAATCCTATGTGCTGGGCCGGGGAATTGACCTGCAAATCTTAGCTGACCAAACGTGCATCGAACTGATGCGAGCGTTCATAGCTGAACATCCCGAATTGTGGAACGAGGACATCGGAGTTTGATTTTCTGAAATGCGGGCGAATTGAGCGCCTAAATCGTGTTGCGTTTGGGGCCTGAGATTACGCTGTCATAGCGTTTTCATCTCTCTTTCAAGTGTCGCTGACGTGAACGAAGCCCTAGATTTCATCGCCGATCAAATGTTCGTCGGGCCGCTTTGGCCCGCGTCGATCGTGGTGGGAATTTTGGTTTTGTACACCGTGATGGCAATGTTTGGATTGATTGATTTTGGACTCGACGCCCCTGATCTCGACGTCCCTGATCTCGACGTTGGCACCGGTATTGATCTCGATGCAAGTGTGGACCTTGATACCGATGTCGCCGTTAACGTGCCCGACGGTGTGCCAACCGACTGGGATTTTTGGCAAGGCATTGGCGCAGCATCCGTACGCGTGACCAACTTCGGACGAGTGCCTGTCATTATCTGGGCGGGTGTGTTTGCCTGTGCTTTTTGGATCGTCTCGTATCTGCTGTGGCATGGGTTTGATTCGAAACGATACGACCCTAACTTTTTACCGAGCCTGTTGCTAACGATTCGTAATGGTGTGATTGCCACGTTCCTTACCAAGGTCATCACACAACCGCTACTCGGTTACTTCGTCGCCGGCCCCTCCTATCACGCCGGTAACCTGGTCGGCGCTACATGTGAAATCAGCACTCTGGAAGCAACGCCCGAATTCGGACAAGCCAAGTTTCGAACCCAAGCTGCGCCACTCCTGTTGAACATTCGCACCGACGGGCCTCATCTTCCTAAAGGCACGGAAGCCCTCATCATCGGTTTCGACCGAGAGAAACGAATTTACAAAGTCACTTCACTTCCTTCGGAGTCCTCATCGTGACCCACCCTCAATTGCTTGCCGAATTTAGCTGGCCCTTTTTCTGGGCTGCGGCTGCCGCGATCGCAATCATCGCATTCATTGCGATCTTGATCATGTTCAAGAAATGCTACATCGTCGTCGGTCCTGACAAAGCGATCATCAAATCAGGAATCAGTGGACTCGCGGTCTACACCGCTGAAGGCACGTTCGTGGTGCCTTTGTTCCATCGCTATGAGTTCATGGACTTGACGCTCAAGAGCTTCGAAATTAGCCGACAAGGCAGCGAAGGATTGATTTGCCGCGACAACATTCGTGCCGACATTAAAGTCGCCTTCTTCATCCGAGTTGACAGCTCCAAAGAAGAAATGAAGGTGGTTGCTCAATCCATTGGTGCAAAGCGTTGCAGCGAAATGGAAACGATGCGTGAACTCTTCGATGCTAAGTTCAGCGAAGCACTGAAGACGGTCGGCAAGCAATTCGAGTTCATTGACTTGTATGATCAACGTGACAAGTTCAAGGATGAAATCCTGAAAGTCATTGGCACCGATCTAAACGGGTACAAGCTCGATGACGCAGCGATTGACTATTTGGAACAAACGCCTTTAGAGATGTTGTCGCCGACCAACATCCTCGACGCTGAGGGGATCAAGAAGATCACTGAACTGACGTCGATGGAAAAGGTCAAGGAAAACCAATTCACACGCGACAAAGAGAAAACGCTCAAGAAACAAGACGTCGAAGCGGAAGAAACCATCCTGGCACTCGAACGTCAACGAGTCGAAGCCGTTGAAAAGCAAAAGCGAGAAATCGCCGAAATCACGGCCCGCGAAAACGCTGCTGCCGCGAAGGTCCAGGCCGAACAGAAGCTCGAATCTGAACGCGCCCGCATCATCACCGAAGAAGAAGTCGGTGTGGCGGAAGAAAACAAGAGCCGTCAAATCCTGGTTGCCCAGCGAAACAAAGAAAAGACCGATGCGGTCGAACTCGAACGAGTCAATCGCGACCGTGATTTAGAAATGACTGAACGTCTTCGCGTTGTCGGCGTGGCCGAAGTCGAGAAAGAAAAGGCGATCGAGGTTGAGAAACGAAACATTCAAGAAGTGATACGTGAACGAGTCGCTGTCGAACGTGCGGTTGTGGAGGAGCAAGAACGCATCAAGGACACTGAAGAGTTTGCTCGTGCCGATCGTTTGAAGAAAGTGCAAGTCACGGCCGCCGAAATGAAGGGCGAAGAAGAATTGATACGGCTTACCAAGCTGGCTCAAGCAGAAAAGGAATCAGCCGAGTTACTTGCTGAAAAGATTCGTATTGATGCCGAAGCTCGTCGCGACGCGGCAGAGAAGGAAACTGCCGCAACCAAGATGTTGGCTGAAGCCGATGCCGCATCCACCGCGGCGCCGGGACTTGCCGAGGCGACCGTGATCGAAGCCAAAGCATCGGCAACCGAGAAGCAAGGTCTCGCCGAAGCGAACGTCGAACTCGAGAAGTATCGTGCCGAAGCGATCGGTATCACCGAGAAAGCCGAAGCGATGAAACAGCTCGACAGCGTCGGCAAGGACCACGAGGAATTCAAACTGCGACTCGAGAAAGAAAAGCAAGTTGAGATCGCAGCCATTGACGCTCAGCGAGGCATTGCCGAATCACAAGCTGGAGTCGTGGGCGACGCCTTAAGAGCCGCTCGTATCGACATCGTCGGCGGCGATGGAGAGTTCTTCGAGCAAATCACCTCGGCTGTTAAGGGTGGCAAAGCGATTGATCGCTTTGTCTACAACAGCAAGGTGGCCACGGACATCAAGGACACCTTCTTCGATGGCAATGCCGAATACTTCCGTGACCAGATCAAGGAATTGATGGCTCAGTTCAACCTGGATACCGACGGTGTTAAGGATCTATCCATCGCAGCTTTGATCGCCAAATTGATGGGCATGGCAAAGACCGACGATGTGCGGACGCAATTGACGAGCTTGCTAAGCATGGCGGGCACAGCCAATGTGGCCGACCAAAAGGCCAGCCGCCTGCTGTCACCAAACGTCAGTGCCGGCACTAACGGTTCGGCGTCATAGAACCATGCTTTTGTCGTAGGGCCGGTGAGAGCCTGCCCTACGCTCTTCTTTTCATTCTTTGGTACCGGTCATCTACTTCGCTATGCCTGAATCCAAGCTAGCCGCTGGAACTTACGAGGTGCTTCGCAATCGCTTGCGTGAAGCAGCCAGCGATCTGCATGACCGCATAGGTAAACTAAACGAAGCTCGCGCGGAAGTCTTCGGAAACATCGAAACCACGCTCGTAGCGACTGAGCGGGTGACGACGGACCACAACTGTACGCCGCGTGATCTAGTCGCCATCGGAGATCAGTTCCTGCTCGGGTACAACGTTCAGTTTGGGCTCAAAACGGATATTGGTCTCGCTGACGTTTTTTCCGCTTACGAACTTCGCGACCACCAATTTCACGAGCAACCACTCGACCTGATTCAACAAGATCGATTCGTCAACGACTTCCACGAATTGTATCGGTTCTACAAAGACACTCGGTTTGTTCGCTTTTTTCGCGATGGACCGATGCTGCACATGGTATTCCAGGTCGGAAAGACCGCGCGAGACATCAAGTCGTTCAAGTGGCGAGTCACACCCAACGCGATTGAGTATCTCGACAATCGAAGCGAACATGAAGTACGAGATCCACCCCAGCATGAATTCCGCTGGACCCGCACCACGCGTGATCAACACCACTACGGCGCACACCCTCACATTTCGATCGAAGATCTAGTTTTTGTGGAAACGGTCGGTGGCGACTTAACTATCAAGGTCGAGAACAATACCGGCAGTGGTGAAGGTATCTATGCCGAACCGGTCGACAATCCTGATCAAACGCTCGACGATGCCGAGGTCCATTACGCGGTTTTAGGCAACTTGGTTCTGCTTAAGATGCGACCCTACCAGGAACAAAAGACTCGGTATCTGATCTTTAATTCTAAGTTGTCCAAGGTCATGCGACTCGACGAAATCGAGCACTCTTGCGTGATGCTACCGGGCGACCACGGAGTGATTTTTCCGGGCGGTTACTACCTGCAAACTGGTGAATTCAAACGCTTCGATCACGGGCTTAGCGACATGCGTTATCAACGCACGATTGCTGCCCCCAATGGCGAAGACTACTTGTACTTGTTCTACAACCCGGCCTCGGGCACCTACGTTCAACTGCGATACAACCTTATTCGCCAAACCGTTGACACGCCGCTGGTTTGCCATGGTCAGACGTTCTTTGACCGCGGCGAAATGGTCGTCTTTAAAGCGCAAGAAGATCCCGCGAAACACCACGCCATTCAAATCTGGCAAACGCCATTCACCAGCGAAAACTTTGTTCCCGAGAACCAAACCGATTCGCTGCTTTTCAAGATTGGCAACAAGGAGATCGTGCGAGGCATGGCCGAGTGCAGCGAACTGCTGCAACTCATCGACAAGGACGACTCCTACGAAGGATTGTATGTCGATCTCGCCAAAAAATCAGCGGATATTCTTGACGCTTACTTCTGGATCGACAAACCGGAAACCGAGTCGCTGGCAAAACCGATTCGAGCGATCCGCCAAGCTGCCGAAGCGGCGGTCGAAGAGTTTGAAAAGGTCGTTCGCGTTCGTCGAGACACCGATGCGAAGACAAAGGAAGTTCAAAAGTCGATTGGCGAATTGATCAAGTCGATCGAGCGGGGGCGTTTTGAAACCATCGACGATTTCGTGAACGTTCTCTCGAGCCTGCGGCAACAACGCGGACACGCACTCGGGTTAAAAGAACTTCGCTATGTCGATGAGGCTTTGGTCGAATCACTCGAGCGGGAAACTGCGGAACGAGCTGAGCGAGTCAGTCGACGATGCGTCGACTTCCTGCTCACACCAGGCGCCTTGAATCCGTACACCGTTCGCGTCCAAGATGCCGGCAACAAAGTCGAAACCGTGAAAACGGTTGCGGAGGCGAAGACGCTTGAGAAAGAAATCGACGAAGGGGCTTCTCAACTGGAATTGCTGACTGAAACGGTCAGCAATTTAAGGATCGATGACGCTACTAAACGAACGGAAATCATTGATTCCATTTCCGAGGTGTTCGGTTCGCTCAATCGAGTTCGCAGTTCGCTGAGAGCTCGTGTCAGTGAACTGGTCAGCGTCGAAGGCAAAGCCGAATTTGCGTCGCAGTTGAAGTTGATCGAGCAAACCGTTGCGGGATACCTTGATGTTTCAGATTCGCCGACCAAGTGTGATGAATACTTAACCAAGGTGATGGTACAGCTTGAGGAACTCGAAGGCCGTTTCGCAGAATTTGATGATTTCGTGGTCCAGTTAGCCGAACGCCGCGATGACGTTTACGCTGCGTTTGAATCTCGCAAAGTTTCCTTGGTCGAGAAACGCAACCGACGTGCTGAATCGTTAGATGCAGCCGCCAAACGCATCCTCAAAGGCATCGAGTCCCGCGTCGGTAAGATGGAATCGACGGATGATATTGCTGCTTACTTTGCCGGCGACTTGATGGTCGAAAAAGTTCGCGACATCATCGAGAACCTAAAATCCCTCGACGATGCCGTTCGAGTAGAAGACTTGCAAAGTCGGTTGAAAACGATTCGCGAGGATTCAACCCGTCAGCTAAAAGATCGTCAAGACTTGTACGAGGATGGTGGCGACATCATTCGCCTGGGCAACCAGCGATTTGCGGTGAACAATCAACCTCTCGATTTAACAACGGTGCTTCGTGGTGGCGAACTCTGTTTGCACTTAACCGGCACTCAATTCTTTGAACCCCTTAGGGATGAAGCGCTCGCATCGGCGAAAGACTTGTGGGGGCAAGAACTAATCAGTGAAAACTCTGACGTGTACCGATCGGAATACTTGGCGGTCGAAGCGTTCGAACAGGGGGTCACGCCGTCGATCGATGGCAAGTTTGACGAAGGATACGCCAAAGGTGTTCATGATCGGGATGCAACGCTAATCTTCCAAACGCTGACTCACATCCATAATTCAATTGGCTTGCTCCGTCATTCTCCATCCGTTCGTGCAGCATCGTTGATCATCTTCTTCGAGGTCGTTGCCAGCGACACACGAGCAGCGTTGTTGCATTGGATCAGTGGTTTTGCCAACCTGGCATCCGCATTTCCGATGGCTCGTCCAGCCGTCGAGTTTCGCCAGCGTCTTCAGTCGGTTGTTTCCACAGGAACCGATGATGTTTTTGCGTCGTTTGCTCCCGAGGTCACTCCCGAGCGCGTAGCCAACTATCTTTTCGATCAATTGACCACCGACCCCGACACGTGGGCGCTGAGCAACCGAGCGAGCAAGCTGTACCAGCATTTCTGCGAGTCGATTCCCGAGATCGACCGCAGCAAATTGCTTGACGCAGTCATCACGAAAGAATCGGACCCCCTTCGCCGGTTTGTGCTTTCGCGAAATTGGGCGGATGCGTACTTGAACTCGCGTGCGGATGAAATGCCGACCGATCCTGCGGTTGCCTACCGCGACGAAGTGGCGTGGGTGATTGCCAACGGCGGACCGAAACACGCACGAGTTGTCTCGGCGAATTTGGCAACTGAAATCACCGGACTCGCTGGCAGCCATTCACGCATTCAGAAAGGCTCCATGACGGTTCATTATCACGAAATGCTAGCCCGAGTGCGCAACTACCAAACGGACGTTGTCCCCCGATTCCGGCGGATGAATCAGACGAAATCAAGGTTGGTCGAGAGCGCTCGTGATGACATGCGATTGGAGGAATTCAAACCACGCGTCTTGACCAGTTTCGTTCGCAACCGATTGCTCGACGAAGTTTACCTTCCCCTGATCGGCGACAACCTTGCCAAACAAATGGGCGCCGCCGGTGAAGACAAACGTACCGACCGGATGGGATTGTTGTTGCTAATCTCGCCGCCCGGCTACGGCAAAACGACCCTGATGGAATACGTCGCAAATCGCCTCGGCATCGTGTTCATGAAAATCAATGGTCCGGCGATTGGGCACGGAGTGACCTCGCTTGACCCTGATGAGGCACCCAATGCTGCAGCTCGCGAGGAAATCCAACGTCTCAACTTGGCTTTGGAGATGGGCGACAACGTCATGCTCTATCTAGACGACATTCAACACACCCACCCGGAACTGCTTCAAAAGTTCATCTCTCTTTGTGATGCGACTCGCAAGATCGAAGGGGTTCGAAACGGCAAGACTCGAACTTACGACTTACGTGGTCGGCGGGTCGCGGTCGTAATGGCCGGCAATCCGTACACCGAAAGCGGCGAACGATTCCAAGTCCCCGACATGCTTTCCAACCGGGCGGATGTGTACAACCTAGGCGAGATCATTGGCGACGCCGCGGACGCGTTCGAGATGAGCTATCTGGAAAACTGCTTGACCAGCAACCCAACGCTGGCACCCCTATCGACAGCTTCGCCCGACGATGCCCGTGCCATCATCCAGGCTGCTGGGCGAGATTCGTTGGAAGGCATGGAACTACTGGGCAATTTTTCATCCGACCAAGTTCGCGACATGTTTAGCGTGATGCGAAAATTGCTGAAGGTTCGCGACGTCGTACTGAAGGTCAACCGAGCCTACATTCGCTCGGCCGCCCAAGCGGACGCCTACCGCACCGAACCTCCCTTCAAGTTGCAGGGGAGTTATCGAAACATGAATCGAATGGCCGAAAAAGTGGCCTCGGTGATGAATGACCGCGAACTGCAATCTTTAATTGTCAGCAGTTACGAACAGGATGCGCAAACGCTGACGACGGACAACGAGGCCAATGTGCTTAAGTTCAAAGAGTTGATGGATATCCTGACGCCGGACGAGAAAGAGCGTTGGGACGCGATCAAATATGCTTACGTGGAAAGCACCCGCATGGCTGGCATGGACAGCGAAGACCAAGCCGGTCAATTAATGCGGCAACTAGCATCGATGCGAGACGGCTTGGAATCCATTCGCCAAGTGATTTTAAGGGCGCTGGCCGTGGACGACAACGCATCGGAAGAACGGATGGACGCGCGAATGGAATCAATCCGAACGGCAATACAATCCACTAGCGAAAGGTTGGAATTGATTGCGAAGCAACAAGCGGCGTCACCACCGGACCAAAAGTTCCTGGTCCAACACAAAGTGCCACGAGTCCTGGCTGATTTAGTCAAAGGCCAGTTCCACCTAATGCAGGAATGGATGCGTCCGATTATGAACGAATCGATCGAAAATGGCCGTGACCTGACGAAACTGCAACAGCAGATCGATGCGGTACTTGCGAACTATCGAGCCGTCCAGCAAAGCTTTGAAGACGACCCGGAACCATAAGTGGCTAGGCTGTTTCCGCTAACTGAATAGTTTGCGTTTCAAGATCGCGATGGTGGTCTTCTGTTTTTGATCAAAGCCCATTTTCCCGCTCGCTTGTTCGGTCGCATCGGTAAAGATCTTAGCTTCCGCGAACAGAACCGCAGGCTGTTGCATTCCCAATTCTTCGGCGACAGATTCAAGCAGCAAACGCTCTCGTTTGTTGAGTCGATGGACCTTGCACAGTTCGTGCAACATTCCCAGCGGTGTATTGACGATTGCCGGCGTCCGGTTGACAAACCAATGCAGGAAAATCGGAATGGCAATCGCGGCTACGGGGATCAACATGAACCACCAGATCGACGTGTCAACGATCGAAGTGTCTTCCCGGTACTGCTGGGTAACTTCGGCCAGGTGTGTTTCAGCGAGCGGAAACGAAAGCGACGTCAATGAATTTGTGATGTTCATGAGCGTGTCCCCGATCGTTGGTTGACTTTTCGACGCTTCAAGACAGCGGCTTCGGCTGCATCACGCACCGGACTTGCCGGCAGTTCGAGCATGTCGGTGAGAAGTTGCAATGTTTCTTCGCTCGACGCGTCGGCCATCACGTCAGCCGCCAACATTCTCGCTTCCTGGTGATCTTCGGTGGAAATGTGAGCGAAGGAATCGGTTAGCAAATCCACAAGCCCAAGCGCGTCCGCCATTGCGATTGCTTCGAGCCGTTTATTCAAAACCGAGTGGCGTAGTGCGTCACGCACACGGTCAATCGCATCCAAGTCGATCATCATGATCACTCGACCAAGCCGGCGACGACTTCGCGGCCGAAGCGCCCCCATCCGAGGCAACATCGCTTCGGCGTGCATCGGCCCAAGCACTCGTCGAACACCACGAACGATCGCGGCATCTTTATGGTCGAGCAAATCTATCAGTGACTTCACAAGTTGTGCGTCTGGGTCCGCTGCGATTTCTTCAAGGTCGTCGTCGGCAACCGGTACAGCCGCTCGCATCCAATAGTCGATGTCAAGGATTTCGCATCGGCTTAACGCCACCGCCGCCGCGTGTCCTGTTTTTGGTCCGCCCAGTTTGAGCGCCTTTACCACAACGTGCATCGTGACGATTGGTTCAAGACAAGCTGCGCCATAGAGCTGAACCAACGCGGCGTGCAGTGAGGCCGGCAGCAAGTCAAGCAACGCGGCTCCGCCAACGCAGCTTTTGGGCATCGTGATGCTTCGCAAATTGTGAATCACCGTCATTGGTGGTTCACTTCCGATGGCGGTTAGCAAAGACGCGCGAAAGTGAACATCATTTCGCTCGTGGATCAGTTCACAAACTTGGCTTGGAATCTTCTTACGTCGTACGTATCCGGCGAGCAATTCGACAACCGCTGGATGCTTTGTCTTGCCCAATCGCAGAATAATCAATTTCATGGACTGACGCTGATCCGCAAAGATCTGACGCAATTCGCGATCGCCCCAGTATGACGCAATCAGGAACGCATCAACGAGGCTTGCATTACGGTGTACCGAGAAAGTGTCAACGGATTCTGCGAGGCGTTGAACAATCGGCAGGCGAACGGATTGCTGATCGTGATCGCGCCGAGCGTTCTGGCCCAAGGGAGCGACGAGTTCGAGAATGGCGCGGGTGGCGGTTTCTTGTGTTTCGCGGTCGTTGCAGGACTCAGCCAATGAAATCAATGGACGAACTGCCGACGTCATCGACAAGAACCGAGCAACCTCGATCGCGGTTCCGGTCGATTCGTGAGCCGACTTCAACTGATCGAGGACTGTTTTTTCAAGCCACGAAACATTATCTCGCAGCGTCAGTTTTTCCTGATCGCGAAGCAATCCCCAGTTTTCGAAAATCGCTTCGGGTGCACGAGACTCAGGACGCAACTGCATCGCCCGAATCGCCATCATTCGCACCGAGTCGTCCGTCGCTTGCGAGAGCACCGACGCTAAGACCTCGACCGCGGCTTCATTCCGCGTCGTGGATAGCGTTGCGTAAGTGGTCGACAGGGATTGCATAGGACCGACGTTTGATTGCAGGAGATTCTGGTAGGGAAATCTAGACCGCAAGTAGTGGCGAACGCGGCTTGGTAAGTTGTTTTGCTGCGACAATTCTTCACCGACATTTTCAACGGTAGAAAAATCGGCAAATCCAGCGTCATCGACTATCGGAATGCGTTCCCCAACCCCCTAATACTGTGGTGCACACCCCCGGCGATACGAGATTCAGCTGCTACAATGGAGGGCGTAGCAGCCCGAATAATCGTCACGAAGGTTGCTTCGTCCTGTATTCCACCATGCACTTCTATGGAATTCGATGTCTCGAAACGCTGACCAAATCCTTGCCGAGTCTTTTCTTGACGTGCGCGCCAAACTGCTGGAAGTTGCCGCAACACTTGATCGCGTTGATCGGGCTGGCAAGCTGGACCAAGAACAAGAGCAGCAGCGTGGAAAGATCCTTGAAGCAATGCAGATTTGCATGAGCGATTCAGCCAATCGAGCTGAGCAATTACAGCATCTGTTCTCGCGTCCGTTTGACCCACAATGGCGAACCGAAATGAAGTTGTAGCCGCCATCTCGTTTTACAGTTTTGCACTTTCATCCGACCGCTCATCGCCAATTCACAACGTTCTATGGATTACATCGATCCTCACATTCACATGGTCTCGCGAACGACCGACGACTACGCCACCTTGGCTCGCATGGGCTGCGTCGCGATGAGTGAACCCGCGTTTTGGGCGGGCTATGATCGTGGCAGCGTCGACGGGTTTCGTGATTACTTCCGGCAACTTACCGAAGTAGAACCCAAACGGGCCGCTCAATTTGGCATCCAACACTTCACTTGGTTGTGCATTAACGCCAAAGAGGCCGAGAATGTTTCGCTTTCGCGCGACGTGATCGCGATGATCCCCGAGTTCCTGGACGCCGCCAACGTTCTGGGAATCGGAGAGATTGGGCTCAACAAGAACACGAAGAATGAAGCGACCATCTTTCTTGAGCACCTTGAACTAGCGGTCAAGTATCAACAATCCATCCTGATTCATACGCCTCACTTGGAAGACAAGTACCAAGGGACACGCATGATTTTGGATATGTTGAGCAGCGATTCGCGGATCAATCCGGAACGAGTCCTTGTCGATCATGTGGAAGAACACACCGTGAAGGAAGTTCTCGACCGAGGCTTCTGGGCTGGTATGACCTTGTACCCCGTTACGAAATGCACTCCCGAGCGAGCCGCCGACATCATCGAGACTTTTGGTGGTGAGCGATTGCTCGCGAATTCGGCGGGCGATTGGGGACCAAGTAAGCCGACCGCTGTACCGGATTTGATTTTTGAACTTCGACGCCGAGGTCATAGCGAGTCGCTGATTCGCAAAGTGGTTTATGACAATCCCATCGAATTTTTCTCTCAGAGTAAGAATTTCGGATTCGTTGCTCGAGAACAATTCTCGTCCTAATGTCCGACCGAAGTCATTCCGCAATCCTGTCACGACGGCTGCCTGAATCGTTTTCCATCGCGCGTGTCTTCCCTGCGCTTTCGAAGCGTCGCGGTTGTTTATGGCTAGATTCAGCGTCTAACTCTGCTGAGCAGAATGGTTTACCCAGCGGAAAGTTGTCGCGTTATTCGTTCATCACGTGTGACCCGATTGCCACGTTGCGCGCGGTTCCCGGGGACGATAATCCATGGGATACGCTCAGCGAGTGGTGCAGCCGTTTAGGGTCATCGCTCGATCCGGAATTGCCTCCCTTTCAAGGCGGAATCGCCGGATTGATTGGGTATGAAGCAGCGACGTGGCTCGAAGATGTGGGCGTAGCAGCCAACAACGATTTGCCGACCCCAGCGATAGCACTGGGGGTTTACGATTGGACCATTGCGGTCGATCACTTAAAGAACCAGGCTTGGATTATTGTTAGAAATCTCGACGAGCAATCTTCTCGCAAAGATCTGCAACAGCGACTCGATGAAGTCGAATCTTGGCTGAATGTTGAACCGACGGCGTTGATGTCTTCGCAGGCAAGTTCGTTGGCTGCCCGCCATGAAGCTGGCTTTTCCACCGACCATCACGGCATCACGAGTAATTTCCAAAGTGGCGAATTTCGAGCCGCCGTCGCCGACATTGTTGGTCGCATCCGACGAGGAGATTCGTTCCAAGTCAATCTTGCGCAGCGGTTGGTGCATTCAATGGACCTGTCGTCGCCAGAGTTGTATCAACGATTGCGTCGCGTCAATCCAGCACCCTTTGCGGCCTACTTCGACGGCGGTGACTTCCAGGTGCTTAGCAGTTCGCCGGAGGGTTTTCTGCAACTTCGGAACTCGCACGTCGAAACCCGGCCTATCAAAGGCACGGTCTCACGAAGTGGTGAACCAGAATCGGACAAGCGTTTGGCAACCCAGCTTTCGGCAAGCAAAAAAGACCGAGCCGAAAACATCATGATCGTCGACCTGATGCGAAACGATTTGTCGCGTGTTTGCAAAGATGAAACCGTTCAGGTCACGCAGTTATGCGAACTTGAAGCGTATCAATATGTTCAGCACCTCGTGTCCGTCGTTGAAGGGGACCTGCGGGACAATGAAAATGCTGTGTCACTACTGAAAGCGTGTTTTCCCGGTGGCAGTGTGACCGGCGCCCCCAAGATTGAAGCGATGAAAACGATTGCCGAATTGGAACCCAACCCAAGAGGACCTTATTGCGGTTCAATCGGTTACATCAGTAGTCCCGAGACCGCAGATTTCAACATCCTGATTCGCACGATAACTGCGACGGGCGGGCAATGGCAAATCCCGGTCGGCGGCGGAATCACCGCTCGCAGCGTGCCGGAGTCAGAGGAAATCGAAACTTGGACGAAAGCGGAGGGCATGATCCGAGCGATCATCGCTGCTGACGATTAAGATAGGCATGTCGTTCCGTTTCCTTTCTTTGCCTTGACCTGCCTGCCATGAAAACCTTCGCTCGCGTGTTCGCTTCTGCTATCGCTCTGTTGTTGCTAACGGCACCTGCTGTTGCCCAAGAGATCGCAGTTGCCCAAAAACCATCGGTCACCTTTGGTCCTTACGAATACGAGACGAAACCGGACGACGAAGCTTTCGAAAAGTTCAATCTGCGAAAGTCGCCGCAACCTGGGCCGATGTTGCTGCAAGAGGGCGACCGACTAGCGATTATCGGTGATTCGATCACCGAGCAAAAAATGTACTCGCGGATGATCGAGACCTATCTGACGGTGGCTTACCCGCACCTCGACATTTCAACCCGGCAATTCGGCTGGAGCGGCGAGACAGCCCAAGGGCTGCTGCGTCGACTTGAAAATGATGTACTACGTTTTGATCCGACGCTGGCCACGTTGGCATACGGTATGAACGACGCTCGCTATCGCCCCTACGATGTCACCAATGGTCGTTGGTATCGAGATCACTACACCGAAATTGTTCGCCAGCTTCAAAACACTGGTGCCCGTGTTGTGGTGGGATCACCGGGTTGCGCGGGAAAGATTGCCACCTGGGTCAAATCACGAAACGGGACCGTCACGGAACACAACCTGAACCTTGCTGCTTTGCGCGACATCGCCCTGGACATTGCCGTTACCGAAGATGCTCGTTTTGCAGATATGTTTTGGCCGATGCTTCAGGCTCAAGTGTTTGCTCCACGCAACTACAGCACTGACGAACATCCCTACGAGGTCACCGGCCGCGATGGGATTCACCCTGGCTGGGCCGGTCACGTCATCATGGCTCACGGATTTTTGCGTGCGATGGGAATCGACGGAGACTTAGGCACGATTGAAATTGACCTCGAAAAACAAACGGCAATCGCCGACGAACATCACGTGGTGAAATCGTTTTCCGATGGTATATGCGAAATCACCAGTGACCGAATCCCATTTTGCGCCGACGGTCCGTTGGATCGTGACCATTCCATTCGCAGCGGAATGACGCTCGTCCCGTTTCACGAGGACCTTAATCGTTTTGTTCTCAAAGTCAGCGGCCTGAACAGCGATCGCGCGAAAGTCACTTGGGGTGAGCAATCACAAGAATTTGACGCTGACGAGTTATCCAAGGGCATTCTGCTTGCGAAAGAATTCCCTAAGAACCCCTTCACCGACATGTTCGAGGCCGTCGACCATGCGGTGGCTGACAAACAGGCCTACGAAACCGTTCAAATCAAGAAAGTGTTCCATGGGCCTAAGGGCCAAGCGGACATCGAAGCTGCCGTCGCGGAAACCGAATCGAAGCGTGCTCCTTTAGTCCAAGCCATTCAAGACGCCCGCCAACCCGTGACGCACACCATCCGAATCGAGGCGATGTAGGAACGCGTTGGGGTTTAGCGACCGAACAACAAACAAATCGGTGACGGTGAATTAATCACGTTTTGGTTGTAGGTTAATTCACCCGTCGAATCGTTGATCGCAAACGTCGCTACCGTGTTGGAATCTTGGCCAGCAGCTAGCAACCACTTTCCATCGGGAGTGATATTGAAATTTCGCGGAGTCGCTCCGCGTATGTTTTCAATTTCAATCACTGATAACTCCCCATTGGACCCATCGATGCGATAGACCGTGATAGTGTCGTGACCTCGATTGGCTGAATAAAGGAACTTGCCGTTGGGGTGAACGATGATCTCGGACGCGCTCTTGAACTTTTCTTTCGCCAATGCCTGCTTGGGTACCGCAGGAATGGTTTGCCGAGGGGTCATCTTGCCCGCGTCCGCATCCCAATCAAACAACGTCACACTAAGTGACAGTTCGTTAAGCACATAGATCCACTTTCCATTGGAATGAAACTTCATGTGCCTCGGGCCGCCCCCGGCGGGAACCTTCCCAAATCCATGCTGTGTCAGCTTCGCGGTCTCGGGGTCAAGGCGATAGATCATCACCTTATCCAGCCCGAGATCGGGAACCAATGCGAACTGATTGTTTGGGGAAATTCCGGCATAGTGAGCGTGCGAGCTATTTTGGCGTCCCGCCACGACTCCCGAACCGCCTTCATGGTCGATCAATTCAGTTCGTTCGGCCAATGATCCATCCGAGTTCAGTCCGAACGCCGCTACACTGCCGCCACCGTATTGAGCCGTTAGCAGTGTCTTGCCCGTTGGATCAACGCTGACATGGCACGCATCCCCGTCACCCACGGCCACCGCGTTAATTTGGCGAAGCTGATTATTTTCGATCGCGAAAGCAACCACGGACGGTTCGCCATCGACGGGCCTGCCGACTGCGTACAAGACGTCAAGAGTCGGGTGCTGAGCCAGGAATCCTGGACCGATCATCTTGGCGACCAGCTTGCTAGGAGACAATTTGCCCTGGGCGGGGTCAAAGGTAGCGTGATAGATGCCTTCAGACTGCGGTGAAGCACTGGTGCCGATCCAAACATCGAGGCTGTCATTGTCCGCCATCGAAACCGATCCCATCAGAAAAAGAGTCAACAAAACCGGTAGGAAAACCGGGCGAAGATGCGTAATTTGCATGAAAAACCGTCTAGAAAGTGGAAACGAATCGTGGCTCAATTCATCCAGATTACCAAACCCCAACACCGGGAGGATTGCCGGGACGAGGCCGTCAAAAAATAGTCTCATTTTCATTGAAAAGAAACGGCTGATCGAACCTTTCGCAAAACCGCGCCGTCATGTAATCTGTGCCCACGCAGGGAGAAATCCCTCGTCCACTACCACGTCATTCGTGACGAATCGGGGCGTAGCTCAGCCTGGTAGAGCGCCTGGTTTGGGACCAGGAGGTCGCATGTTCGAATCATGTCGCCCCGACTTTTCTTTATTTCGTAGGACTTCGTCCTATGTCGGTCGAGAGATGGCCAGCGTCGCCTTTTCCTCTCGTAAACTGCCCCCCAGATTCTTCCCCAAACTTGGGGCAATCCCTGCCTTGGGGTTGGCAAACCGATTACTTCATTCGCCGCATTCCAAAATTTCGGCGTGATGGTCGGCGCCTTGGGCAAAGGCGAGCGTTGAGCTAGACCGTCGCGACAGCTTGCTAACTCGGCGAGCCAGCATCGCCTATACCGAACGTTTACGGTTTGCACGTACCTGCTTGGTGAAAAAGGCGGCACCCATAGTTCTGAAGTTCCCCGGCAGCCCGCGGTTTCCTATCGCTTAGAATCACTCAACAATCACTCATTCGCCACTTGATCGTCACTTGATGAACTTCATCAAACCAAAGCGATTCGGTTGGTGCACATTCTTGGTAATGTCGTAGATCGGAAAGATTGTCGAAGTCGAATGACGGTTCCCTTCAACGTCGTTGCGATCTTGTCGTACCGCTAAGAATGCCCACTGGTTCCCGGCACTGACGGGGACAATCTTTGCCAAGCCATCGAAGTTCGAGATCGGAATGGCAAGCTCCATGGTCCAGCCTTTATCCTGATCCGAATTGTCATTGAGCGTGCCTTCGTACGTCACTTCGACTTTGAAATCTGGATTGAAGGTTCTTAGGACGCAGCTTTGACCTTGGTAGAAATCGTTAAAGAAAACGAAATCGTTTGAAGCTTTCCAAAGATTCAGTTCGTAGCCAATGTGTGTGTCCAGGCTATCGGGAGCTGTGATGAAAAAGATCTCGGCACAGTCGTCGAAGTACGGTTGCCCATCGCGATTTTTCTCGCGAGCGGTCAGGAATTTGTCCTGCATCTCATAGAACACGTACAAGTATTCGTCGTCCCAAAGCATTCGAAGCGTGCTTCGTTGCTGATCGTCTGGTTTGTCAACATTGTAGAAGTACTCGAACGTCCTTGACTCGGTCGACGTCCAACTCGTCTCGTTCATCTTCCCGTCGACGACGATCTCTTCATTCGTTCTGGATACGTGGAACACCGGTTGTTCACCAAGCGAAAGTTTTTTCTCTTCTTGAGCGTCAAGCACGGAACAGGATTGAAAAACAAGGATTAAAACGGCAGATCGGCAGAGCGTGTTCATGACATTTCGAATTTAAGAAGCGACCAGCAGAATCGTTGCCGGTGACGGAACAGTAACGTGACCAAACACTACCGCCTTGTTCGCGTTTTTCAGCGATGCCTTGCTCCCAACGTGGAAGCAGAAGATGGCGTCTGGACCGACCGGCTATTTTAGCCAACAAAGAAGCCTCTGGTGAGCAACCCAGGTGAAGCCGAAGGTATGTGGGCCCCATAGCGTTACGCGGCCGAACGCTTGATAAACGTGTCTGGTAATTAAACGAGTTGACGCGCGCCCTCTGCGGGACGTTTTTGAGCCATATTATTGTATGCGTGAACGACGGTGTTCCTGCACTCCCTTCATCCTGGTTGCGAGAAACATTGATGTCCGAATCAAGTCAAACGAGTTCCACCCGCCAGTCGCCTCTGATTCATGAAAGATTGATTGAATCGCCCATGTCAGCGTGGGTGCCATTGATGATGGGGTTAGGCTGCATGCTTTTGGCGCCGCTTCTATTTGCGATGGGAGTGATTAGTGGGACGGGGATTCTGGCCATTCCCTTAGCGATCGTGCTGGGCGTTGCAGGGTTCATTTCCTTGTTCGGATTGATGGCGATTGCCCCCAATGACTCGCGCGTACTGCTGCTATTTGGTGATTACAAAGGCACGGTCAAAAAGTCGGGCTTCTTTTGGGTCAACCCATTTCTGTCCAAGCGAAAGGTTTCATTGCGAATTCGAAACTTCGAGACGGGCTCTTCGTCGTTACCAGAACAAAAGACGCAGCAAGGCGTTATCACGCAAGCGAAGTCACGCACCGCGAGCCGACCATCCAAGGTGAATGACCGAGACGGCAATCCAATCGAAATATCGGCGGTGGTGGTTTGGAAAGTAGTGGATACCGCAGAGGCTTTGTTTGAGGTGGACGATTACGAACACTATGTTGAAGTTCAAAGCGAAGCCGCGCTAAGAAGCTTGGCGACCCGCTACCCCTACGATCACGATGATCACGAAGTGTCACTTCGTGGCAACACGGATGAGATCTGCGATCAACTATGCGCCGACATTCAAGAGCGACTAGGCAAGGCTGGCGTTCACGTCTCGGAAGCTCGGATCAGTCACCTCGCGTACGCTCCGGAAATCGCAGCGGCAATGTTGCAGCGTCAACAGGCAGGCGCAGTGGTTGCGGCCCGAACCAAAATCGTCGATGGAGCCGTCGGTATGGTCGAGATGGCATTGGAGCATCTCAAACGGGATGAGATTGTCGAATTGACCGCGGACCAACGAGCGTCGCTTGTTTCAAATTTGCTGGTGGTTCTTTGCAGCGACCGGCACACCCAGCCCGTCGTTCAAGCTGGGTCTTAGGCAACGCGATTGCCAAAGTGCAGGTCGAGTCGGCAGCTAGGTTTGAGTGCTTGACTCACATGACCTGGGTCGCCAGAACGAAGTTCGGCGCTAAGGCGTTTCCTATGTTCGCGAGCTCGACATAGGTCATCCCTCTGCGTGAATGACGACGCAAAGGCCTCGTTTGAGCTCCCCGCACTGGCCGGCTATTTGCCAGCAAAACACTGAGAAAAACAGCTTTCCAGACACCTTTGACCAGACTTGTCCGGGACTCCGCGATGATACCTGTGTCGCCCAACTGATCGTTACACAGTTGATCGACATTCAAGTTTCAACGCCACTCACGGAAGAAAAGTTAAATGTCCAAGTTCTATGTTCAATGCGGTCCTGTCGAAGTCGTCCTCACTGCTGATACTGTTGAGCAAGCAGCCCTCAACGCTGTCGACCGCAGCCTCCAGAATCATCTGTGGATCTACGATGATGCAGGACTCAGCGAACGAGATTGCCATGATCACTTGATGCTCGAAGCCCTAATGCACATGGCACCGACGATTCGTGTCAGTGAGCGAGGTTTTGCGTCAGTCGATCAAGTCAACGTGGATGACGGTCACGCTCACTTTATCGGAACCCCCGAAACAGTCGAGCATTGGCACCAACTCATGGTCGGCATGAGCCGCTTGTTCGTGGCGGCTGGTTTGACGCCACGTTCGATGGAAGCGGTTGCCGGGTTCAAGGCAAGCGAGCAACCATCGCCTCGCTTGCCTCGTTAACCGTGATGCATTCTTTCGATGGCGAATCGGTTGCGATCGCCAATCTAGTCGCTGCGCCGGAAGCGGTGCGAATCACTTGTTTGATAAGCAGTAGAGCTTACTATCACTGCGGATGAAGATTTCCCCATCACTGACTGCTGGAGTTCCGCCAAACCCGCTGTCGCCGGGGAAAGAGTTTTCGGCAATAAGTTCAGGCGAGCGAGTTGCCGTAAGTACGTAAACCGTGCCCGACCGCGAGGTCATGTAGATATTGTCGCCGATTAGAACCGGCGAGGCGTAGTCCATGCTAAACATGCCGCCTCGTCCGCCACCACGACGTCCACCTCCTTCACGTCCACCTCCTTCACCATCATTGCCTTCACCGTCACCTCCGTCGCTCGCACCTCTACCACCACGGCTTGAAGAACTACCTAAACGCAGTTGGCCGACCTTGTCACCGTCCTCGGCGCTGAAGACGGTCATGATCGAATCGCCAAACGTGAATAGCAGATCGTTGTGGTATAGCGGTGTCGAAAAACGACCGGGAATCTTTGCGTCCCAGATCACGTGAGTGTCGTTCACATCACCTTTTCCACCGACCTTCACAGCGACCGCCTCTCCTCCACGACCACCGGTTGCGAAAACAAGTCCATTTCCGGGAGTCAACGAAGCTGCCGTCGAAGCATCCGTCGTGCCGCGTGAATACCATCGCAGTTTGCCGGTTTCCGGATTGATGCCCCAAACTTCGCCGGGAACATTAATGACCAAGTCAGTGCGACCTTCTTCGGACGTGACCAACGTTGGCGTGCTCCAAGTGCTTTGCAAGTCTTGAGCCTCTTGCTTCCATTTGATCTCGCCAGACTCGGCGTTGATCCCAAACATTGTCTCGCTTTCTTCTGACGCAGTCACGATCAGCGTGTCTTGATAGACAACCGGGCTCGCAGACGATCCCCACCCCTGCGGGCCCGAACCAGTCCCGACGGATTGTCGCCAAAGTTCGTTTCCGTCGAGGTCAAACGCGACGACACCGCTCTTGCCCAAGAACGCGTAAACTCGTTTGCCATCACTCACCGGAGTGTGCGACGCATAACCGTGTGCGGGCACTCCGACGCCCTCGTAGGGATCCTCTGGCTGAACGGCCTTGATCTCGTTTTGCCAACGCACCTTGCCGGTCGCCTTATCCACACAAATCACGTGTCGTGTTAGGTCGTCGATCGACTCATTTTCTCCACCGACTCCGTAGCCGGAATAGCAAGTCACGAAAACGAGGTCACCGACCACGATCGGACTTGATACCCCTTTGCCGGGCAGCTCGGTCGCCCACTTAACATTTTCGCCATCACCCCATTTCGTCGGCGTCTTTTCGGTAGCTTCAGCTTTGAGCTGTCCCGAAGTTCCAAGAAAACGCGGCCAGTCTTCGCCGATAGCAGGCAAAGCACCAACCGCCACAGCCAAACCGCATATCGTCAAAGAACGAGTGAGGGCGAGAGACGAGAATGCCATTGAACGAATTTGGCGTATCGGATGAGGTGTCATGAAACGTCCCGTGGATGAATTTCGTGTGAATGGAGGATCACGCAAGCGTGCTGATTGTAGACCTATGGCGTAGGCAAAACCGGCCAGGGACTCACAAGTTTCGAAGGAAGTTGATAAAAGCCGAGGAATATCATTACTCTTCGCCTAGGAAGTAATCGTTAAAGAATGCTTGTCGCGCCTCGGGCTCCGCCGCGGCGTATTGCACCATGGCGTACAAACGTTGTTGATCGTTGCGTTTCTTTTCTCCTAGCAACGCGTCGCTGCTCAATTCTTCGGGCAGGGGGCCAAGCACGTCGAAACATGCCGGTTCATGGGGACCGGCGATCACCCCGTGACGATCCATCATCGCGATCACGGTGGCCAAGCGGTGGTCATGTTTCGCCACCCGCTGCAATCGTCCATTCATCCAGTTAAGCCCAAACGCCCGACACTCTTCGTTGTGTTCGCGAAGCAATGTGTAAACGCGATCATAGAAAGCCGCTTCTGGGTTGGACCATTCAATGAACTGCATTTGAGTCATGAGGTCTGATTGGTCGTAGAGCCAACGACATAGACTAGGTTTTCCATCGCGACCGGCGCGACCGATTTCTTGGTAGTACGACTCAATTGACCCAGGGGTTTCAACGTGCATGACGATACGAATGTCTGACTTGTCGATTCCCATTCCGAACGCGTTGGTCGCCAAAACGATTTCGCAATCGCCAGACATAAATTCGTTTTGAATTCGACGACGAACGTTTCGAGGTAGATCACCGTGATAGTTGACGTGGTCAATACCGGCCGACAACATGCGATCGCTGAAACTCTCGAGCGTTTTGATCAACGAAAAGTAAACAATCACGCTACCGCCGCGATACTCGTCGCTGCGCAACGTTTCGACGAGCGAATCAAACTTGCCGTCATTATCCATGACATGCACGACATCCAAAGCCAGATTAGGCCGATCGATTCCTTCGTGAAATAGCTTGATGTCGCTTTCATCAATTCCAATTTGCTGATAAATGTCCGAACGACATTCACGAGTGGCGGTTGCCGTTAGCGCGATCGTGGTAGGGTTGCCAACGAATGATCGAATTTCTCGAATCCTTGAATAATCAGGTCGGAAATCGTGCCCCCATTGGCTGACGCAGTGTGCTTCGTCGATCGCCATCAAGGCGATATGCCGTTTGCGTATGACTTCACGAAAATCGTCTTTTCGAAAACGCTCGGGCGTGACGTAGAGCAATTGGTAACGACCACTAGCGACCTCTTCGTACCGAGCGATGCGGGTCGTTCGATCAAGAGACGAATTGATAAAGGCGGCATCGATACCGCGTGCCGTCAACGCATCAACCTGATCCTTCATCAACGCCACCAGCGGGGATAGCACTAACGTTAAAGGGGTACCGTCCGATTCGGCATGATCGCCATGAATCAGTGCTGGAATCTGATAGCACAGCGATTTCCCCATCCCGGTTGGCATCACTACCATCGCGTGATTGCCTTGGACAACATGATCGATGATGGCCGCTTGGCTGCCGCGAAAAGTGTCGTATTGGAAGTGTTTTTGCAGAATCGCGATGGCGTTGGGGTCGGACATATTCACGGGTCAAAAAGCGTGTTGGTTCATCATGATGTGCGGATATGGCACGCATTGAAACCGATGTGCCCCCCGCTGGGAACCGACGATTTACTAAGCCAAAGTTTATTAAACCTCTGCAAACTCTTTGCAACCGCCACGCAAATACTTGATAGTGGTTCCGCGAAAGAAACGCAGCGTGACTTTACAACGTGAACTTATCTTGAGGGATTCGAGCGATGCACCGTAACAAACTCATCGGCGGCGGCAAAACGGCGAACGGCAAAGACGCAGTCGATTTCGTTGCCATCGAAGGCGAGACTGAATTGACACCGCCCGAGATGTACGCGGCGAATTTGATCGAATGGGCAGTCGACCGTCGAGCGAGTGACTTGTTTGTCTCGGACAACGAAAACTCTGTCATGGTGTCGATTCGTAGATTTGGCAAGGTCGAGCAGATCCGCTGTTTGGCAAGATCCTATGGTCGCAAACTGCAAGGTCACCTACGAGTACTCGCCGGATCCGACGCGGGTGAGATCATTCGTCCGACTGAAGGTCGCGGGGTGTTGACGACTCAATCGGGACGCACGGTCGACTTGCGTTTGTCGACGATGCCCACCTTATTCGGGCAGGACGTTGCCGTGCGGTTGTTCGATCCAGTCAACGGATCGCGTTCAATTGAAAGCCTTGGTTACGAACCTGACGAACTCACCGCGATTAAAGACCTGATATCACAGCCATCCGGTTTAATTCTCGTTGCCGGTCCCGTCGCGAGTGGAAAGTCCAGCACACTTTACGCTGCGGTCGAAGCGCTCAACGATGGAACGCGTAAGATTCATACGTTGGAAGACCCAATCGAACATGCATTAGCCGGAGTGATGCAGACTCAGGTCAATTTGCGGGCAGGCCTCGATTTTGCCGACCTGCTCTCGTCTGTCCTTCGCCACAGTCCCGATGTGATCATGGTCGGCGAGATCCGAGACGCCAGGACGGCAGCGACCGCGGTTCGGGCGGGAGCGAGCGGACAACTCGTGTTGGCAACGATTCATGCTAAAACGGCCGCTGAAGCAGTCGACTCGATGCTGCAGTACGAAACCAATCCTAAGTTCTTGGCGAGTGCTTTGATCGGCGTAATTAACCAACGATTGGTTCGGCGTCTTTGCCGGCTTTGTGCCCAACCAGTCAAGGCCGATGGTTTGAACGAGGTTTCCAAACGCGTCAATGAATTGCTCGGCGACCAACCCCCGCGAATGTACCTTGCCGATGGATGCGAAGCGTGCTTCGGCGATGGGTATGACTCGATGACCTGCGTCCCAGAGATCATGCTCTTTGATCGAGCGTTGTGCGAACAGGTTGCCAATGGATGCTCAGCAGGTGACCTCGAAAAGCTGGCCTGCGAGCGGGGAATGGTCCACATGAGCGAAGTCATGGCCGCCCGCGTTTTGCGAGGCATCACCTCGCCAATCGAAGCCAACCGGATGTTCAGTGATCCGATGCTCGCGGATTTGGCGTTGCGAGCGAAATGATAAGAAAAGCCAAAGTTGCTACTCCGGCTCGGCAACACTTCTACTTCGGTTCGGCAGCATTGCTACTCAGGCTCGGCAATACTGTCCGCTGGTAAAATTCGACCGAATAGATGGCCGCCTTTATCATCGTGTTGCCAACTTCCCGCATAACGATTTCGGCGAATCAACACTCTTGCATCGAAGGTCCCCATACCAGGGATCCAAAGCGAATCGAGCGTGATCACCGGCGTTTCGCCCGCAAACAGGATTTTGATTTCCATCGGCACTTCGCTATCGACATCGCCGTACTTAATCCGAGCCGTCAGCCGATACATGTCGTCAGCCGGCAGTTTTTCGCATTTGCTGATGACGTACTCTTCGGTACTCGGTGGCTTGTCTCGTCCATCAACGGTGAACTGGCCTACAAACTTCTTGCCCGTGAGATACTTTGCCAAGTCAAGTTCGCGATTCGGATTGTTAGGTTCGTCCGCAAAAACAGGATTAAAGATCAAGGCTAATGCGACAACAAACAATGAGATGGTTTTCATAAGGTCTCCTGGTTGGCAAGCAAACTTCTTAGAAACGCCATCGCTGCTTTCGCGATGCGAGCGTGAACGATACTGGGGTGTCCCCCGAGCTTAACGCATTTCTCGTAGGTGCACTCGGTAAGTTGGTCAGCACAAGTCTGGACGACAGCAAGCCGCTTAAATTCAGGCTGATTGCCGCCAGCTTCTGGAGTATCAGACGCGTTCGCATTGAGGTTGGTGACCTTAGGTCCCGTGACAAGAAACCTTACCTCTTCTGGCTCAACGGGCTTATCGCTCGTGTGATCCAAAAGAGGATAACTGTCTACCAACAACGTCCAATCCGCACCTGTGTTTTGTCGAATCGTCGCTAGCGCTATTTCATGATCGTCGCATCCAAACATGCGAGCGAGTTCGGCGGCATTGGCAAACGACAAACCACCGACATACGAATGCGACTTACCCAACGCGGCAAACCAATCCCCCAGCGGCGCAGCGAGCCCATATTCAATGATCGCGAGAGATTGGTTTCGCTCAGCCAAAAGTAGTTCGATTGCGTCTTGCTGCTCGAACGTTTCGCCATCCCCGAAGTAGAATTCGCCGACTCGAGTCAAAATCTCTTCTCGAGTTGCATCGATTTGCGATTGGCAAGCTTCCGGTGTTACGCCAGTTGCACTGATGCGTAATGAGATCGTTGCCGAACTGACTGTGATTCCAACTCGCGGAGTGCGATTGCGGTCGATCATGTCGCCTAAACGCTCTTCCATATCGCTTTCGCCCGTTCCGAAAAACTTCATCACGTGGTGGCGTATATGGTTGGCACCCGAAAAGGACTCCATGATTCGCGGTGCAACGGTGTCATCGAACATCTGCTTCATTTCGGCTGGCACACCTGGCAGAGCGAAGATCCGTGATCGGGAACCGTCATCACGAGTCACCGTGATATCCACCCCAGGTGCGGTTCCTTGAGGGTTAAAGATTTCGTCGCTACCTTCGGGGAACATCGCCTGGTTTCGGTTTCGTGCGGGCATCTCGCGATTTCGTTTCGCGAACATCGACTCGATGTGAGCCATCGCGGACGGCTTCATTACGAGGGGCTGATTAGCAAGCGCAGCCAAAGCTTCGCGCGTGAGGTCGTCGCGAGTTGGTCCGAGACCTCCGGTGCAAACAATCACATCGGCCCGATTTGCCGCAACCCGGAACACGTCAATGTTATTGGCAAGAGAATCACCCACCGTGCTGTGATATTGAATTTCGATCCCCAACTCACCCATTCGGCGACTAAGCCACTGGGCGTTGGTATCAAGGCGAGCTCCGCTCGTCATTTCGTCGCCAATCGAAATCACTTCGCCGGTCATTGGCAGGGTAGGGGTATCCGAGGATGCAGTCATGGTTGGCTTTGCTTCAGCTCTGACGATTGCGGACTAGGCAGTGAAACCTGATGCTTCGCCGACGTCAGATTGACGGAAGTCTTGGGGGATTGATCGAGAAACACGACTCGATGCGTGTAATTTTGGTTGTGTTCGAACAGTAGAGTTAGGTCAATCAATGTGGGACGCGTTTTGTCATTGGAGACGACTTCGAAGTACCACCATACGTGGGCTCCTTCTTCCTTGCGACCGATCCAGCGGTATAAGGCAATCGCTTGTGGATCCTGAAAGCCTTTGAAACAATAGTGACGACCTAAGTATCCCATCGCGCGTCGCCCCAATTCACTTGCTTCGTCGCCACTTAGCTCGGGCGTTTCAGAGTTGAATTTATCGCCGAAGTTCTTGACGACAGGCTGTTTAAGGATCCATTCCTCGTCGAGCCTGTGAAAACGAACGGCCACTTCGACCGATTTGGTTTGCTCGTTCCACTCCACTTCGGACACAGTCTCATGGACAGGATGCATCAACAGGAACAACAACGAGAGTAAATGCATTGCTTAACGATGGATTGAGTTGACCACGAGGGTGTTTGTCGAATGAGGGCTTGAACCGATATACTCGCGGCTTGATGCCAAGCGACAGGCATTTCTAGACGATTCACCGCAGTGAAGCCGCCAAAATGATCCGCTGTGTTGTCGCTGCCCTATTCTAATTGCCACATTCTAACGTTCCTTCACCAATTCGTTCAGTCACATCCATGTCATCTCAACCTCGTATTGCTATTTCCGTGGGTGACGTTGCCGGCGTGGGACCTGAACTGGCACTCAAATGCGCGGCCCTGCCAGAGATCACTGAAAGATGCACCCCAGTCCTGTATGGCCCGTTGGTCATATTGAAACGCATCGCAACTTTGTTGAAGCTGGCTTTGCCAAAAGACATTGTTGACGTTGGTGACGCCGGCGAAGTGAGTCACGGGCATTTTTCGCTAGCGACGGGACAGGCCTCCTTCGATGCGTTTAACTTGGCGATTAGCGACGCGATGTCAGGCAAAGTCGCCGGAGTGGTGACGGGGCCGATTCAGAAACAGGCTTGGCATTTAGCAGGAATCCCCTTTCCGGGTCACACCGAAGTATTGGCCGAGCGAACTGGCACCGATGACTTTTGCATGATGCTGACGAGCCGCGAAATTTCCTGTGTGCTAACAACGATCCACGTTCCGCTTGCGGATGTCCCGTCGATGTTAACAACGGACCTAGTCATTAAAGCGATCACGCTTGCTAATGAAGCAATGACCAAACGGCATGGACGTCCGGGTCGGATCGTTGTTTGCGGATTGAATCCACACGCTGGAGAAAACGGATTGTTCTCTCATGGCGAAGAGCAGTCGATCATTATACCGGCAGTTGATTTCTGTCATGTGCGTGGCATGAATGTCGTTGGCCCCGTGCCCCCGGACACCGCTTTTACACCGTCCATGCGTGCGAAGACGGATGCCTACGTTTGCATGTACCACGACCAGGGATTGATTCCATTGAAGGCGTTGTCATTTGATGATGCTGTGAACGTGACCTTAGGTTTGCCCATCGTTCGCACCAGTGTCGACCATGGCACCGCGATGGACTTGGCTTGGCAGGGGACCGCGAATCACCAAAGCATGGTGGCAGCGATAGATATGGCGGTTGATTTGTCCTGTGGCTGATTCGCTTCCACCGAAACCCCCGATCTTGTCCAGAGCTCAAGTAGCGCTCGAGATGCTCGTGCTGGTGGGGCTGTTCTTTGTCTATGCCGGTGACGCGCCGCCCATGGTCAACGAGGCTCATTACTTAGTCAAAGCCAAGAACTTTTGGCAACCGGAATGGTGCGCCAATGACCTTTTTGCAGCGTCGGGCAAAGCACATGTCTTGTTCTATTCAACCTTCGGCTACCTAACGCAGTGGGTGTCTTTATCAACGAGTGCATGGATCGGGCGAGTCATCGGTTGGACTTTAATCGCCGCAGGTTTGTCTTGTTTATGCCGTGTATTTTCGCGTGAAAGTGGGCTGCCGCATTCTCTAATGTATACCTGGGCCGTTGCGATCGGTTGGATAGCGGGCATCGAGTACGGCAACCTAGCTGGTGAATGGGTGATTGGTGGAATCGAGGCGAAGGTTCCCGCTTATGGCTTCGTGCTTTTCGGAATCGCAGACCTGATTCAACGACGATGGAATCGCGTGTGGGTTTGGTTCGGCGCCGCGGCAGGCTTTCACGTTTTGACGGGCGGTTGGTCGGTCGTGGCAGCGATGGTGGCTTGGTGGATCACGGAACGAAATCAACCGGCGAATATTCGTTGCCCGTTGGTTACCCGATGGCTGGTCCTGGGCGGCGTGCTGTCGTTGCCCGGTGTGATACCGGCAGTTCAACTTTCGATGGGAGCCGATCCGCAAGATTCCGCTGCCGCCGCGAGTGTGTATTCGTACTTTCGAATCAGCCATCATTTGATGCCCGCCGCGTTCGATTTTTGGTGGTACCTGCGTCACGCTTGCTTATTGTTTTTACTGTTTGCTCTTGCGCTAACGGCAACCAAAGACACTCCTGCCAAAAGACGTTTGATGGCGTGGACAATCGGTGTCATTGCAATTGCTGCAGTGGGAATGTTGGTCGGATTCTTGCCACCGGTAGCGCCGGACCTAGCCGCAAAACTGCTTCGTTACTACTGGTTTCGTGTTTCCGATGCGATCGTTCCACTAAGCGTTTCTCTTTTAGCTTTTCAAACGGCATATCAACCAGGCAAGTTTCGGCGACTTGCCTTTGCCGGTTTCGCTGTCGCGGTGATCCTGGTGACGTACAGCAGCATCGCCCGAATGCGAACCGGCGTGCCACCATCGGTGAACGAGCGATTGCTTGGCCGTGTGCTTCACACCGACTTGGATCGGCAACGGATTGCGTATCGAGATTGGCTGCGAGTTTGCCAATGGGCCAAGGCTAGTACACCCGAAGACGAAGTATTCCTAACGCCACGCCATCAGCAGACCTTCAAATGGTACGCGCATCGAGCCGAGGTTGTGAACTGGAAAGACGTGCCACAGGACGCAGCAAGTTTGTTGGAATGGAAACGGCGCTTCCTAGAGGTCTATCCACCGGAATGGGGAACCGTTCGGGTCTCGATCAACTATCGCATTCTGCGCGATTTCCGGGACCGATATGGCGTTCGTTTCCTGATTGTGGATCGCAAGGTGGTAGGCGACAATTTGCCGCTGATTAGAGTCTATCCGAGAACATCCACCGACAACGAAAACTACGCCGTGTACGAAATGCCACGGTAGGCCGAACGCACTGCAAGAAGTTCACTGTTTTGATGATGCCAAGTTTCGTCACGCTGCCTGAGTTGCGATGCGTTGTCCGAAGCACCCTTGGGTCTGAATTAGCAACCTTTCTTTGTCGGCAACTTATCTGCGTCAGCAACTCGGAGTCTGGTTCTAGGATGTGGCCTTTCCGTGCTAGACTGTCACGCCTCCTGCACCCCGCCTTCCCGCCTTTGATTTGACCTGCCCCACATGACTCACGACCCCACCTCACTTCGTTCACATCGCTGGTTCGGTCCTGATGACGTGCGTTCTTTTGGGCATCGCTCGCGTTTGAAGGGAATGGGGTTTGATGATGTCGATTACCAAGATCGACCTGTCGTCGCGATTCTCAATACTTGGAGCGAACTCAACACGTGCCACTCGCACTTTCGCAACCGGGCTGACGAAGTTCGCCGCGGCATTCTTCAATCGGGAGGCTTTCCGGTCGAAGTGCCGGTGATGTCGTTGGGCGAGATGATGATGAAGCCAACGACGATGCTGTACCGCAACTTGTTGGCGATGGAAGTCGAAGAAGTGTTGCGTTGTCACCCGATCGATTCGGCAGTGTTAATGGGCGGTTGTGACAAGACGGTACCGGCAATGTTGATGGGCGCGATCAGTGCTGACATTCCGTCGATCTTTCTGCCCGCCGGACCGATGCTGAAGGGACGCTTCAAGAACGAAACGCTCGGCAGCGGCAGTGACACCTGGAAGTACTGGGATGAACGGATGGCGGGCAATTTGTGCGAACATTCGTGGAAGTGCATCGAGAACGGGATTGCTCGGTCCGCAGGAACGTGCATGACGATGGGAACCGCAAGCACGATGGCCTCAGTGGCCGAAGCGATGGGCTTCACACTTTCGGGCGCCGCTTGCACCCCGGCGGTTTTTGCCGATCATTCGCGTTTGGCGGTCGCGACCGGACGACGCGCGGTCGAAATGGCGTGGGACAAATTCACGCCCTCTTCGTTTCTAACACCATCATCACTCGATAACGCATTAACCGCTGCGTTAGCGATCGGTGGAAGCACCAACGCGATCGTTCACTTGATTGCGATTGCTGGTCGACTCGGATTTGAACTAACGCTTGATCGTTTCGACGAACTGTCACGGATTACTCCGGTGATTGGTGACATCCGTCCGAGTGGTCGATACTTGATGGAGGATTTCTACAATGCGGGTGGTGTGCCGGCGCTATTAAGCCGTCTGACAGACCTTCTGGACACTCAGTGCAAGACAGTGAGTGGGGTAACGCTTGGTGAGCAGATTGCGAATGCCGAGGTCATTGATGATGAAGTGATTCGTCCGCGTGAGAATCCTGTTTCACCCGCCGGCGGAACGTGTTTGCTAAGAGGCAATTTGGCGCCTCAAGGTTGCGTGATCAAGTCGCTCGCTGCGGATCCAAAGCTACTCATCCATCGCGGTCGCGCGGTCGTGTTCGACGACTACCCGGCGATGAAGGCCGGAATTCACGATCCTGACTTGGACGTTGACGCCAATAGCGTGCTAATTCTTCGCGGTGCAGGTCCTCTGGGAGCCCCCGGTTTTCCGGAGTGGGGCATGTTGCCAATCCCTAAGAAATTGCTGGTCCAGGGTGTACGCGACATGGTTCGTTTGAGCGATGCCCGAATGAGCGGCACGAGTTACGGAACTTGCGTTCTGCACATTTCCCCCGAAAGCTCTGCGGGTGGCCCACTTGCCCTCGTGCAAAACGGTGACGAAATTGAGATCAACATTCCCGAACGAACCATCCACTGGCACGTTGATGATGCTGAAATTACAAGGCGGCGATCGGAACTAAAGTTGCCCGATGTTGTTCCCGCTCGCGGCTACGGTCGGTTGTACGCAAAGCACGTCACACAGGCGGACAAGGGTTGCGACTTTGATTTCCTAACTGGTCGTAGCCCCGGTGCGGAGCCGGGCATTTACTAGCCTGCACTTTAAGTTCGACTAACCACGCTTAACTAACCACGCTCAGCCAACCTAACTTTCTCACCTTCACGCTCTCGACTTCACTTTCCCGCCTACGATTCCCTCCTTTAAAACTTCGACTGAACAATCATGGACTCATCTGAATTTCAACCTGCTCAACTTCGTCAATCTGTGATTGCGGTTCCGCCTATGGCGCGAGACACAAACGGCAACATTGATGTACAGGAAAACGAAAAGGTCATTCGTTTCCTCGAAGCAGGTGGAGTTCGATCGTTGCTTTATGGTGGCAACGCTGTCTTTTATCACATCTCGCTTGCGGAGTACTCCGGAACACTGCAGTGGTTGTCCGAATCAACCTCGGACGACACGGTGGTGATTCCATCAATTGGCCCGGCTTATGGTTTTGCCCGCGACCAAGTTGAGGTTCTGCAGCAGTTCAACTTCCCCACCGCGATGCTGCTTCCTTCACGTGACGTCGTCGACCAACAAGGCATTGCCACTTCGATCCGGCGATTGGCCGAAGACCTGGGCAAACCGCTTGTCGTGTATTTGAAGTTCGATCGCTGGCTCGATGCGTCTTTGATCCGATCACTCGAGGATGACGGCGTGATCTCGTGGATCAAGTACGCTGTGGTGCGAGAAGACACATCCAATGACGACTATCTTCGTGAAGTCATTGACGCTTTCCCAAGCACACGAATCGTCAGCGGTATTGGCGAACAGCCTGCGATCATTCACCTGCGAGATTTTGGCATTACCGGATTCACGAGCGGATGCATCTGCGTCGCTCCCGAACGTTCGATGGAGATGATGCACGCCATCCACGCCGGCGACTACGAAAAGGCCGAGGCGATTCGAAAGTGGTTCTGCCCGTTGGAGGATCTACGCAACGAAATCAATCCGATTCGAGTGCTTCACCACGCGGTCGAAGCGGCCGGCATTGCCAAGATGGGGCCGCTGCAACCAATGCTCAGCGACCTTGATGATTCGTCAATCGAAAGAATTCGTGCTGCTGTGAGCCAAATGGCTTAGGCTTCTCGGGCCGCGACTATCGCAATCGCGATGTTCTGAACACCTTTTCCACACCGCAGATTTTCACTGGTCGATTCAATCGACGCGGAAAAATCAATCTCAGGGGCGAAATCACCTCGCCTCTCTCCCGCGGAAAGGCTTCGGTCGTTAGCGTAAGAGTCCTCGTATGAGTTGACTTTTTTCCCGCATTGGATGCCCATGACACCCGATAACATTCGCGACACCGACACCCACGACGTTCAAGACGAAACCGAAGTTACCCCGTTCGACTTTACGGTCGCAGAGGGCTCGATCGCCGAGGACACCAATGACGCGGATCGCGCGATCGATACCGAAGCCGATTCTGAAATAGCGTCTGCCAAAGAAGCGTTTGACGCCGACGATGTCGCTGCAAACGAAGCAACCGCTGAAGCACGCAACGCCGACGGACAAACGACCACTGATCCGCAAGACGTTTCAGATGTCGCAGCGATTACAGATGGCGATACCGCGATCGACAGCAATGCGGCGGTCGATAACGCGGTTATTGATAACGCGGCTGATGATGATGACGATGAAAAACTTGTCGAATTGGCTCAGCCTTACGTCGGCCAGTGGAACACGTTGATCAGCACCACGAACTGGGAAAAAGGTCGCATCATCGCCGATTGGCGTGCTGCCCTGATCGAGTCGGGTGCCGAGTCGAGTCAGTATTCCGATGAAGCGTGGACCCGCCGTGTTGGCGGCGTGACTGCGCCACATGTGGGACGTTTGCGACGAGTCCACGAACGGTTTGCAACGACGTTCGAAAGCTACCAGGGACTCTACTGGAGCCACTTTCTTGCCGCACTCGATTGGGAAGATGCTCCGCTATGGCTTGAAGGAGCGTCCAAAGAAGGTTGGTCCGTTGCCGGTATGCGTGAGCAACGTTGGCAAGCTCTCGGTGCGGTGGAATCCAATCGCCCCACTGGTAGCCAAGTCATTGAAGTCGATACCGACGAAGACATCGTTTTGCCCGCACAAGGTGGCGGCAGCACGAAAGAGTACGGTGACGAACCCGGTGTCGCTTCGGGGCCAACTTACGAAGGACCCGACTTTGGCGAAGAAGACGAATTAATGTCGTTAGGTGGTAGCGGAAAGGAACAAGGCGGCGAAGCGATCTCGATGGTTGACCCCGATGCTCCCGCCGCACCCGTGCAACCGTTTGCGGGATTGCCCGAGTTGCCTGATGATCTGGCTGATTCGGTTGAGTCTTTCAAACTGGCAATTTTGCGTCATAAGACATCCGGCTGGAACGAAGTATCAGCGGACACCATCGATAAGTATCTCAAGGCGTTCATCGTCTTGTTGTCGACTTAAATCCAACGGTGATGCAGGATAGTGTCGGCGTTTACCGGCCATTTCGGTGCACTTTCGACAAACGGCCGGTAGAGTCCGGCCGTGTGTCCAACGCCACATAGGTATTCATCTTCCATTAGACTCACGGGCATCAGACCTCCCGAACGACCAAGGCATTGCGTCTCTCGTGAATGTTCCGCCGCCCGAACCTGAACCCGAAAACGCTGAGCTCATTTTCTTTGAAGCTCTAGATGTTTCTGCGGAGGATCGAGAGGCGTTTTTGGACCAGCGTTGTGGAGACAACGCGGATTTGCGATCTGCCGTGGCGGCTTTGCTACGTGCCGACGAGGAAGCAGAACGAGGCTTTCTTAGCCCCGGCTTCATGCAGCACATGGTGGCTCCTTCGAGCAACGACCATGATGTGAGCGATGCCGATGCGAGTAGCGACGATCTTGGTGAACCTCGCTTTAAAATTCTGGGGAAGCATCGCAGCGGTGGACTTGGCGATGTTTATGTGGCCATGGATTGCCAACTCGGTCGTGAGGTTGCCCTAAAACAGATCCGCGGTAAATGGAGTGACCACCTCGAAGCAAAACGCCGTTTTATTCAGGAAGCCGAAGTTACCGGACGACTCGAGCATCCGGGCATCGTTCCCGTTTACGCGATGGGGACGTGGCCCAATGGTGAGTCCTACTATGCGATGCGGTTCATCGAGGGCGAAACGCTTGCCGAGTCGATCAAAGGCTACCACGACGCTGACAAAAAAATGGAGAGTCAGGTCAGGCGATTGAAGCTGCGCGAACTGCTGACCGTCTTTATCGAGGTCTGCAACACCATTCACTACGCGCATTCCAAACAAGTGCTCCATCGCGATATCAAGCCGTCCAATGTGATGGTTGGCCCCTATGGCGAAACGTTGGTCGTTGATTGGGGCTTGGCAAAGATGCTTGACGTACCCAGCGACCAAGGCTTAACGGAAAACCTTCAGCTCGAAGATGCAAGCGATAGCGGGTCTACCGAGACTCGTGTCGGCGGACGCGTTGGCACGCCTCAGTACATGAGTCCCGAACAGGCCAACGGTCAACTCGATGAGATCAACAAACGAACTGATATCTATTTGCTCGGAGCAACTCTCTACCAAATACTGACCGGGTCAGCTCCCCATACTCTTAACGATGAATGCCCGACATTAGAACAACTGCTTGTTCGCATTGGCTTGGGCGTTCTGAAGCCACCCTCGCAAATCAATCTTGAGCTTTCTGCGCCGCTCGAGGCAATTTGCTTGAAGGCGATGTCGAAGCAATCTCATCAGCGGTACCGAAGTGCGGCAGAGTTGGCCGACGATGTTCGCCGTTGGTTGGCCGACGAATCCGTTTCAGTTCATGACGACCCGATTGGAATTCGTGCTGCTCGCTGGATTCGTCGGCATCAGGCAGCCTCGTACTCGATGGCCGTCGCCTTGATTTTGTTAACGATCGGTTCGATTGTGGGGTCCCTGATTTGGGGCCGCGAACGCGAACGTCAGTACAAAATTTCCGAAGAACGCAACGTGAAAGCGGCAGAGTTGATTGCTGCCAACGACAAACGGTTGCTGGAACTTCGCACCAGCGCCGCAGTTTCCCTCGAACTCGCTCAACAAGAATTGTCAGCTAATCGTCTGTCGTCGGCTCTGCGATTCTTACGCGGCACGACCGACGCTATTGGCAAAGAACCACAGCTCGCCCAGGAGTTTCTGCAGATCCAAGATCGCGGTGACCGCATCGAGCGTATCGTGCGATTTTATCATCATGCCGATCAGTCTCGCCTGCACAACACCATGAGCAAGGATGCCGAAGCAATCGTGGAATCGGTTGCTTCGCTCAATGCACTTGGGATTTGGAACCGAGACGATTGGTGGTATGCCTTGCCCGACCAAGATTTGACCCCCACCCAGTCCGACGACCTGCGACACGATGTTTATCAACAGTTGATGGTGCTCGACGCACTATTGATTAAAACCATCGCCACACGATTGGCCGGAGCCGATCGAATCGGAACCGGGCGTACTCTTCTACCTTCACTCGTGCGATTCCTTCGGACGGACATCGGCAAGCGTGAAGCCAGGGCAGCTATCGTCATCAGCGATCGACTCGATCGTTTTCGTCCGTCCGAAGCGGCGCGTTGGTATCGATCAGTCGCCGATTATCGACTCGGCAATGGAATGCGTTTGAGTGGCAGCGACTTAGGATTGACCAAAAATGCTGCCGACGCACAGGGGCTTGGTGTGTTGTGCATGATCGCAGGACTTGACCCAGCGTTTGAACGACTATTTCGCGGCTATGGCAGCGATGATCCGCTGCTTGAAGCTCAGGACCTATTTGGTCGTGCATCCACCGAACGTCCACAAAGCTATTGGACCCAACTATCGTTGGCTCAAGTCGTTTTCCTAGCAGCCGATCGCAACGATGATCCGTCGTGGCGCAAATACGACCGAGCCATTCAGACGATTGGCCGATGCATTGCCATCGACGAAGAACGCAGCATCGCGTTTGCCGATCGTTCTTCGATGTATCGCTACCAAGCTCGGGCGATCACAAAGGATGAAACTCTAAAACCCGAGCTTCAAGAATTGCTGGTCGCTGAACGACGACGGTGGAGCCTCAATGACGCTCAACGGGCGAAAGCCCTCAGCACCGATGGCACTAAAGTGGCCGATCCTTGGGTGGGTTGGCAATTGGGCCTCGCACTTTTCGAAGTGGGACAAACGGGCAAAGCGATGGATCAATTTCTTGAAACTTCCATTCTCACTCATCCGATCGGTGACCTTACCAACGTGATGTTTGTGGGAGCCGATGATCTGCGAGGACGTGAAGAAGCTGCGGACATTGCCACTCGCATGACCAGCGACGATCCTGATTTCGTTCTCGGGCACGTTCTACTAGCGTCAATCAGATTGAACCAAAACCGAGCAGAGCAGGCTGGCGAATCCGTGGCGAAAGCTTTCGAGTTTGAAACGGTACCGTCCCATGCTTATGCCATTCGAGGCATGCTTCGGATGCGCACCAAGCAGTATGCCGAGGCACGCGAAGATTTCGAAAAAGCACTCGACAGTGACCCCACGCATTCGTGGGCTGCTATCGGAGTCGCCGCTAGTGGAGAGCAATTGGGGCACTCCGATGAAGCAAGGAAGTCCTACCAAAGTGCGTTGAAACTTTTGCGAACGTCCGAACATCAAGCAGCAGCCCAGCTTGGATACGCTCGGACCTCGGCACGTTTGGGCATGTTCGACGAAGCTTCCACAGCAGTAGCCAACGCATTGCAGCTTGCGCCGGCGAGCGATCTAACTCGCTCAATGAAACCGCTAGCCATCGAATACGCAAACTTACGAGAGCAGAACCCTGGATCTCCGAAGTTGCCCCCGCTGCGTGAGTTCTTGAAGCTCATCGCTCGGTCACCTCGAGTGTCCAGAATCGAAGTCCCGCAAGCTCCATTGGCGGGATATCGCGCAGCACTTCTGAACGGTGACTTTGAACTTGACACTTTGAAGTACTGGGCCGATCCGAGCGGTGCGAGATGGAACAGTTCCGAAGGATACGCGTCATCCGCAAGGCTTGTTACTCAGACGCCTTACCGGGGACGTCAATGCCTGAGGATCCAGAGCTCGGGCCATCCATCGGCATCGCAACGAGGTCAAACAGGCCAATCGTTACCGCTCGATGTCGGCGGAACCTACCGACTTTCGTTGATGGCGAGATCCGATGACACGCAGGCCGATGCGATTGAAGTGCTCGTCAATGGCGAACCGGTGTTGAAGATTCCCGCGGGCTCGTATGAATGGACCGAAGTGGCGGGCGAATTTGACGTGCCAGTCGATTTCGGGGCATCGAACGACCAGCCTCGCAAGCCGATTGTCTCTGGCCGAGTCGAGATTGTTGCTTCGGGGCGAGCAGACGTTTGGTTGGATGAGCTCGAGGTCTGGAAGCTCCCCGCGGAGGCTGAATTGAACGAGCAGACTACCATCGGAAAAGAATTCTAAAAAAGAGTTAAGGGGTTTCAAGAGTCTTTCCGCAGGTGTTGGTGAGGCGGTTAAAAGCCGCAAAAACCAAGTTCAAACAACACAACACCTTGCTTAAGAGAAGACTCATGACACGCTCCATCAAAATCCAAACCGTCGTCGCCGCTCTCGTCGCTGCTTTCCTATTCACCGCCTCGGATGCGTCCGCTCAAAGTGCTGGCTCTTGGGTCGACATCGCCAACGGCAGTGCAGGAGCCGGTGGATCGGCTAACGGCATGTTCCAAATCGTAAAATCCCGAAGCAGCTCGAAGAATGGCGGCCAATTCGGACATGGCTTCGCTCTGGGTGCCGGTCCGAACGGCATCGCAATCTCCAACTCGATTGGTGCGGGCACTGGACCTTTAGGTGCGGCCCACAACATGAACCTGAACATTGGGCACAACGGCACTCACTTCAGCCACGGTGGAGTGGTTAGCCAAGGCGGAAATCGCCGTGTGATTTCACAAGGTTCCACAGGTGTTCGAAACGGCCAAGTCTTCGGCGGCAGCAGTTCGACTGGCTTCGGCAACCGAACCAAAGCCTACTCACGAAGCAACACTCGCCAGTTCGGCGGTGGCAACGGCTTCTTCCAATCCAACGGATGGCGTCGCTAGACCCATTCCGATCATTGATAGCGATCGTCGTCCCGTAGATCGGGCGACGATCGCATTTCTTCATGCGCCCCTGACAACCGATTCCGTCACCCGTTCACCTTTGTTCACCACAGGAACCCTGATCATGTCCCCAACAACTAAACCGATCGCCATCATCTGCGTGGCGTTATTCGTTTCCTCCCTTGGCTTACCCTCGTTATGTCGAGCACAAAATGAGCTTGCACCAGTTGTCAGCGATGCAGGGTGGGGCTTCGAGACCAAGCCGATACCCCAGATCCTACGACTTCATCTGCCTCAACTGCGTCATGGATTGCTGGTTGAAAGCGTGGCCGACAATGGTGCGGCAGATGTTCGCGGTTTGCGATCCGGCGACATCTTGTTGCAAATCAACGGGATCCCCGTCACCGACGCAAAGAGATTAGTTCCGGCGACGAACGCCCAGCTAGTCATGGTGCTGCGACGAGGCCAAATTCATATGCTTCCGCCTACCGATCCGCAAACAGCGGTTGCAAGTTTTCCCGCATATCCCACCCCCATGAATCCCGGGACTTTTCGGGGTAATCGACGCTGGGGTGTTCATACGTCTGCGGCTTCCGGCCCCGCCGCGTCTTCGTCAGCCGCATCAAATGCATCAGCGAGCGGCCAGGGCGAGGCGGTATCGATCAGCCAGGCCAACGACCGATTTTCGGTAGAAATGCGATTGCCCGCGTTGTCCAACCGAGCGGTCATCTTAAGAGGGACGCGGGAGCAGATTGAGGATCAGATTGCCGACGCCAACTACATCCCCGAGCTTGAAGCACGTGTCCGTCAAGAACTAGATTCCGCTGGTTTTTAATGCACGTGTAAGCAATTCTCGAAACCAAGAAACGAGGGAGTCGGCGCAGTTTGCGTCGGCTCCCTTTTTCGTTCAGCCAAGGTTCTTCACGTACTAGCCAGCGGTGAATCACCTTGAACAATGCCTCACTTTGAATGATTGGCATCGTGATTTACCAACTTCGCTAGAAAGTTTTGGAAAAACGTTAAGGGATAAAGCTTGGTCTCTCGCAGGTACTCCTGAAGGCAAACAACTGACCTTCAAACTCAAACACCTTTCAAGCATCTCAACTCAGGAACCTAACGATGAAGACTCTCAACCACACCGCCGCACTCGCCGCTCTCTGCTTGTTCTCGATGGCTTTCGCTGAACAGGCCAATGCCCAAGTCACCGCTTCGAGCTACAGCAACGGCGGCACCGCCGTTGCCAATGCGAGCGGACGAGGCAACACTCGACTCAACGCAACGGCCGTCGCACGAAACGGCGGGTATGCTCGAGCCAACATGACTGGCTCTGGCACCAATGGCGGATTCGCTCGCGGTCGCAGCACTGCTGTCGCTAACGGTGGCGTTGCCATCAGCAACGGGACTTCCAACGCAAACGGTTGGGGTGCACGATCAAATGCTCGTTCGACCGCCCGGGCGAACTGGGGCACCGCGATCAGCAACTCAAACGCGAACGCCAACGGCCCTTGGGCTAACGCAACAGCAAGATCCCGCGCCAACGCTCAATGGGGTCAGTTCTCGCGTTCCCGAGCTTCGGCTACCGACAACCGATACACCTACCCACAACCGGTTTATGGCCAGCCCACCTACGGCGCTCCGGTTTACAACGGAACCTACTTCACTCCTTAGTCGTCTCGAGGTCGTTCGCACGCCCTTCCTTGCTTACCGGCTAAACCTTGCCAATCCGCTTGAACCCTCGTTCACCCCATTCAAGGTGAACGAGGGTTTTTCGTTTCGTAACCGGCCGATGCTGCAACGCGATTGATCCTTGTGGACTATCATCAAACCACTGAAGAATGATTTTTCATCCATCGCAAAGTGGTAGTCATGGAAAACGAGCGTCACGAAGTTTCAATGTTGCTGCAGCAAGTCAAGAATGGCGACGAGACAGCAAGGCAACGATTATTCGCAGAACTGCAGAGTGAACTTCGTGACATGGCCGGTGCGATGATGCACCGCGAGCGTCCTGATCATACGCTGCAAGCGACGGCGTTGGTCAACGAAGCCTGCATTCGTTTACTCGATTCGGATGCCGCCGAGAACGCCACTGATCGGCGATATCTTTTCGGAATGGCGAATCGTGCCATGAGGCAAATCCTGATCGATCATGCTCGCGCCAGAAAAACCACAAAGCGAGGCGGTGAATTCAAACGAGGCTCGCTGGATATCGTTCTAGAGAACTTCGAAGCGAGCAATCATTGTCAGTTTGAACAGCTCGAAGAAGCACTGGAAAAACTCGGGCAAGATTCGCCGCGACAACGAGAGGTCGTCGAACTGCGATTCTTCTCGGGTTTGTCCATTCCCGAAGTTGCCGAAATCCTCGAAGTGAGCGAAGGAACCGTCGAGCGAGATTGGCGATTGGCTCGAGCTAAGCTGTTTGATCAACTGCGTAGTTGAATATCACGAACGGATTATTGAGGCGGCAATAATGTGAAACGGGTGTCACGCAAATACCGGTGTCTCGAATCCACTGACTTTCATTTTCGTTCCCTCGTCGATGAACTGAGTCGACATCCCAAGGTCATCGAGTAGCAATCGAGTGGTAATTCGACTCGACTCGTAGATCACGGGAAGCCCACTGCCAGGATGAGTCCCACCGCCGACCAAATAGACACCATCCATTTCTTCGAACCGGTTGTGTGGACGGTTGTGAAGCATTTGGCCAAGGTTGTGCGCTAGGTTGAACGTTGCACCTTTGTAGATCGCGTATTGATTTTGCCAATCGTCCGGCGTGATCCGATGCTCGACACGAATGCGGTCGCGGATGTCATCCATTCCGATTGCCGCTAGTTTGTCGAGGGTGAGTTCACGGAAACCGTCCGCTTCCGTCTTCCAATTAACATGCTTGCTCTCATGCGTGACAGGAACCAACACGTACAGCGAACTCATTCCCGATGGTGCCAACGACAAATCGGTCACACATGGGTTCTGCACATAGAACGATGGATCTTTGCTGAGCACTTGTTCGATCTCAATCTCACGAAGATTCCTTTCGTAGTCTTCGGAGATATGAATGTTGTGGTGCGGCAGGTCGTAGCTACCTTCAATGCCAAGGTAGAGCATGTAAGTGCTGCACGAATATTTCTTCTGCGCGAGCTTCTCGTTGCTCCAACGTTTCCGAGTTTCATTCGGAACCGTCTTGCTCATCCAGTCAGCAAAGTCCGCGTTGACCACAAACGCATCCGCTTCGTATCGGTCACTATCGGTATGCAAAGCTGTCAGTTGGCGACCTTGCATTTCCACCGATGTCACCGATTCGTTAAGTCGAAACTTAACTCCCATTTCCTCGGCAAGCTCGGCCATTCGTTCGCTAACTCGGCTGCATCCACCCTCGGGATGCCAGACGCCGTGCTCGTATTCAAGGAACGACAAAATGCTGAACAAGCTCGGACATTGAAACGGCGACATCCCCAAGTATTTAGCCTGGAATGCGAACGCGATTACTAGGCGAGGATCTTTGAAGTACCGCTCTAGTTCGGTTCCTAAGGAACGCATCGGATGAAGATGGCGTGCTGCCCCAAGCACCGAAGGACGAAGCAAATCCATCGGGGAACTGAACGGCGATTCGAGGATCGGACGAAACTTTTCGAGTTTGACTCGGTTGTCGTCCATGTATCGCCGAAGTGCGCCGACATCCGACGGCGCAAATTTGGCGATCTGTCGATCCATTTCGTCCATGTCAGGGGTGCAATCGAGCTGACCGCCGCCACCAAACGTTAAACGATACTGCGGATCAAGTCGGTGCATTGGCACTTCATCGGCCAATTCGTAACCGACCGATCGAAAGATTTCGCCCAGCACGCGTGGGTACAAAAAGAACGTCGGACCGCAGTCGAATCGAAACCCTTCGATTTCGATCGCCGACGTTCGGCCGCCCACCTTGCCGCGTCGTTCGAGCACAGTCACATCGCAACCCGCTTTAGCGAGTTGCATCGCGGAAGCGAGACCTCCCGGTCCAGCACCGACAACGACCACTTTACGACTTGACAACGGGTAACCTCAGACAAAGGGCAAGAGATGGGAAAGTCGCCTAACTCTCCGACCGCTTACTGTAGCGCCAATGGAACCCTTGAACAGGCCCGCGAAGCGCTAATAGGTCCCATCTTTCAGGCCAGCTTCGATTTCTGCCTTTACAATCGCCTCGATCGACACGTTTTCCGTGGGATCAGCGGTTACCTGCTCTCGGTCGGCCAACAATCGCGCCAGCGGAACGACTTCGAGGGCTGGTTCGAGCTTAAGCGGCGACATCACGCGACGCCCCGTTGAAGCGGAAGGGTCGTCGACCTGAGCCGGTTTCAAGACATCGTAGAAGTCGAATGAAGTCGCTCGGCCATCACGAACTGCTAGACGCAACCGGTCGAATTGCCGTTTGGCTTCCGTGGCTTGGTCTTTTGAACCGGCTTTAGCGATGAACGATTCAACCGCTTGAAGATCGCCCCACTGCAACACCGGCAATCGCTGCAAACGCTGCATTACTCCGGCGGATTGCCAGTCTTCGTATTTGCCGCGTTCCATATCGCCGATCAATTGCTTGATTTGCTTTATGACGCCTTGTTTGGAATCCGGGTCCAGCAAACTTTGTTCGAGTTCGGGGACGTACGCGTTGCGAAGCGTTCGCACAGCCATCTCGGTTCGTTTTTGAAACAAAACCCAGGTCGTGAATCCGCACAGCACGAAACCCAAGATTCCGGTTAGCGCCGTCGCGGCCAGGATAGCCGGCATGCAACCCGGACCATCGTCGACGATCTCGAGCGGTTCGGATTCGATCGCCGGGTTACTGCCTTCTTCACCGGGATTGGTTGAATCAGTCACGGAATTCAATTTTCAAGATTTTGAACTTTAACTTGCCAGCGGGAACTGTGATTTCTGCGGTTTCCCCGACTTTCTTGCCAATCAACCCCTGTCCGAACGGACTGGTGACAAGAATCTTGCCCGCGTCGATATCGGCTTCGCCTTCACCAACGAGCGTGAACTCTTCCTCGTCACCGTAGGCCAAATCCTCGACCGTAACGGTGCAGCCAAAGACCACTTCGTCCTTGGGCAACTGCGACGTATCGATGATCGACGCCCTCGCGATCTTGTCCTTCAGCTCGTTGATTTTCGCCATCAACATGCCTTGGTTGTCGCGTTGAGCGTGATACTCGGCATTTTCCTTCAAGTCACCTTCGGCGCGAGCCTCGGCGATCTTTTCGGTAATCAAAGGCATTTCCACATTCTCGAGGCGGTCAACTTCGGCCTTAAGCTTGTTGTAGCCCGTGCGCGTCATGGGGACTGAATCATGCATAACGCCGTTTCCTTGCAGAAATTTCGAGAGTTTGAGTATGGCAAAAAAGAAACCTTCCCGGCGAATGCTCGGAAAGGTTTGACTTAGGTTCAGGCCCAATTGTCGCCGTTGGACCGGTCACTGTAAAGAGTGAAGAGGGGGTTCAGGCTGCATCAAGTTCACTCATCTTCGTCGTCATCGTCATCGAAACGAATTTCCTTGGGCGATTGACCGGGATTACCGCCCTCGTGAGGCACGCTGATCTCTTCGCTTAACCAGCGATTCAAATCAGCCATCTGACATTGCTCACTGCAAAAGGGCGGCGTCAACGTTTGATCAATGCGAAACTTTTTACCGCATCCGCTGCAAATCATCGTTCGGGGATTGGGAACACTCATGATCATCGGCAATTTCAGGGGCTTTGATTCGGAGGCTGGAAACGGCGACTGGAGACGGCGGCTTAGAAACCGAGGCGTATAAATAAAGGCTTAGAAATCGGGATCGCTCCAATCTCGAACGGTCAAATCACGACGCACAAGCCGCAGGAAAAAATTGGAATCACCAGTGGGCTTGTAAGCCGGGTTCTGTGACGGGAAGCGAAGATCGCTCCCGCCGACGGTCATTTATCTGTGCACGGCGATCGCTCGCCGCCTCAATTGCGACCTACCCGAATGTGGTAACGAAACGGACCGCTTCGTGGAAGACACCTCTTTCGGGCCGAAACCCGATCGCGTGTCCTCCTCCATTCTGTTTGGTCTAGCTCCGGATGGGGTTTACCTAGCCGATCGAGTCACCTCGACCGCTGGTGCGCTCTTACCGCACCGTTTCACCCTTACCACGGCAAGCCGTGGCGGTCTACTTTCTGTTGCACTTTCCCTAGCCTCGCGGCCGGTTGACGTTATCAACCATCCTGTCCTGCGGAGCCCGGACTTTCCTCCCGACCGCCGCCTCGAAGACGACAGTCCAGCGACCGTCCCGCCCACTGGTGATTCCAGTGACCAGGATGATGGACACACTCGGTCAGGACAAGGCTCGCAGCGAAACTAAGCCAAACCCGCTAGGTGGCGATGACGTAACGACACGATGAAGCCTACAATGAAGCCTCCCGCTTGGGTCGCGCAGGACCTTAACTTTGTGGACGAAAACCATGTATCAGTCTCCTTTTACGCGTCGCATCAGCCGCTTTGCCGTTGGCATGGTGTTGATGTTCGCGGCCACGGCGAAGGCTGATCCACCTGCAATTCATGACGAGCAGACGGCCGGATATTGGGTCCTGCAGCTTTCTAATGACCACTATCTGCGTCGTGAGCTAGCCGAAAAAAAGTTGGTTGAACAGGGTCCCGAGGCGATCGCCGCGCTTGTCGAAACAATGCGTAGCGGTGACCTCGAATCGATCGAGCGAGCGACATCTGCGATTTCCCAGATCGCGATCAACCATCCTCCGGCTCAGGATGGTGGAGCGTGGGACGAACTCGAGAATCTTTCCCGCAACGCAACCGGACGCATCGCGTCGAGTGCAAAATCTGCGCTGCGTGAAATTGGCGAACAGCGTTCCGAGCGTGCTCGTGTCGAACTTGCTTCCGCTGGCGTCTTTGTCGGCATCGACGATTTCATGATCGGCGCGATTAGCACCACGCAAATGATTGTGCAAATCGACGACAAGTTTCATGGCGATGACGAGTCGTTGCAGTGGCTTCGTTGGCTAACAGGCGTCGAGAAAGTTCGCGTGATGCGAAGCGGCATCTCTAAAGAGGTTCTCGAAAACGTTGCTCAGATGCCAAACCTTCGATCGCTCGCCATTGTCGATGGCAAACTGCAACCCGATACCCTAGTGCCCCTTGAAAAGGTCAAGTCGCTTGAAACGCTCGAGTTTCGCTACGTTCCTTTAACAGACGAACTAGCTGGCGACTTGGAACGAGTTGCCGTGCGAAACAAACTGAGCCTGATGGGGACAGGTTTGTCGAAGGACCGAGTGCGTTCAATGAATGCCGCTTCACCTGATTTGACGATTGAACACCGCCAAGGTGGCTTCTTGGGCGTGAAGTGCTATGACGGCGAGACCGAATGCGAAATCAGTGACGTGATCGAAGACAGCGCCGCTGAAGAAGCAGGGTTAATTCGAAGCGACGTGATCGTACAAATCAACGATGCGGTGGTTAAGAAGTTCAAGGACCTGCAAGACGAAATCAATCAACACGTGCCCGGCGATGAGTTGACGGTCAAGTTTCGTCGTGGTGCGCAGGTAAAAGAAACGAAGGTGACGTTGCGTCGCTACGTTGGCTCGTGAGTTAGGTTCGCAACATCGCTGCTTCGAAGAAGAAATCAAATCGTTCGTTGTCTGACTCGGTGACCGACGCGGTATCGAAAACGCGGACTAACGCGTCGTCCCCAAAGAAGACGAGCACGGTGCCCCCGCACGACCCATCCTGGAACGATGCATCGTGGCGCAATTCCGTCCGACGGTCGCTGTTGGCGTGGTTCGGCAAGAATGCTCGCGTGATGCCATGGCGAAGCGAACCAACTCCCTACCGAGTTTGGATCAGCGAGATCATGCTGCAGCAAACTCAAGTCGCAACGGTCTTGCCTTACTTCGAACGATTTTTGAACACGTTTCCCAATGTTCAAACTCTCGCCGCCGCCCCCGAACAACAATTAATGTCGCACTGGGAAGGACTTGGCTATTACCGCCGCGCCCGTTCGATCCATGCGGCAGCCAAGAAAATCGTCGCTGACCATAATGGCGAATTCCCGACTGACTTCGACGATGTAATCGCCTTGCCTGGCATTGGACGCTACACCGCTGGCGCGATTCTTTCGATCTCCGGCGACGCCAAGCATCCGGTCCTCGAAGGCAATACCGTTCGCGTCTTTAGTCGCTGGGTCGCCCTGCGGTCACCTCCCGCCGATACCGTCGCCAACAAATTGCTCTGGCAAATCGCAGAGTCCATGCTGCCAGCGAAAAAAGGAGCCGGGACCTTCAATCAGGCGGCAATGGAATTGGGCGCGCTGATCTGCACACCTAAAACGCCAGCTTGCGATCGCTGCCCCGTACAAAAACATTGCGCCGCTCATCGGTTGGGACTTGAGGAATCAATCCCTGGCAAAGTCACTAAAACAAAGTACGAAGATCGAACCGAGTTTGCGTTTGTGATCGAATCCCCGGCCAAACGGGGCCGGCCAATCCAATACTTGATGCGACCATTGCCGCCGGGGGTTCGATGGTCCGGTTTATGGGATTTCCCGCGAACTATCGACCGCTCGATCGACGATGTCGCCGAGGCCGCCGGCGAGGTTTCTCTTGATCTAGGTTGCACACTTTGTGCCGGAGCAAAGTTGACACAGATCAAGCACGCTGTGACGAAGTACCGCATCGAACTACGCGTGCACCAAGCGACCTTCGAGATCGATGGACAAAAACCATCAAGGCCTTGGAGATTTGTGACGCTCGACGAAATGGCGGAACTGCCGATGAGCGTTACGGGGCGGAAAATTGCAAAAATCCTCGCGAAGCAACACCCCCTGTTTTCGTAGTGAGTGTTGGAATGTCGAGCCATGCGGTTATCATATAAGTCGACAGCCCCTCCCCACGCAATCCGTTGCGCCCACCTGTGAGAGAAGTTTCATCCATGTCCAAGAGTTTTGTTGAGTTCGCACGTAAAACCATCTTTGTCGCCGGATGCGTCTTCGTTCTTTCTAGTCTAGCATTGGCTGTAGAAGCCACGACGTCTTCGTCGTCGGGCTCCGTTGATGAAGTCGTACTGGGTGATCCTTCGCTGACGTCGGGAATCCCAGGTTATGGTTTGCTGACCGATTCGCAATTGGATGCCTGGCTGGCCAACGAAGACAACCATGTAACGTTAAAGGTGGCGCTTCCTAAGGGACTCGATACCGCGTCGGCAAACATCTATATCCCCGAAGACAACCCGATGACTCGGGCGAAGATTGAACTCGGCCGGCAACTCTACTTTGATGAGCGTTTGTCGTCCGACAACACCATTTCGTGTGCTTCTTGCCATGACCCCGCCCAAGGATACGGTGCAGAAATGAAGTTTGGTGTTGGGGTCCAGGGCCAAGAAGGTGGACGAAACTCACCCGTTGCGTTCAATCGCATCTTGAGCAAAGAACAATTCTGGGACGGACGAGCAGCATCTTTGGAAGACCAAGCGGTTGGACCAATCGCTAACCCGATCGAGATGGGAAATACTCACGAATCGAGCGTCAAAACGATTTCTCAGATCCCAGGTTACGTGAAGCAGTTCGAAAAGATCTTCGAAGACGGTCTTAGCATTGATAACGTTGGCAAAGCCATGGCGACGTTCGAAAGGGCGATCGTCACGGGACCGATGCCTTACGATGCGTACAATCAACTTGTTGCCTTTGAGAAAGCCTTCGCCGATGACTTGGAATATCTTGACGAGGAACCGGAGCTCGAAGAAAAGTACAACGCTTTGAAAGAGGACACCGAAGAGTATCCGATGAGCGAATCGGCCGTTCGCGGCATGACGCTATTTTCAGGGAAAGCAAACTGCACCGCCTGTCATGCGGGTGCGAATTTCACTGATGAGCAGTACCACAACTTGGGTGTCGGAATGGATGCGGAAACACCCGACCTTGGACGCTTTGACGTAACAAAGGAAGAAAAGGACAAGGGTGCCTTTAAGACTCCGACCCTACGCAACATTGCCTTCACTGCTCCCTACATGCACGATGGAAGCCAATCGACTCTCGAAGAAGTGGTTGAATGGTACGACAAAGGCGGACACAAGAACCCTTACCTGTCGGACAAAATGAAAGTCTTGAATCTGACCGAGCAAGAAAAAGCTGACTTGGTTGCTTTCATGGTCGAGGGGCTAAGCGGCGAGTTCCCTTACGTTAGCCAAGCTCGATTGCCGAACTAATTCTTCGGCAAGCCAAGCTCATTGTTTGGCAAATCAAGCTCACGGATCAATTTTGTGGGCACGCCGATCCCGACAACATGCACAACGCCGACGAATTCGTCGGCGTTTTTTTGTTGGAAACCAACTTTGGGCGCGACAAATGTCATCGTATGATCCGCTCGAAACGCCTCGCCGATTACTTCTCCCGTATCGCCATCTAACCCGGTGGGTATGTCCAATGCGATTCGCATCGCATCTGACTCGTTTGCCGCACTAACCAGAGCCGCATAGATGCCACGAAGCGGCGGCTTTGCTCCCGTTCCCAATAGCCCGTCAATGATGCAGTTCGTTTTGCCCAACTTCATTGCCAGTGAGGTTCCTTCCTGATTGGCTTTTTCTTCAATGACTTCGATTTCAATCCCGGCCGCGTCGGCAATGACCGCATTTACTTTTGCGTCGCCGGAAAGCTCATCCACGGCACATACCGCTAAAATCGAAACCTCATGCCCTAGAATTTGCAAATGCCGGGCGATCACGTATCCGTCCCCACCATTGTTGCCTCGCCCGCAAAGCACCAGGGCGGTCGCATCGGGGCACAACGAGTGAATGATCTCGGCCGCTCCCCGTCCCGCGTTTTCCATCAAAACGATACCGGGCATTTGGTAGTCGCGAATCGCGATTTCGTCCACACGTCGGACTTGCTCACATGTCAAAGCTTGCATGGTCATATTAGGATGTGACTTCCAAATCTTGGTTTCAAGGTTTCACTAGTTCTGGGATCCACAAGCATGCCACTGTATGAATACGAATGCAAATCGTGTAGCGATGTCGTCGAAATCCTTCAACGAACAACGGCAACCGCCCCATCCGATCTAGAGTGCCCCCATTGCGGCGGCAAGAAGCTGACTCGAGTGTTCAGCGTCCCAGCTTCGCCATCGGTAAAGTCCGGTGGTAGCTTGCCGATCTCGGGCAGCGGCGAGTCCTGCGGTGCGCCTCGTTGTTGCGGCGGCGGATGCCAATCGTAAAGTGATCAGTCCGCCGACCTCCTGTGACGACGCCTCGACCTCCGACGAATTTCGCGCATGCCATTGTTGCGGATTGATTCATCGGATGCCGACGATCAGCGTCGGGCAAGTAGCGTTGTGCACGCGATGCCAATCGTCGATCACGTTTCAAACACCTCGCCGCGTCAGCGCTTCACGTACCGCTGCCGCAGCGATGGGAGCGTTCATCCTGTTCTGGCCCGCTGTAACGCTTCCTATTCTTCAGATTGAACAACTCGGGCAAACCAACCAGCAAAGCATCATGAGTGGGATTGCTGACTTGTTCCAACACGGCAGCTACTTTGTCGGCTTCGTGGTGCTATTGTTTTCGATCGCGTTTCCCCTTTCGAAAATCTTGCTGCTGCTAGAACTCAGTTGGCTAGAGTTTCTTGGACGGCAACACAAAGCATTCACCTTGCGATTGATGGAACATGTCGGCAAGTGGAGCATGATGGATGTGATGTTGTTGGCCTTCTTGGTGATGTTGGTCAAACTCGGAAATCTGGTTCACTTTGAATTTGGTCCAGCCGTAATCGCGTTCACGGCGTGCGTTGCGATGAGCATGCTTGCGTCCTTATCTTTCGACCCTCATTCGATTTGGGAAGACCATGAATGAACCATCGCCCTTTCCCGTCGCTGAGATCGCTACGCGGTCGTCGATAAGAAAAGCATCTAGACTTTGGTGGTTGACCGGTGTTTGCCTAGTGATCGCTGCTGTGTTGGTTTGGTCGTCGATGAAGCCAGCGGGAATCGCCCTAACCATCTCGTTCGACGACGGACATGGTCTTAAAGTGGGCGATAAGATTCGGCATCGAGGAATCGAAATTGGTCATGTCGTGAACATTCGATTGGCCGACGATATGTCCGGAATCAAGGTGGAAGCGATTTTGGACCACGATGCTTCATCCGTTGCTACCCAGGGCGCTCGCTTTTGGATCGTTCGCCCACGAATTGAGGTCAGCGGTGTGAGTGGATTGGATACGGCAGTCGGTCCTAAGTACATTCGCGTGATCCCCAGCCCCCAAGCGAACTCGGGTGATGCGATAGCTCAACGGACCTTCCGCGGTCTTGCCTCACAACCGGCAGACGCAGACGGAGAGATTGGCGGGCTGGAATTGGTCCTGCGCGCCGCTCACCGCCACGGCATTCACGAAAGCGCACCGGTAACATGGCGAGGCGTGCAGGTCGGGCGAGTATTGTCGACGAACTTGTCCCCCAATTCGTTGACCGTCGATATTCGGGTGCGAATCGACGAAGGCTACCGCCGACTTATCCGCTCGTCGTCTAAGTTTTGGGCAACCAGCGGAATCGACATCGACTTGGGCGTCACCGGGATGGAGGTTTCCGCGGAATCCTTAGCAACGATTGTTCGTGGCGGAATATCGGTGATTACTCTCGACGCCGACAACACATCGGCGGTTAACAATGGCGATGTCTTTCGGTTGCTTGACGAGGGAGCCGAAGAGTGGCTCAAGCAAGCTCCGGCAATTAACTTAATGGACTTCAATCCGGTGGCGACCGTACCCGTCGTCGCCACCTGGCGAGAAAGCTTTTTGGGGATTGCTCGCGAGAAAAAATCCGAAGCTTCGGCGTGGGTTACGGCGGTCAATGGCGAAGCTCAAGCCATCATTCCCGTCGATATGTTGACGGCCCCCAAATCAGCCATCGAAGAATCGTTCATGGCAAAATTTCAGATTGCCAAACAATCGGCCCCGATCTCGATTGACGAGCCCCCGTCGCGATGGGGCGGTGATGATTCGTTACTTGCCAAAGTTCCCTACCCATCACCCAACCCATTGCCCGGCGGGCGAGTAGTGCTGGCCGAACGGATGAGAACGCCAACGCAAACCGAAGATTGTTTTGTAGTCCGCGGCGAAGCTGAGAACACAACGATGCAGTGGCTTGGTCGCGAATCGCTTTCGTTGGGCGACCGAAGATGGAATGTAGCAGGCGTGGAACTGAGTCGCAGCATGTGGCATGGGTCACCCGTGATCGCGGCGAGCGACCAATTTGTCATCGGCGTGCTGTTGCTAGATTCGTCGGGTGCCCAAGTGGTTCCGCTACCTTAGAATTAGCTTTTCCCATCGCTCGAGAAACCTCTATGTCTGACGCTGAAAGCACCTCAACAGCACCCAAAATTGCCCCGACACTGCGACTTTCGCGTCGTGGCCTGATTGCCAGTCTGTTGGCGATGGTGGTGGTGGGGTTGAGCGTGTACGCAATTTTCCCTGAAAGTGTCGGTGGGCCACCGGTGCCCGTCAAAGTAACGCTTGGCAGACAGCCAATCGAAACACCGGGCGGTGCGGGCGCCGTTTTGGCGGATGTCGTGATTGTCGAGAATTTGACGGACCACCCGATCGCGAAACTGACGGTCGATATCAACGGACAATACTTGTATCTGCAGAACGCTCCCTTGGAACCTCGTCAATCATTGACACTCCCCCAACGCATGTTCACTGACAAACGCAGTAGCGCGAGGTTTGAACCAACCAAGTACCACGTCGAAGACATCGCTGTGACTGGACAATTACCAACGGGAGCACGGGGAGTGTCCAAGTTTGAGTTCGATCACTGAATTATCATGAGGAAACCTCGTCGCAGTTTTCTACGCTTCTCTTTCACTGCGTTCCTTGCAGAGTTTTCCCCTTCCCCCGCCCACTCGCACCGTTATTCCCGCACGGTCCCTCCTGCACGCTAAGAACCACAACATGATCCGATCACTTCTTTTGCTTCCGATACTTCTCTTTTTGACGAGTCTCGCGGATGCCAATTCACAACAGCCACCCAACATTGTCGTGATCTTCATTGACGACATGGGCTACGCCGATATCGGACCATTCGGCGCAACGGATTACCCGACACCGAACCTAGATCGGATGGCAGCGGAAGGTCGCAAGTTTACCGACTTTGTAGTCTCGTCCGCTGTGTGCTCAGCCTCCCGAGCGGCTCTTCTTACGGGCACTTATCACACGCGTCTGGGTATCGCGGGCGCACTTGGCCCACGTTCGCAAATCGGTATCAACCCGGATGAAACAACTCTAGCGGAGCTGTGCAAATCCAAAGGCTACGACACGGCAATGTTTGGAAAGTGGCATCTAGGTCACAACCCTAAGTTCTTACCGACTCAGCATGGATTTGATCAGTACTACGGCATTCCTTACAGCAACGACATGTGGCCACTGCATCCCGAGTCCGTTGCGAAACGTCAAAATGACCCTCACGCCAATATCCCATGGCCTGCACTGCCGATGATTGTGGCCGATCAAAAGAAGGGTGTGCGAGTAGTGAACGATGACATGCTACCCGAACACCAAGCCGAGATGACCCAAGAATTCACACGGCGTAGTGTCGAGTTCATCAAGAACCGAGCAGACAAACCGTTCTTTCTCTACTTGGCTCACCCGATGGTTCACGTACCGCTTTACGTTTCCAAAGACTTTGAAGGAAAGAGCGGCGCGGGTTTATTTGGCGACGTCGTCATGGAAGTGGATTGGTCCGTCGGACAAATCCTTGACGCGATCGAAGACATGGGTATCGAACGCAACACGCTAGTTATTTTCACCAGTGATAACGGTCCTTGGTTGAGCTATGGCAATCACGCTGGTTCCTCGGGGGCACTTCGTGAAGGTAAAGGCACGATGTTCGAAGGCGGCTACCGTGAACCCACGTTGATGTGGTGGAAGGGAAAAATTCCCGCAGGCACGACGTGCGATGATTTGTGCAGTTCGATCGATATCCTACCGACGGTCGCAAAACTGATCGACGCAAGGCTTCCCGACCACAAGATTGACGGAAAAGACATTCGCCCGTTGATGCTCGGTGAAGAAGGAGCCAAGACGCCGCACGATGCGTTCTACTGCTACTACGGCGGTGGTCAACTGCAAGCGGTTCGCAATGAACGGTTCAAGCTAGTCTTTCCGCACCGCTATCGAACGACGAAGGGGCATCCCGGCGGCACGGGCGGTTTGCCGATTCCTTACCAACACGAAATGGCTGAACTTGCGTTGTATGACCTCGACAATGATGTCAGCGAATCAACGAACGTGCTTAACGACTATCCCGATGTTTTAGCGGAACTTCAAAATGCAGCCGAGTTGGCTCGTGCTGACCTTGGCGACAAGCTGCAAAAACGCAAAGGCTCGGGAGTTCGTGGTCCAGGCAAGATGACTGCGGACGATAAACATTTACCTTTGACCTGGAAGTGAAACCTCCACCACCGTTTCATAGCAATCGGCTAAGCTACACGCATGCCCAAATCCAAAAGTCACTCGCTGCTTAGCCCTGATCTGTTAGGTCGACTCGAACGCCTCGAACTCGTCTCGCGAAAAGTCTTTCGCGGACGGATGAAGGGCGAACGTCGAAGCAAACGTAAAGGCGAGAGCGTCGAGTTTGCCGATTTCCGCCAATACGTTCCCGGTGACGATCTAAGGATGATCGACTGGAACCTGTATGCGAGGCTCGATCAGCTTTTCCTGAAGTTGTTTCTCGAAGAAGAAGACTTGCACTTCTTCGCGATGATCGACGCTAGTGATTCGATGAACTTCGGTGACCCCACAAAACTGCACGTTGCGAAACAACTTGCCGCGGCTTTGGGTTACGTCGGCATGTGTCGCGCTGACCGAGTGACCGTCACCGCCCTAGGTCCCGAGGGACGTCGTGCTCCCGTACTTCGCGGGCGATCCAACCTGTTGAAGATGCTGGACTATCTGGATTCCATCGAACCCGGACACAATGTTTCTTTGCATGACGGCATCAAAGAGTTCTCGTTGCGCACCGCGGGCACCGGCGTTGCAGTGCTAATCAGCGACTTGATGGACAAAGCCGGCTACGAATCGGCGCTGCGGATGTTGATTGGCCGACGAATGGATGTTTTCGTCATGCACGTTTTGTCCCCTGAAGAACTCGACCCACCACTTCGCGGCGACCGAAAACTGATTGACATTGAAGATGGAGATGAAGCCGAGATAACGATCAATGCTTACGTGCTGGAAAAGTACCGCGACACGGTACGGCAGTTCATTGGTAGCGTGAAGCAGTTTTGTTCTCGACGTTCGATCGTCTATATCCCTGTTCGCACCGACACTCCCGTTGAAACGATCGTGACAAAGTACTTGCGAGAAAGGGGCGTGGTTCGATGAGTTGGATTTCCACGCTTTCTCCGATGCAATGGGGACTGATGGCGGCGGTTCCGGTCGGCATCGTCTTGCTGTACTTTTTGAAACTTCGCCGCGAACCGGTTGAAGTGCCCAGCACGTTTTTATGGTCACGCACCATCGAAGATCTGCACGTGAACAGTTTGCTGCAGAGGTTGCGTCGTAGCCTGCTGTTGCTCTTGCAACTAGCGGCGGTACTGCTGGCGGCGCTGGCTTTACTTCGCCCGGGGATGCGAGGCGAATCGTCGACGCAGGGTCGATCCGTTTTCCTGCTTGATACGTCCGCGAGCATGAACGCGACCGATGTGGACGAGGCGGCATCGCGATTGGATCTGGCCAAGAAACTAATCGGGCAACGCATTGAGCAAATGTCGGACGACGAAACCGCGATGCTGGTGACGTTTAGTGATCGACCTGACACCGTTCAGTCTTTCACTTCGGATCGGCGACGCCTGCGAGATGCTCTCGACCGTGTGCAAGCGACGAACTTCCCAACCGACATCCTAGGTGCTCTGAAGGCGGCCGATGGTCTCGCCAATCCACGTCGCAGTAGTGAAGTGGGCGACGTCAATGACGTGCAAGTGGCCGAAGCGTTGCCGGCGGATTTGTACATCTACTCGGACGGTGGATTTCAACCGGTGACAGAATTCAATCTTGGAAACTTGATTCCCACCTATGTTGGCATCGGCTCGGATGATCCCCAGAACCTTGCCATTACAGCGTTTTCGGCGGAGCGGAATCTCGAAAATCCTCAACAGGTCCAGGCTTACGCGACCGTCATGAACTTGGGATCGCAGCCCGTGGAAAGCTCAGCGACGCTTTCGATGGACGGACAATTCTTAGACGCATCATCCGTGTCGCTGGCCGCAGGAGAGCAGACGGGCCTGTCGTTTTCGATCGAAAGCGACGAAGCGGTGCAGTTGGAATTAAAACTTGATTACGACGATGATCTCGCCACGGACAATATTGCTTACGCTGCATTGTCACCGCTGCGAAACGTGAACGTGCTGGTCGTCACGCCCGGAAACACGCCACTGGAACTTGGATTACAAACGACCAAGGCCGCCAAGATTTGCGACTCGGAGTTTGTGTCGCCGGACTTTCTGGACTCTGATGCGTATCGCATTCGTGCTGTTTCGGGAATGGACGATCTCATCATCTACGATCGCTGCTCGCCCAAGGTGATGCCGGCAACCAACACCTTCTTCATCGGAGCGTTGCCTCCGAACAAAGAAGTACCTAACCCTGACCAGAATGCTGCGGATTCTGAGGCGGCACAGGCAGGTTGGTCGTGGTCGACGGAGAAGTCATCCGTCGCGCTGGTCGACATTGATCGTACGCATCCGATGATGCAGTACTTAGAATTATTCTCGCTGCTGATCTTCAGTGGGCGTGGAATCGACGGACCGCCTGGTTCGGTGGAACTCGTGGGTGCTGATATCGGATCAATGTTGGTGCTGGCTCCTCGCGATGGTTTCCAAGACATGGTGCTAGGATTTGAAATCATCACGACGAACGATGATGGGGACTCCGGAACCAACACCAACTGGTACGCAGAACGATCATGGCCGGTGTTCGTACTCAACGTCCTGCGGTATCTCGCGGGTGCAGCCGAAGCCTCTGGCGCCCCTTCGTATCGCCCCGGTGAAACCGTTCGAGTGCGGTTGGAAAGCGCTGTCACAACAGCAAAGCTGTCGCTCAACGACAAGACACTTCGCACGCTTGAACCTGGACCATCAGGCATGATCGAGGTCGTTGAGACTGGCGAACCGGGCAACTACCAGATCAAGGAAGGTGACCGGCTAGCGGACTTGTTCGCCGTGAACTTGTTCGATCAAGGCGAGAGCGAATTGAAGGTTGCTCCCAGCGTCGAACTGGGGTACGAGCAGGTCGCATCGGCGACCGCCAGCATCGAAGAACGGCAAGAGTACTGGCGTTGGTTACTGGTCGCCGTCCTTGGAATGCTGGCCACTGAATGGTGGGTCTACACCCGTCGCGTTGGCTAGCACGAACTCATTTGCCCGGCATGACGAATTCCTCTCGTGAGAGTTTTCCGTCGCCGTCTTTATCGAAACGTGGGAACCGTGCCGGTGCATCCTTGGGATCGGGTTGGCCGGTTAAGAACTCGTCCATTGTGAGTGCCCCGTCGCCGTCTGCATCCCGACGATCAAATAGAACGTTGCGGTCGATTTTTTTCTTGGTCGGTTGCTTAGCTTTCTTTTCCGATTTCTCGCTCGAGCGCCACTGGGGTTTCGCTTCGGGTTGTTTGGCAAGCAAGGCGCGCATCGCATCAACCACTTGGGGCTGTTCACTGGCGATGTTTTTTGTTTCGAGCGGATCCGCAACATAGTCGTAGAGTTCGATTGTTGCAGAATCGGCATCTGCAGCCGGCTTCTTCCACTCAACCATTCGATAACGCGAATCTCGGATGGCACGCCCGATCATGCCGTTACGAGGATAGACATGGGTAACGTGAGGGCGGGCCGACGATGCTGAGCCCGTGACCACGTCGGCGAAACTTATTCCGTCGATAACTTCTGGGGCAACGACGCCAGTCAAATCGCATAGTGTTGGATACACATCGACCGTCTCCACCATCGCTCGTGTTTCGGTGCCAGTTGTTTTCGACGAAGCGACGATGAAAGGTATACGGGTGGCCTGTTCGTAATTGGTGTGCTTGCACCACATGCCGTGGTCGCCAAGATGCCAGCCATGATCGCCCCATAAGACCACGATCGTATTGTCGGCCAATCCTAGTTGATCTAATGCATCAAGCACCTTGCCGGCCTGAGCATCCATGTACGAAGTGGCGGCATAGTATCCGTGAATCAGATGACGAGTGGTTGCCTCATCGATCGTCTTCAATTCTCGCATGTCAGAATAATTCAACAGTTCGCCGAAATTCGTCTTCGCAAACTTCGGCGCGTTTTCCGGAGCCTCAGTAAACTCCGGCATCGGTAGAGCGTTTGCGTCATACAAGTCCCAGTACTTCTTGGGTGCAACAAATGGCAAATGCGGCTTTACGAACCCAACTGCTAAGAAGAACGGTTGCTCGGGCTGCTTGCTAGCGCGCTCAAGTCGCGTCACCGCTTCGGCGGCAATCTTTGCGTCCGCATAAGCATCGTCGGCAACGTCGACGGACTCGGTCGCAGGCCCTCGTTTCATTCCCATGCGGTCGATCCAGTGATTGGCAATGTTTTGCTTGGAAACATATTGAGACCCTCTCGGTCTCCACCACGGGACACTCCAGGACTTCGCATCGTTGCCGTTGCCTTGGCCGATGTGATAAATCTTCCCAAGTCCTTCGGCTCGGTAGCCTTGGTTCATGAAATGAGTTGTCATCGTCGTAGCGTCGGGGATCGCTTTGCGAAAGTTTGTCCCCAGGTCGTAAATACCGATGGTCTGAGGACGCAGCCCCGTCATCAACGCATTGCGACTCGGTGCGCATACCGCTTGATTACAGTACGCGGATTCGAACCGAAGGCCGCGAGCAGCCAGTGCATCGATGTTAGGCGTCACCGCATGCTGATCGCCATAACATCCCAGCGTGGGCTTGAGATCATCAACGCAAATCATTAGCACGTTAGGCGGTCGCTGCTCAGCAGCACTAACGGTGCTCGCGATGCAGACTGCGACGAGGAACGGAAACGCGAATCGGAGGAAGACGTTTGGCATCATTGTCTCTTGGGGTGGAGGGAAAATCAGTCCGCCATTGTAGGCAGCAGCGAAACTTCATGCAGAACCACCCGCCAGAATTCGGATGTTCCCACTTATAGTCGATAGCCTATCTCGCGCAACTTTTTGCGGATCACGTCGGCATGGTCACCCTGCAGTTCGATCAGGTCATCTTTCGCTTTGACCGTTCCGCCAGTGCCACAGACAGCTTGCAGTTTGGTTAGCAGTTCGGGCAAGTCGTTAGCCTTTGCGGTCAGTCCGGTAACCACGGTAACTTTTCGTCCTCCTTTGCGATTTTCGACATTCACGCGAGCCTTTTGCTCGCCGGGGGAAAGCCGATCAGCATCGCGCTGCCGAGCCGCTTTGGCGGCCGCTTTTTGCTCTGCCGAACAAATGCACTCGGATTGAAGCTTCCCGCAGTCATCACAGGTCGGTGGGATATCGAAAGCAGTTCCGGCGAAGAGTCGAGTCATGGCATGTGGGTGAAGCTCGAGGAGACGAAAAAACGCCGCCTCAAATGAGACGGCGTCGTCGTATTCTAACGATGTAACAATCTTACATCACGGGAGTGGGATCGTAAGGAATGTCCTCGATCGTGTCCTTCGGCAAGGCTTCGACTTCCAAACCGGCTTCGGTGAAGATTCCGTCAATCGCCTCTTGCGCCGCTTGCACGATGCTTTCGCGAGTTTGCCCCTTGTAGCTCTTGCCGTGAGCGCCAGGGCTGATGGGACCTTCGAATCCGATCGATGCAAGGTGCGCGACAAGCTTGACGTGGTTGAGCAGTCCATCGGCTTCAGGAACGACTCGCTCGAACGACTGAGCCTTGGCCGGATCGGCTTCCGGAGTCAGCGAGCACAATCGAACCGCAACAATTTGGTCAACGCTAAGTTCGCTGATTTGGTCCATCGCGCCTTCACCGACAACCCAGTCCCAAGTGTCGACGTAGAAGCCAGCACCGGAACCAACTCCCTTGACCAAGCTTACAAAGCCTTCGACGTTGCGAACGAACGGGAACTCTTTGCCTTCGGCCAATTCTTTTCCGGCGGAAAAGCCGATACCAAGCTTGATGTCGCGTGCACCGAGGACTTCGGCGATTTGACGCAAACGAGCAGTTTGAGCTTCGAAGTACTCGTGGTAGGGAAGTCGATCGGTAGCCGCTGGCAACTTGCAGTATGCGCGGGCGGCGCCGAGTTGCTTGGCGAGGTCGGCAACGGGATGCAAAGCACCGACTGCTGCCACGAATGCGTCTTCATCGGCGTCAAGGTTGATACCAAGGTCGAAGCCGCCAATCTTGATATCGAACTGCTTCTTAGCAGCGTCGAGGTATTTTGATGCGTCAGCGATGCCGCCTTCGCTACGCTGGGCGCGGCGAAGCATTTCTTGCATGTCGACGTCCATGCCCTTGAAACCGTAGGTCAGAGCCAATTCGATCAGCTCGCTTTGACGACCGTTGATGCCCAGCGAACCAGGTGAAAAATTCTTGATCATAGGAAAGGATTTCCAGATTTGAGTTGTGTGATTTGTAATTCTGGGTCGGCAACAATCACGCGTGGGGCACCGCTTAACCCGCGTGATTTGCCTTTTCGAGGCGGTGGTTATCTGGATTGCTATTTGCTTTGGGGGGACGAGAGTATCGCAGAATTTGGCGGCGAGGGCCAAGGGGCGTTTTCACCAAGAAAATTACCCGTCACACTGGCTTTCTACCGAGTTTTCGCATCTTTGGACGCTTATGTCTCAATCTCAATCAGCCACGGTGATCTTCCTGGGCACCGGAACCAGCGTGGGCGTCCCTGCGATCGGGTGCGATTGCGCGGTTTGCCAAAGCAGCGACCCTCGCGACAACCGCACGCGATGCGCGATCATCGTTGAGCTTCCTGGTGGCACGTTGTTGATCGACACGCCACCCGACTTGCGAACGCAATTTCTGCGAGAGAAGATTCCGCTCGCCCACGCGGTCCTATTCACGCACGAGCATGCTGATCACTTGTTTGGGCTCGACGACGTGCGGCTGTTTCCGTTCCGACTCGGTTCACCAGTCCCGTTGTACTGCGAACCGAAAGTCGAGAAACGAATCCGACATTCGTTCGACTACGCGTTTAGCAAAACGAAACCGACGCATCCGGGTGCCAGACCGCAACTCGAGTTTCATTCCATCAACGAAAACGATCCATTCGAGATCTTGGGCGCGTCAATTATTCCTATACCGCTCAAGCATGGACCTAATTTCGACGTCCTTGGATTTCGGATCGGAGACTTTGCGTATTGCACGGACACCAACGAAATCCCCCCCGAGTCCTTGGAACGATTGCAGGGAGTGAAGACGTTCGTGGTCGGTGCGCTGCGTCACCATCCTCATCCGACTCACTTCAGTGTCAACGAGGCGATTGAGGTGGCTAAGGAAGTCAAGGCGGAACGAACGCTGTTGACGCACCTTGGTCACGACTTGGGCTATCGCGAGACGATGGCCAAATTGCCCAACGGAATTGAACTCGCCTACGATGGCCTCAGACTAACCGCCACGCTGTAATAGTTTTGTTTGCTAAGCAACCAAAGTTGTTAACAAGTTTGCCTCGCTTAGAATGTCTGAAAGTCCTGACGACGATCGTTACGGGCCTCTCTGCAAGAGGCGTGACGCGGACCACGCTTTCGCGGGGCTCGGACAACACTAACGCGTCGCGTCCTGCTAATCTAAGTCCCTTCGAAATACCTCCCTCCTTCGGTTTGCCCTCATGGACCATAACGACGCCAACCCAACGTCGGCGCGGCAATTCAATCACAAACTCGGCATGATCTTGTTTGTGATCTATTTGCTTCTTTACCTCGGCTTTGTGCTGATCAATGCCTTCGCCGCCGACACCATGGAAACCACCGCAATCGCGGGACTAAACTTGGCAATCGTTTACGGGTTCGGTCTGATCGTGGCCGCCCTGATCATGGCGTTGATCTACGGGATGATGTGCCGAGATGGTAGTGCGGAAGATGAAGCTGAAGCCGCTCTAGCCGCCAAAGCCAAAGCCGATGCGAAACAGGAGGGCAAGTAATGATTTACGAACCATCAATCCTTGCCGTTGTGATTTTCATGCTCTTCGTGTTCTTCACGGTAGGGCTGAGTTTCTTCCTTGGTCGCAAAGCGAAATCATCGGAAGGTTACTTCGCTGCTCATGGACAAATTCCTTGGGCCATCAATGGAGTTGCATTTGCCGGCGACTATTTGTCGGCTGCATCGTTCCTGGGTATCTGTGGAATGATCGCCACCTATGGCTACGACGGATTCCTTTATTCGATCGGATTCTTGGCCGGTTGGATCGTAGCTCTGTTCGTGATCGCTGAACCGATGAAACGACTGGGCAAGTTCACATTCGCCGATGCCTTGGATGCGAAGTTCAATTCGCGAGGCATCAAGGCTGCTGCCGGAGTGAGCACACTGGTGGTGAGCGTGTTCTACCTGATCCCGCAAATGGTGGGCGCCGGATCGCTGATCACACCGCTTCTCGGATTCCCGCATTGGGTCGGCGTGGTGATGGTCGGGATCGTCGTGATCATGATCGTGGTCACCGCCGGAATGGTTTCGACGACGTGGGTGCAGTTCCTAAAAGGCTCGCTACTAGTCATTTTCAGTGCCGTCCTTGTGGTCATGTTGCTCGCTCAAGGACTCAAGACAAACGATTCGTTCGAAACGATAGGTCCGATCGCGAGCGATATGTTGGCGGATGAACTGCTCGCCAGTCAAACCCTAGGTGGGCGCGATGTGATGCCGCCAGAAGACGGATGGGACAACAAGCGATTTGTCCGATTAAAAGATCCTAAGACAATCGGCTTTGACATCTACAGCATCGATGAAGTGGGCGACGGCCAAGTTGTGCTGCGTCAAGCACAAGCCACAGGCACCATCGAAGGCATCAAAACGATCGACGGTGCTCCGCTAGGCGCGGGGCCCGGCGAAAAGCAACTTCGTCCGGTTGGCCATGTTTCCAAGCTGCCCGACGGAAAGAGTGAAACGGGATCCCTAGGACCGCTTGAGTTCTTCAACACGATTCGCGACAGCGAAGTGATTCTATGGGGCAACGAAACGATCGTGCACGACGATGGCTCGAAGACCAAAGTCTACTTTCAAAAACCGACCGAAGGCACACGCGTATTGAGGCCGGGCGAGCACCCGAAGTTCAAAGGGATTCGCGGTGACAAATTCATTGACAAGCTTAACTTCTTGTCGCTGATGTTGGCGTTGTTCTGCGGTACAGCCTCGTTGCCACACATCCTAATTCGCTATTACACGGTCAAAGACGGTGCGGCCGCACGCAAGAGCACCATTGTGGGCATTGCCACCATCGGATTCTTTTACGTGCTAACGCTCTATCTTGGTCTGGGTGCTATGACCAGCGGCGCGCTGGATCTAAGCGATAACAACATGGCGGCACCGCTGCTCGCTCGAAGCATCAGCCCGTTGCTCTTTGCGATCATCTCGGCAATTGCCTTCACGACCGTTTTGGGAACAGTCAGCGGACTGATCTTGGCCAGCAGCGGAGCGGTTGCCCATGACTTGATCGGTGGCGTAATGGGAATTGAGCTTGAAGGCCAAGCGCAGGTACGCGTCGCCAAGATCGCCGCCGTGGTTGTCGGCGTCATTGCGATCGTATTGGGGATTCTGTTTAAGGAACTTAATGTTAGCTACCTCGTGGGCTGGGCATTCAGTATCGCCGCCAGCGCCAACCTTCCGGCACTTGTCATGCTGTTGTTTTGGCGTGGCACGACCAAAGAAGGAATCATTGCAAGCGTGGTGATTGGTGCCCTCAGCTCGTTGGGCTGGATCCTGCTTTCCGCTGACACGTACTCGGCGGTCTACGGGTTAGATCCCGCCGGAGCAATCGCTCCGTTCAGCCAGCCGGGCATCGTTACGATTCCGCTCGCATTCGTTACGCTGGTGGTTGTTTCCCTGATGACGCAGCCCAAGCCCTCGACCGCAACGTAGACCTGATGGACAACGCTCAAATTGCCAAAGCCTTGGAAGAGATGGCTGAACTGCTGGAGTTTCGTGGCGAGAATCCTTTTCGCATTCGAGCCTACCAGAACGGGGCAAAGGCAATTCGCGAGCTTGGCGAATCCGTTGCAGCAGTCTTGAGTGACCCGGAACGTGACCTCGCGAAAATACCGGGCATCGGAAAAACGTTGGTTGAGAAGTGCCAGACCTTGGTCGAAACGGGTAGCCTGCCGCAACTTGAAGAACTTCGAAAAGCTGTGCCGGCGGTAGTAATCCAGATGGCTCGCATCCCTGGTTTGGGAGCCAAGAAGGCGGTCAAACTGCGTGAGGAACTCGGCATTGAATCGCTGGGTGATCTTCGAAAAGCCTGCCAGGAAGACCAAGTTGCGGGATTGAAGGGCTTCGGCAAAAAAACGCAATCCGCGATCCTGGATGGACTCGCGATCGCTGAAGAAGCGGCGTCACGAATTTATTGGTCTCAAGCGGATGGATTGGCTCGCGCGATTTCTGATCACATGCAGAAGTGCAAGGCCATCACGAAAATGGAATGGGCAGGAAGCTATCGGCGAGGCCGGGACACGGTCGGCGATCTGGATCTTTTGGTCGTTGCGTCCGATCGCGAAGCAGCCATGGACCACCTAGCCACCTATCCCGATGTGTCACAGACCATCGGACGCGGTGAAACAAAGATTTCGATTCGCCTGGACAAGGCATTCCAACTTGACATGCGATGCGTCGAGGAAGACGAGTTCGGCGCAGCACTTCAGTACTTTACCGGTTCGCAAGCTCACAATATTCACACTCGAAAGATCGCAAAGGAAAAGGGCCTTAAGATCAATGAGTACGGAGTCTTCAAGATAGACGATGACACGAAGATCGCGGGGACAACCGAAAAGGATGTCTATGAGGTAATCGGACTGCCGTGGATTCCCCCGGAACTACGCGAGGACCGACTAGAATTCAAGCTCGCTCAAGACGGCAAGTTGCCAACGTTAGTCGAGCTGAAGGACATTCGCGGGGACTTGCATATGCACACGACTGCCACGGACGGTACGCACACGATCCGCGACATGGCGGACGCTGCGATCGAACGAGGCTTGTCGTACATCGCCATCACGGATCACAGCAAACGTGTTTCCATGGCGATGGGACTCGATGAAAAACGCTTGCGTCAGCAATGGGCGGTGATTGATGAAATTCGAAACGAGTATCAAGGCCGCCTGACGATTTTGAAGGGCATCGAGTGTGACATCCTTGAAGCCGGTGGAATGGACCTAGCTGACGATTGCTTGGCAGAGGCCGATTGGGTTCTGGCGAGTATTCATTACGGCCAGAAGCAACCACGCGATCAGATTACCGAACGAATGATCGGTGCCATCGAGAATCCTAACGTCACCGCCATCGCTCACCCGACCGGCCGATTGCTCAACCGTCGTCCCGCTTATGAAATCGACATGGACCAGGTCATGGCGGCGGCAAAACAGCACGGCAAGTTCATGGAACTCAACGCAAACCCCGCCCGCTTGGATTTGAATGACTTGCACCTGGCGAAAGCCAAAGCTTTGGGAATTCCAATCGTGATCAATACGGACGCCCACTCGATCGACGGCTTGGACGTGATGGGCTACGGAATTATCCAAGCACGGCGAGGCGGTTTGGTGGCCAAAGATGTCGCGAACACGCAAGATTGGCCCGAGCTGAAGAAATTGATCGACGTTCAGCACTAAGCCGTGACGCAAAAATCGCCTGATTTGCGGGAAAAACCAATACCCGCGAACCCTTTTTCGCACTGGGCCTCGCGTCCGCTGTCATTTTGCCGATATTTTGGAGGTTCCTAATACCTTGAGGCAGAGGAACGCCACGCCCGGAGGCAAAGGAGAGCTACGATGGCACAAGGCTCAGTCACTACTAGATGAACAACTTGAAAAGGCTTCTCAGCAAGCGAGAAGATAGACAACATCATGGCGCGATCCAGCAGCGAATCGACCAAGGCGAAAAGTAAGCCCACGCTGGCCGAGCAAGCAGACAAATTTGTCTGTTACCAGAAATCGGTCCAGACCCCCGAGCACGAGATCGAATTTTTCGAGCAAGCGTACCGCGATGCCTACCGCAAGAAACCAGTGGTACTGCGAGAAGACTTTTGCGGCACCTTCGCAGTGTGTTGCCACTGGGTCGCATCGGACAAAAATCGCACCGCCCTGGGTGTCGACCTTTGCCCGGAAACCTTGCAGTGGGGACGTGAACACAACCTTGCTGAATTGTCCGAAGAGGAACAGAAACGAATTCGTATCGTCGAGCAAGACGTACGCAAAAGAAACCGGCCACAAGCCGATGTCTTAGCAGCGCAGAACTTTTCCTTTTGGTTGTTCAAAACCCGGAAAGAAGTCGTTGACTATTTCAAAATTGCCCGCAGTAATCTTGCCGCGCAGGGTGTCATGGTCATGGACATGATGGGTGGCGGCGATTGTTACGACGAAGGCCTCGTCGACAAACGCACGATTAAGAAGGGTAAGAAGGGGTTCAAATATCATTGGGAACAAGCAAGCTTCAACCCGATCACCCGTGATGCATCTTTCTACATCCACTTTAAGTTTGCCGACGGCAGCAAACTAAAGCGAGCCTTTGAATATCATTGGCGATTCTGGACCATTCCAGAGGTTCGCGAAATGCTTGCTGAAGCAGGCTTTAGCGAAAGCCACGTCTATTGGGAAAATGAAGAAGACGAAGACAACCCGAAGTGGGAACGTAGTGAATTGGCACCGAGCGACCCGAGTTGGATTTGCTACATCGTCGCCGTCAAGTGATTGCCACCTGGGGAATCCAATCACTATCACTGCCACCGAGACTTCATGAAAGTGTCCTCGCTACAGTTCGCCGCCCTCATGAGCGGTAAAATCAGCGAACACTGGCAAGTGGCTAGTTACCGATTCGGCTTCCACTGGGTTGAGATCGTAGTTGCGACGATAATCAAACACTCCGCCACGCCCGAGGTACTCGCTAGTGGCGCCACGGGCGATCAGGATGTTGCTCGTTTGGAATCGACCAAAGACGTCCGTCGACCGATGATGAACGGCTGCATCCATCTCGCCTGACCCCATCGTCGGAATCAGGTAGTCATCGTCAGCCTGGAATAGCCCCAGCAGGATCACGTCATCCTCATTGCGACCGTCATTCAAGACCGATCGCAAAACATTGGGCAATAGAGCGACCTCTGCTGCGGCTCGACTTAAGTCAACGCGAACATTCACGAGCGAGAAAGTCCACGCTTCATTTTCGTTGGGTTCAGCCGCTTGAAAGGACGCAACAAGCGGATCGTAGATCATCTGCTCGGAAGGATCGCTCACCGTGTACGTCTGCCTACGGTCAACCCTCACACTTGTCGTGTCAAAGATAAAAGCAAGTTGTTCCTGGCGACCGGTGGGGCCCGTTGAACGACCGAGCACATAATCGTAGCGATGCTCGGGTCCGTTGATGACATCAACCAGCCTTGGAATTAGGTCTCTTTCAATGGACGCAATTTGTTGCAATGCGATCACATCGTAGCGACGAATCACTTTGCTAACGTACTTGCGAGCATCAGCACTGGCTAGCTTGGTAGGACCAAATCCTCCCAGCGACCAAGAAGCTATTTTGACGGGCCGATACGAGGGACGAGGTACCGTCGAACTAATGGTCACCGCCGACTTCGCGGCGAGTGTATCAACACGCGGTGCAGGTACGTAATCGTGGTTCAATCCCGTCAATCGACTAGACGTGTCGACCGGAGTGTTCTTGTTGGCAAGCAACGACTGGTTTGGACCAATCATCACGGGCGCATCACGGTAACTGACAAAAGTGTCATCGATCGAGGTGCTGTTGCTGAACTTGCTTCGTGCGGCGTTGGAAAGGTTTCCTAAGTCGACTGAATCTTGGTTGTTGTAAAAGTAGTAGCCACCAGCGCCCAATAGCATCGTTACGAGTGCTGCTTGAATCGGGCTTCCGCCTGTTTGTTCAGACATGGGTGAATAAACGCAAGTGGGACTATTGTTGACAAGAAAGAGAACAACCTCTCGTCTTCTCTCATCGAAACTCGAGCCCGGTGCACTAGAGCGATAACGCTTGCGGTGAAGCGAATCGAAAAAATGACACTGTTGCGATCGTTTTCGTGGTGCCCGATCGTGGCCACACTCCTAACCAACTCATCCCGCAACAACCGAACAACCGTTACACTTTCGCTACGTCGAAAGCACAATTGGCCTCGCTCACCACTTAATCCTGCCCACTTGATCAAAACGATGCCTGACTTGATCAAACAGAATGGCATCCATTACACGCCGGAAAATCTAGCTGCGTTTTTAGCTCAAAGGACACTACTGGCTTATGGAAAGAGTTCGAAGTCGATTTCCGTAGTGGACCCCGCGTGCGGCGACGGAAATCTTCTTGTGGCAATCGCTCAAAACGCGAAACCGTCAGTACGTCGACGAATGCAGCTCTTCGGATTCGAGCGAGATCCCGACGCAGCGAGCAACGCCCAGGCCAACTTGTCAAACCTTGGCGTCGCCAGTGTCACCATCGTCAAACATGACTTTCTTGATGTCGTGAAGAAAGACGATGGCTTCCGATACGACATCGTCATTGCGAACCCGCCTTACGTACGAACGCAAGTACTCGGTTCTCGCGAGGCTCAGTCGTTGGCCAAACGGTTTGGCTTGAGTGGACGCGTTGACCTCTACCATGCGTTCTCAATCGCGATGGCGAGTGTCCTTCGCGATGGCGGAACACTCGGCTTGCTGACGTCGAACCGTTTTTTGACAATCAAGTCAGGCGTCAAGTTGCGGACCTACTTGCGAGAACATTTCGACATCGCCGAGGTAATTGACTTGGGCGACACCAAACTGTTTTCGGCGTCTGTATTGCCGGTGGTGGTGGCGGCGCAAAAGAAGTCGGACAACGGCGGCAAATTCCATGATGAAGCTCCATTTACGCGAATCTACGAATGCCGATCTCACACGGAATTAGAAGAAGAAACGGCAACGACTTGCGATGTTCTTGATGGCGTAAGTGATCCGACCGTCGCGGGAAAATTACGAACCGAACAAGGAGTCTACGAGATCGAGCGGGGCAGATTGGCAATCGGGCAAGACGATGCCATATGGACACTCGCGACACCCCAATCGAACGCTTGGTTGAAGACGGTCGAGCGATACCAAGTGGCGAAATTCTCTGATGTCGCCAACATTCGTGTCGGCATCAAGACAACCGCCGATGCTGTATTCATTCGGGAGCGTTGGGACGACCTTGATAAGGCGAGCCGACCCGAACGCAAATTGATCCACCCATTGATCACGCATCACGACGCAGAACGATGGTCCATCGATGGAACCCCGATTCGCAAATCCGTTCTCTATCCACATCAGCTTCGTGATGGGCGACGAGAAGCCATTCGACTCGAAGACTTCCCCCGCGCGGCAGCCTACTTTGACTCTCACCGCGAACGCCTGGAAGGTCGCAGTTACGTGACCGAAAGTGGCCGAAATTGGTATGAAATTTGGGTGCCCCATCGTCCAACGGATTGGACTGAGCCCAAGATCGTATTTCCGGATATCTCGGAGCGACCCACGTTTTTCCTGGACCGATCAACGGCAATCGTCAACGGCGACTGCTACTGGATCACGCTAAAGAATGGCTACCCCGAAGACTGGTTGTACCTGATCCTTGCCATCGCCAACTCAACCTTCATCACGGACTACTACGATCATCGTTTTCACAACAAGCTTTACGCTGGACGACGCCGGTTCATGACTCAATACGTCAAGCAGTTCCCATTGCCCGATCTCAAGTGTGACGACAGTCGGCAGATCATTCGTCTCACAAAAAAAATACTCGCTGCCAAGCGTCCTTCAACGCGATCTCGATTGGAATCCGAGTCCGACGTACTCGTTCGCCAAGCCTTTGGGGTGGACTAATCCCAAAAGTCACCCGGCAACGTGATCTGGTTCTTGGAGTTCTTCTCTAAGCCACCAAACTGCTGAAAGAACTTGAAGAAGTCTTGTCCCGTCGTGAGCACCAAGTGCTCGATGATGACTTCTTCGTCATCAATACTGCCATAAAGAATCGCGTAGCGAACATCGCAGTGACGAATGCCAAGGCGTTTGGCAGCAGGATAGCCAACCAGAATCTCTTCACTGTTGGGATGAACTGCTCCCAGGTCAACGGTCGTCGCGGTTTGCAGTTTGATTTCAAGCAGTTGGCTGGCGATGTCGGGGAACTGACCATTATCCGTCAATTCATCGCTTGCCAAGCAATGGGCAATCGCCACATGTAAACCAGCACCGCGATTGCGTTCTTGATCGGCACCCGGATTGTCAATCCGCACTCCTATGAGTTGCGACAGGCTCTCAAACACATCGGCAATAGGCTTGAAGTCTGCGAAGAAGGGAACCGAATTGCCTTGCTCGCGATGGTTTGCCGAAACGATCTTCGAAATCACGGGTCCGGTATCGGTTGACGACACCAACGTGCTACGTACGATTGGGTCCTGACTGGTGGCTTGATATTTGTGGGTGAGCGTATCGCTTCGATCGAGCCGCGACAGTGCTTCACCGTTGATAACGCGTACGCCTGTGACACGTTCGCGATCGTCGACGCGGATGAGAGCGTAACGTCGCGTCGGAGTGATCCCGTCGTTCCAGATTTGGACGTTGTTGGATTTTTGAACGAAGACGTCCAGTTCTTGCCCCGGAAATCGTGGACGAGTCCTTTGAAAACTCGACGGCACCGGATAGCCGAGCGCTTTGCAGACTCGTTGCTTTGCGACCTTGGAACGCGTCCGCAATGGAAAGTCGAGCGTTGTCCCCAGTAGCGCAGCGATCAAGGTCTGCTCGAGTTCATCCAAATCAAAAAATAGCTCAGGACGATCGTCGAGTGAGTCGTAGATCGTCAGCCCGGACGACCGAATCGCGGTGACCTTATTCGGATTCAAAATACTTTCGCATGAACGAGGTGAATTGGTTCGTTATAGCCTACCCCCGATTCGTTATAGCCAACCCCGGTCCGTTTTAGCGAGCAATGCGATTTTGGGCCTCGTTTGACTCGCATCACCAAAAACATCAGCTAGAACGCTCACTTTTACGTCTTTGATCGAAATTCAGCGTAAATAGATACCCCCACCCGCTAACATGAACGCGACGCTAACATGATGCGGTTAGAAATGACAATCTGGTCACCTGTAGCGAAGGTCACCCGAGGAAGTCGGCTGCGTCGAAGGCATTTGCTCCTTCGGCGAGTCGGTGGTGGAGCGTTTTGGCAGGAATTCGACCGTGAATGCAATGAGCTTGATCTTTGGAGCAACAGAAAATGCCTGGTGGACGATCGGTGGATTGATCGTCCTGGCACTTATCTCGCTGGCGATCATCGGTGTGGTCATCAAGTGGGGATCTTACTGGTTCCAAGCTTACATGTGCGGCGCAGAAGTCAGCCTGAAGAGTTTGATCGTCATGAGCTTTTTGCGGATCGACCATTCGATGATCGTGACAGCCAAAATCATGGCTAAACAGGCGGGCTTGCCGATTGACCGCGTGACCGGAATGAGCACCACGCGACTGCAGGCTCATCATTTGGCGGGCGGCAATGTGATGAAAGTGGTGATGGCCCAAATCGTGGCTCAACGCGCTGGGATTGCACTCGACTTCGATCGCGCCGCAGCCATTGACCTAGCGGGTCGAGATGTCCTTCAGGCAGTCCAAACTAGCGTAACGCCACGAGTCATTCATTGCCCAAGTGGCGAAAACGGTGGCAATGAAACGCTCAGTGCCGTAGCGAAGAATGGGGTCGAGCTTCGCGTCGGCGCTCGGGTAACCGTTCGCACCAATCTTGATCAACTGATCGGCGGAGCAACCGAAGAGACGATCGTCGCTCGCGTTGGCCAGGGCATCATCTCCGCTATCGGTTCAGCGGAAAGTCACATGGACGTCCTAGAGATGCCTTCACAAATCTCGAAAGGCCCGATGATCAACGGATTGGATACCAACACAGCATTCGAGATCGTATCCATTGATATCTACGACATTGATGTGGGAGAAAATATCGGTGCTAGGTTGCAGAGTGATCAAGCGGTTGCCGATACTCGAATCGCACAAGCGCACGCCGAAATTCGCCGCGCCGAAGCAGTTGCGTTTACTCAACAAATGCAAGCTCGCGTGGTAGCCAACGGGGCGGCGCTCGTATTGGCCGAAGCAGAAGTGCCATCGGCGATGGGCGAAGCGTTCATTGCTGGCCAACTTTAATCCAGCTCGCATGCTAGGGTCTGCTTTAACGCGGGCCGAGTGTAAGTGTCAGTCAGCGCAGTTGCGATGGATCAGCTAGTCGGTCGATACTAGTCGTTCAATCAACAGGTCGATTTCCATGACTGATTGACTCAAGTGCATGGGCTGGATTTTATTGAGACACTCTTGAAAGATAGGCTCTCGATCTCGCGACGGGGTGTTTGCAATTTCTTGGATTTGCAAACAAGCGTTTTCGATTGTGTCATATCTCTGCGATTTCGGAACTAGCTCGAGATAACTCAAACGATCGGGAACGACCGGAATCGCTCCTGATGCAATCGCTTCGCAAATCGCAATGCCAAAGAATTCGTGATCGGCGGTGGAAACAACGATGTCAATCCTGCTCAGCCATGTCAGATACTCTTGCCTTGTCCTAGCATATCCATCGTGAATGATGCGATTCGCGAAGTTCCGCCGCAGTTCAAGCGACTCGGTGAGCTGCTCGTTCGGTTGTGGTCCCAACAAAACCAACTGGAAGTCGATGCCTCGCTCGTCCAGCATGCGACACAACCGCAGAAACTCGTCAGGCCGCTTGTCGGATTCCCATCGCGATACCCAACCGAGAACGATTGAGTTAGCGCTGAAGTCGGCTGAACGAATCGGGGCAGACGAGCCAACATCGAATCCCGGGTATATGACGCAGCATTTGTCGTTCAGCATCTTCCAAGGATGAGCCTCATGCGAATCTGGCATCGAGGCCACGAACTTCTTCGAGGCATTCAAAAAATCGTCGCGATGATAAGCTGAATTGAACACACAATGGTCCGCCGCAAATGCGGACATCAAGTTCGTGTATCCGAAATGAAAATCGACGCGTGATCTTAGCGAGGTCGGATAGGTCCATTGGTTCTCGTGAAAGTAGATCACGACCGGGACATCGCTCAAATCAGTCTTTCGCATCATTCCCAACCAAGCGGGAACGTCCAGCATGTCCGTGCAAAAAATCAATTCAGGTTTGCCACGTGCGTTGACTTCGTCTTGAGCCAACTGGGCTAGCTTGAGCGCCGACGCTCGCATTCGCCATTTCCAATGTACCGGCTTGTCGGCGATAACGGTCCACGCATGCCGACTACTTCCGACCACCCCTTCGAGAAAAGCTAAGTGCGACCCGCCGTGAAAAGGATCAATCGCAAGTACTCGCCTACCGCTCACAGTCGACCATAGCGAGACTGAAAACAAGCGAGATGCGTTTCGGCAATGTGATGTCGGGCTGATTGCCCAGCTTTTTCAGCATACTCGGACGCAAGTTTGATGATTCTTCCATAGGACCTAAGATCAGGTGCCCCCACATCCCACCCTGCATTGATGACGTAGTCGTAAGCAATGTCATTTTGGCCTGCCGCGCTCGCTCGCTCGGATTCGTTGATCCAATATTCGGTAATAAGCTGTTTACGTTTAGATGAATCAGGGCCAACTAACAATTGAAGGTAGTAAGCATCATCGGCGGATAACGATGCCAATTGTGATGCACCAAATTTGACGGCGACTCGGTTGTCCCAGTTGTGACGCAGACGAACTGATTGATCGCTGAAGACGGAACAGAAGCATGACGCCAAGAAATGGTGACTCGCGGCATCCGCATCACCTTGTCTTTGCGAGATGTCGCCGGCCACGTGATGGGCCCATGCCAGATCATTACGTCGACGGATCACCTCGTTGACCAAACGCATGGCATCGGCGAGGTGTGATTCTGCCGATGGATTCTCGAAGATCGCTTCGATCTTCCGAAGGCGTGCTGCTTCGAAGGAAATGTCGCTTTCGAAAATTGTTTCGTATAGCGATGAATCATCTAGTTCCAATCGAAGGTTGGCCGGTAAGTGCGATCGCGCCCACGCCAACAATGGATCCGTCGCGAGAGTCGATTGATGATTCGGTCGCGGATCTTCCGCGGGGATCGCATTGTCCCGTTTGGGCCCCGGCAAACGATGGTTGACGGCATCAAACACCAAGGCCTCTGGAAGGGACTTGCCCCAGGGGATCCAATCTCCACCGCCGTGAAACCAATGTATGTACTCCGCGTCGCGATTATCAGCGTCGACGACGGCGCAAATGTAGTCGCCTGCGTTATTGCCGATGATTGGGATAAGGTCGCAACGCATCAAAGCTGGCCAGATTGCGTCGGGAAACGGCTCTAGCAACTCTTGCGGTGATATGGGCGCATGAAACTCGCCAGCCCCAACTTGCTCCCACATGCGTCGGTCGAACCAATCAGCCAGGGTTGCTGAAAGTTCCACCTGATAGCGATGGGCAAGTCGCCGGGACCAATCCGAAGAAGGCGGCGGAGAATCAGAAGACGAAGACAATGCTGGGCTAAGAAGAGCATCAAAAGAGAGGGAAGTGCAGACAATTGCCCTCTCAACTTATGGACTTGGGATCAATCGTGTAAAGACGAGCAAGTTTTTCCGGCTGAGCGATTCCCTGCTTCACCATGCGGTTGACGAGCTGACCGGTGGAAACCGCCTGCGGATCGGTTCCGCTTAAGTCCTCAATGAAGTCCCCAATGAGGTCACCGCTTAAGTCCCCATTCAGTTCAGCACTCAGACGTGAAATCGCGTCAATGGCCGCCAATTCGATCGGTCGAAGCCGCTGTGGCTTAGCCAGCTTGATCGCCGAATTGAATAATTCGATCGCTCTGTCTCGATCGTTTGCCTTGCCTGAAACCCCCACCAATTTCTCGTGAAGTAGGCCTTCATGCAGATCAGCGATTGCGTCGGAGAATGGATTTTTTTCTCGTCGGAGCTGAACAATGCGCATCTGCACCTGGCGGGTCCAAGCAGCAGCATGGGCGTCGTTGAAGCAGTGCAAGGCTCCCAACGATCCGAAGGATGCACGCACGATCCGCATCATTTGCATGCTGCCAAATGGATACCGGTGTAGCGCTGGTTCCATGGTGCGGTAAATATTCCAAGCTTCCCTGTAATTCCCCTCGTACCATTGCAACTGAACTTGGGCCATCCAGTCGAATACCTGAAACAGCACCGTATTTCGGCTATCAAATTCTGTCTTTTGGTTCGCTTCAAAGACTCGTTGAAGTTCGTCTAGTCGATCGTCAATCAAATAAGAGCCTACCCCGAAGCCTCCTACAGTGAGCAATTGCATGTAGAGGTCACTTCGCTTTGTAGCATCAGAAATCATTTGCTCGGACGGATCTCGCATTTGCGACCAACGCCCCAGGTTCCAATCGGCCCAAAGATCCATCCATTGAGTGTGAGCGAGTTCGAACCCGTTTCGGTCTCGCAGTGATTGATACGCGTCGACAGCTAAACGCAACGGAGCATTCACCTGGCTCCATCGACTCGCCAGCGTATGTGCGCACGCGATAGCAGCCCAAACGTCTGCCCGTGATTTAAGTTGACCATTCGCAGATACGTATTGGTTGAGCGCCAGAATGATCGCCTCGCCATCATTCCGAGCTTTGCCAGGGTTGTAGCACCCAAACACGGCTTCGCCGACAGCGACATGGATGCGTTGTTCATCAGTTCCGTAATCCGCGACCAAGCTCGCCGCGACAACATTGAGCTCGGCGGCGTAAAGGCTGTCGAACAAGCTCATCGGCCGGGCAAGCTGGTTGCACATGTCTAGCCGTTTACGTTGCAGAACGTACTCGCTTGAAGAGTCGACACCGTCGGCAGATTCCTTTCCGATTCCAAACGCCTCTACCACGTCGCGAACCTCGACGCCGTTGGTCTTTCGTTTTCGACGCTTCCAGGCGAGCTTGGAATAGCGAATGGCGATAGAAACCACCGACATCAACGACGATTTCGGACGCGGCAATTGCAGCCGCTTTGTCAGCTTGTCGAGCTGGTCTCGGACTGATAAGAACCGACCACATCGGATCGAAAGAATTACCGAAAGACGTTCGCATTCGTCGCGTTCGTCACCATCGACAAGCTTCGACAATTCACGGTAGTACTGCGCGGCCGCAGCCGGCCGGTCGGCGTCAAGATAGTTGCGTGCGGTTCGGCGAACCAAGTCGACGCGTTCTTTGCCTTCGGTGTACTTCGCGGCGATAGAAAACCAACGTGCAGCTTCGGTGAGAGCAAGCAAACGCTCAGCATCCTCCGCAGCCAAGATCGCAAAGTGAACCGCTTGGGTAGGTCGATTGGCAGCGAACAAATGGCCCGCAATTCGAGCTGCTAATTCAGGGTTCTCTTCCTTGATCAACAGCTCAGCCCATTTCGCATGAGCGGCATGTTGAACCTGCTCGCTAAACGAACCAACCAATTCGTCGGCAACACGGTCATGCAAAATGGAAATGCATTCTCGACCGGTGGCGTCGTCAATGATCAATCGGGCTTTGGTCAATTCCGATATCGCGGCATCGACGGCATCGCCAAGCCCGGATAGCTCGGTCAATTGACGTGTCGATGAATGACCACCCGCAGCAATCAACGGCAACAACGCCTTCGCATCACTGCTTAGCATGTCGACGCGGCGACGCCAAAATTGATCAATCGAACCATACGGATCGGGCTGAACAGCCAATTCACCAAGTTCATCGTCTTCGCCAAGTGGTCGATGCAGCCAATGAAGCATCCCGCTTGGGCTAAATTCCTCGGCCAACTCTTGCAAACGAAATGCACTGCCGTCGGCTGTAACGGCGTATCGTTCGATCTGATCCAACGGTACATCGAGCCCGTGACGCTGCGCAGCGTGCTGCAACATTTCGACGGCCGTCTTCAGAGACAACTTTTCCAACGCGATCGTGACGTTGGCAGACCTTCGTTGCGGATCTTTCGGCTCGCGAGAAACGGTGATCAGGCCCAATCCATGTTGCCCCACTGCCACTTGCAAACGGTCGAGGACATTCAGGCTATCTCGATCCGCCCACTGAGCATCGTCGATCACGATAAACAACGGCCCCATGTTGCGAAGTTCTTCACTCAGTTGCGCCCCCGCTTCGAGTGCATCGTCGCGAGTAAGTTCTTGCACCGGTGTAGGGTCGAATTCGTCGACCCGTTGGATCACGGCGCCCAGCACCGGAAACGATTGGCAAAGAAAATTTGCGCTACACGCATGCAGTCGCATTTTCTCGCGATCTTCGCGTCGGTATCGGTGACCGATCATGTCACATATTTGAGCAAACGCCTGAAGCGGAGCGTCTTCGCGAGCGCGGCACTTCGCTGTAAAGACCTGACCCCAACGTCGGCTCTCGATCAAATTCACCACTTCGGTCAGCAAACGTGACTTCCCGATTCCCGATGGGCCGGTAATGTGCAATCGAGAAACCTTTCCCTCGAAAACGCTGTCGGCCCAATCTGATACTTTCTTCAGTTCTTCCTGACGCCCAAACATTGGGTCTTCGACCACCCACGGCACCACGGACGTTGGCGGCAGTCCCAGTCGCGCCAAACGCATCGCCGTAGGTCGTTCCGACGGATGCCGATCGAGCATCTCAACACAGGCATCACGAATCAGGTCCGGGACAATTTGTTTCAGACCACCCAGATTCTCGATAATGAGATCCGTGTCGACTTCCATGTCACCGAATCGAGGTGTGAATGCTTCTTCGCCACGAAGGCTTGTCGGAAAATGCGAGGTTGCTTTCGCGACGATGTACAACGCATCGGCTACGACGAGACCAAGAGAATAAATATCGCCAGCGGGCAAGTAACGCTGCTGACAAATTGCCTCCGGTGCAGTGTACCGCAACGTAGCGATAAATAACCCGCTCGCATGAGACGCTTGGTCGTTGAGCTCGTAATAGTCTACAAGGCTGTAGTCAATGATCACGCCACGATTGTTTTCATCAACCATCAAGTTGTGAGGCTTGATGTCGCGATGAACCAAACCGTGCGCGTGCAACACAGCCAAGCCGGTCGCGTAGTCACGAATGAGCGTAAGCAACGTTGCAAACGCCTGCTCGGGTTCCATGTTGGCGATGCGGCGAATCGCTTCAGCCAACGTCGTTCCACGAACCTCGTTCATGCTTAAAGCTGTGTAATCGTCGATCTGGTAGATGCGATCCGCTTTGACAAGATTGGGATGCTCGATTGTTAGCATCCGCCGGAATCCAATTCGGTTCCGCAGCAGCATTTCTTTGTTGCGTGGCTTTAATACTTTTAGCACGCAATGCCGGTCTCGCTCGGCGTCGTACGCGCGAAAGACCCAACCACTACTGCCGGCACCTAACAGCTTCTCAAGAGTGAATTGCCCGAATTGATCCCCATTCTTCCATGGGGAAGGAATGTTGTGATCATCGCTGTCGGTCTCTTTGCTTGATTGCCAACGGACAGGTGTTTCGCGATGTCGATCAAACAGTTCGAAATTGTCAGACATGGTGAGCTTGCAAGGTGGGTGACCGATTCGGCGGCAAACGCTGCATCGCTTGCTGTACTTTCCTCTACTTCTCTCCTGGCAACATCAAATCGGTTTCGGATCGATTATAGAGACTCGTGTCGTGCGTGATATTCTAAATCATCAACAAATCCGCAATTGCAGCGTGTTAATCCCACCTACGCACTACAGGGGTCCCGCAGACGCAGTACTGGCATCATTGGTCAAATCGTAATGACCTGACCGCCCGCGGCATCACTGCGGCGGCATGCATCAAGGACCAACTGCGTTCGTCGTGCCAAATCGTGATAACGTGCATCGACTTCGCCCGTAATTGCCGCTTCGGCCAAACGTGTGACCATCGCAATCTCTTGAGCTCCCGCCCGATCACACGCCGGTTCATCGAACTTAACCGTTTCGCTGTTGCGATGGAAATGCCAGCGACATCCGTCGATCAACAGTTGGTGGTGATGCACGTCGTAATGGGTGTGATCGCCCAATAAAGGCAAAACAAAGTCGTCCAAGCTGACATAGCCCTGCTCGCCTGAAATCCACGCGGTCTGCTGATTTTCACACAAAAAAGAGCAGTAAAACGAGGCTGTTACTCCACCCTCGAAGGTCATGTCTGCAGCAAACTCGCCAGGCACGTCCGAAGCAGAACCCTCCCCCTTTATAGGTGTGACGGTAGAAGCCCGTATTGACTGCGGCATGTGACCTCCCATGATGCCCAGCGTGAACCGGATGCAATACCACCCCAGGTCACCGAGGCATCCATGCGGTTCAAGCGTGGCGTCGGTCCGAATATTAGAGGACTTGAAGGTGGCGTCACCAGCGAACGAGAAGTGAGTTTGTATTCGCCTCACCTTTCCAATGGGTGATTCGTTAAGCAACGTCGACTTGAGTGCTTCCCAACGCTGCGAATGATCAAACATCACACCGTCGATGAACTGAACACCGGCCGCTTCGCAAGCACCAACCATCTCTTCAAGATCGGAACTGTGAATCGCGACTGGCTTTTCACACAGCACGTGCTTGCCCGCCTTGGCGGCAGCTACCACGTATGACTTGCGAAGCCCGGTGGGCAGCGGGACGTAGATGGCGTCAATGTCGGGATCAGCAATCAACGATTCATAATCACCGACGGCTTGCACAGATTGTTCCGGAGCCGTTTGCGCGCTGCATTCGTCAATGAACCGCTGCGCCTTGGCCTCGTTACGACTAGCCACCGCGACCACGCATCCATTTTCGCTGACTTCGATCGCGTTCCAGATTTTCCTTGCGATTCCAGCAGTGCTTAGAATTCCCCAGCGGCAGGTCGACTTGCTCATGTTGTGTTTGATCTAACTAAGTTCAGGTTCTGGAATCGCTACGTCATAGACCCAGCGGTAAGTGTCCTTTAGGTTTCCCGACAACGTCTCGCGTTGCAACACACGAACTAATGACGCTTCCGTAACAACTTCACCCACCACAGCTTCGATCGCAAGTTCACCACTCACTCGATAGCTGCTGCCGAGAAACTTTGGTGTCTCTTTCACTCGACAGGCGATGTCGAAACGAATGGAATTGGGTTGCTGAGGATTACGGCCAACGCTGATGCTCCAATGACCGCGACCGGCTCCCCCCACCCCTAGGATTGTTGGTTGATCGTTGATTGGCTCGAGCGAGATCTGCTGAATCGGGGGCGAGTCGGGCCAATCATTCTCGGCATCCGAATCGATACTACGAGCGACCTCGGTGTCGTCAACGAGTATGCGATGAACAAACCGATCTTCGTTCCAAGAGTACTCAACAGCCAAACGTCCGTCGCTGTTCACCGACCGATGGACAATCAAAGAGCTGGGTTTTGGTGAAACAGACATACATAGCTTGCGAAAGGAGAAGTTGAATTAAGACGCGTTGGACGTTGCAGGCAACTTCTCGAATGCAGCTAAAACCTTCAACCCATCGGCTTGGCTTTTTTCTGGGTGGAACTGCGTTGCAAAGATATTGTCTTTCCAAACCATCGCACAGAATTTTTCGCCGTACTCACATTCCAGTGCCACGACACCGGGGTCGGTCGGGCGAACATAGTATGAGTGAACAAAATAGAAGTGAGTTCCCGTTTCGATGTCCGCAAGCACCGGTGCGTCGTGTTTCTTAACAACGCTATTCCACCCCATGTGCGGCACTTTCCGCTGGGGCGCTGGCGCGAACCGCACGACGTCACCGGCAATCACTCCCAGCCCTTCATGTTCACCGTGTTCAAACCCTCGCTCGAACAACAATTGAAGCCCTAAGCAGATACCCAAGAATGGGCGGCCCGAAGCAACAAAGTCCCGAATCGGTGAAGCGAGGTCGCGATGGTTGAGCTCTGCCATGGCGTCGCCGAAAGCTCCAACGCCAGGCAGAATAAGTTTTTCGGCCTGAGCTATTTCGCTTGGATCGGAACTGATTCGAGCTTCGCCACCGACTCGCTCGATAGCCTTCTGCACACTTCGCAGGTTGCCCATTTGGTAGTCGACGATGGTAATCATGAGCGCAAAGTTGGGTCCAAATAGTGTCGCAACGGGAAAACCCGGCCAGAATCGCGCACTCGTAGGCACGAGAATCAAGCGGGTGTAGGCACAAGAATCAAGCAGGTGCAGGCAATAGCGTAGCCCATCAATTGGCAATTTGGCACCGCCAGTTTACTATCGGACTCCCTCGCTACTGCCCAAGTTCGCTCTTTTTTGATCGCCCGATTTCCGATGTCCAATCCCGACGCCGATTCCCCCCTTGAATCGCCACCCAATCTGGAGTCGCTACGTCGCCTCATGCAGACGCTCCGCACGCGAGCCAATGAAATGCCGGAAGGCTCATACACGACCAAACTGCTTTCGGGTGGCCCGGAAAAGATCGGCGGAAAGATTCGTGAAGAGGCCGAAGAGATGATCGAGGCGGCCAGCGAAGAGGGCGATGCAGGTCGCGAGCATTTTATCTACGAGGCTGGCGACCTGATCTATCACGCGATGGTGCTACTTGCTTGGCGAGGCGTCGACATCGATGAAGTCGCCGCTGAACTGGCTCGCCGCGAAGGCACCTCTGGCTTGGCCGAAAAAGCCAGCCGCCAACCCAAATCCTAAGCCCCCACTCAACGCATACTCTTTTCGCGAAGCAACTTCCTTGGATTCTCAAAACAATCTCCGTATCGGCGTGCCGAGCAAAGGTCGACTCAGTGAAATCGCTGAGGAACTACTTTCGCAAGCCGGCCTAAAGTATCGTCGGCAAAACCGTGGCTTGTTCGCACGCGTGAGCGGCTTGCCCATCGACATCATCTTTCTGCGAACCGACGACATCCCGACTCTTTGCGCCGAAGGCGCGATCGACATGGGCGTCACCGGCAGCGACCTTGTCGAAGAATCCGGATACGGTGTTTCGGACAACGCATCGCCTATCGAAACTCGAATGCAACTCGGTGTCGGCCGTTGTCGTTTGGCGATCTGTATCCCTGATGATTCAGAGTTTAAATCCGCGAAGGACTTAGACACGAAGCGGATTGCGACGAGTTTTCCGACCGTCACCAAGACATACCTTGCCGCTCACCACGCGACTTCGCATCTGGTTTCCCTATCGGGTTCCGTCGAAGTCATGATTGGCTTGGGTGTGGCCGATGCGATCGTTGACCTTGTCGAAACGGGAAGCACATTAGCGGCGAACCGCTTGCGCATCCTTGAAGAGATCGGATCTTACGAGACAGTCCTGATCCAAGGAAAAAATTGTCGAGACAAAGAGACCGCGGATCGAGTCGTCCGTCGTCTCGAAGGCGTCGTGATTGCGCGAGACTACTCGTTGCTTGAGTACAACATTCTGCGATCGAAGCTGGCTGCGGCCGAAGCGATCACTCCCGGCTTCAATTCCCCCACGGTGAACTCGCTTGAGGATTCGGATTGGTGCAGCATCCGAGTGATGGTCAAACGTAAAGAGGTGATTGATGCGATGGAGAAGCTCGAAGCGCTCGGTGCATCGGCCATCATGGAAACAGCGATTTCTAATTGTCGCCTGTAGACTCGCCCCTCTCTTTCTACTGACTCCTCCTACAACGCCTCTCTCTACAACGCCTCTCTCAACAAAAAAGATTCCTAGTGACTGAACTGCCCATCGAAATTGATATCGCTGCGGTAAGCGCCATGCGAGCATCAGGCGAAGACTTCGTCCTGCTCGACGTACGCGAACAAGACGAATACGACTTTGCCAAAATTGACGGCAGCATGTTGATCGCGATGAGCGAACTCGGGGATCGCCTGGCGGACTTGGAACCCTATCGCGATTCCCACATCGTCGTGCATTGTCACCACGGGGGCCGAAGCTTGCGCGTAACACAAGTGTTACGCGAACAGGGATTTAGCAAGGTCCAAAACATGACGGGCGGCATTGACGCCTGGAGCCAACAGATCGATTCAAACGTACAGCGATACTAATGTCCAAACTCACCCGAATATTGATTGCCCTCGTTTTACTTGGCATTGGCACCGTCCCCGCACGTGCCGATGAATCCAAAAGTTCGCCAGCGACAGCAAGCGTCACCGAGTCGCCCGAAACCACCGATCCACTAGCGAGTTATCGCGATGCGGCAGTGAAGAAGTGGGAAGACGACATCGTGAAGTTTGAGGCCGCAGACGCGACAGTGAACTCAAACGATGATTCCATTTTGTTGCTCGGTAGCAGTAGCATCCGATTGTGGAATACCGCCGAAGTCGACCTCGTGCCGTTTCACGTTGTCAGACGAGGCTACGGCGGGGCGAAGTTTGATGATCTAGCGGTCTATGCCGAACGACTGATCCAACCTCATCGTTTTCGAGCGGTGGTGATCTTCGTCGCCAATGATATTACGGGCGACAAGGACGGCGCGAATGACAAGACTCTAGAACAGCTAAAGCCGCTGGTGGAACACGTCGTTTCGGTCGCGCACGCCCATCAACCTGAATCACAAGTGCTAATTGTCGAGGTCACTCCGACACCAAAGCGATTTCAAGTTTGGCCGAAGATCCGCGATTTCAATGCGATGTTGCGAGAACTCGCGTTGTCGACGCCACGAACTCATTTCATCGCAACCGCCGGCCAAGTCCTTGATACCGCCGGAAACCCACGTGACGAACTGTTTCGTGAGGACCAATTGCATTTGAATGCAAAAGGGTACGAACTTTGGTCGTCATTGATCCGCCGCCGTCTGATCGAAGTGCTGGAACAGGTCGCCCGAGAAGAGCATGCACCCAAGGAAAATAAAACGGCTGCTTTGCGATAGCTGAAGGAGACCGATTGGCGTTCGCTGACGGAAAACGGCAAATGTCAGCACCCGAGTATTGCCGGGAAAGGAAATGCTGCTATTTGCAGCGATGCAGTTCGGGGTGATACGGTTCGTGGTGATATGTATTGCCTGATTATTGGCTGCCGTTGACGAAAATCCGATCATCACGATTGGTCTGGCCCGCGCCCCCGGGCATTGGTTATCCTTCTCGACTATCGCCATGGTCAACACTGGCTAGCCCGCGAAAGATCGTGGGTCATTGAGGCGATTTTGTCATGGAGGACACTCGTGCAAACGATCAAAACAGCGGCCATCGTGGTCTTATTAATGTCGGTCATTTACGGCGCCTACGTCTCGTTGACCACTCCGCCCGAACCATTGCCGGCCGATGTCGAAGACATGCTGGTGATGGATGGCCAGAGCCTAGGTCCGATGGAATCAACTCTGCCGCCATCATTAGCTGAATTGGGTATCAGCGCCGGGGAAGTTGCTTCTCAGACGCCAACGTCCGCTGGCGAGGCCACTGAATTCGGAATTTCAGATGGCGAATCGGGCTTTGCCAGCACCTCGGGCTCAAACCCTAACTTCTCCAATTCGCTTTCCATGGCTGGCGGTTCAAACAACCAGAACGCGACCGCTGGATCGAACCAAGCGGATGGTGCTCTTGGTTTCCCCAACCAAAACACGCAAGTCTCGTCCGGCGTTTCCGCATCACTTTCGGATAATGACCTGCCGAACTTTGACACGGGCACTTCGGCGTCACTTGCATCCACTTCGCTCGATGGTAGCGCGAAGTCTGCACCACTTCCCGTGTCCAACGCGTTCAACGGCAAGTACCCCAACACCGGACGCAAGTTCGAAATGCCTGACCCGACGCAGTTGGAATCTGATCTCGGTGGTGCCCAGGCTTCGACAATGAAAGCCACCGCACCCGCTGGCGAAGTCGCTCAAGTGGCCGCAATCCATTCTGACGAAAACTTGGGTCTAGTGAATGCGATCCGCAGCGCCGACTTCCAGTACCAGAACGACCAACGACGCGAAGCACTTTCAACGCTCAGCATCTTCTACAGCACTCCCAATCTTTCAGGCGAACAACGCAGCGAACTTCTTTCACGCTTGGACCCATTGGCGGCGTCCGTGATTTATTCACGCGAACACCTTCTTGAGCGACCGTATCGGGTAGCTACCGACGAAACACTGATGGAAATCGCGGATCGCTACGAAGTACCTTGGCAACTTCTAGCGAACATCAATCAAGTCCGCGATCCCGTGGCAATCGTTCCAGGAACGGAATTGAAGGTCGTTCGCGGTCCGTTTCGTGCCGAAGTAGATCTGACCAACAGTGAACTGACGTTATTCCTTGGTGACCTGTATGCAGGCCGTTTCCCCATTGCTGTTGGTAACGACCCAGCACCAAAGTTGGGCACGTTTACCGTCCAAGACAAACAAACATCACGAACGTTCTACGATGCTTCGGGAGCCCCCGTGCCGCCCGGCACACCTGAGAATCCATACGGTGGAGCGTGGCTGGACCTGGGCGGACAACTCTGCATTCATGGCAGTCCGTATCCTACTCGCCCATCGGACCGCGGCTGCATCAGCTTGGCTGGCGATTTTGCTGACGACCTCTTCGGGATACTCTCGCAAGGATCTTCGGTCACGATCAAACGATAAACGTCAACAAGAGACGTCAACGAGAGACGCCAGAGGTCCCAGTCGGGCGTTTGGAATGAAACCTGAGTCCGATCCAAGACTCAAACCCGAGCTTGGACCGATACACCTGTAGCGGCCTACTCAAACGCGGCAAGACATTTTAGGCTGGCGCGGAAGTCTCAGCCTCATCCCTTCAGCCACCGCCAGCCGCCATGTCTTACTCTCGTGACCAACTGATTGAACTGCTTCGTAGCGAGGCTCTGCAAACGGGCGAATTCACGCTCGCCAGCGGTGCAAAAGCAAACTACTACCTCGATTGTCGCAATATCACCTTGCACCCCAAGGGCGCGGGAGTGATCGCCGAAGGCATGCTCGAAGTCATCAAAGCACGCGGCCCGCTACCAGCAGCAGTGGGCGGAATGGCGATTGGCGCCGATCCGATTACCGCCTCCATCGTGACCATCGCGGGCCAGAAGGACTTACCGCTCAAGGGCTTCATGGTCCGCAAAGAACCCAAGGGTCACGGCATGGGCAAACAGGTCGAAGGGCCTGTCAAACCAGGCGACAAAGTGATCATCGTCGAAGACGTGATCACAAGCGGCGGCAGTGCAATTAAAGCGGTCGAAGCCGCCCGTGCCTTTGGATTGGAAGTCGACTGCGTCATTGCGATCATTGATCGACTTGCCGGTGGCGAAGAAGCCTTCAAAGCAATCGGCGTTGAATTGATCACCTTAACCACGATCAAGGACTTTGGGCTCTAGCCGATTTCGATGGAAACAACGCTGCACCAACAACTCAAACTCGCCTACGCCGAAAACCCGGCGCAGACGGAAGTGCAGCTTGGCCGATTTCGAATTGACGCCGTTCGAGGCGACGAACTTATTGAAGTCCAATGCGCCTCGTTATCGGCAATTCGAGACAAGTGCCGCAAACTGCTCGAACGTCATTCACTTCGCGTTGTGAAGCCAGTGGTGATTCGAACACGAATCCATAAGCTGACTTCAAAGACTGGTAAGACAAAGTCACGACGCATGAGCCCAAAAAGAGGCAGCGTGCTGGATCTGTTCGAAGATCTGATTTACTTCACGCGAGTCTTCCCTCACCCTAATCTAACGCTCGAAGTTCCGTTGGTTCACGTGGAGCAAATTCGCATACCGAGTCAAAAGAAGCGGCGACGTGCTTGGCACAAGGACTACAAAGTCCTAGACGTGAAATTGGAATCGATTGAGTCGACGCATGAGTTCAACCAAGCAACGGATTTGCTCAGTGTGCTAGGTGACTTTCAAGGCGTAAGTGGTGACTTCAACACCGCGGACTTGGCCAAGGCAATCGATCGACCTCGACATCAAGCGCAGCAGATCGCCTATGTCTTGCGTAAAGTAGGCGCCATCGATACCCAGGGCCGAAACCGTAGCGGCATCGTCTATCAACGTGCCGCTTAACGTCCGTTCCCCATCCTCTTTCCCGCCTTTATCCATGCGCGTTCTCGTCACCGGTTGCGGCGGATTCTTAGGCAGCGAGATCGTACGCCAGTGCCTTTCGCGCGGCGACAACGTGATTGGCCTATCACGCCGCTCTTATCCCCATTTGATTGACGCTGGCATGATCGAGCGTCGGGGTGACCTAGCGGATCGCGAGTTCGTCGTCGGTGCCTGCCAAGACGTCGATGCGGTGATCCACACGGCCGCCGTCGCGGGAGTCTGGGGCAAAGCTGATTACTACGAACGCAACAACGTTACCGCGACACGAAACGTCATTGATGCCTGTCGGGCTAACGAGATTCGCCATCTGATTTTCACCAGTAGCCCCAGCGTCACCTTCGCTGGCGATCACCAGCGTGGAATTGACGAAACGGCACCGTACCCAGACCGCTGGTTGTGCCATTACCCAAGAACCAAAGCGATCGCCGAGCAGGCGGTGATGTCGGCGGACGAACCCGGCGGCCTGCGGACCGTTTCGCTTCGCCCCCATTTGATCTGGGGTAACAACGACCCACACCTGTTGCCGCGAATCGTCGCCAAAGCGAAGTCCGGTCGATTGCGAATCGTGGGCGAGGGCAACAATTTGGTCGACACCGTGCACGTGGTTAACGCGGCGGCATCGCACCTCGACGCACTCGATACGCTTGGGCAAGATCCCGAGCGAGCCGCAGGCCGGGCTTACTTCATTGCCCAAGATGAGCCCGTGGATTGTTGGGCATGGATCGCGAAAATCTGCAAAATTGCGGGCGTACCGGCCCCCAGCAAACGGATCTCATACCAAGCGGCTCGACGGCTCGGCCACGGTTTCGAACTGGCCTATCGGGCACTCGGGCTGCAAAGCGAACCGCCGATGACGCGGTTCGTGGCCGCGCAATTGGCCAAAGACCACTATTTCGACATATCCGCTGCCAAAGAACGGCTGGGATACCGTGTTCGGCTGTCGATGGCGGAAGGGCTCGAGAATTTGGAAGTCAAAAATTGAGCGTCAATTGCGCGTCCAAAATCCTTTGACCGGGGTAATCTTTACGTGTCCGTTACAAGTCAGGCCGTTGTCTTTTCAGCCTCCGATTGTTAGCCTTTCGGGTGTTGGCTGAAGCAGGGTTCCTCCTGTTCGGTTGACCAATTACGTACAACTTTGCCTGCATTTCAACGCTATCCATCCTACCGGTGGCCAAACTCACGTGATCGCCCCCCATCGCGCTTCCCAGCTTCCTGATAACCAGCGCATCGTGATTACGGGCATTGGATTAACTGCCCCCAACGGCAACGACTGGGGTTCGTATCGCGACGCCCTATTGGAAGGCCGCAGTGGCGTTAGCCCCTATGAAATTCGCTACTTCGGCAAGACGCTTGCGGGTATATGCGACTTCGATTGGAATCGCTACCAAACCAAAAAAGATATCCGCCGCGGAACCCGCGCCGGCAGCGTCGGTGTCTACGCAGCCAACGAAGCCATCAAGCACTCTGGCATCGATTGGGAAAACACAGACAAGTCGCGAGTGGGCATTTATGTCGGCGTCACCGAACACGGTAACGTCGAAACGGAAAACGAAATCTTTGTGATCAAGGGCTTCGATTACGACACGAGTTGCTGGTCGCACCACCACAACCCACGTACCGTCGCGAATAATCCGGCTGGGGAAATCGCACTGAACATGGGCATCACAGGCCCGCACTACACCATCGGCGCCGCATGTGCAGCGGGCAACGCGGGGCTAATCCAGGGCGCTCAAATGCTTCGCCTGGAAGAATGCGATGTTGCGATCGCTGGCGGAACGAGCGAAAGCATTCACACGTTCGGAATCTTCGCCAGCTTCAACAGCCAGAACGCACTGGCAACGAACGATGACCCCACCAAAGCGTCACGTCCGTTTGACGTCGATCGCAACGGGATCGTCGTGGCCGAAGGCGGATGCCTTTACACGCTTGAAAGACTCAGCGATGCGAAAGCACGCGGAGCCGAAATATACGGCGAGTTGGTCGGCTATCACATGAATACCGATGCGACTGACTTCGTCCTGCCCAACCCCGAGCGGCAGGCCGAGTGCGTCAACATGGCGTTGAAACGAGCCGGTTTGAACCCGAACGACATCGATATCGTCAGCACGCACGCAACTGGCACCGCCAGCGGCGATGCACAAGAGTGCGATGCCTTGCGACGGGTCTTCGGCGAGTGCGACAACCCTCGAATCAACAACACAAAAAGCTACATTGGTCATGCGATGGGAGCCGCCGGTTCATTGGAACTTGCCGGCAACCTAGCATCCTTCCAGGACAACGTTGTCCATCCGACGATCAACGTAGACGAACTCGATCCCGCGTGCGACCTTCCAGGATTGGTGCTCAACCAGCCCCAGGAAACCAAACGGGTAGACTACATTTTGAACAATTCGTTTGGCATGCTGGGGATCAACTCCGTGGTCATCATTGGCCGTATGTCTTAAGCCCGTTTACTGACCTTTTCCTTTGTTAATAATTGCATGACGCCTGCTGAAATTCGCGACGAAATCATTGACATTCTTGAAGACATTTCGCCTGACGATGAGTTGGACGACTTGGATGACGACAAGAACTTCCGCGACCAACTCGAACTCGACAGCATGGACTTCCTCGACATTGTCATGGAACTCCGTAAGCGACACCGCGTTCAGATTCCTGAAGAAGACTACGGTCACTTGGCCAGCATGACGTCAACGGTGACGTACCTGGAACCAAAGATGAAAGACATCGTCAAAGCCTAAACGGGTTCCCTAAGATGCCCTACCCGATCAGCCGCCTGTTGACTCTAACGCTGCTAATCGGGCTTTTGCTAGGCGGAGCGAACGAGCTGTTGGCTCAAGCCTCCGGCGTCCGTGGCCCTGCATCTCTCGACGCCAAAAGTGACCGTGCCGGTAGCCGAAGTGCCGGAAGCCAAAGTGCCGGTAGTGGCGATACCGGAAAGCGGGATACCACCATTAGAGAAAAAAACGCTCGCCAGAGCCGACGCGATTTGCTTCGCGACGAGAGCGATCTTGGACTAGGGATGTCGGTCCGTCGCCATCGAGACTACGAACCGGCGGATGATCTCGACCAGCGCCGCAAAGCCGCAGGCTTGTCACCGCCACCTGCTTGGCAATTATGGCAGGCCATGTACTTGGATCTCACCGGCTACTATGACTCACGCGGCGCGTATTGCTCACCCGACGCTGGCAGCCGCTTCGCCCCGATCTATCAGTGGCAAGCGCCAGTGGTTGGCGATTATCAAGGCAGACCATTCATCATCCCCGGAACGTTTCAGCCAAATACATTTCAGCCTTATACGTTTCAACCTGGCGCGTTTCAACGTTAGGCGAGCCTAGTCACGGTAGGACGCAGAGTTCTATCCAATGGCCATCAGGGTCCTGCAAGAAGGTTTGCTGGGCGCCATCGGGACGAACCTTCCGTGGCAATCGCTTGGCGCCGCTGGCATCGAGTTGCGCTTCCCAGCCATCAAGTTCGTCCACCATCAAAGCCAAGTGGCCACCGCGATGGTGCGAATGCACTGGATGATCTCGGTCACCGATCAAATGCAATTCTTGGTCAACTCCTAAACGGAACCAAGCCCCCGGAAAATCAAACGCAGGCCGTTCCATTACCGGCAATTTCAACACGTCGCGATAGAACGCCTCACTGACGGTAACATCGGCCACATGAAGGGCGACATGGTTGAGTTGCAGTACTTTCATAGGATCCAATGTCGTCAACGAGACGCTGGGGCAAGCGGTAGATTAAAGAAGCAGTCCGGCGATGGCACCAGTCATGCAACAAGCAAGCAGTCCCCCGAACATCGCCCGCAGACCTAGTTTAGCTAGATCATCTTTGCGAGAGGGCTCTAGGCCGCCAATACCTCCGACCTGAATGCCGATCGCCCCGAAGTTGCTGAATCCGGCGAGTGCATAGGTCAGCACCACGCGTGTTCGTTCGCTGATCACGCCGCCGGGACCAACCGTCGCATTCCCCAACGCATCGTAGGCGATGAACTCATTGGCGACTGTCTTAAGCCCGATTAGGCGACCGGCTTCCATACATTCACCCGCTGGAATCCCTAGCAACCACGCTAGCGGCCAGCACAAATATCCTAAAATCACCCCCAGCGTCACCATCGGCGAACCGGCGTCGTCAACCAGACCAACCAGTGAGCATCCGTAACCCAATATCACATCGAAGAGCGCAATCAGTGCCAAGAACGCAATCAACATCGCACCAACGTTAAGTGCAAGCTTCAATCCATCGCTGGCGCCCTCGACCGCTGCGCCGATGAGGTTCACATGACTGCTTGGCGCTGAAAGCGTCATTTCCGCAGCCACTTTCTCGGGTTCCGTTTCGGGCACCATGACCTTGGCAATCAATAAGGCTGCAGGGGCACTGATGATGGAAGCCGTTAACAGGTGCGAGATATCGATGCCCATGCCGGCATAGACCCCTAACAAGCCGCCCGTCACGGTTGCAAACCCACCGGTCATCATGGCGCACAATTCACTGCGTGTCATGGAGCCAAGGTAAGGCCGAACGACTAACGGAGCTTCCGTGTGTCCGACAAAAACATTGGCCGCCGCCGCAAGCGTTTCAGCACCGCTAGTCCCCAAGGTGAAACGCATCACCCAGGCCAAGGCCCACACCAATCTTTGCATGATGCCCAAATGGTAAAGGATGCTCATCAACGAAGAAAAGAATATCACCGTCGGTAATATGCCAAAGGCGAACGTATTGAGCAGTGACTGATCGCCGTTGATCGAAAACAAAAAACCGCTGCCCGCTTTCACCGTCGCCATCACCTCCGTGAATGCGTCGCCGATAAGCTGGAACACGTATCGGCCAGGATCCGTTCGCAGCACGATCAAACCGAGCAACAACTGCAACAACAAGCCGCCCACGACGACTCGCAACGGAAAGCGTTTTCGATCGGTGCTAATCAACCACGCCAAGCCGATGAAGACAGCCAGGCCAAGCGCACAGATCAATCGAGCTTGCATAAGAACGTTCGCAAAGAAGTGACACGGACTAGGGTTTTTGCGGTGTAGCAAAGATACGATCACCGGCATCGCCTAATCCCGGCACAATAAATGATTGATCATTCAAACTCGGATCAATCGCAGCAACGTACAAACGCACATCAGGGAAATCTTTCGAGACGCGATCAATGCCTGCCTGAGATGCAATGATACTCAGCACTCGTATTTCATCGACGCCCCAACTCTGCAACCGTCGGACCACCATGTCCACGCTGCCACCGGTTGCTAACATCGGATCAAGGACCAACGCGACGTTGGGTGCGCCCTTTTGCGGCAACTTGTCGTAGTAGCCGACCGGCTCGGCGGTTTCTTCATTGCGATACATGCCAAGGTGCCAAACAGCAGCATCGGGCAACAAGTTTTGCAAGGGTTCAACCATGCCCAAACCTGCTCGCAGGATCGGAACCAAGCCCACGTTCACGCTCAACGCTCGACAATCCGCTTCGCAGATTGGCGTTTGAATTTTCTTGGGCCCGGTGGCCAAGTCTTCTGTCGCGTGAACCCCCACCAGGACCGACAACCTTGATATGGCTGCCCTGAACTCACTCGAACAAGTCGCCTGATCGCGAACGGTACAAAGGTGATGGTCCACCAACGGGTGCGTTATCAGGCTAACTCGTTTCACAGCAAAATTCCCAAAGACAAGTTTTCGGTCCGCAATAGTAGAACGAAGTTTGAAGTGCTTAACAGTAGCGGTTGAGCCGTTACTTGCGTTTACGCTTTCGGATGTTGGTACTTTCCGGGCGATGGGACGTCCACCGATGGTGCTTTGATCGTTGACAGATCCCCCGTCTCGAGGCCCTCGGGCACAAGCGATTGAGAGCTGTTGGCGATCTCATCAAAGGTCATAACCTTTCCCGTATAACAAACTTCGCGACCGAGAATTGCCAACAACGTGCTGTCACACATGTACTCACCATTGTTGATGCGTTCGCGTTCCCCACGGATGGCTTTAAACATTTCGTCCTGCTCGGCTTGATGCATTTGTACCGAATCAGAATCAAATTTCCACGGCTTGAGTCCTGCAATTTCGTAAGCGCACAACTTCGCCATGCCATCGGTACCGTAGACGAAATCTTCAGTCTGATTAAAGCAGCCCGCCATTTGACGAGTGCTCGCATACGTACGAGTGTTGTCTTCCCATTCATAAACCACGGTGAAGTGGTCGTAAATATTACCGTGGGTCAACTCACCGCGCGCTTGACGCCCGCCCATTCCGTACGCCTTGACCGGTGGCTTGTCGAATCGCAACCAAAGTGCCTTATCAAGACTGTGAATGAACTGTTCGACAATATGATCACCCGATGCCCATGTGTAGTTGTACCAATTGCGACATTGGTACATCAGTTCGCTCTCACCAGGCTTCCTAGTCTTCACCCACACAGGACGAGTCAAGTAATCCGCTTGGGTGGAAACGATCGTTCCGATTTGCCCATCGTTGACGCGAGCAACGGTCTCTTGCATTCCCTTGTCATAGCGCCAACACAACCCGCTAACGACATTCAAACCTTTCTGATCGGCCAGCTCACAGGCGGCTCGAACTCGCCGAACTCCCGCAGGATCTGTGGCCACAGGTTTCTCACAAAAAATTTCTTTTCCCGCCTCCACCGACGCTTCAATATGATCAGGTCGATAGCAGGGGGGAGCAGCCAACAACACGACGTCGACGTCTGAGGCAAGCAATTTTTTGTAGGCGTCAAAGCCGACAAAGCATGTTTCATCCGTCACTTTGAATTGATCAGCGAACCGAGAACGAGACTCCATGCTCTTGCGGCATGATTCAACCGCCTCGGGAAATAAGTCGGCAAGGGCCACGATGCGAACGGATGGATCGGCCGCCATCGCGTTCACGGCGGCACCGCTTCCTCGTCCCCCGCATCCAATCAAACCGACGCGAATGACGTTATCGGACGCGGCATGAACCTTGGGCAAGCCAGTTGCCAACACTCCCGCGACCGCACCGGCTGCCGTAACGAAGTCGCGACGGGTGGGAGTGGACTTAATGGACGAGCGATGATCGGATTGGGAATGACTGGATGCTGGATGATCGGCTTGGGAATGATTGGACATGGTGGGCACTCAATCGAAGGTAGGCGGGAGGTACCTCAAGGAAGAGGTGGTAAGATGGAGGCTCATTGTAAACAAACTTTTCACCGCGCGCGTCCTTGCCGAACCCTGATGTCCCACCAACACAAAATTGACAACGTGCAGTTGCACGACTTACCAAATTTCGCCACCGCTTTGATCACGAACATGCCAGCGAGTTTGGTGATTGGCTTGGTGGGCACCCTAGGGGCAGGCAAAACGACATTGGTACAGTCCATTGCCGAATCGCTCGGGATTGACGCCAGCGATGTGACCAGCCCCACCTTTACGCTTCTGCAGAGTCACCAAACCAAGGCTCTGCGCGACGACACCAACGACGATTTGCCGCATGTGCTGCATCACCTCGATGCGTATCGCTTGGCTGACGAAGACGAGTTCCTTGAGCTTGGCGTCGATGAACTTTTTGAAGAATCTGGATCGTGGACATTGATTGAATGGGCTGACCGAGTGGAAGCGGTGATGCCCCCCGGTGCATTGTGGATCCGAATTGAAATCGACGACGACAACGATGCTCGTGAGCTGATCTTAAGCACTCGATCGGCCAAAGTAGCTCAGGGGTTCCTGGGCTTGTGAAATCTGCGTGAAACTTCTCGGCGAGCCGGCCTTTCGGCTGACGCCCCAGGTTTGGTACACCCGGTTCGTCTCCGGTTCCTTTCACGCCTTTTTGCCAAGCTTAAGACATCATGATCCCACGATCACTGCTCTCGCTAAGCCTCCTGTTCGTAAGCGTCACGTTTGTTTGCGCTGAGCCACCGAGTTTTCGCAGCCTCTTTGGGCGAGCTCCCAAAGCCGATGCCGACGATTCGAAGGTGTATGAATTGAGCGAGGAAGATGGGCCGTTCATGATTCTGGCCTCGACCCAAGTTGGCGAAGGGGCACGCGAACGAGCCAATCAACTGGCGATCGAAATTCGTCGAGACCTAGGCCTCGCGGCCTTCATCTATAACGAAAAGTTCGACTTCACCGGCACGCTCGCCTACGACCACAATACATCTAAGCGAGTGCGTTATGCCAACCGCTATGAGTATGAAGCGTACGCGGTATTAGTCGGCGAGTACGATCGAATTGACCATCCCGATGTCGAGCGTGACTTGAACCGAATCAAATCTGCCAAACCAAACGTCTTGGTCGATCCCAAATCACAAGCGGCTGAACTCAACGCAAAGACTCCTGTGACTACGGTCAAAGCGATTGCAGCAAGCTTGACCCGAAAGTCATCTGGTGACAAAGACGCCGGACCAATGGCCACAGCCTTCGTTACTCGTAATCCGATGTTGCCTGAAGAGTACTTTGAAGCCCCCGTGGTCGATTCGTTTGTCAGCCAACTCAATGAACAGTTCGACGAATTCAATCTACTCGAGAGCGATGGCAAGTTCACCGTCGTCGTAAAGACCTTCCAAGGGGTTTCAACTCTGATCGGTGCTTCGAAGTCCAAGGAAGTCCAACCCAGCGGCGCGCGAATGGACAAGATGGCGATGGACGCCAGCAAAATGGCGCAAGAACTTCGCAAGAAGGGCGTTGAAGCCTATCAGTTCCATGATCGTCAAAAATCGCTCGTCACAGTTGGCAGCTTTGATTCCCTTGGCCGACAACTTCCTAATGGGCAATTCGAATACGATCCGCAAATCCGAGCTGTTATGAAAGAGTACAGCGCGCTGAATGTTGATCCGGCGCTGGCACGCCAGGTTCCTCCTGGCACCAAAGGTTACGCAAGCAAAAATGTGGGACTGATTCCTTTCGATGTCGAACCCACACCCATCGCCGTTCCCAAGAAAACCAAACGCAGCCTCTACGGTGCCGCGTTCGGATTGCGATAACTTTATGTTTGATCTCGTCCTGGGAACCAACAATCAGAAAAAGCTGGTCGAACTGCGTTTGCTGTTGCCTGAGCGACACATCAGCCTGACCACGCTAGCGGAGATTCCCGAATCGCTTGATGTCGAGGAAACCGGAGCAACATTCACCGAGAATGCCGCACTCAAAGCGACCGAGCAAGCCAAACATTTGGGCCGCTGGGTGTTGGCCGAGGACAGCGGACTGACGGTCGACGCTCTCAAGGGCGATCCCGGAATCTACTCGGCTCGCTATGCGGGAACGCACGGTGATGACGAAGCCAACAACGACAAACTTCTCGCCGAACTAGAGAACGTGCCCGCTGAAAAACGGACGGCGAAGTTCAACTGCTATCTGTGCTTGTCCGATCCAGACGGAAACATTCGCCTGGAAGAACACGGAACCTGTGGCGGCGTGATCGCAACCTCCAGATCGGGGAAAGCCGGATTCGGCTACGATCCTCTGTTCGTGATTCCGGAATACCATCGCACGTTTGGCGAATTGGACTTAACCGTCAAGCGAGCCATCAGTCATCGAAGTCGCGCGCTTCGATCATTCGTGCCCAAGCTGATGCGATTGATTGGCAATCTGAGCTAACTCGGACCGTTCAACGACCAGCGTCGCCTCACGAGAATGACTTTGTCGCGAGTGCAACGGCAGCCGGCCATTGGAAGTGCTCGATTCCCCAGCCGCGAACTTCAATTTGTCGTTTTGCGACTTCTTGGCAAGCGGCTTTTTCAAAATGGACTTCTAGCACCAAGGCTATCCAGCTGTT